>NZ_JBBCXG010000012.1:0-160878 GCF_037145535.1 Oerskovia sp. USHLN155
CCGTCACACCATTGCTCAACAAGAAGAACAACAAGAACTGCGCCGTCCCCGGACGCCGCTCAGAAAACCCCGACCACGCCTGACCAATCCGTCGGAACATCACACACACTCTCTCTCAGGAAGAAGGAACGAACCGGACGTGCGCGTCAGCGCGCGAGCTCGGCCCGCATCCGACGGGTGGAGCGGCGGTTGCGGAAGAACCCTGCGACCAGGGCCCCCGCTCCACGGAAGAAGTGGCCGTTGACGATCGTGAGCAGGCCCTCGGCCATGTCCATGCTCATGGCGCCGTTCGTCATCTTCGCGATCGCCCGGAACGGCATCCCGCGCAGGAAGAGCAGGTTGAGGTCCGGGGTGCCCTTGGCCTCGGCGCGAGCGATCCGCCTCGCCAGCTCCCGGTAGGCGAACCGGGCCAGCGGGCTCCGTGCGTGCTCCATGTCCGACAACGGGCTGTTGACGCCGAGCGGCCCGGTCACCTGGCCTCGCGGGGCGAGCGGTCGGCCCAGGAGCGCGGCGAACGCCTCGTCGGAGACGTCCGTCACCCGGCCGGTGCGGTACTCGTCCGGCACCGCGTCGACATCGGCAGCGGCCATACCCGCCACGACGTGCTCGGCCGTCAGCAGCACGGTCTCCACGTCGGAGCCCACGGCGAGCGTCCAGGCGCCGCCTTCGGTCTCCCAGGCGCTCGACGTCGTCGAGAAGTGCCGGAAGGTGAAGCGGTCGAAGTCGATGCGCACGCGTCGGGACTCGCCCGGCGCGAGGTGCACCTTCGCGAAGCCCTTGAGCTCGCGCACGGGGCGGTGCACGCCGTCGGCGTCCTGGCGCCCCACGTAGAGCTGGGCGACCTCGGCCCCCGCGACATCACCCGTGTTGGTCAGGGTGAACGTCACGCCGTCGGCGTCGACCGCGAGGTCGGTGTAGGCGAACGTCGTGTAGCTCAGGCCGAACCCGAACGGGAAGGCGACCGGGACGCCGACCGTCGAGTAGTAGCGGTAGCCCACGTAGGGACCCTCGCGGTACTCGGCGTCGACCCCTTCGCCCGGGTAGTAGCGCGCGTTGGGCACGTCCTCGAGACGGACGGGGTAGCTCTCCGCGAGGCGACCCGACGGGTTCACCGCACCTGTCAGGACCCGCACCACGGCCTCTGCGCCGCCTTGGCCGCCCAGGTAGCCGTGGACCAGCGCACCGCACTGCGACAGCCACGGCACCTCCACGACCGATCCCGCGCTCAGCACGACCACGATCCGGCTCGTGACCGAGGAGATCCGCGCCAACAGCTCGACCTGGCTCGGCGGCAGACGCAGGTGGCTCCGGTCCTGCCCCTCCGACTCGCTGATCTCGTCCAGCCCGAGGTACAGCAGCACCACGTCCGCCGTGCGCGCCGCGTCGACGGCCTCTGCGACGAGGGCGGGGTCCGCGTCCCCGCCGCGCGTGAAGCCCTGCGCGGTCGCCACGACCTGCAGGTCCGAGGCGCCCAGGGCGTCCAGGGCAGTCGTGAGCCGGGTCGGGTTGACGACCGAGGATCCGGCGCCCTGGTAGCGAGGCGTCGCGGCGAAGTCGCCGACGACCGCGACCCGGGTCCCCGACGCCAACGGCAGCAGATGGTCCTCGTTGCGCAGCAGCACCGCGCTCTGCTCGGCGACCGTGCGCGCCAGCTCGTGGTGCGCGTCGAGGTCGACCTCGCGCCCCGCCCCACCGATCCGGCTCCCGAGGACCTTCATCTCCTCGACCCGCGCGTCCAGGTCCGCCATGTCCAGGTCGCCGCGCTCCACGGCGGCCACGATCTGCGCGGCCGAGTCGAGGCCCGGCGAGGGCATCTCGAGCGTCCCGCCGCGGCGGACCGCCTCGACCGCGTCGTTGCCGCCGCCCCAGTCCGTCACGACCGCGCCGTCGAAGCCCCACTCGTCCCGCAGCACCTGCTGGAGCAGGAAGGGGTTCTCGTTGGCGTAGGTGCCGTTGATCAGGTTGTAGCTCGACATGATCGAGAACGGCGAGGACTCGCGGACCACGACCTCGAAGCCCGTCAGGTAGATCTCGCGCAGCGTCCGCTCGTCCACCACGGAGTCGCTCGTCATGCGTCGCAGCTCCTGGCTGTTGGCCGCGAAGTGCTTGGGGCACGCCGCGACGCCGCGCGACTGGATCCCGCGCACGTATCCGGCGGCGAGGCGCCCCGAGAGCAGGGGGTCCTCGGAGAAGTACTCGAAGTTGCGCCCGCACAGCGGGCTGCGCTTGACGTTGAGACCAGGACCGAGCAGCACGTCCACGCCCTGGTCCGCAGCCTCGGCGCCGAGCGCCTCGCCGACCGACAGCGCCAGCTCGGGGTCCCAGCTGTTCGCGACCGTGGCCGCCGTCGGGAAGCAGGTCGCGGGCTGCGACGCGCCCAGGCCGAGGTGGTCGGCCGAACCCGTCTGCTTGCGGATGCCGTGCGGGCCGTCGGACAGCCACAGCGTCCGGATGCCGTGCCGGGGTACCGCCCGCGTCTCCCAGACGCTCTCCCCGCTGAGGAGTGCGGCCTTCTCGAGCGTGGTCAGTTCTTCCGTCATGGTTCTGCTTCCGTTCCCCCACGGAGGTCTTCTCTCGTGGGTGCACTGGTGTGGTTCTGCACGCCCGACCGGTCCGACGGGCTGCGTTGCTCTGGGGCGGGCGTCGCGACTAGCGGGCCGCCTCGACGACCGGCTCGGCGACGGTCGGGCCCGAGCCCGGGGGCGCGTCGGTCCCGGGCGCCTGCTTGAAGATGATCTTGAGGATCGGGAAGTACACGAGGACCGAGATCAGCGCGTTGATGATCATCGTGACGAGGTCTGCCCCGACCTCCCCGGTGCTGCCCCAGCGCTCGACCATCCACTGGTAGATCGGCGCCTTGTAGAAGCCTTGCAACGCCGCGGCCGCGAAGGTGATCAGCACGTACGCGACGAAGTACCAGGCCGCCGCACGCCAGATGTTCGTGTCCGACTTGAACGTCACGTTGCGCTGGAGGAAGAAGTTGATGACCTGGGCGATGAGGAGGGTGACCTGCACCGCCAGGAAGTACGCCAGGCCGCCGCCTCCGGCGGGCAGGGCACCCGCCGCGTAGTCGAAGAGGTAGAACGGCGAACCGTCCGCGTTCACGTTCACGGCGAACGCCTGGAAGGTCTGGTCCACGAGAGGTGTCTTGGTGAAGACCCACTTGAACAGCGGCATCAGCGCCAGCTGGAGCACCGTCATGCCGGTGCTCAGGAGCGAGAACATGATGAACTGCGCGACCGTGGGGCGTCGCTCGGAGAGGTCAGTCCAGAACGTGCGCACGAGAGCCCCCCTGACGTCCTCGGGGCTGTGTCCGTGCGTGGCACGTCTTGTCCTGGGCCACCTCGGCGCGGTGGCAGCGCACGACGGCGACCTCAGGCGCGGGTTGCGTGCGTGGGTCCACTTGTGTGTCTCCTTCGACTGTCCAAGAGCGGTCGCAGGCCGGGGCCGTCCCCTGCCGCGCCGTCGACCGGGCGGACTCGGGTGACGTCGGGGTCGAGCCCCTCGTCCGCTGAGGGCCGCCACGCCCTGGTGCCCAGAGACGTTGGTGTCGCTGGTCGGTTGATAACGAACTCATCACAGCGCACCCCTGGTGAGGGGGGTGGTCGGTTTGCATAACCTGTCGGTTCTGGCGCACAACCTGTCGCCCCGGCTGGCGTCCTCGCCCGGTGACGACCGCCGTCGGTCCGGTGGCGGAGGGCGCCCGCCCACGGCGGGACGTCGACAGCGGGACGTCTACAGCGGGAGGTCGCCGACGCGCGTCGGCACGCCGGGCAGCGGTGTCGCCGCCGGGGCGCGCAACGCGTCGAGGACGAGCGCGTGGGCGCGGGTGTAGGCGTTCGCGGCGTTCGTGGTCCCGCGTGGCAGCCCTCGGCTGACGGCCGCCATGAGCAGGACGACGTCTCCTGTCGCGACGTCGCTGCGCAGACTCTTCTCCCGCTGTGCGGCGCCGACGAGCTCGTCGACGAGCTCGACGAGCTCGTCCCGGACCTGCACGAGACCGGCGTGGTGCGCGAGGTCCGCGGACTCGGCGGCCGTGACCGCACCGGTCAGGGTGAGGACGACCCGCAGGCGGTGCGACCAACCGAGCGCACCGACCAGCGCGTCCCAGGCCGTGCGCTCGTGGTCGCGCGCCGAGCGCATGTCGGCCAGGAGCCCTTCGAGCGCGTCCTGCAGGACTGCGCGCAGGAGCGCCTCCCGGTCGGGGAACCGGCGGTAGAGCGTGCCGATGCCGACTCCGGCCTTGCGGGCGACGGTCTCGAGAGCGACGTCGGGGCCGACGTCGACGAACAGGGACGTGGCCGACGTGACGATCTGGTCGCGGTTGCGCTGCGCGTCGGCGCGCAGGACTTGCTCGGACATCGTTCCCCCTCGGTCGGCCTCTTCCGCAGCAGCGTATCGCCCGCTACATTCTCGATACGGAGGATCATCCTCCGGTTCTGCCGAAGCGTGTGAGCTGCGCGTGAGAGGAGGCCGCGATGGAGCGGTCGTGGGACGACGAGGTCGATGTCCTGGTGGTCGGGACCGGTGCAGCGGGGCTCTCGGCGGCGGTAGCCGCCTCGGACGCCGGCGCCAAGGTCCTGCTGGTCGAGGGCACGGACCGGTGGGGCGGCACGACGATGCGCAGCGGCGGTGGGCTGTGGATGCCGGCCAACCCGCTCATGGCACGTGACGGCGTCGAGGACTCCGCCGAGAAGGCGCTGACGTACCTCGACGCGGTCGTCGAGGACGCCGGTCCGGCGACCTCGCCGGCGCGCAAGCGGGCCTTCGTCGAGGCCGTGCCGGAGGTCGTCACGAGCCTCGAGACGCACGGGGTGCGCTGGGTCCGGGCGACCGACTATCCCGACTACTACCCGGAACAGCCCGGTGGGATGGTGGGACGCAGCATCGAGGCCCAGGCCTTCGACACCCGACGGCTCGGTACCTGGATCAAGTACTCACGCATGAACGACGGCGGGATGCCGCTCCCCCTCCGCACCGACGACGTGTGGCTTCTCGCCCGCGCGTGGTCCTCACCCAGCGGCTTCGTCCGCGGCGCCCGCTTCGTCGGGCGCACGCTCGGCTCCCTGGTGCGCGGGCAGCGCCCCGCGGGCATCGGTGCGGCGCTCGTGTGCTCGCTCATGCAGGTCGTACGGACGCAGGGCACGCCGGTCCTGCTGAGCACCCCGCTCGTCGAGCTCGTCGTCGAGGACGACGCGGTCGTCGGGGCGGTGCTCGGCGGTCCGACCGGCCGGCGGACCGTCCGGACCCGGGGTGGCGTCGTCATCGCGGCCGGAGGCTTCGCGCACCGCACCGAGTGGCGCGAGAAGTACCACGGGGTACCCGGGTGGAGCGCGGCCGCGGACGGCGACCTCGGGACGGGGATCGAGGCCGGGGTCGCGGCAGGCGGGACGCTGGCCCTCATGGACGACGCCTGGTGGGGGGCCGGCGTCGCGAACGAGAAGGGGATGAACGGCTTCGTGCTCAGCGAGCGGTCCATGCCGTACAGCATCCTCGTCGATCAGCACGGGCAGCGGTACACCAACGAGTCGGCGAGCTACATCGACTTCGGGCACGCCATGCTCGAGCACGACCGCACCACGCCCTCGATACCGTCCTGGCTCGTCCTGGACTCCCGTGCGCGCCGCAGGTACCTGTTCACCATCGCGCCGTCGGGCACCAAGAATCTCGAGAAGGCCGGGACCCTCGTCGTCGCCGACACGCTCGAGGACCTCGCCCGGTTGCTCCACATGGAGCCCGCGCAGCTCGCCGCGACCGTCGAACGCTTCAACGGCTTCGCGCGCACCGGCGTCGACGAGGACTTCCACCGCGGGGACTCGCTGTACGACCGCTACTACGGCGACCCCGGCGTCAGGCCCAACCCGAACCTCGGCCCGATCGAGAGGGGGCCGTTCACGGCCGTGAAGATCGTCCCGGGCGATCTCGGGACCAAGGGCGGGCTCCTCACCGACGAGCACGGCGCGGTCCTGCGCGAGGACCTCTCGCCCGTCCCGGGGCTCTATGCAGCAGGGAACTCGACCGCAGCGGTCATGGGACGCACCTACCCTGGCCCCGGCTCGACGATCGGGCCGGCCGTCGTCTTCGGCTACCTCGGCGCACGCCACGCCGCCTCGCGCGCGGTCGTGACCGCGGCCCCCTGAGCAGGACGGCGTGCTCCCGTCGCACGGCGGGAGCACGCTGGAGCCCGCTGGCACGGCCCGGGCCGCCGGGACCTCCATGAGCACCGGGACGGGACCTTGTGCCCTGGCCGGCCGCGCAGGGCCGGTGTGGACTGGAGAGTCCCCCCGACCTGAGGAGCGCCGCACCCGTGCCCGACGCCGCCCGTCCCGATCGCTCTCCCGTCGCCGAAGGCTCCCCCGGGGGCCCGGGTGCTCCTGGGCTGGTGAGCCCGGTGCGGACCGTCGTCTACTTCTACTCGTCGGCGTCGGGCATGGTGCGCTCGTTCGCGCTCCGGCTGGGCCGCGAGGCGTTCGACCTGGGCGACCGTGAGGTCCGTCGCTCCGTGCCGGACGGCCCCTGGGTGCTGCTCACGCCCTCGTACAAGACGGGGAACGTCGACAACGACACCATCCCCGAACCGGTGCGCCGCTTCCTCGCGAGCCCTGTGACGCGGCGACGTCTCGTGGGGGTCATGGGGTCGGGCAACCGGAACTTCGGCGAGCACTACCAGGCAGCGTGCCGGCAGATCGCCCGGACGTCGGGGCGCCCCGTGCTCTTCGAGTTCGAGCTGCAGGGCACGACGTGGGACGTCGAGGAGGCCAGGAGCATCCTGGAGGGCCTGGACCGGGCGCTCGACGTCGAGCACGCGAGGCGCGAGGCGGGCGCGCAGGCCTAGACGGGACCGGGCCGGCCGCTGGAAGGACGCAGGGACAGCGCCGGCGCCGTCCGGGGACCCCCTGCTCCCCCGGAGGCGCCGGGCGGTCGCGGCGTGACGGGACGCACGACCCCCAAGGCCTCGACCGTCACGAACCGCGACATCCGTACTCTACTGAGGGCATCCCTGACCCGACGACGATGTTCCTGTAGATGAGAGAGCTCTCATGTGAACTGCACCACACGAGCGCGCCGGTCACACATCGCCACCACATCGGGACCGGCCCACGGCGTCCCGCCGGTGGTCGCGCTCCTGCCCTCGGAGACACCGCCGGAAACAGCGCTCGACGCGCCCGCCCTCACCCGCCCGGCGCCGGTCCGTCGGCTCGGCGGACAGGTGCTACCAGCACCCCGTCGATCCTGGGACAATCGAGAGGTGACGACACAGGAGAACCCCCCGGGCGAGCGGCTCAGCCGCGCGTTCCAGCACCGGCTGAACGAGCTGTTCGCGACCAGGCAGCGGGCCGGACGCGGCGCGACCAACCGCGAGGTCGCGACCTGGATGACCGAGCACGGCTACGCCGTGAAGGAGGCCTACCTGAGCGCGCTGCGCGGCGGCCACCGCACCTCTCCCTCGCTGCGCATCATCGAGGGTCTCGCGGCGTACTTCGGCGTCGAGCCCAAGGACCTCCTCGACACGGGCGAGGACCCCAAGAAGGAGCTGCGCCTCGCCCTGTCGGACCACGGCGTCGAGGCCTTCGCGATGCGCGCCGAGGGGCTCTCGGCGGAGAACGTCCGTGCGGTGACTCAGCTCCTCGACCAGATGCGCCGCATGCAGTCGCTCCCTGCCGTCGAGACCGACGACGAACCGTGACCGAGCATCGCGCCTGGCTGACCTCCGCCGGCCTCGACCGCGCGCGCAGCATCGACGAGGCGCGCGGGATCGTCGCGACCCGTCGCGGGCGCCCGGTCGACGTCGTCGACGGCCCCCTCGGCGAAGGGGTCTCCGGGATGTGGCTCAGCCTGCCGGACGGCGAGAAGGTCATCGTCAGCTCCGAGGCCGCGCTCTCCCCGCGCCACCGGCAGCACATCATCGCCCACGAGCTCGTCCACATCCTCGACGCGTGCGACGACCCCACGGCTCCTCCCCCGGGCCCGCAGCGACGCAACCGCTACGAGGACCCGGTCGAGCACCGTGCCGAGTCCCTCGCGAGCGAGCTCATGATGTCGATCGAGGCGACGGGCGGTGTCGCCCACCGGTTGGCAGGCATGGAGCGCTACCGGTGACCTACCTCGCCTTCCTGCTCTTCGCCGGGGCAGCGGGGTGGACCGCGCTGCGGCACCGCTCACACCTCGACGGCGACCGTGCGCTCACCTGGGGTCTCGGCCTCGTGGCCGCGGCCTCCGCGCTGCGGATCGACACCATCGAGTCCTTCCTGCTGACGTCCGCCCCGGCCGGGCTCCACGAGCTCGCGAAGCACTCGCTGCTCGTCGCGGGCTGCCTGTGCATCGCGGCCTGGGTCCAGGGGACCCAGGGGCGACGTCCTCGTCCCCGGTACGTCGTGGCGGGCGTGGTCGGCGTCGTGAGCGTGCTCGTCGTGGTCTTCGTCCTCAACGGGCCGTGGGAGCGACGGGACTTCGACTTCCAGACCGCCGGCAAGCCGTGGATGGCCCTCTACTGGGCCACCTACTACGGCGCCTTCCTGTGGGCGACGGCGACGTTCGGCGTCTCCACCCTGCGCTCGCGCGGCGAGCGACCGCGCGGCGGCAGATGGGGCATGGACCTGGCGGCGGCCGGAGCGTTCGTCGGCGTCCTGTGGGCGCTGCTCAGCGCCGTCAACATCGTCCTGCAGGAACCGGAGGCCGTCGGGCAGTTCCGCCTCCTCGGCGTCCGCACGCGGTACCTCATCGCGACGTCGAGCGTCCTGCTCACGGTCGGGATCATGGGACACCTCCTCTCCGCGGCCCGCACCCGCAGGCGTCGGCACGCCGACCTCGGCGCCCTGCACTCCCACCTCGTGGACGCCGTCGCCGAGTCCCGGCTGCCCGCCGTCCGGCCCGAGGTCGCGGAGTACCACCGCACCATCGAGATCATGGACGCCCTGGCGACCCTCGCCCGCTACTCCGACCCACAGGACGCAGCGCAGGTCCGCGCCCTCGTCGGCGACGCGCCCGCACCCGTGCTGCGCGCCCTCCAGATCGACCTCGCCGCGACCCGGAGAGGGATGGACGAGCGGCCAGCGGTCCCGGCCGACTGGGGCGACTGGGTCAGTGACGACCAGGCCCTGCGCGATCTCGGGCGGGCGTTCCGCGAGCAGACGGGCGAGCGGCGCGCGAGCGTCCTCGTGTCCGTCCTCGGGTACGACGGCCACGAGGGCTCGCACCTCCCGCCGGGCAGCGAGCGCGACGACCACCACTGACCGCGACCGCACCCTGCCGCTCGGAGAACCATGGCCCACCCCGTCCCCACCGCACCGCCGGCCGAGGCGCCCCCTGGCACGACGGCGCCCCACCCCCGGTGGGCCGTCCTCGTGACCGAGGTGCTCGCCCCCGGCTACACGGTCGCCGCGCTCGTGCTCGCGACCGCCCTGTACGCCTCCCCCGGTGTGTCGGGCCTCGGCCACGTCGCCCTCGCCGTGCTCCTGTGCGGTGGGCTGCCCTACCTGTTCGTGCACGGGCTCGCCCGCCTGCGGGTGCTCGAGTCCCGGCACGTGCGTCCTCGCGCGCAGCGCATGATCGTCTTCGCGGGACTCGTCCTCATCGAGGTCACGGCGATCGTCGCCCTGCACCTCACGGGGGCTCCGCCGCTGTTGCCCCAGCTCCTCACGGCCTACCTCTCGGGGATCGTCGCCCTCGCCCTCGTGACCCCGGTCGTGCGTGCGTCGGTGCACACGGGCGTCTTCTCGGTCGCGGCAGGCGTCGCGACCACGCTGTCGTGGTGGCTCGCGGCCGGTCTGCTGGTCGTCGCCGTGGTCGTGGGCCTCGCCCGGCTCGGGGTGCGCGACCACACGCGCACGGAGGTCGTCACGGGCCTCGTGCTCGGTGCGGTCGTGGGCGCGGTCGCGGCAGCCGTGCTCGTCGGCTGACGACCGGCCCGCCGTCCGCGCCCGGGCGAGCGGCGCCGTCGGGCACGAGCGCTGCACGACTCCGAAAAATGCTTGACGGCTCGGCCCCCAGAGGTGATCCTCGATCCATGCCGACGACGCCCGCTCCCCGCCCGCTCGCCGCTCCCGCGCGACCTGCCGGCCGACAGCAGGGCCTCCCGACCCGGCGACCTCACCCGGACCGATGACGGCCGCGCTCGTCGCGGGCCTCGTCGCCGGGTACGCGATCGCGATCCCCGTCGGCGCCATCGCGGTCTACCTCGTGACGCTCACCGCGCGCACGCGTTTCACCGTGGGCGCCGCGGCGGGCCTGGGCACCGCGACCGCGGACGGCATCTACGCGACGGTCGCCGTGGTGGCAGGTGCGGTCGTCGCGCCGTTCGTCGCGTCGATCCGCACCCCGCTCACGTGGGCGTCGGTCGCTGTCCTGGTGTTCCTCGCGTGGCGCACGTTCCGTCCGGCTCTCCAGCGCGTCGTGCCCGACGGCGCCACGCCCCGCCCGGCGACGAGCGACACCACTCCCGTGCGCGCCTACGCGACGCTCCTCGGGCTGACCCTGGTCAACCCCGCGACCGTCGTCTACTTCGCCGTGCTCGTCGCGGGCGGGGCGCTCAGCCCCGACGCCACCGGGCCCGAGCGTGCCGTGTTCGTCGCCGCGGCGTTCCTCGCGTCCGCGAGCTGGCAGCTGGTCGTCGCGGGCGGTGGCGCGGTGCTCGGACGGGCCCTGACCAACGACACCGGTCAGCGGGTCACCGCGGCCGTCGGCGGGCTCGTGATCCTCGGCCTCGCGGTGCACCTGGCGCTCGGGGCCTGACGGCACCCGGACGTCAGGGCGCGACGGTTCGCACCGGGGCGTACCGCTCGACCGCCGACCGGAAGACGTCCGCCGCGCGCTCCCGCGCCTCCGTGCGGTCCACCGCTCGGGGTGAGCACCGCCGTCGGGCCGGGACGACGAAGCCCCGGTGGCCGGTCGCGCGAGGAGCGCGGCCGGCCACCGGGGCCGTCGTCGATCAGGGGTCAGCGCGGATCAGACGTCCGTGCTGTCACCGATCCGGTGCACGAGGATCGAGTTCGTCGTGCCCGGCTGGCCCACGGGCGCACCGGAGACGACGACCACGAGGTCGCCCACCTCGGCGAGACCGTTGGCCTGCAGGGTCGTGTCGACCTGGCCGACCATGGCGTCGGTGTTCTGGACCTCCGGCACCTGGTAGGTCTGCGTGCCCCACGAGAGCGACAGCACGTTGCGCACGTGCTCACGCGGCGTGAAGGCCAGCAGCGGGATCGACGAACGCAGACGCGACATGCGGCGCGCCGAGTCGCCCGACTGCGTGAACGTCGCGAGGTACTTCGCGCCGAGGATCTCACCGATCTCCGCAGCGGCACGCGTGATCGCGCCACCGCGGGTGTGCGGCGTCGAGCCGAGCGGAGCCATGCGCTCGCGGCCGGCCTCCTCCGTCGCCTCGATGATGCGGGCCATCGTCTCGACCGTGAGGATCGGGAACTCGCCGACGCTCGTCTCGCCCGAGAGCATGACGGCGTCCGCCCCGTCCAGGACGGCGTTCGCGCAGTCCGACGCCTCGGCGCGCGTGGGGCGCGGCGAGTTCGTCATGGACTCGAGCACCTGCGTCGCCACGATGACCGGCTTCGCGTTGCGGCGAGCCATCTCCACGATGCGCTTCTGCACGAGCGGGACCTGCTCGAGCGGGAGCTCGACCGCGAGGTCACCACGCGCGACCATGACACCGTCGAACGCGTCGACGATCTCGGCGAGGTTCTCGACGGCCTGCGGCTTCTCGATCTTCGCGACGACGGGGACCGTGCGGCCCTCCTCGTCCATGATCGCCTTGACGTCGTCGAAGTCCGCGGCGGAACGCACGAACGACAGCGCGATGATGTCCGCGCCAATGCGCAGCGCCCAGCGCAGGTCGTCGCGGTCCTTGTCGGACAGCGCCGGCACGGAGACCGCGACGCCCGGGAGGTTCAGACCCTTGTTGTTCGACACAGGGCCTGCGACCTCGACGCGCGTCACGACGCGCGGGCCCTCGACGGCCGTGACGCGGACGAGCACCTTGCCGTCGTCGATGAGGATCGGGTCGCCGACGCGAGCGTCGCCCGGCAGACCCTTGTGCGTCGTGGAGACGAGCTCCTTGGTGCCGACGACGTCCTCGGTCGTGATGGTGAAGACGTCACCCTCGTTGAGCCAGTGCTTCTCGTCGCCGCCGAAGCGGCCCAGGCGGATCTTGGGGCCCTGCAGGTCGACGAGCACCGCGACCGAACGGCCCGACGCCGCAGCGGCCTCGCGCACGCCGTGGTAGACGGCTGCGTGCTCCTCGGCGCTGCCGTGGCTGCGGTTGATCCGCGCCACGTCCATCCCGGCGTCGACGAGCGCCCGGAGCTGCTCCTTCGACTCGGTCGCGGGTCCGATGGTGCAAACGATCTTTGCTCTGCGCATTTCTCCAGCCTCGTTGTTCCTTCGTGTCCGGCGGAACCGGACCGCTTCGGGCCCCTGCCTGGGCCCCGTCTCCACCCCGACGTCCGGTCGGACGTCGGGGCGCGTCTCACACTCCTGTCATGCTCTCAGCGACACGGTCGACGCGCGCACCGGAGCGGGCAGCTCGCTGCTGCCCTGCAGGTACGCGTCGACCGACGCCGCCGCGGCACGACCCTCGGCGATCGCCCACACGATGAGCGACTGGCCCCGGCCCGCGTCGCCCGCGACGAAGACCCCGGGCACCGTGGCCGCGAAGTCGTCCCCGCGCGCCACGAGCCCGCGCGTCGTCAGCCCGATGTCGGACTGGGTCGAGAGCGTGTCCGTCTCGGGTCCCGTGAAGCCCATGGCCACGAGCACGAGATCGGCAGGGATCTCCTTCTCGGTGCCGGCCTTCGGGACGCGTCGCCCGTCCGGGAGGTACTCGGTCTCGGCGACGAGCAGTGCTCGCACCCGACCGTCCTCGCCCGCGAGGAACTCGACGGTCGAGGCCAGGTAGGCCCGCTCACCGCCCTCCTCGTGCGAGGTCGAGACCTCGAACAGGATCGGGTCGGTCGGCCAGGGCTGGCCCGCGGCCCGCTCACGCGGCGGCTGCTTGCCGATCGCGAGCGTCGTGACGCTCGCGGCACCCTGCCGGAGCGAGGTGCCCAGGCAGTCCGAGCCCGTGTCGCCGCCGCCGATGATGATCACGTTCTTGCCCGTCGCGACGATCTGGTCCTCGACGGTCCCGCCCGCGACCACGGTGTTCGCCTGGTGCAGGAACTCCATGGCGAAGTGCACGCCGTCGAGGTCGCTGCCCGGCACCTGGAGCGCACGCGGGATCGTCGCGCCCGTCGCGAGCACGACGGCGTCGAACCGGCGCCGCAGCTCGTCCCAGGTGATGTCCGTACCGATCTCCACGCCCGTGCGGAAGCGCGTGCCCTCGGCCTCCATCTGCGCGAGACGACGCTCGATGTGCGTCTTCTCGAGCTTGAAGTCCGGGATGCCGAACCGCAGGAGGCCACCGATCGCGGCGTCCCGCTCGTACACGACGACCGTGTGGCCGGCCCGCGTGAGCTGCTGCGCCGCGGCGAGCCCCGCCGGCCCCGACCCGACGACCGCGACCGTCGAGCCCGTGAGCCTCTGCGGCACGTGCGGCGTGACGAAGCCCCGCGCGAACGCCTCGTCGATGATCGAGACCTCGACGTTCTTGATCGTCACGGCAGGCTGGTTGATGCCCAGCACGCAGCTCGACTCGCACGGCGCCGGGCACACCCGCCCCGTGAACTCCGGGAAGTTGTTCGTCTCGTGCAGCCGCTCGCTGGCCTCGGCCCACTGGTCGCGCCAGACGAGGTCGTTCCACTCGGGGATGAGGTTCCCGAGCGGGCAGCCCTGGTGGCAGAACGGGATGCCGCAGTCCATGCAACGGCCGGCCTGCTCCTTGAGGAACGGCTGCCCCTCGACACGGTGCTCGTGGACGTCGCGCCAGTCACGCAGACGGACCTCGACAGGGCGGTTGGGCGGGAGCTCACGCTCCCGCACCTTCAGGAATCCGCGGGGATCAGCCACGGGCCACCTCCAAGATCTGGTCCCACACGCCGGGGGCGGCAGGATCGAGACCGTCGAGCTCCGCCTGGGCGAGCGCCTTGCGCACGCGGGCGAACTCGGCCGGCAGGATGCGCGTGAAGCGAGCGCGCGCCGCGTCGAAGTCCTCGAGCAGCTCGGCCGCGACGGTCGAGCCCGTCTCCTCGAGATGCGTCCGGACCAGGCCCTCGACGAGCGCGGCGTCCGCGTCGTCGAGCGTGTCGAGCAGCAGCTCGCCCGAGGACACGCCGGTCGTGTTCATCGCCTGCGGGCGCAGGTCGAGCACGTAGGCCGTACCTCCCGACATGCCCGCACCGAGGTTGCGTCCCGTCGGTCCGAGGATCACGACGGACCCGCCGGTCATGTACTCGAGGCCGTGGTCGCCCACGCCCTCCACGACGAGCGTGGCGCCCGAGTTGCGGACCGCGAAGCGCTCGCCCACCAGGCCGCGCAGGAAGATCTGCCCGGACGTGGCGCCGTAGCCGATGACGTTGCCCGCGACGACGTTGCTCGACCCCGTGAGGACCGCGGCACGGTCAGGACGGACGACGATGCGTCCGCCCGACAGGCCCTTGCCGACGTAGTCGTTCGCGTCGCCGAACAGGCGCAGCGTGATGCCTCGCGGGAGGAACGCGCCCATCGACTGACCGGCCGACCCCGTGAGGGAGACGTCGATCGTGTCGTCGGCCAAGCCCTCGCCGCGGTACCGCTTGGTCACCTCGTGACCGAGCATCGTGCCCACGGTGCGGTTGACGTTGCGGATCGGCAGGGCGATCCGCACGGGCTCACGGTTCTCGAGCGCGTCGGTCGCCAGCGCGATGAGCTGGTTGTCGAGCGCGCGGTCGAGCCCGTGGTCCTGCGTCGTCGTGTTGCGCAGCGACGACCCCTCGACGGGCTGCGGCTTCTCGAGCACGGGCCCGAGGTCGAGACCCTGAGCCTTCCAGTGCTCGACCGCCTTGCGGGTGTCGAGCGCCTCGACGTGCCCGACGGCCTCCTCGATCGAACGGAACCCGAGGCGGGCCAGGTGCTCGCGCACCTCCTCCGCGATGAACTCGAAGAAGTTCACGACGAACTCCGGCTTGCCCGTGAACCGGGCGCGCAGCTCGGGGTTCTGCGTCGCGACGCCGACCGGGCACGTGTCCAGGTGGCACACGCGCATCATGACGCAACCGGAGACGACCATGGGAGCCGTCGCGAAGCCGAACTCCTCGGCCCCCAGCAGCGCACCGATCACGACGTCGCGCCCGGTCTTCATCTGGCCGTCGACCTGGACCACGATGCGGTCGCGCAGGTTGTTCAGCACGAGCGTCTGCTGGGTCTCGGCCAGGCCGAGCTCCCACGGGGTGCCCGCGTGCTTGAGCGAGGTCAGCGGGCTCGCGCCCGTGCCGCCGTCGTGCCCCGAGATGAGGACGACGTCGGCGTGCGCCTTGGACACACCTGTCGCCACGGTGCCCACGCCGAACTCGCTCACGAGCTTGACGTGCACGCGAGCCGACGGGTTCGCGTTCTTGGCGTCGTGGATGAGCTGCGCGAGGTCCTCGATCGAGTAGATGTCGTGGTGCGGCGGCGGGGAGATGAGCCCGACCCCCGGCGTCGAGTGACGCGTCTTGGCGACCCACGGGTACACCTTGTGACCGGGCAGCTGACCGCCCTCGCCGGGCTTGGCGCCCTGGGCGAGCTTGATCTGGATGTCGTCCGCGTTGGTCAGGTACTCGGACGTGACGCCGAAGCGGCCCGACGCGATCTGCTTGACCTTCGAACGACGCTCCGGGTCGTACAGGCGCTCCGGGTCCTCGCCGCCCTCACCCGTGTTCGACCGTCCGCCGAGCCGGTTCATCGCGATCGCGAGGGTCTCGTGCGTCTCGGCCGAGATGGAGCCGTAGGACATCGCACCCGTGTTGAAGCGCTTGACGATCTCGCTGACCGGCTCGACCTCGTCGATCGACAGCGCCGGGCGCTGCCCCTCCTGGAACTCCAGGAGGCCACGCAGCGTCATCAGACGGGTCGACTGGTCGTCGACCCGCTGGGTGTACTGGCGGAAGACGTCGTACCGGCGCTCGCGCGTCGCGTGCTGCAGGCGGAAGACTGTCTCGGGGTCGAACAGGTGCTCCTCGCCGTCGCGGCGCCACTGGTACTCGCCGCCCGTGGTGAGACGGACGTGCGCCTGGTGGTTGCCCGAGGCCGGGTAGGCCTCGGCGTGCCGTGCGGCGACCTCTGCCGCGAGGACGTCGAGGCCGATGCCGCCGAGGCGGCTCGTCGTCCCGGCGAAGTAGTCCGCGACGAGCTCGTGCGAGAGACCGAGCGCCTCGAAGACCTGCGCCCCGCGGTACGAGGAGATGGTCGAGATGCCCATCTTGCTCATGACCTTCAGGACGCCCTTGCCGAGCGCCTTGATGAGGTTCTTCACGGCCTGCTCGGGGCTGACCGGGACGAAGCCCGACTTGGCGAGGTCCTCGACGGTCTCCATCGCGAGGTACGGGTTGACCGCGGCCGCGCCGTAGCCGATCAGGAGGGCCACGTGGTGCACCTCGCGGACGTCCCCGGCCTCCACGACGAGCGAGACCTGGGTGCGCGTGTGGCGGCGCAGCAGGTGGTGGTGCACCGCGCTCGACAGGAGCAGCGACGGGATCGGCGCGAGCTCCTGGTTCGAGTCGCGGTCGGAGAGCACGATGAAGCTCGCACCCTCGGCCACGTGCTGGTCGACCTCGGCGAAGATCTCCTCGAGGCGGTCCTGAAGAGCCTGGCCACCCCCACCGACGGGGTACAGCCCCTTGACGGTCACGGCCCGGAAGATGCCCTCGAGGGCCGGGTCACGGTCGACGCGCAGGATCTTCGCGAGCTCGTCGTTGTCGAGCACGGGGAACGGCAGGATCAGCTTGCGGGCGTGCAGCGGGCTGTCGTCCAGGAGGTTCGGCTCGGGGCCGATCGCCCCGCCGATCGACGTGACCAGCTCCTCGCGGATCGCGTCCAGCGGCGGGTTCGTCACCTGGGCGAACATCTGCGTGAAGTAGTCGAACAGCAGCCGCGGCCGGCTGGACAGCACCGCGATCGGCGTGTCCGTGCCCATGGCGCCGAGCGGCTCGGCGCCCGTGCCGGCCATGGGGGTGAGCAGGATCCGCAGCTCCTCCTCGGTGTAGCCGAAGGCGCGCTGGCGACGCTGGACCGAGGCGGGGCTGTGCGCGACGTGCTCACGCTCGGGCATGCGGTCGAGGTAGACCGAGTTCTCGGCGACCCACTGCGCGTACGGACGCTGCGCGGCGAGCTGCCCCTTGATCTCCTCGTCCTCGATGATGCGGCCCTGGCCCGTGTCGACCAGGAACATGCGGCCCGGCTCGAGCCGGCCCTTGCGCACGATCGTGGCGGGGTCGAGGTCCAGGACCCCGGCCTCGGACGCCAGGACGACGAGGCCGTCCTCGGTCACCCAGTACCGCCCCGGGCGCAGCCCGTTGCGGTCCAGGACGGCGCCGATGAGGGTGCCGTCGGTGAAGTTCAGGCACGCGGGGCCGTCCCACGGCTCCATGAGCGTGGAGTGGTACTCGTAGAAGGCCCGACGGTCCGGGTCCATCTCCGTGTGGTTCTCCCACGCCTCGGGCGCCATCATCAGCACGGCGTGCGGCAGCGAACGGCCCGACAGGTGCAGGAGCTCGAGCACCTCGTCGAAGCTGGCCGAGTCGCTCGAACCCTCCGAGCAGACCGGCAGCAGCGGACCGAGGTCGCCGAGCTTGTCGCTCGCGAGCATGCCCTGGCGTGCGGCCATCCAGTTGCGGTTGCCTCGCACCGTGTTGATCTCGCCGTTGTGCGCGATCATGCGGAAGGGCTGGGCGAGCGGCCACGACGGGAACGTGTTGGTCGAGAAGCGCGAGTGCACCAGGACCAGCTCGCTCGCGTAGCGCGGGTCCGAGAGGTCCGGGAAGAACGGCTCGAGCTGCGCGACGGTCAGCATGCCCTTGTAGGTGAGCGTGCGCGAGGACAGCGACGCGAAGAACAGCCCGAGCTCGTGCTCGGCGCGCTTGCGCAGACGGTACGTCCGACGGTCCAGCTCGAGGCCGGACAGCTCGCGGGTCAGGTCGGCGACCACGAGCTGACGGAACGTCGGCATCGAGGCGCGCGCGCTCGGCCCGACGAGGTCCGCCGTCACGGGGACGTCGCGCCAGGCGAGGACGACGAGCTTCTCCTCGGTCGCGATGGCCTCGACCTGCCGGACCGCCTCGGCCGCAGCCACGGGGTCCTGCGGCAGGAAGGCCATGCCGATCGCGTAGTGGCCCGCGGGCGGCAGCTCGACGTCGACGACGTCCCGCACGAAGGCGTCGGGGATCTGGGTCAGGATGCCTGCCCCGTCACCGCTGTTCTCCTCGGCGCCGACGGCGCCGCGGTGGTCCAGGTTGAGCAGGGCCGTGAGCCCCGCGTCAACGATGTCGCGTCCGGGCGTGCCGCGGAGCGTCGCCACGAAGGCGACACCGCACGCGTCGTGCTCGGCCACAGGGTCGTACAGGCCCTGTGCCGAAGGCGCAGCAGCCCGGTGCAGCGGCGTGGTCATCAACACCGTCCTCACAGGCGCCCGGCCATGGGCCGGGCTTTGATCCAACTTGGGGGATTGTGGGACTTCATCGGCCCAACGGACATGACTGAACCTGCTGGATGGTTGTCCAGCGGGTTCGCCTATGAAAAGACGGATGCTTCAGCGACCTGGGTCGGGTCTGGCAGCATCTGCCTGCTCGGGCTCCGCAGCATCGAGCGATACTGTCTCTTCGCGCCCTGGGTTTCGGCGCCCGACAACGATAAACGCAATCAACGCACCGACTCCGACCAGGATGGAGGTCCAGACGTTCAGTCGGAGACCGAGCACCAGCTCGGCGTCGTCGATGCGTAGCATCTCGATCCACACGCGGCCAAGCGTGTAGAAGAGAACGTACAGCCAGAATACCCGACCGTGACCCAACCTGAAGCGACGGTCGAGATAGATGAGGAGGAAGGCTGCTGCGACGTTCCACAGCATCTCGTAGAGGAACGTCGGGTGGAACAGCGTCCCGGCCCCGCACGTGAGTCCTGCGTTGCTGCAGACGTAGTCCGCGATGCTCGGGTCGACCTCGAGCCCCCACGGGAGGGTGGTGGGACCACCGAACAGCTCCTGGTTGAACCAGTTGCCGAGCCGGCCGATCGCCTGGGCGAGCAGGAGACCTGGGGCGAGCGCGTCCGCGAACGCCGGGAAGCTCACCTTCTGGCGTCGGCAGCCGATGTAGGCACCCACGGCACCGAGGGCGATCGCGCCCCAGATCCCGAGGCCGCCGTCCCAGATGCGCAGGGCCTTGAGCGGGTCGCCGTCAGGACCCCAGTACGCGTCCGGCGAGGAGATGACGTGGTAGAGACGCCCACCGACGATGCCGAAGGGCACGGCCCAGAACGCGATCTCGAGGACGTCGTCGGCGTCGCCGCCACGCTCGACCCAGCGCTTGCGCGTGAGCCACACCGCGACCGCGATGCCCGCCAGGATCGCGAGCGCGTAGGCGCGCAGCGGGAAGGGCCCGATGTACCAGGTGTGCTCGGAGGGGCTGGGGATCGAGGCGACCACGGGCCCGACGGCGGAGACCAGCCCGTTCATGCCGTCACCTGCCCGGTGGTCCCGTCGCCCGCGCGAGCCGTGCGGACGCCTTCCGCCAGGTCACGCGTGACCGTGCGCAGGTTCTCCAGGCGCTCTTCCCAGGGCTCGTCACCGAGGAGCGGACGAACGAAGGCCGAGCCGACGATCACGCCGTCGGCGTAGCGACCGACCTGCGCGGCCTGTGCGGCCGTCGAGACGCCGAGCCCCACGCACACGTGCTCGCCCCCCGCGGCGCGGGTCGCGGCGACCAGCTCCTCGGCCCTGCTGCCGACCTCGGCGCGGACTCCGGTCACACCCATGGTCGACGCGGCGTAGACGAAGCCGCGCGACGCGGCCGCCGTCAGGCGCAGTCGCTCGGGGGTCGAGCTCGGCGCGACGAGGAACACCTTGTCGAGGCCGTGCGCGTCCGCGGCGGCGATCCACTCGCCCGCCTCGTCCGGGATGAGGTCGGCCGTGATGAGCCCGGCTCCCCCGGCGGCCGCCAGGTCGCGGGCGAAGGCCTCGACGCCGTAGCGCAGCACGGGGTTCCAGTAGGTCATGACGAGCACGGGGACGCCGAGCGCCGCCACGGCCTCGACCGCCGTGAAGACGTCCCGCACGCGCGTGCCGCCCGCGAGGGCGTGCTCGACCGCGCGCTGGATGACGGGCCCGTCCATGACGGGGTCCGTGTAGGGCAGCCCGAGCTCGATGATGTCGACCCCGGACTCGACCAGCGCCGTCGCGGCCTGGACGGTCCCCTCGACGCTCGGGTAGCCGACCGGCAGGTAGCCGATGAGCGCCGCGCGCCCCTCGGCCGCCAGCTCGTCGATCCGTGCCGACGTCGCGTGGGGGGCGCGGACGCCCCCGACGGTCCCGCTCACAGGCTGCTCCCTTCGCCGTCGACCACGGTGTCCGCGTCGATCAGGTCGAACCACCGCGCCGCGGTCGCGACGTCCTTGTCCCCGCGGCCCGAGAGGTTCACCAGGATCACGGTGTCCTCCTTGCCCGCGGCCTGCGCCTCGCGGCCGATCCGCAGCGCTCCGGCCAGCGCGTGCGCCGACTCGATCGCCGGGATGATGCCCTCGGTGCGGCACAGGAGACGGAAGGCCTCCATGGCCTCGACGTCGGTCACGGGCTCGTAGGTCGCCCGGCCCAGGTCGTGCAGCCACGAGTGGGCGGGCCCGACGCTCGGGTAGTCGAGCCCCGCGGAGATCGAGTGGCTGGGCAGCGTCTGGCCGTCCTCGTCCTGCATGAGGTACGAGCGCGCGCCGTGCAGCACGCCCGGCGCGCCACCGCTGAACCGTGCGGCGTGCTTGCCGGTCGGGACGCCCTCTCCCCCGGCCTCGAAGCCGTAGAGCGCGACGTCCTTGTCGTCGAGGAACGCGTTGAACAGGCCCAGTGCGTTCGACCCGCCGCCCACGCACGCAGCGAGGGCGTCGGGCAGGCGGCTGATCCGGTCGAGGATCTGCGCGCGCGCCTCCTCGCCGATGATGCGGTGGAAGTCGCGGACCATCTCGGGGAACGGGTGCGGCCCCGTGACCGTGCCGAGCAGGTAGTGCGTGGTGTCGACGTTGGCGACCCAGTCGCGCAGCGCCTCGTTGATGGCGTCCTTGAGGGTGCGCGAGCCGATCGTGACGGGGACGACCGTCGCACCGAGCAGGCGCATGCGCGCCACGTTCAGCGCCTGGCGCTCGGTGTCCTCCTCGCCCATGTACACGACGCACTCGAGGTCCATGAGGGCTGCCGCCGTCGCGGTGGCCACGCCGTGCTGCCCGGCGCCGGTCTCCGCGATGACGCGCTTCTTGCCCATGCGCTTGACGAGCAGCGCCTGGCCGAGCACGTTGTTGATCTTGTGCGACCCCGTGTGGTTGAGGTCCTCGCGCTTGAGGAAGACCCTCGCCCCCCCGGCGTGCTCCGCGAAGCGGGGCACCTCCGTGAGGGGATTGGGGCGCCCCGTGTATTCCCTGTGCAGCCGGGCGAGCTCCTCCTGGAACGTCGGGTCGACGACGGCCTTGCGGTACTCGGCCTCGAGCTCGTCGAGAGCGGCGATCAGGGCCTCCGGGACGAAGCGTCCGCCGAAGTCCCCGAAGTAGGGGCCCTGCTGGTCC
Organism: Oerskovia sp. USHLN155; assembly: GCF_037145535.1. NCBI lineage: Bacteria > Bacillati > Actinomycetota > Actinomycetes > Micrococcales > Cellulomonadaceae > Oerskovia > Oerskovia sp. USHLN155. Next base: position 21,655 of record NZ_JBBCXG010000012.1, read on the forward strand.
TGCAGGGAACGTGTTGCGTCGGGCACGCGGCCTGACCTCCTCGGTACGGGATCTGGGGGTGTCGGGGGCTTGCTCAGTGGCGGACGGACCACAGCGACGGGTGCGACCCGGCCGCGACGAGGTCGGCGACCGACGCGCGCGGTGCGGCGTCCGTGACGAGGGCCTCGCCCACGAGGACGGCGTGCGCCCCGGAACGGGCGTAGTCCATGACGTCGTGCGGGCCACGCACCCCGGACTCGGCGATGCGGACGTACTCGTCGGGGATGGCCGGGGCGAGCCGTGCGAACGTCGTACGGTCGACCTCGAGGGTCTTGAGGTCGCGGGCGTTGACGCCGATGACGCGGGCACCGGCGTCGATCGCGCGCGAGACCTCGTCGAGCGTGTGCACCTCCACGAGGGCGGTCATGCCGAGCGAGTGGACGCGCTCGACGAGCGAGGTCAGGACGGTCTGCTCGAGCGCCGCGACGATGAGCAGGACGAGGTCCGCACCGTGGGCACGGGCCTCCCAGACCTGGTACGGCGTCACGACGAAGTCCTTGCGCAGGACCGGGATGTCGACCTTGCCCCGCACGGCGTCGAGATCGGCCAGGCTCCCGTTGAACCGTCGCTGCTCGGTGAGCACCGAGATGACGGCGGCGCCGCCCTTCTCGTACTCCGAGGCGAGCGACGCGGGGTCGGCGATGGCCGCCAGGTTGCCCTTGCTGGGGCTCGAGCGCTTGACCTCGGCGATCACGGCGACGGCGTCCTCGGCCTTGAGGCGGCTGATGCAGTCGAGCGCTCCGTGGACGCGCGAGGCGCGCTCCTTCAGCTCGTCCAGGGTCGTCCTCGCCTGGCGCTCCGCAAGGTCCTCGCGGACTCCCGCGACGATGTCCTCCAGAACCGTCATCTGATATCTCCCCGTGCTCGTCGTCGACTCCGTGCCACCAGAGGCTCGCGTCCGTCCGCCGGGACCGTGACGGGTCACCCGCAGCATCTCTCCGCGAACCATTGACAGGGAGATACCTGCCATCGTAGAGCCGCCTGAGAGTGACCAGGGACACGTGTCACCTCGCGAGACGTGTCCCAGGTCCACGCCTGGGCGTCAGGACGGCCCCAGGAACGGCGCCAGCGCGGGCACGTTCCGCGCGATCCCGAAGCCGATCAGGATCGCGAGCCCGACGACCCCGGTCCACGGGGGGACCGCCCTCGCCGTCGTTCCGCGCCGGGCCCGACGGACCCACAGGGCCCAGGCGACGACGAGGAACGGCACGACGAGGACCCAGAGCGGGTTCATGGCCCACGCCCCCGCGAGGTCGCCCGTCGCGAGGTCGTGCGTCGCGCGCAGGCCACCGCACGCCGGGCACGCCCACCCGGTGAGGGCGAGCAGCGGGCACAACGGGTAGCCGCCCTCGTGCGGGTCCACGAGCGCGAGGAGCACGGTGGCCCCTGCGACGCCCGCCCCGACCCCGAGCGGCGTGCGCAGGGCACGCCACGTCCGGTCCTCGGCCCGAACCGTCGCCGAGGGAGCCGGCGGCGACACCGGTGGTCTCGTCATCTGCGCGCCCCCTCTCGTCCTGTGCCGCTCGTCAGTAGGACGTCGAGTCGACCTCGCCGAACGCGAGCCCGAAGCCCACCAGGATCACGAACAGGATGATCGCGAGCACCGACAGCGCCGACGCGACCCAGCCGAGGATGACCCCCGCCTGCGCGAGCCCTCCGTTGTTCGCCTCGCCGGCCTCGACCGCACGCTTGGCCTTCGTGCCGACGATGATGGCCGGGATGCCCGTGAGGAACCCGCACGACAGCACGAACGACGCGATGCCCAGCACGAGGGCCCAGATGCCCAGGTCGTTACGGGGGAAGTAGCCGTAGCCCCCGGGAGCGCCGGGGGCGGGGTACGGCGAGGCACCGTACGGAACCTGCTGCGGCGCACCGTAGGGCGGCTGCGCGGGCGGCGGGTACGGCGAGTACCCGCCCTGCTCTGCACCGGGCACGGAACCCGGGGCGGGCTGCCCCGTGGGCGCCGCGTACGGCGACGCGGGCTGCCCGGGGTAGGTCGGGTAGCCGGGGGTCGGGGGCGGCGCCTGGCCGGGGGCCTGCGGCTCCACGGGCTCGCCGCCGGGCTGCTCGCCCTCGGGGCGGTAGGGGTCGTTCGGCGGGGTGGGTGGGTAGCTCATGGTGCGACCTGCTCTCTACGAGACGGCTGCGCGGCCCGGTCGACGCCGGGTCTGCTGCCGGTGGTACGGCACGCGCCACGCACCGAAGGGGGTGCGCGGCGCGTGGAGTCACGTCCGGGCTCTCGCCCGGGAGGGGTCAGTGCTGCGTCGTCGTCCGGGGTGCGACCCCGGGCTTCGGCTGGCCGTACCCCATGTTGCGCAGCACGCCGCCGCCGACGAGGGCCAGGGCGACCACGACCATGCCGACCCAGAAGAGCCAGACCTGGGCCATCGCGACGGCGACACCCGCGACGACCGCGCCCACGATGATGCCGATCATGGTGAACCAGGCCGCGACGGTGTGCCCGTGGTTCGTGGGAGGTGCCGACGGCGGCAGGTAGGAGATCTCGGTGGTCTGCGGCTTCTCGGCCATGGGGGTGTGCCTTTCGTCAAGATGTGCGCCCAGCCTATCGGACGCGGGTCGGTCTGTTCCTGCTGGCAGGACGTGATGTTCAGCGGTCGGTGGGGTCCTCGCCGCGGGTCAGCGAGTCCCACGTCTCCTGCTCGTCGGGCTCCTCGCCCTCCGGTGCGGCCGCCGCGTCGCCCGCCGGCGCGTCGGCAGACGCGGTGGACGACGCGTCGGCGCGGCCCGTCGCCCCGGTGGCGCCGGTGCGGGTCCCGTCGGCGCGACCGGTGCCGGACGACGGCGAGGCCTCGGTGCGGACGATCTCGTGGCGGGCGGAGACCCGCCCCCACGACGGGGAGGACACCGCCGCCCAGAGGGCCACGAGGACCACGAGCACGCCCACGGCGCAGGCGACGTAGGGCCAGGGGGTGAGGACGATGCCGCTCGTCATGTCCGTGACCCCGGTCGCCTCGGCGACCGCGGTCCGGGCGGCCTGCGTGGGGTCGCGCAGGATCGCGGCGGCCGATGCGGCGACGACGACCCCGCTCGCGGCGGACACCAGGAGCACGAGCCAGCGACCGATCCGCCCGACCAGTCCGAGAGCCAGCGCGCTCGCCACGACGACCAGCGCGCCCGCGCCGACTCCCGGCGCGGCCGACGTGCCCGTGACCTGGACCAGGACGTCGGGGTCGAGCGGTGTGGCCCCCGAGGTGCGCAGCCAGGTGGGTGCGGCAGCCGCGAGAGCGCCGCCACCGAGCACGAGCAGCAGCAGGATGGCGCTGCGGCGCGCCAGGCGCCACGACCGCGGCGCACGAGCGGCCGCCGCGGACCCGGTACCTCGCGCGGCGCCGGCAGCGCCGGACGACACCCCGGTCATGCCAGGCTCCGCAGGCGCGCCGCGAGCTGGACGGCGCGCACCGCGGCCGCCGCCTTGTTGCGTGACTCCTCGTACTCGAGGGCGGGCACGGAGTCGGCCACGATGCCCCCGCCCGCCTGGACGCTCGCGCGTCCACCTCGGATGAGCGCGGTGCGGATCGCGATGGCCATGTCCATGTTGCCGTCGAAGTCGAAGTAGCCCACGGTCCCGCCGTAGATGCCGCGCGACGCGGGCTCGAGCTCGTCGATCAGGGCGATGGCGCGCGGCTTCGGGGCGCCCGAGAGGGTGCCCGCCGGGAACGTCGCACGAAGCACGTCGAGCGCCCGTGCTCCCTCGCGCAGCGTCCCGACGACGGTCGAGCACAGGTGCATGATGTGGCTGAACCGCTTGGTGGCCATGAACTCGACCACCTCGACCGACGCGGGCTCGCACACCTTCACGAGGTCGTTGCGCGAGAGGTCGACGAGCATGATGTGCTCGGCGCGCTCCTTGGGGTCGGCCAGCAGCTCCTCGCCCAGCGCGACGTCCTGCTCGGGGGTCGCGCCGCGTGGACGCGACCCGGCGATGGGGAACGTGACCACGTGCCCGTCGTCGACCTTGACGAGCGTCTCGGGGCTCGACCCGACCACGGCGAAGTCCGCGCCGTCGGCGTTGGTGAGCTGGAAGTAGTACATGTACGGGCTCGGGTTGATGGTCCGCAGGGCCCGGTAGACGTCGAGCGGCGGTGCCGGGCAGTCGAGGTCGAGCCGCTGGGAGATGACGATCTGGAAGACCTCGCCGTCGCGGATCGCCTCCTTGCCCGCGAGCACCGCGTCCTCGAACTCCTCGCGCGTCGAGCGGAACTCGAGCTCGGGCTCGGGGACGTCGACGACGACGGCCGCGGTCGAGGATCCACGGCCGGTCCCGGCCACGAGCTCGCCCTGCATGCGGTCGAGGCGCGCGACGGCGTCGACGTAGGCCTCGTCGACCCGCTCGTCGGTGTCGTCGAAGTTGATCGCGTTGGCCACGAGCCACACGCTGCCCTCACGGTGGTCCACGACCGCGAGGTCGGTCGCGAGGCACAGCGTGACCTCGGGGACACCCAGCTCGTCGGGCGCGTTCGCGGGCAGCGTGGGCTCCCAGTGGCGCACGACGTCCCACCCCAGGGCGCCCGCGAGCCCGCCCGTGAGCGGGGGCAGGCCGTCGATCGCGGGGGTGCGCAGCGCGTCGAGGGTCCGTTCGAGCACGTCGACGACGTCCCCGGACGTGGGGACGCCCGCGGGGACGTCGCCCGTCCACACGGCCTGACCGTCGCGCGCGGTGAGCGTCGCCCGCGAGGCGACGCCCACGAACGAGTAGCGGGCCCAGGAGCCGTCGACCTCGGCGGACTCCAGCACGAACGTGCCCGGGCGGCTCTGCGCGAGGGTCCGGTACAGGCCCACGGGAGTGACGTCGTCGGCCAGGAGGCGGCGCACGACCGGGACCACCCGGCGCGAGGACGCGAGCGCGCGGAATCCCTCGACCGCGGGCCAGGTCTCGCCCCAGGGAAGGCCCGCGGCGGGCACCACGGGGACGGGCGAGCTGGTCACGGGGGCCGGTCCGGTCACTGCGTCTTCTCCTCGGAGGTCTCGGTCTCGGGGCGGTTCCCGACGACGGCGCCCAGGTCTCCACCCGCCTCGAAGCAGGTCCGGGCACCGGTGTGGCAGGCCGCACCCACCTGGTCGGCGCGGACGAGCAGGGCGTCGCCGTCGCAGTCGATCGCGACGGACCGTACCCACTGCGCGTGGCCCGACGTGTCGCCCTTGCGCCAGTACTCCTGCCGTGAGCGCGACCAGAACGTGACCCGGCCGGTCGTCAGCGTGCGGCGCAGCGCCTCGTCGTCCATCCAGCCGAGCATGAGCACCTCACCGGTGTCGTGCTGCTGGACGATCGCGGCGACGAGGCCGTCGGCGTCGCGCTTGAGGCGGGCGGCGAGGGTCGCGGGCAGCTCGGCGGGAGCCGCGATCGAGGTCCCGTCGGAGGTCTTGTCCGCAGGGACGGGCTGGTCGGCGGACGGGGCTGCGTTCTGGGGCACCCGAGAATCCTGCCAGATCCCCGGGCTCCCCTCGTCCGTGGTCCGCGCCTCGGCCCGCCCGCCGACCTCGCTCATCGCGTCTGTGCGACCCACGACGCGTGCATCGAGGCGTAGACGCCTCCCGCGGCCGCGAGCTCGGCGTGCGGGCCGACCTCGACCACGTGCCCCGCGTCGACCACGACCACGAGGTCCGCGGCCTCCGCGGTCGAGAGCCGGTGCGCGATCGTGATGGTGCTGCGGCCCGCCGTGAGCGAGTCCAGGGCCCGCGCGATGCGCACCTCGGTCGCGGGGTCGACCGCCGACGTCGCCTCGTCGAGCACCAGGAGGTCGGCCTCGGCGAGGTACGCGCGCGTGATCGCGACGAGCTGCCGCTCGCCCGCGGACAGCGCCTCACCACGCTGCCCGACGGCGGAGCCCAGCCCGTGCGGCAGGTCCGCGACCCAGTCGGTCAGGCCGAGCTCGGCGACCGCGGCGTCGATGCGCCCGGCGTGCCGGGCGGCGGCCTGCGCGGCGGTCTCCCCCGTCCGAGGACCTCCCTGCTCCGACACGTCCCGCACGCCGTACGCGATGTTCTCGGCGAGCGTGCCGTCGAACAGGAAGCCCTCCTGCGGCACGAGGACCACGCGCTCGCGCAGGCTCGCGGCCGACAGGTCGCGCAGGTCCACGCCGTCGAGCCGGACCGCGCCCGACGTCGGGTCCATGAGCCGTGTCACGAGCTTGGCGATCGTCGTCTTGCCCGAGCCCGTGGCGCCGACGACCGCCACCGAGGTGCGGGCCGGGAAGTCGAGGTCCACGCCGTGGAGCACCTCCGGGCCGTCCGGGTAGGCGAATCGGACGTCGTCGAGCGTCACGTGGGCGGGCCCGCGCGGCGAGCGCACGCCCTGCTCGCCCTTGTCGACGACCTGGATCGGGGTCTCGACGACCGCGAGCACACGACGCCAGCCCGCGACGGCGTTCTGCAGCTCGTTGAGGATCTCGGTCGCCATCTGCACCGGCCCTGTGAAGAGCTGCACGAGGAACAGGAACGCGAGGAGCTTGCCGGCCGTGATCGTCCCGTCGATGCCGAGCAGGGTGCCCACGACCACGACCGCCGCGAGGACCAGGTTCGCGACGAGCACGCCGCTGGAAAAGACGGTCGAGACGAGCTTCTGCGCCCGGACCATGCCCGTGCGCGTGCTCTCGACGGCCGCGTCGATCCGGCGTCCCGTGCGCTCCCCCACGCCGTAGGCGCGGATCGTCTCGGCGCCCACGACGGACTCCGAGATGGCGCCGAGCATCGCGCCGACCCGTTCGCGCAGCGCGGTGTACGCCGCGTTCACGTGCTTCTGCGCGGGGCGCAGGATCAGGAAGAGCGGCACGAAGCACGCCCACACGAGCAGCGTGAGCTGCCACGAGTAGAACGCCATGAGGATCGTCGCGGCACCGATCTGCAGCACCGAGACGAGCAGCATGATGCCGCCCCACTGGACGAACAGGGAGATGGTGTCGACGTCGCTCGTGACGCGCGAGACCAGGGCGCCGCGACGCTCGGTGCTCTGCGTGAGGACCGACAGGTCGTGCACGTGCCGGAACGCGCGCACGCGCAGGCTCGCGAGCCCGGCCTCGGTCGAGCGGAAGAGGCGCACGTTGACGAGCGCCGAGCACAGGCCCGCGACCACCAGGACGAGGGCCGCAGCCCCCACGAGCAGCGTCACGCGGCTCGTGTCGGGGCCTCCCGGCGCCATGATGCCGGTGTCGACCGTCTGCTGGACCGCGATCGGGACGACGATGCGCCCCAGGGCGGCCGCGACGGCCAGGAGCAGCGTGATCCACACGCCCTGGAGGATCTCCGGCGACATCTGGACGCCCTTGCGCAGGGTCGCGAAGACCCCCAGCGCGCTCGCCGAGGCGATGCGGGCGCCCGTCGCGTCCTCGACGACGACCTCGGGCTTCGCGGCGCGGCCGCGACGACGACGCTCGCGGGGCGGGGTGGCGGTCGTGGTGCTCACTCGGTCACCGTCCCTTCCTCGGCATGACGCACGATCTCGTCGGTCTCCTCCTGCTCGCAGCGCTCGATCTCCTCGCGCTGCTCGTCGTCCTGGTCCTGCTCCTCGTGCCCGTCCGGCAGGGCGCCGTCGAGCTCGTCGGCCTCCGCGCGACGCTCGGCCTCGCGCTGGTACGCGGTCGCGAGCTCGCGGTAGCCGAGATCGCGGGCCAGCAGCTCCTCGTGCGTCCCGACGTCGACCACCCGCCCGGACTCGACGTGGACCACCTGGTCCGCGAGCGCGACGCTCGACATGCGGTAGGCGACCATGACGACCGTGGGGTGCTCCGCCGTCGGGCGTGCGCCTGCCGCGGCCGTGGGGCCCTCGCCGCGCAGCCCCGCCAGGATCTGCTGCTCCACGCGCGGGTCGACGGCGGAGGTGGCGTCGTCGAGGACCAGCAGGCGTGGGGACCGCACCAGGGCACGCGCGATCGCGAGCCGCTGCCGCTGCCCGCCCGACAGGTTCGAGCCGCGCTCGCCCAGCGGCGAGTCGAGGCCGCCGGGCAGACGGGAGACGACGTCGTCGACCTTCGCCAGGCGCAGCGCGTCCCACACCTGCTCGTCGGTCGGGCCGACGCCCTCGTCCGCGAGCGTCACGTTGGAACGGACCGTGTCCTCGAAGATGAACGTGGACTGCCCGACGAGCGCGACCTGACCCGTGAGGTCGGACGCGAGCGCGTCGCGCACGTCGACGCCGTCGATCAGGACACGGCCCCGCGTCGGGTCCGACAGGCGCGAGAGCAGGGACACGAGCGTGGTCTTGCCCGCACCCGTGGGGCCGACGACCGCGACGGTCCGCCCGGGGGCCAGGTCGAGCTCGATGCCGTCGAGCAGGGTCACGTCGCGACCGCCCGCGCGGACGTCGACGCCCACGTCCTCGAAGCGCACGTGCGCACCCCGCGACGTCACGGGCAGCCGCTGCTCGCCCGCGACCGGGATGCCCGGGGCGTCGAGCACGCTCGCGATGCGCTCGTAGCCCACGAGCGCACGCGGCAGCTCGCCCAGGACCCACCCGAACGCACGGACGGGGACCGCCATGATCGTCAGCAGGTACGCCGCCGTCACGATCTCGCCCGTGTCGACCGCCCCCGCCGAGACCCGGGCCGCCCCGACCCCGAGGACCAGGAGCGTGCCCAGCGAGGGCAGCAGCTCGATCACCGGGTCGAAGTACGCGCGGACGATCCCGACGCGCACGTTGGCCGCGCGCAGCTCGTCGGTGCGGGCCGCGAAGCGGCGCTCCTCACGCGCCTCGGTGCCGAGCGACTTGACCAGGAGCGCGGCCTCGAAGCTCTCGTGCGCGACGTCCGAGACCTCGGCCCGCAGCTGCTGAGCGTGCGTGATCGCGGGCGACATGTACTTCTGGAAGACGACGTTGACCGCGACCGCGACCGGGATGACGATCAGCGCGGCGCACGCGAGCCACACGTCGATGCGGAACAGCATGACCGCGGACACGCCGATCATCACGACCACGCCCAGCGCGAAGGGCAGCGGGTTGAAGACCCCCGTCGCGGCCTCGACGTCGGAGTTGGCGTTCGACAGGAGCTGGCCCGCCGGATGGGCGCGGTGCCACGACATGGGCAGGCGCAGGTACTGGTGCGTGACGGCCGTGCGGTGCCGGGCCTGGATGTTCGCGTAGCCGTAGCCCGCGAAGATGCGCCGACCAGCGACGGTCAGCGCGAGCGTCACCGCGATGCCCACCAGCACGAGCCCAGCGATCCACAGGTCGCCCCGGGCGTCGGCGTCCCCCGCGAGCGCAGGGACGACGACCTCGTCCGTGACCCGCCCGACCGCGAGGCTGATGCCCACGGTCGTCGCGCCGAACAGCGCGGAGGCCCCGATCGCGAAGATGTAGACGCGCCACTCGGAACGCATGCCGCGCCCCATGAGCTGGAGCGAGCGTCGCGTGCGCGAACCGGTCAGGGCGTGGCGCCGTGTCGTCGCCGACGACGAGGGCGCGGGCGGCACTGTCCGTCCGGTGGACCCTGCGGGTGCGTCGGGGTGCGGGTGGGTGGACTCCGACCGGCCGGGCGCAGCGCCGGGGCGCGCGTCCTGGGTCCGGGGCGTGGTGTTCGTGGGGGTGCTCCGTCGCGCGGACACGGACGATCCTCGTCTTTCGTGGGGGTTGTCACGATCTTCTCACACGGGACATGGCGTGCTCGTGCGAGCATGGCCCGATGCAGCCCACCGCCTGGCACGCCCACGAGCGCGCCGCCCTCGTCCACGCCCTCACCCAGGCCGGCCCCGACGCCCCGACCCTCTGCGAGGGGTGGCGCACCCGGCACCTCGTGGCGCACGTGATCCTGCGCGAGCACCAGCCGTGGACGCAGGCCGGCGCCAACGGCGGTCCGCTGCACCGCTGGTCCGAGGGCCACCTCCAGGAGCTCGCGGCGACCGCGCTCGAGCCCGGAGGCTATGCCGCGCTCCTGGCCCGCGTCGAGCAGCCTCCCGCCGCGTGGAGCCCGTGGTCCTGGGCCGGGGACCTCGTCAACCTCGCCGAGTACTTCGTACACACCGAGGACGCGCGGCGCGGCACGTGGGAGGCGGGGCCGGAAGAGACCGGCACGGACGGCGGCACCGGGGGCACGAACCCCTCGGACGGGCGCGCCCGCGACCTGCCGCCCGGCCTGCGGGACGCGCTCTGGGCGCAGCTCCGCCGCGCCGCCCCGCTGTTCTTCCGCCGTTCCCCCGTGGGCGTCGTGCTGGTCGTCCCCGGCGGGCAGCGTCTGGCGGTCAAGTCACCGCCGCAGCGTCCGTCCGAGGACGGACGCCTCGCCGGCACGGTCGTCGTCACGGGTCAGGTGGGCGAGCTCGTGCTCCACGCGTTCGGTCGCGGGCGCCACGCCGGGGTCACGGTCCAGGGCGACGCGGCCGACGTCGAAGCGCTCGACGCCGTGGTGCCCGGACCGCGCTGAGGCGCGCGTCGTCGTCGGGCACGCACTCAGCGGACGAGCAGGCCGGCCTCGCGCATGTGCTCCTTGACGTCGCCGATCGTCAGCGTCCGGAAGTGGAACACGCTCGCGGCCAGCACGGCGTCCGCGCCGGCCTGCGCGGCCTGGGCGAAGTGCTCGGGGGTGCCCGCTCCCCCGCTCGCGATGAGCGGGACCTTCACCTCGGAGCGCACCGCGGCGAACATCTCCAGGTCGAACCCACCCGTCGTGCCGTCGGCGTCCATCGAGTTCAGCAGGATCTCGCCCGCGCCCAGCTCCGCGGCGCGCACGGCCCACTCGACCGCGTCGATCCCGGTCCCCCGGCGACCGCCGTGCGTCGTCACCTCGAAGCCCGACGGCGTCCGCACCTCACCGCTCACGCGTCGCGCGTCGACCGAGAGCACCAGGACCTGGCTGCCGAACCGGTCGGCGATCTCCGCGACGAGCTCGGGGCGAGCGATCGCCGCCGTGTTGACCCCGACCTTGTCCGCCCCCGCGCGCAGCAGCTTGTCGACGTCGTCGGGCGTGCGCACCCCGCCACCGACCGTGAGCGGTACGAAGACCTGCTCCGCCGTCCGGCGGACCACGTCGTACGTGGTCTCGCGGTTGCCCGAGGAGGCCGAGACGTCGAGGAACGTGATCTCGTCCGCCCCCTCGGCGTCGTAGCGCGCCGCGAGCTCGACGGGGTCACCCGCGTCGCGCAGGTTCTCGAAGTTGACGCCCTTGACGACGCGCCCCGCGTCGACGTCCAGGCAGGGGATGACACGGACCGTGACCGACATGAGCTACTGACCTTCCGTCTGACCTTCTAGGCCCGGTGTCTCGTCGACCACCGGGAAGTGCGCGTCCAGGATGTCCACCACGTACACGAGCGTCTCGTCCGCGTACGGCCGCCCCGTGCCCGCGTAGGCCAGAGCGGGCGGGACGACGAGCAGCACCTGGCTGCCGACGCTCTGCTCCAGGAGGCCCCGCTCCCACCCCTCGATGATCTGCCCGATCCCGATCATGGTCGACGCCGGCTTGGTGCCCTCGGGCCAGTTCGAGTCCACGACCTCGCCCGACGACCACGCGACCCCCGTGAAGCGGACCGTGACGACCTGCCCGGCCTCGACCTGGACCCCGGCGCCGCGGACGAGCGGCTGGACCACCAGATCCCCCGGCGGGGCGGTGTCGGCGGGGATCGTCACCGTGGGAGCCCCGTCGTCGTCGAGCGCCACCGTGGGCAACCCCTCGACCGGTGGGATCTCGGCCCCCGACGCGCGCGTGGGCAGCACGTCGATGACCAGGACCAGCGGGACGTCGTTCGCCTCCTCGAGGTACAGCACGCGCGCCCCGACCCGCTGCCCGGCCAGGAGGTCGACGATCTCCGACCCCGCCTCGGCGTCCGTCAGGGCGAGCGACGTGGGGGCGTCGGTGTACGTGTTCTGCAGCACCGTGCCGTCCCGCCCGTCGAGCGCGTACATGTTGACGAGCACGTCCTGCCCCTCGACCAGCTCCGCGCCTGTTCCGGGCACGAGGACCTCGCCACGCTCGTCCGGGACGCTCAGGGGCTGCTGGAACTCGACGACGGGCGGGTCCCCGATCTTCCCCGAGACCGTGACCTCGGAGTTCGCGGACGCGTCCTCGCGCTCCGGCAGCTCCGAGCAGGCCGTGGTGGTCAGCACGAGCGCCAGTACGACGACGGACGACCAGTGGTGCTGACGGCGCACGAAGCTCCTCGGGACGAGCAGGGAACGGGGTGCCACCACCCTAGCGGTGGCGGCGCCCCGTCCCTGCTCGTGTCCGGACTGCGGGCCGACGTCACATGGACTCGATGAGCCGCTCGACCCTCTCGTCGACGTTCTGGAACGGGTCCTTGCACAGCACGGTCCGCTGGGCCTGGTCGTTCAGCTTGAGGTGCACCCAGTCGACCGTGTAGTCGCGCCGGGCCTCCTGCGCCTTGCGCACGAAGTCCCCGCGCAGCTTGGCCCGGGTGGTCTGCGGCGGGATCGCCGTCGACTCGAAGACCTCGAGGTCCGTGGTGATGCGCTCGACCATGCCGCGCGCCGCGAGCATGTTGTACAGCCCGTCGGTCCGCGAGATGTCGTGGTACGCCAGGTCCAGGCGGGCGATGCGGGGGTCGTCGAGCTCCAGGCCGTGCTTCTCCTGGTAGCGGCGCAGGATCTTGAGCTTGATGACCCAGTCGAGCTCACGGTCGACGAGCGACAGGTCGTCGGTCTCCAGGGCACGCAGCCCGCGCTCCCACAGGTCCAGGACCTGCTTCACGACGGGCGTGGGGGTCTCGTTCGCGTCGACGAACTCCTTGACCCGCTGCAGGTACTCGCCCTGCAGGTCCACGGCCGTCACGGTGCGCCCGTTCGCCATCTGCACGGGGTGCTTGCCGGTCATGTCGTGGCTGATCTCGCGGATGGCCCGGATCGGGTTCTCGAGGGCCATGTCCCGCATCGGTACCCCCGCCTCGATCATGCGCAGGATCAGGTCGGTCGCCCCGACCTTGAGCATCGTCGTGGTCTCCGCCATCGACGAGTCGCCCACGATGACGTGCAGGCGCCGGTAGGACTCGGCGTCGGCGTGCGGCTCGTCGCGCGTGTTGATGATGGGGCGCGAGCGCGTGGTCGCGCTCGAGACCGCCTCCCAGATGTGGTCCGCGCGCTGCGACAGGGCGTAGATCGCACCGCGCGGTGTCGCGAGGATCTTCCCGGCCCCCGTGAGCACCTGGCGCGTGATGAGGAACGGCACCAGGACGTCCGAGAGGCGCGCGAAGTCACCCTGACGGCGCACGAGATAGTTCTCGTGGCAGCCGTAGGAGTTGCCCGCCGAGTCGGTGTTGTTCTTGAACAGGTGGATGCGTCCAGGCAGCCCCTCGTGCTCGAGCCTCTCCTGGGCGTCGGCCACGAGGCCCTCCAGGATGCGCTCGCCGCCGCGGTCGTACGCCACGAGCTGGCGGACGTCGTCGCACTCGGCCGTCGCGTACTCGGGGTGCGACCCGACGTCGAGGTAGAGGCGCGAGCCGTTGCGAAGGAACACGTTCGACGAGCGCCCCCAGGCCACGACCTTGCGGAACAGGTAGCGCGCGACCTCGTCCGCGGACAGGCCGCGGCCGTCGTCCGAGGCGCAGGTCACGCCGTACTCGGTCTCGAGACCGAAGATCCTACGGTCCATCCGGAGCCTCCTCGGGTGTCTCCTCGAGCAGCCTGGCCAGCACCGCGCCGGTCAGGCGGCGGAAGGCGCGCCGAGGACGGGTGCGGTCGAGGACCGCGACCTCGAGCTGGCTGGGGGGGATCGCTTCCGCCCCTTCGAGCGCGTCCCGGGCGTCGTGGGCGCCCGCGCCGCCGAGCGTCGCGACCGCGAGACGCAGCACCTCGGGGAGCGCCATGCCGGGGTGCCAGGCCTCGCCCAGGTCCCGGCCGAGCTGCTCGGCCTGCCCGCCCATGACGACGAAGCCCGACTCGTCCGCGACCGACCCGTCGTAGGACAGGCGGTAGATCTGGTCCTGGGACGGGCTCGGCCCGACCTCGGCCACGACGAGCTCGACCTCGAGCGGCTTGGACTCGGTCGTGAAGACCGTGCCGAGCGTCTGCGCGTACGCGTTCGCCAGCCCGCGCGCGTTCACGTCGGACCGGTCGTACGAGTAGCCGCGCAGGTCCGCGTACCGCACGCCCGCGACGCGCAGGTTCTCGAACTCGTTGTACTTGCCGACCGCCGCGAACGCGATGCGGTCGTAGATCTCGGAGATCTTGTGCAGCGACCGGGACGGGTTGTGCGTCGCGAACGCGATGCCCTCGTCGTAGGCGAGCACGACGACCGAGCGACCCCGGCCGATGCCCTTGCGCGCGAAGTCGGCCCGGTCCTTCATGAGCTGCTCGGGCGAGACGTAGAACGGCATGCTCATCGTGCGTCACCTCCCTCGTTCTGGTCGGTCGGGTCCGGCTGGTCGGCCGGGAGCCCCGGCGGCTCCGGGGCGAGCCCCGCCGTCGGGCGTGCGATGCGCACGCGCGCCGCACGGTTCCCGTCGGCCTGCTCGGTGCGCTCCGCGACGATCTGCGCCGCGACCGCCGCGAGCTCGTCGTCAGGGACTCGGCGGTACCCCTCGGCGGTCACGGTGACCACCACGGGCCAGATCTGACGGACCGCGTCCGGGCCGCCCGTTGCCGAGTCGTCGTCCGCCGCGTCGTACAGCGCCTCGACGGCCACGTGGACCGCGTCGGCGGGTTCGAGCCCCGGGTGCCAGCGCTTCTTGAGCGACCCGCGCGCGAAGACCGAGCCCGACCCCACGCTGTGGTGGTCGCGCTCCTCGTAGCGTCCGCCCGTGACGTCGTAGGAGAAGATGCGCCCCAGCCCACGGTCCAGGTCGTAGCCCGCGAACAGCGGCACGACCGCCAGGCCCTGCATGGCCAGGCCGAGGTTCGCCCGGATCATGGTCGAGAGCCGGTTGGCCTTGCCGTCGAGCGACAGGAGCGCGCCCTCGATCTTCTCGTAGTGCTCGAGCTCGAGCTGGAAGAGGCGCACGAGCTCGACCGCGATGCCCGCGGTCCCCGCGATGCCCACCGCGGAGAACTCGTCGGCCGGGAAGACCTTCTCGATCTCGCGGTTGGCGATCATCGACCCCATCGTGGCGCGCCGGTCCCCCGCCATGACGACCCCGGCCCCCAGGGACCCGGGGTCCCCGAAGGTCAGCGCGACGATCGTCGTGGCGTGCGGGGCGAGCTGCGCGCCCGCAGCGCCGTGGCCGGCTGCGGCGGAGGGACCCGCGACGGCCTTCGCAGAGGGCAGGAGGTCAGGGGCGTGGCTCGCGAGGAACTCCACGAAGGAGGACGAGCCCGGCGTGGTGAAGGCGTGCGGCAGACGCCCGGAGAAGTCCATGGTCATCAGCTCCTGGCCGGTCCGGCTACTCGCCGCCCTTCTGGACGAACCCTCGGACGAACGACTCGGCGTTGGACTCGAGCACCTCGTCGATCTCCTCCAGGAGCGAGTCGACCTCGGCGTCCCGGTCCTGGGCCTGCGGTGCGACGGGCGCGGGGGTGGCCGCGTCGTCGTCGGGACGCCGGTCCTCGTGCGATGCGCTGGTGCGTTCCTGGGCCATCTTCGCCTCCTGGGTGTGCGTGCTGTCCTGCTGGTCCGTGGGCGGCCCTGCGCGAGGCCCGCGTCTTCTTGAAGCCTAGGCTCTTGCGTGCCGATCGCGAGGTGCGACGAGCCGCGAGCGCGCGGCGGGGTCCGTCATCGGCTGCCCGAGAGGCCTGCGAGGAGCGCCCCCGCGTCCGTGCTCGCGTCGAGCAGCGCGCCGATGTGGGCCCGGGTGCCGCGCAGCGGGTCGAGCATGGGCACGCGCTGGAGCGACGGGGCGCCCACGACGTCGAAGATCACCGAGTCCCAGCTCGCGGCCGAGACCTGGTCGCCGAACCGGGCCATGACCTCGCCCCGGAAGTACGCGCGCGTGTCCTCCGGCGCGTGGTGCACGGCCTGGGAGACCGCGCGCTCGTCGACGACGCGCTCGGCCGCGCCCGCGGCGAGCAGCCGGTGGTAGATGCTGCGCTCGGGGCGCACGTCCGACCACTGGAGGTCCATCGCGGCCAGGCGCGGGTGGTCCCAGTCGAGGTGGTCGCGCTGCCGCAGCCTGTCCAGGAGCCGCAGCTTCGCGACCCACTCGACCTCCTTGGCGCACGAGGAGGGGTCCGTCCCGAGCCGTTCGAGGACCGAGTCCCAGCGGTCCAGGACCGACCGGGTCTCGTCGTCGAGCGTGCCCAGGTGCTCGGCCGCACGGCGCGCCACGTCGGCATACACGCGCTGGACGTCGAGGGCCGTGAGCCGGCGCCCGTCGGCGAGCAGGAGCGGCGCGGTCAGGTCGAGGTCGCGGCTGACCCTCTGCACGTCCGTCACGGGGTCGTGCAGGCGCAGGGCCGCGAGCTCGGCGCGCAGCGAGACCCCGGTCGCCGCCTCGACCGACGCGAGCGCGTCGAGCTGCTCGATCACGAAGAGGACGAGCGAGGTGGTGCCGAGCTTGAGGTAGGTCGCGACCTCGAACAGGTTCGCGTCCCCGATGATCAGGTGCAGGCGCCGCCAGCGCTGACGGTCGGCGTGCGGCTCGTCGCGCGTGTTGACGATGGGGCGGCGCAGCGTCGTCTCGAGGCCGACCTCGGCCTCCATGTAGTCCGCGCGCTGCGAGAGCTGGAAGCCTGGCTCCTGCCCCACGGCGCCGAGGCCCACGCGGCCCGAACCCGTGAAGACCTGGCGAGTGACGAGGAACGGGGTGAGCAGCTCGACGATCGTCGCGAACGGGACGTCGCGCTCGACGAGGTAGTTCTCGTGCGTGCCGTACGAGGCGCCCTTGCCGTCGACGTTGTTCTTGTAGAGCACGACCTCCGAGCCCGGCACGGCGCTCAGCTCGCGCGAGGCCGCGAGCATGATGCGCTCGCCCGCGACGTCCCAGCAGACCGCGTCGGCCGGGTTCGTGACCTCGGGCGACGAGTACTCCGGGTGCGCGTGGTCGACGTACAGCCGCGCACCGTTCGTCAGGATGACGTTCGCGGCGCTCGGGTCGTCGTACTCCTCGTGCGTGGGGCGCGCGACCTCCTGGAGGGAGGTCGACACGCCGGGGCGCTGCGCCACGGGGCCAGACGGCGCAGGCCGGGTCGGGTCGTCCGTCAGCAGCGAGGGGTGGGCCGAGGCGCGCTGGAGGTGGAACCCCCGGGCGTCCTGCAACGGGTCCTCGTCGTCGTAGTCCCACCGGGCCTTGCCGCGAGCGCCGTCGGCACGGGCCGCGAGCGCCCGGTAGGTCGTCACGACCTGGCTCGACATGAGCATCGGGTTCGCGAGCGGCCGCCCGGGCTGCAGCACGCCGTACTCGGTCTCGATCCCCATCACGCGTCGCACGGTCACGAGCACCACCCTATGCCGGGGCCGTGACGGCGGGGCGGGCTGTCCACGGAGAGGACCGCCACGACGCACCTGCCCGACCCGTCCCCGACGCGAACCGGGCCCAGCGGCGGGGTGCGCCGTCGGGCCTGGTCGTGTGGTGCGGCGCCTCGCGCGGCCCCTGTGCCTGCAGGTGCCTAGAGGTACTGCCCCGTGTTGGTCACGGTGTCGATCGTGCGCGCGACCGCGCCCGCCCCGTCGCCCTTCTTCTGGACGATCGTGCGGATGAAGACGATGCGCTCGCCCTTCTTGCCGGAGATCCGCGCCCAGTCGTCGGGGTTGGTCGTGTTCGGCAGGTCCTCGTTCTCCTTGAACTCGTCGACGCACGCCGCGAGCAGGTGCTCGACCCGGATGCCGCGCTGACCGGTCGCCAGGAGGTCCTTGATCGCGGACTTCTTGGCGCGGTCCACGACGTTCTGGATCATGGCGCCCGAGTTGAAGTCCTTGAAGTACAGGACCTCCTTGTCGCCGCTCGCGTACGTGACCTCGAGGAACTGGTTCTCGTCCTCCTCGGAGTACATGCGCTCGACGACGCTCGTGATCATCGCGTCGAGGGCCTCCTGCGGGCTCCCGCCGTGCTCGGCCAGGTCGTCGGCGTGGATCGGCAGGTCCGTGGTCAGGTACTTCGCGAAGATCTCCTTGGCTCCCTCGGCGTCGGGGCGCTCGATCTTGATCTTCACGTCGAGCCGCCCGGGCCGCAGGATCGCGGGGTCGATCATGTCCTCGCGGTTGGAGGCGCCGATGACGATGACGTTGTCGAGGCGTTCGACGCCGTCGATCTCGCTCAGGAGCTGCGGGACGATCGTCGTCTCGACGTCGGACGACAGCCCCGTGCCGCGCGTGCGGAACAGCGACTCCATCTCGTCGAAGAACACCACGACCGGGGTGCCCTGCGAGGCCTTCTCCCGGGCGCGCGCGAAGATGAGCCGGATGTGTCGCTCGGTCTCCCCGACGTACTTGTTGAGAAGCTCGGGCCCCTTGACGTTGAGGAAGTAGCTCTTGGCGCCCTGGGGGTCCGAGACGACCGTCTCCCCCGCGAGCTCGCCCGCGGCGGCGCGCGCCTTGGCGACGGTGTGCGCGAGCGAGTTCGCGACGGCCTTGGCGATGAGCGTCTTGCCGCACCCGGGGGGCCCGTACAGCAGGACGCCCTTGGGCGGGCGCAGCCCGTGCTCACGGAACAGGTCCGGGTGGCTGAACGGCAGCTCGACCGCGTCACGGATCTGCTCGATCTGCGGCCCCAGGCCACCGATGTCCGAGTAGTCGATGTCGGGAACCTCTTCGAGGACGAGCTCCTCGACCTCGGACTTGGGCACGATCTCGAACACGAAGCCGCTGCGCGTGTCGATCGTCAGGGAGTCCCCGACGCGCAGAGGCGCGTCGGCGAGCGAGCCCGCGAGGCGCACGACGCGCTCCTCGTCGGAGCGCCCGACGACCAGCGCACGGTCGGAGCCCAGGAGCTCCTTGACCGTCACGAGCTCGCCGACCTGCTCGTACCCGCCCGCGGCCACGACCGTCATGGCCTCGTTGAGCTTGACCTCCTGGCCCGGCGCCAACCGCGACACGTCCAGGCCCGGACTCGCCCCGACGTGCATCTTGCGGCCCGCCGCGGACACGTCGACCGTGCCGTCGGGGTGCGCACCGAGGAACAGCGCGTACGTGCCCGGCGGCTTGGCGAGCTCGTCGATCTGCCGCTTGAGGTCGATGATCTGGTCCCGCGCGGCCCGCAGGGCCTCGGCGAGCCGCTCGTTCTTCGCGGACAGGATCGCCTGCTGGCGCTCCGCGTCACGGCTCGGGGTCTGTCCAGGTGTCAGTCCAGGTGTGTCGGTCATCCGGCTTCTCCCTCTCGCAGGCACCGTCAGGAGGTCGTGCGGTCGACCCCGTCACCGGTGCGTCACCGACCCCCGGCAACCCGGTGATCGAGGCACGACCTTACGCACAAGTCTCTCGCGAGCGCTGCCAGAACACCCGGGCTGAGACGGCCGTTCCTCAATCGTTGTCGACGGCGCCCGAAACGTCCCGGGTGTCCTCGGCCGAGGCCGCGGGGTCCGCCAGCGGCTCGTCGACGCCGTCCGCGGCGTCGACCGGCTCGAGCGGCTGGCCCGTGCGCGGGTCGAGCTGGGGGCCCTGGCCGACGTCGCGGCGCACGCGGCGCACGCGCTTGTCGGAGACCGACCGCTCGCCCAGGTCCTCGGGCGTCCACTCCTCGGCCACCGGGTAGGACCCCTTCGCAGGGCGACGCTTGCGCAGGGGCGCGACCGTGCCGTCCGCGAGGCGGCGCGCCGTGAGCAGGAAGCCCGTGTGCCCGACCATGCGGTGCTGCGGGCGGACCGCGAGCCCCTCGAGGTGCCAGCCGCGCACGAGCGACTCCCACGCCGACGGCTCGGCGTACCGGCCGTCGGAACGCAGGTCCTCGGCCAGGCGCGAGAGCTGGGTGGCGGTCGCGACGTAGCAGATGAGGACCCCACCGGGTGCGAGCGCGTCGGCCACGGCGTCGAGGTTCTCCCACGGCGCGAGCATGTCGAGCACGACGCGGTCGATCGAGCCCTTCTCCGCGACCTGCGGCAGGACGTCGGACAGGTCGCCGACGGACAGCTCCCACGCGGGGTGCTCCCCGCCGAAGAACAGCTCGACGTTCCCGCGCGCGATCGCCGCGAAGTCCTCACGGCGCTCGATCGAGTGGACCGTGCCCTGGTCGCCGACGGCGCGCAGCAGCGACATGGTCAGCGCGCCCGAGCCCACGCCCGCCTCGACGACGCGCGCACCGGGGTAGATGTCGGCCATCGCGACGATCTGGCCCGCGTCCTTGGGGTAGACCACGGCCGCGCCGCGCGGCATCGAGAGCACGTAGTCGGCGAGCAGCGGGCGCAGCGCGAGGTACTCGATGCCCGCGGTGTTGCGCACGACCGACCCCTCGGGCAGCCCCACGAGGTCCTCGTGCGCGAGGTAGCCGCGGTGCGTGTGGAACGTGGCGCCCGTCGCGAGCGTGATGGTGTGCAGGCGCCCGCGCGGGTCGGTGAGCTGGACCTTGTCCCCCAGGCGCAGCGGTCCGCGGCGCACGTCGGCGCCGGTCGGCGTGGGGGCCTGCGTGGCGGCGTCGTCGGCCGGGACGGGCAGGGCGGAGGCGTCGTGCGCGGGGTCGTGGGTCACGGGCGACCATCCTAGTCGGGCGGGACGGGCTGCCCCGCCCTCGGACGCGGCCCGGTGACGGGTCAGCGCCCGCGGGTCCCCTTGAGCGCCGCGACGACCCGGGTGACGTCCAGGAGCCCGACGACGCGACCGCCGTCGGTCACGACGATCACCGGTGCGTCACGGGTCACCGCGGCGACGGCGTCGAGCATGGCCTGGCCGCGCAGGTGCACGTCGACCCACGCGGTGGGAGGCAGCCCGACGGCGACCGCCCCGACCGGGGTCAGCGGCGCCTGCGCCGGCGGCACCGCGGCGACGGCCGCGGGGTCCGCGAAGGCCACGGGGTGGCCGTCCGTCTCGACGAGCACGACGTGGCCGGCGCCGGCACGTTGGGCCGACGCGACGGCGTCGGCCACCGTGCTGGTCACGGGCACCGCGACGGCCGGGTACGCGAGCGCCGCGACCGACAGGTCCGCGACGGCCGCGCGCGTGCGGCCGTTCTTGATCGCCGCCCCGGCACCCGACCACAGGAAGGCGCCGATCAGCGCAGCCCACGCGACCGTGAACAAGGACACCTGATACCCGTTGAGCGGCGGCCACGCGAGCGCCCAGAGCACGACCCCGACGGCTACGACGCGCCCGACCCAGCCCGCGACGATCGTGCCCGTGGTCCGGGAACCCGTCGCGGCCCAGACCGCGGACTCGAGGATCTGGCCGCCGTCGAGCGGCAGGCCGGGCAGAAGGTTGAAGATCCCCACGAACGCGTTCGAGAACGCCGCCGCGTACAGCAGCAGGGCGGGGATCGTCATGGTCGGCTGCACCTGGAAGACGAGCCAGCACACGGCTGCGAGGAGAAGGTTCGTGAGCGGGCCGACGACCGAGACGAGGATGCCGTCGAGCGGGCGCTTCGACGCACCCGAGTACGCGGTGTGGCCGCCCCACAGCGTCACGGCGAGCTCCGTGACCTGGTGCCCCCGAGCCTTCGCGACCACGGCGTGCGCGACCTCGTGCAGGAACACCGAGACGAACAGCAGCAGCACGAAGACGAAGGAGACCAGGTAGACCTCGCTGCTGCCGAGGTGCGGCGCGAAGCTGCGCACGGTGGGGACGAACAGGAACGTCAGCACGGCCGCGGCCAGGAACCAGGACGGGGTCAGGATGACGGGGGCACCCGACACCCGACCGATGGTCCAGCCCTTCGTGAGCTGCGGGTCTCGGGGGGCGCGACGTGCCGGTGCCGGGGTGGTCTCCACGTCGACACCCTATGTCGGGCACCTTGGCCGGACCTGGGCTGTGGAGCGTGGTGGGCGTGTGGGAGTCGACACGTAGGCTCGACGCATGACGTCCCTCGCCCCCGACCTCGCCGGCTCCGGCACCCCGCCCGACGGACCTGCCGTCCCCGGTGGGCCCGCCGACGCCGCGGAGCCGCTCGAGTCCGTCGAGACCGCCGAGCTCCTGGGCCACGCGCCCCGCGAGCGCCGCCGGCCCGCCCTCTCGCCGTCGCGCGCCAACGACTTCATGCAGTGCCCTCTGCTCTTCCGCTTCCGGGTGATCGACAAGCTGCCCGAGCCCCCCAGCTCGG
Organism: Oerskovia sp. USHLN155; assembly: GCF_037145535.1. NCBI lineage: Bacteria > Bacillati > Actinomycetota > Actinomycetes > Micrococcales > Cellulomonadaceae > Oerskovia > Oerskovia sp. USHLN155. Next base: position 43,699 of record NZ_JBBCXG010000012.1, read on the forward strand.
CCGCCGCGCGCGGCACCCTGGTCCACTCGGTGCTCGAGCGCCTGTACGACGCCCCGCTGGGCGAGCGCACCCTCGCGGCCGCGCAGGCCATGCTGCCCGGCGAGTGGGAGCGGCTGCAGGAGGCCGAGCCGCGGTACGCGGAGCTTTTCGCCGGTGGCGCGGGGGCCGACGGCGGGGTGCAGGCCTGGCTCGACGGCGCGGGGAACCTCCTGGGCACGTACTTCACGCTCGAGGACCCCAACCGCCTCGAGCCTGCCGAGCGCGAGATGTTCGTCGAGACCCAGCTCGAGGACGGCCCGCTGCTGCGCGGCATCGTGGACCGGCTCGACGTCGCCCCGACCGGGGCGATGCGGGTCGTGGACTACAAGACGGGCAAGTCGCCCCGCCCGCAGTACCAGGGGTCTGCCCTGTTCCAGATGCGCTTCTACGGCCTCGTGCTGTGGCGCGAGCGGGGAGAGATCCCCAAGATGCTCCAGCTCGTCTACCTGGGCGACGGCCAGGTGCTGCGCGCCGAGCCGCAGGAGGCGGACCTCCTCGCGGTCGAGGAGCAGGTGCGCACGCTCTGGTCGACCATCACGCAGGCCGCGCGCACCGGGCAGTGGACCCCGCGCCGGACCCCGCTGTGCGGGTGGTGCGCGCACCAGGCCGTGTGCCCGCAGTTCGGCGGGACGCCTCCGGAGATCCCCGAGGGCGCGGTCGAGCTCGCCCTCGGCATTGCGCCGGAGGCCGTGGCGTCGTAGGACGCGTCGCCCGGTCGGCCCGGCCCCCGCGTCCTCCGCGCCTCGGCGTCAGTCCTGGAACAGGTCGATCACGTCGCCCGCGAGGATGCGCGCGAGCCCGTCGACGTCCAGGCGGGCCAGCGACGGCGTCCGGCTGAGCCCGGGCAGCACCGGGACGGGCACGACCGCCTCGACGCCCAGCGTCGCCGCCCCCGCCGCCCGGGCCGAGGCGATACCCGTGGGCGAGTCCTCGATCGCGACGCAGCGCGTCACGTCCACGCCCAAGCGCTCGGCGGCGAGCAGGTACGGCTCGGGGTGCGGCTTGCCGTGCGTGACGTCGTCACCGCACACGAGCGTCACGAACGACCCGGGCGGCGCCAGCTCGACGACCGGCTCGGCCAGGGCGCGGTAGGACATCGTCACGAGCGCGCACGGCACGCCGTGCTCGCTCAGCTCGGCGAGCAGCGCCAGAGCCCCCGGCTGCCACGGGACCTCGACCCGTACCTGCTCGATCACGCGTGAGATGAGGAAGTCGATGATCTGCTCCGACGACAGGTCGACCCCGGCGGCCTGCAGGACGCGCGCCGACTCCGGCAGCGCGTTGCCCACCATCTGCATCGCCTGCTCGTGGGACCACGTGCCCCCGTGGGCCTCGACGAGCTCGTGCTCGGCGGCGATCCAGTAGGGCTCGGTGTCGACGAGGGTGCCGTCCATGTCCCACAGGACGGCCTGCGGCAGGACCAACGCCTCACGGGAGGCGGTGTCGGGGCGTGCGAGATCGGGTGATTCCAGGGGGTTCAACGAGTACTCCATGCTTCGGGGAAACGGTTCGTGGCCGTCCTGCCACCCTAGCTGGCACGAGCGCACTCCCACCGGCGCGTCAGCACCACCCGTCTCCGACGTCCGCGTCGGCATCCTCCAGGCTGCAGGTGTGCGGCAGCGCGGCGTCGGTCCAGAGCTCGCCCTCTTCGCTGAGGACCGCGACCTTGAAGTACCCCTCGTCGGGGATCCTGAGGACCTCCTCCTCGCCGTTCACGATGACGTGCAGGTTCACCGCCCACTCCCACCCCTGCCCGACACCGTCGACGGTCTCCGCCTTGGCGGACAGGACCAGCTCTGCGGCCTCCCCGCTGGTCAGGTACAGCGACAGTCGATCGACGCTCGCACCGGACTCCGGGTCCCAGATCTCGACGGTCGGAGTTGCCGCGCTGACGTCGAGAGACAGGACGCGTTGGTACGTCTCTCCCCCGCCGACGGCGAACCACTCCTCGTCCGGGCACAGGAGGATGCCGGTGTCGAACTCGCCCGACAGCGGCCTGACCTCTGGAGTCGCTCCCGTGAGGACCACCGTGGTCTCCGTGCGCAGCGCCGTGAGGAACGCGGTCACCGAGGAGATCACGAACGGCGCAGCTCCCGCGCCCTTCGCCCATTCGTGCCGGGCTGCGGAACCACATCCGGCCGGTCCGTCGGCGGACGGCAGGCTCGTGGGCATCACGGGCGGCTCGTTCGCGACCCACAACGCCGCCCCCTGGTCGGCGACGACGTTCACGGCCAACGCGGGCACCTGGCGCGGCCACCACGTCTGAGGCCAGGCCGCCACCAGCCCGAGCACCGCGGCGACGAGCGCCAGAGCGGCGCCGATGCGTGACACCGGCTTGTCCCACCAGCGAGAGAGACCCTGAGACCCGACGCCACCGTCAGCTTCGTCCTCGCCCTCGGTGCGGGGGCCGCGTGCGCGGCGTCGCCCGGCAACCCGTGGACCGCCAGCCCTGTCCGCCATCGTGGCACCCACTTCCCCGCCGGTCGGACCGCGCAGCGATCGTCCTCGCGCTCGGCGCACGGCTCGCCCACCCGGACCCTTCGATCACTAGGGAAGGATGCACCGAGCAGCCTGATACACCGGGCCGTCTCCCGAGCACCTGACACTGCCCGCGTCGTCGTCGCACCGGGGCCGACGGCGGCGGCGACCGCTCGCAGGAGGCGGCGGACTCGTCGGCGTTCTCGCCCCGCGCGATGACCAGCGGCGCGGCAGCCTAGGCTGGGACGATGAACGAGACCAGGGAACCGCTCGACCCGGCCGACCTGCCCGAGCCGACACTCCCGGCCGAGCCGGCCGAGCACCGCCAGACGGTCATGCTCGCCGCTTTCGAGGGATGGAACGACGCAGGCAGTGCCGCGACCGCGGCGCTCCTGCACCTGCACGACCTCTGGGACGCCCAGGACCTCGCGGAGCTGGACCCCGAGGAGTACCACGACTTCCAGGTCATCCGCCCGGTCGTCGGCACCGACGAGAACGGCCGCCGCGAGATCACGTGGCCTGCGACGACGATCGTGTCCGCGACCGTCCCCGGCAGCGGGCGCCGTGTCCTGCTGGTCCATGGCATCGAGCCCTCGATGCGTTGGCGCCGGTACTGCCGCGAGCTGTTGGACCTCGCGGAGCGTGAGGGCGTGACCACGGTCGTGACGTTGGGCGCGCTGCTCGCCGACGTCCCCCACACGCGGCCCATCCCCATGACCGCGACGTCCGAGAGCGCGGGGCTGCGCGCGGTCCTCGACGTCGAGCCCAACTCCTACGAGGGGCCGACGGGGATCGTGGGCGTCCTCCAGCACGCCGCCGCGGAGCGGGGCATGCAGTCCGTGTCGTTGTGGGCGGCGGTGCCGCACTACGTCGCGAACCCGCCGTCGCCCAAGGCGACGATCGCGATCCTGTCCCGGGTCGAGGAGCTGCTGTCCGACCCGATCCCTCTGGGCGACCTCCCGGAGGAGGCCGAGGCGTGGCAGGCGGGCGTCGACGAGCTCGCGGCCGAGGACGAGGAGATCGCGGAGTACGTCCACCAGCTCGAGGAGGCGAAGGACACGGCCGAGCTGCCCGAGGCGAGCGGTGAGGCCATCGCGCGCGAGTTCGAGCGCTACCTCAAGCGCCGAGACGACGGCACGGGCGGCCCGCTCGCCTGAGTATCGCGGGCCCGACCCTGCCGGGCCCCCGGCCCTGCACGACGAACGGCCCGCGACCCCCTCCCAGAGGGGCCGCGGGCCGTCGTCGTGCGCGGGCGGTCGAGCGGAGGGCGGCGGAGCGCCTGGACTAGAGCCGCACGCCGAGCAGCGCGTTGACCGCGCGCGAGATCACGCCGGGCGCGCCCTCGGTGTCGGCAGAGGTGTCGCGCCCGTCGGCGAGCGAGACGTCGGCCCACGCGTCGACCGCGGCGAGCGCGGTGGGGGCGTCGAGGTCGTCCGCGAGCGCCGCGCGCACCGCCGCGAGGGTCGCGTCGGCGTCGGGGCCGCCGTTGCCCGAGACCGCGGAGCGCCACCGCTCGAGGCGCTCGACGGCAGCGGGGAGGTCGGCGTCGGTCCACTCCCACTCGGAGCGGTAGTGGTGGGCGAGCAGGGCCAGGCGGATGGCCATGGGGTCGACGCCCGTGGCGCGCAGCCGCGAGACGAACACGAGGTTCCCGCGCGACTTGCTCATCTTCTCGCCCTGGTAGGCGACGAGGCCCGCGTGGACGTGGTTGCGCGCCCCGAACCCGTGGTCGAGCAGGCGGTCGTGCGAGGTCGACATCTCGTGGTGGGGGAAGAGCAGGTCCGCTCCCCCGCCCTGGATGTCGAAGGGCAGGCCCAGGCCGTCGCGCGCGATGACGGCGCACTCGATGTGCCAGCCGGGGCGCCCGGTGCCGAGGCTCGCGCCGTCCCAGGTGGGCTCGCCCGTGCGCTCGCGACGCCACAGCAGCGGGTCGAGCGGGTCCTTCTTGCCGTCGCGCTCGGGGTCTCCACCGCGCTCGCCGAACAGGCGCAGCATGTCCTCGCGGCTGAACCGCGACACGGCGCCGAAGCGCGCGTCGGCGCTGAGGTCGGCGTACACGTCGCCGAGCTCCGGGGTGTCGCCGCCTGCTCCGGGCTCGACGGGTACGCGGTACGCGAACCCGTCCTCGATGAGGGCCTCGACGGCCTGAACGACGTCGGGGATCGCCTCGACCGCGCCGCGGTACACGTCCGGGGGCACGACGCCGAGCGCGGTCATGTCCTCGGCGAGCAGGGCGGTCTGCTCGACGGCGAGGTCCCACCAGTCGACGCCTGTCGCGGTCGCGCGCTCGAGCAGCGGGTCGTCGACGTCGGTCACGTTGGACGCGTAGGTGACGTCGTGCCCGGAGTCGCGCCAGGCGCGGCCCAGGAGGTCGAACGCGACGTAGGTCGCGGCGTGCCCGATGTGGGTCGCGTCGTACGGGGTGATCCCGCAGACGTACATGGTCGCGGTGTCCCCCTCCGCGGCGACGACGAGCTCCCCGGTGGTGCTGTCGTGCACCCGGATCGGGAGTCCTCGACCGGGCAGGGACGGGATCTGAGGCATGGGCCAGCTGTGCACGCGACAACCTTAGCCGCGAACGGCCCCGGCCTCCTCGACGGTCGTCGCGCGTGGCCCCCCCAGCCCGCCCGACGGCGCCGCGAGCCCGTCCTGGGTGGCGTGCCTGCGGCGTCGGGCAAGAATGCAGGGGTGACCGAACCCACACGTCCCCCCGACCCCCGATCCTCCGAGCCGGACGCCCACGAGAAGCTGCGCACGGCGCCGACGCGCTACAAGGAGCTGTGGGTCGAGGGGGCCGACGGGCGCGTGCGACCGGTCGACGGGCGCCCGGGGACGACCGGCCTCGCGGACTCCGGCGCTCCGGGAACGGCCGACCAGGAGACCGGGGCGCGCTGGTACGAGGTCCGCACGCTCGACGACTTCGTGGAGGCCGCAGAGGCCCTCGGAGTGGGCCTGAGCACGCAGTGGGGGCGAGGGCACCTGCCCGTGCACGTGCGGCACGTCAAGCACCCCTTGGCGCACGTCGAGCACATCGGCATGGACTGGCTGCTGGTCGTGACCCCGACCCTGGCCTTCTCCGAGGACGACCGGCAGGTCAGCACGGGCAGCTTCTGCATCCTCGTCGGACCGGACGTCGTCGTGACGGTCGAGAAGGGTTCCGGGGGCGTCCACGACCGGATGCGCGAGCACCTGACCGGCCCGTCGCACGGGCGCGGCAAGGGCGTCCAGCACCTGGCGGGCGAGGCCCTGTTCGCGCTCGTGGCGACGGCCTCCGACGTCGAGCTGGCCCTGGGCGACGCGGTCGCCGAGGTCGAGAAGATCGTGTTCGAACCCCGGCGGCACACCGACCCCGTCCTGCCCATCTACGACCTCAAGCGCGAGATCACCGAGGCCCGGCGGGCCCTGCTGCCCATCACGGCCGAGCTGCCCGAGCTCGTGTCGGGCAGCGCCCGGTCGCGCATCACGTTCGACAAGCGACTCATGGACCGCCTGGTCTCGACGGTCGAGCGCATCGACCGCCACCTCGACGCGCACGACGACCTGCTGTCCGACATGCTCTCGGTGCACCTGTCACAGGTCTCGGTGCGCCAGAACGAGGACATGCGCAAGATCAGCGCCTGGGCCGCGATCCTCGTGTTCCCCACGATCGTCGGCGGCATCTACGGCATGAACTTCGACCACATCCCCGAGCTGCACTGGTCGCTCGGCTACCCGATGGCGCTCGCGATCATGGTGGTCGGCTGCTTCGGGCTCTACGGGGCGTTCAAGAAGGTCGGCTGGATGTAGCGGGCGCCCGCCCCCTCGGCGGCGGGCGGCGCGGGTCAGGCGAGCGGCTGCAGGACGCCGAACGTGAGCAGCAGGATCACGACGCCCGCGAGTACCAGCCGGTAGATCACGAACGGCGTGTAGCTGAACGTCGAGACGATCTTCAGGAACGCGATGATCACGAGGTACCCGACGACGAACGCCACGAGCGTCGCGATCAGGGTCGCCCCGAAGCCGGGCGAGCCGGGCACGGGGCCCGACGCGACCGACTTCGCGAGCTGGTAGAACCCCGAGCCGAGGACCGCGGGGATCGCGAGCAGGAACGAGTAGCGCGCGGCAGCCTCCCGTGTGAAGCCCATGAGCAGGCCCGCGGTGATGGTCCCGCCGGACCGGGAGACGCCGGGGACCAGGGCGAGCGCCTGCGCCAGCCCGAACCCGACGGCCTGGCGCGGGGTCAGCTCGTCGAGCGTCCTCTTCTTGGCCCCGACCCGGTCCGCGAGCCCGAGCAGCAGCGCGAACGCGGCGAGCATGAACGCCGTGATGTACAGGTTGCGCAGCGAGGCCTCGATCGCGTCCTGGAACAGCAGGCCGAGGACCACGATCGGGATCGAGCCCAGGGCGATGAACCAGGCCATGGCGGCGTGGTGGTCGCCCTTGCCCATCCGGGCGCGCCAGTCGGTGCCGTTCTCGCCGCGCACCGCTCGCCACCAGGCGCGACAGATCGTCGCGATGTCCCGCCGGAAGTACAGCAGGACCGCGGTCTCGGTACCGATCTGGGTGATCGCCGTGAAGGCCGCCCCAGGGTCCGACGAACCGATCAGCTCACCCACGATGCGCAGGTGCGCGCTCGAGGAGACGGGCAAGAACTCGGTCAGGCCCTGGACGAGGCCGAGAAGGACGGCATCCCACGCATTCACGAAGGGCACGATACCGGCGCCACGAGCCCAGGCCCGGCCGGACAGGCCGGATCGGGGAAAGCGTCACCTGGGCGTCGCCCGGCGGACACCACGCGGCCCCGCGCGGGACGCCCGCCGGACACCTGGGGACCCGCCCGCGCGGGCCAGAGCGACGGACCTCACCCTCCCGACCACGCCACGTCTCCGGGCATCGCGCCCTCTTCGCCGGTAACCTGCCGCGCATGGAACTTCGTCAGCTCGGCCGCACCGGCCTTCGCGTCTCGCCGCTGGGTCTCGGGACCATGGCGTGGGGTCGGGACACCGACGAGATCGACGCGGCGGAGCAGCTCCGGGACTTCGTCGACGCCGGCGGCAACCTGGTGGACACCGCGGCCTCCTACGGCGGCGGCGCGAGCGAGTCGATGATCGGCTCGCTCCTCGCCGCGGGCAAGGTCGACCGCAACGACGTGCTGCTGTGCACCAAGGCCGGGATCCGCACGACCGCCGACGGCAACACCGTCGACGCGTCCCGCGGCGCGCTCCTCGACTCGCTCGACGCCTCGCTCGCGCGCCTCGGGACCGACCACGTCGACCTCTTCCTGGTGCACACCCCGGACCCTCGGACGCCCTTCGACGAGACGCTCTCGGCCCTGCGACTTGCCGTGACGACCGGGCGCGCCCGCTACGTGGGTCTGTCCAACCACCCCGGGTGGGCCGCCGCGCGGGCGGCCGCGACGCTCGACGCGCGCGGCGACGTCGGGCTCAGTGCGGTGGAGCTCGAGTACTCGCTGCTGCAGCGCGGGATCGAGCGCGACGTCGTGCCCGCCGCCACCGAGATGGGCTTCGGGGTCCTCGCGTGGTCACCGCTGGGTCGGGGCGTGCTCACGGGCAAGTACCGCAGCTCGCTGCCCGCGGACTCGCGCGGGGCGTCCTCGCACCTGGCCGGGTTCGTCCAGCCCTACCTGGACGGCCCGTCGTCGGGCATCGTCGAGGCCGTCGTGACGGCCGCGAACGGCCTGGGGCGCGCACCGCTCGACGTGGCGCTGGCCTGGCTCCTGGAGCGGCCGGGGGTCTCGAGCGCGATCGTCGGCGCCCGGACCCCGTCGCAGCTGCGGGCCTCGCTCGCGGCGAGCGACCTCGAGCTGCCCGACGCCGTCCACCACGCGCTCGACGACGTCAGCGCCCTCTCGTTCGGCTACCCCGAGCGTTGGTAGCGCTACCCCTGCGGGAGGTCAGCGGCTGACGCCGTCGTGGAGGTCGACCTCGTCGAACTCCTCGTCGAGCCGGTCGTCGTCCGAGCCGCCCTCCCGCTCGTCGTCGTCCTCGTCGTCCGAGTCCTCGTCGTCCTCGTCGTCGTCCTCCGCGAGGTAGAACGGTGTGGCCTCGCCGTGGACCTGCGCGAGCGCCTCGTCGTAGACCTCGTAGGCGTCCGCGAGGACGTAGTAGGCGTCGTCGACCGCGGGATCGTCCTCGCCCCGGCGCGCGGCGACAGCGTTGTAGTGGGCCTCGAGGGCCGCGATGAATCGGTCGAGCGCGGCGCGCGGGTCAGCGGTCATACCCTGACGGTAGCCCTGCCCGAGGCACAATGGCACTCGGAATCCCGGCGCGGGAGAGTGAGGTACGGCTCACGGCTCGCCGCTCACGACCGACCCGAGGACGGTGGAACATGGCAAGCACTCCTCCCCCGCAGCGCGTGGCCCGCACCGAGCCCAGCAGCCAGTACGAGTACCGGGTGCTCACGATCGACAGGTCCGTGAGTCGCCACGACGCCGTCCGCCTCCTGACGGACGAGGCCGAGTACGGACGCTGGGAGCTCGACCGCACCCGGCTGTACGTGGGCGGCGAGCGGCGCGTGTGGCTGCGCCGCAAGATCATGCGGGTGCGCTCGACGCTCTGAGGCGTCGAGCGCCCGCAGGTCAGCAGGTCCGCAGGAGCCGGTCCAGGACGCGCACGCCGAACTTCAGGGACTCGACGGGCACACGCTCGTCGACACCGTGGAACATCCCGGAGAAGTCCAGGTCCGCGGGGAGCTGGAGCGGGGCGAACCCGTAGCCCGTGATGCCCAGGCGCGCGAGCGACTTGTTGTCGGTCCCGCCCGAGAGCGTGTACGGCAGGACCGTCGCGCCGGGGTCCTCGGCGTGCAGGGACGCGATCATGGCGTCGACCAGGTCGCCCTCGAAAGGCACCTCGAGCGAGATGTCACGGTGGATGGGCTCGATGCGCACGTGCTCGCCCACGAGGCCCTCGATGACCGCGAACCCCTCGTCCTCGTGGCCCGGGAGCAGGCGCGCGTCGATCGCGGCCTCGGCCCGGCCAGGGATGACGTTGGCCTTGTAGCCCGCGCCGAGCTGGGTCGGGTTGGACGTGTGGCGCACGGTCGCGCCGACGAACCGCGAGGCGGGCCCGAGGGCCGCGACGAGCGCGTCGATGCTCGCCTCGTCGCGGGGGTCGTAGGGCAGGTCCGTGAGCTCGGCGACGCCACGAAGCAGCGCGTCGACGGTCGGGGTGATCGTGTAGGGCCACTGGTAGGCCCCGATGCGCGCGACCGCGGCCGCGAGGTGCGTCACGGCGTTGTCGGTGTTGACCTGCGAGCCGTGCCCGGCGCGACCGTCGGCGACGAGCTTCAGCCAGGCGATGCCCTTCTCGGCGGTCTGGAGCAGGTAGGCACGCTTGCCGTCGATGTCGACCGAGAAGCCGCCCACCTCGCTGATGGCCTCGGTCGCGCCCTCGAAGATCTCGGGGCGGTGGTCGACGGCCCAGCTCGCACCGTAGGTGCCGCCGGCCTCCTCGTCGGCGAAGAACGCGACGACGACGTCACGGGCCGGCTTGCGCCCCTCGCGGACCATCTGGCGCACGACCGCGAGGATCATCGCGTCCATGTCCTTCATGTCGACCGCGCCGCGCCCCCACAGGAGCCCGTCCTTCTCCTCGCCCGCGAACGGGTCGACCGACCAGTCGGCGGCCTGGGCGGGCACGACGTCGAGGTGACCGTGCAGGACGAGCGCGGGGCGCGTGGGGTCCTGCCCCGGCAGGCGCACGACGACGCTCGCGCGCCCCGGCGCGGACTCGAACAGCTCAGGGCTCAGCCCGACCTCGTGGAGCGAGGCCATCACGTACTCGGCCGCGGCTCGCTCGCCGGGTCCCGACCCGTCCCCGAAGTTCGAGGTGTCGATGCGCAGCAGGTCCTGGCAGATGCGCGCGACCTCCTGCTCGGCGGTCGGGTGGGTCTGCGGCGGGTTCGCGGGGTGGGCATGGGTCGTCATGGCCACACGGTACCCGCTGTCGCGGCACGCTCCGGGGCTTTCGGGGGGTGTCTCGCCCCGTGGGCACCCGTCCGACCGGGCTGTGGTCGGACCTCAGCCGTGGTTGCCGGTCGCGGCGTGGCCCTGGCTCCCCTGGGCGGGGAGCCGCGGCCCCGTCCCACCGCGCGGCGCGGCGTCGGTGTGCCCGTCCCCGTGCCCGACGTCGTCGCTCACCCCCGGCAGCAGGTCCCCCGGGGCGGGGCGCCCCGCCGTCCCCGCGGCTGCCGACGGGTCCACGACCACGAACTGCCCCATCATCCCCTGGTCCTCGTGGCGGAGCAGGTGGCAGTGGAACATGTAGGGGCTGTCGGCGTCGGGGGTCGTGCCGAACGTGACCAGGAGCCGGGTGACCTTGCCAGGACGGACGTAGACGGTGTCCTGCCAGCCGCGGAGCTCGAGGGGCGGTGGTGTTCCCGAGACGTCGAGCACCTGGAACTGCGCGTCGTGGACGTGGAAGTTGTGCGGGGTGTCGTCGAGCCCCGTGACCTCCCAGACCTCGGTCGCCCCGGCGTCGACGACCTCGTCGATACGGCGCAGGTCCATGTCCTGGTCGTTGATCGAGGTGCCGGAGAGCTCGAAGCGGCGGGTCGTGGTCGCGGCGGACTCGTCCGCGACGGGGAGGTGGTCCCCGAGCTCGGCCGGCACGGGGGCCGACGGCGCCAGCCCGTCCGCGGCCCGCAGCTCGAGGACGTCGAGCGTGTCGTCGCCGCCGGAGAACCGCGCCGTGAAGGGGTTCGCGCCGAGCTCCTGCGGGAAGCTGCGCAGCACGGTCCGCTCCCCCGGCGAGACCTCGACCACGACCTCGGCGCGGTCGCCCGGGGAGAGCTGGAGGCGATCGGTCGTGACCGGCTGGTCCAGGAGACCGCCGTCCGAGCCGACCACCTGAAAGTCGCGGCCGTCGTCGAACCCGAAGGCGTAGACGCGCGCGTTGGAGCCGTTGAGGATCCGCAGCCGGACCCGTTCGGTCGTGACGTCGAGGTAGGGGTTCGCGGTGCCGTTCACGAGGACCACCGAGCCCCGCACGCCCGTGCTCGACAGGAACGGGTCGGCGTCGTCGAGGCGGCCGTCGGCGTGGAACTTCTTGTCCTGGACGACGAGCGGGACGTCGTCGACGCCGTACACGTGCGGCAGCGCGTCCTGGACCGCGGCCTCGGGGGACCCCGGGGGCTCGTCGAGCAGGAACAGGCCGGCCAGGCCGCGGTACACGTGGTCGGCCGTGCGCCCGTGCAGGTGCGGGTGGTACCAGAGCGTCGCCGCAGGCTGGTCGATCGTCCAGGTCGGGGACCACGTCTGCCCCGGCGCGACCTGCTGGTGCGGGCCGCCGTCCATGACCGCGGGCAGCTTCATGCCGTGCCAGTGCAGCGTGCTGGTCTCGGTCATCGAGTTCGTGACGTCGATGCGGACCTGCTCGCCGCGCGAGGCGCGCAGCGTCGGGCCCAGGAACGAGCCGTTGACGCCGAGCGTCGGGGTCAGGCCGCCCTGCCCCAGGTCCGTCTGGCCCTCCTGCATGTCGAGCGTGAAGACCCGGACCCCGTCCTCGACGGTCGAGGCCGCGAGGGGCGGGATCGCGAGGGGCCGTGTGAAGTCGACCTCGCCGGCCGTCGAGGTCGCGCCGTTCGAGAAGGCCACGGCGACGCCGCCGGCAATCCCGCCTGCGACGAGGGCGACGAGCACCACCACGACGACGACCCAGCGGCGCCGACGGCGTGGCGCAGGCCCGACGGGACCCTCCACCTCGGCGGTGGTCGCGGGGGCGACGGTGTCGTCGTCGGGGGTGGCGGTCATGTCGGTGCGAGGCTCCCAAGGTGACGGTGGTGCGAAGGCCGGCGGGCGCCGCTGTCGTGCGGACGCCCGGTGCGGCTCACCCCAGGCTAGGGAGGGCCCGGCGTCGGGCACATCGGGAGTGTCCCCCACCCTGGCCCTGAACCGACCCTGGCCCGGACGGCCGAGCGCCGAGGTGGACCTGGGTCCACCTCGGCGCTCGGGAGCGCTCTGGAGCGGGGACTACGCGTCGAGCCCGCGACGCGTCAGGAGCGGCGCGATCTCCGGGTCGCGGCCACGCAGGTCCGCGAACGCGACCATGGGGTCGACCGAGCCGCCGCGCGCGAGCAGCTTCTTGCGGAACGCGTCGCCGTTGGCCCGGTTGAGGCCACCGTTCTCCTCGAACCACGTCACGGTGTCGGCGTCGAGGACCTCGGACCAGATGTACGAGTAGTAGCCGGCCGAGTAGCCGCCGCCGAACACGTGGTTGAAGTACGTCGTGCGGTAGCGCGGCGGCACGGGCGCGAAGGCGACCCCGGCCGCGTCGAGGGCAGCGGCCTCGAACGGCAGGACGTCGTCGACGCTCGTGGGGACCTGCTCGGGGACGAGCTGGTGCCAGGCCTGGTCGAGCAGCGCGGCCGCGAGGTACTCGGTCGTCCCGAAGCCCTCGTTGAACAGGCGCGAGGCGAGCATGGTCCGGGCCCACGCGGCCGGCATCGGCTCGCCCGTGACGTGGTGGACCGCGTAGGACGTGAGGATCGTGGGCTCCCAGGCCCACATCTCGTTGACCTGCGAGGGGTACTCCACGAAGTCGCGCGGCACCTCGGTGCCCGACTGCGACGGGTAGCGCACGTCCGAGAACAGGCCGTGCAGCGCGTGGCCGAACTCGTGGAAGAGCGTGATGACCTCGTCCCACACGAGCAGCGTGGGCTCACCCGCCGGCGGCTTGACGATGTTGAGGTTGTTCACGACGACGGGCGGCTGGTCGAGCAGGTGGTTCTGGTCGACCAGGTTGTTCATCCACGCGCCGCCCCGCTTGGACTCACGCGTGTAGAAGTCCGCGAGGAACAGCCCGAGGCCCTGGTCGGGCTCGCCGACCGGCCCGTCGAAGACCTCGAACACGCGGACGTCGGGGTGGTAGCCCACGAGGTCGGTGCGCTCGGTGAACGAGATCCCGTAGAGCAGGTTCGCGGCCTTGAACACGCCGTCGGTCACGACGCGGTCGAGCTCGAGGTAGGGACGCAGCGCGGCGTCGTCGAGCGAGTAGCGCTCCTTGCGGACCTGCTCGGCGAGGTACGCCCAGTCGGACGCACGCAGCTCCGCGCCGTCGCCGGCCTCGCGGGCGAGCGCGACCTCGAGGTCGCCGGCCTCGCGGCGTGCGTTCGCGACGGCCGCCGGGGCCAGGCGAGAGAGCATCGCGTTGACGGCATCGGTCGTCTTGGCCGTCGCGTCCTCGGCGATGTAGGCCGCGTGGTGGTCGTACCCGAGGAGCCGGGCGTGCTCGGCGCGCAGGCGCGCGAGGTCGAGCACGATCTGGCGCGTGTCGTTGTCGTCGCCCGTCGCGCCGCGCGTCACGGACGCCTGCTGGACGCGCTCACGGGTCTCGCGGCGTGCGAGCGACGCGATGACGCCCTGCTGCGTGGGCAGCTGCATCTCGAGGAGGTACTTGCCCTCGTGCCCGCGCGTCGCAGCGGCTGCGGCAGCCGCGGCGACCGCGTCCTCGGGCAGGCCCTCGAGCTCGGCGGCGTCGTCGACCAGGACGCTCGCGGCGTTCGCGCCCGCGAGGAGCTTGCGTCCGAACGCGGCCTCGAGGGAGGTCAGCTTCCCGTTGAGGTCGCGCAGGCGGTCCTGGTCCGCGGCGTCGAGCTCGATGCCCGACCGGCGGAAGTCGACCAGCAGGGTGTGCAGGAGCCAGGCGGTGTCGGCCTCGAGCGTGAGCTCGCCGGCGTCGACGGCGTCCTGGAGGGCACGGACGCGCCCGTAGAGGCGGGCGTCCATGTAGATCGCGTCGTGGTGCGCCGACAGCTCGGGCGCGACGGTCTCCTCGATGTCCTCGAGGCCGGGCGTCGAGTCGGCGCTCGCGACGTTGTAGAAGGCCGTGACCGCGCGGGTCAGGAGCTGGCCCGCGGACTCGAGGGCCTCGAGCGTGTTGGCGACCGTGGGCGCCTCGGGGTTGGTGACGATCTCCTCGACCTCCGCGCGCTCGGCCTCCATGCCGGCGCGGAGGGCGGGGAGGTAGTGCTCCTCGCGGATCGTCGTGAAGTCGGGGAGCTGGTACGGGAGGGTGGACGCCGCGGCGAACGGGTTGGCCGGGTCGAGGGTGCTCGTCATGCGTCCTATCTTCACCCGGCGGGCGCCCGGCTCACGACATCATTCCCGGCGAGGTCAGCGTGCCCGCGTCTGGCCCGCGTGGTCCCCTGCCTCGGCGGACGGCCACGGCTCGACCGGTTCGCGCGGGTCGGCGGCGAGCAGCGTCCCGATCCACGCGTCCCGACGCGTGCCTCGCTGGATGCCGTGGCCCCGTACGGTGCCCTCGACCCGGAACCCGAGGCGCCACGCGACGCGGCGCGAGGCCCAGTTGCCCGTGAACGCGGTCCAGACCATGCGGGACAGCCCCAGCCCCTCGGGGTCGAACGCCCAGTCGACCACGAGGCGGGCGGCCTCCGTCATGAGCCCCTCGCCGCGCGCCTCGGGCGCGAGCCAGTACCCGATCTCGGCCGATCGTTCGTGCGTGGGCGAGGAGTCGAGCGTGATCCCGACCATGCCGAGGGCGGGTCCGTCCGGGGCGTCCGGGCGGCGGATCGCCCACGTGCTCCCGCGGCCCGTGCGCCACGCCTCGGGCACGATGTCCTCGATGAAGGTCGCCGCGTCCGCACGCGTGTAGGGGCTGGGCACCGTGGTCCACGCGGCGATCTCCGCTCCCTGGCAGAGCGCGGTGATGCGGTCGACGTCGGCCGCGGTGGGCATCGCGAGGTGGACGCGTTCGTTGGCGAGGACGAAAGGTTCCATCCGGACAGCATGCCACCGCATGGCGAGGGTCGACAGGGCATTTCGGGAAGCGACCGGCGCTACTCCCCCAGGACGTCCACGACCCGCGCCCACGGCAGCCCGAGCGCGACGGCGACCTGCTCGTTGACGAGCGTCCCGGCCACGGTCGTCAGCCCGGTGCGCAGCAGCGGGACGCTGCGCAGCGCGCTCGTCCCGCCGTCCGCGAGGAGCGCGAGGTACGGCAGGGTCGCGCTCGTCAGGGCGTGCGTGCTGGTCACGGGGACCGCACCCGGCATGTTCGCGACGCAGTAGAACGTGGAGCCGTGCACGCTGAACGTGGGGTCGTCGTGCGTGGTGGGGCGGGAGTCCTCGAAGCAGCCGCCCTGGTCGACGGCGATGTCGACGAGGACCGACCCGGGCTTCATGCGGGACACGAGGTCGTTCGTCACCAGGCGCGGAGCGCGGGCCCCTGCGACGAGGACCGCACCGATCACCAGGTCGGCCGCGAGCACCTCCTGCTCGATCGCGTACGCGCTCGACGCGACGGTCCGCAAGTGGCCCGCGAACTCCTGGTCGAGCGCGCGCAGCACGGGCAGCGACAGATCGAGGATCGTGACCTCGGCACGCATGCCGACCGCGATCTCAGCCGCGTGCCGCCCGGCGGTCCCGCCACCGAGGATCACGACGCGTCCCGGCCTGCTGCCGGGGACGCCGCCGAGCAGCACGCCCGATCCGCCCGCCGGCCGCATGAGGTGGTACGCACCGACCTGGGTCGCCATGCGCCCGGCCACCTCGCTCATGGGAGCGAGGAGCGGCAGGGAGCCGTCGGGTGCCTGGGCGGTCTCGTACGCGACCGCGGTGGTCCCTGCGTCGAGCAGCGCGGCCGTGCCGAGGGGGTCGGCGGCCAGGTGGAGGTAGGCGAACAGCAGCAGGTCGTCGCGCAGCAGCGGGTACTCGCTCGGCACGGGCTCCTTGACCTTGCACACGAGCTCGGCCCGGCCCCAGACCTCCTCGGCCGTGTCCAGGACGTGCGCGCCCGCGAACGCGAAGTCCTCGTCGGAGATGGCCGAGCCGGTCCCTGCACCGGCCTGGACGAGGACCTCGTGGCCGGCGGCGACCAGATGATGGGCGCCCGCAGGGGTCAGCGCGACGCGGTACTCGTTGTTCTTGACCTCGGCAGGTATCCCGATCCTCATGCCGCCAGCGTGTCGCGTGCACGCCGATCGCGCGCGCCGAGGGCCCCGGGAGCGCACCCTCGTCGAGGGGTGCGCTCCGCCGTCGGCCCCCGTCCTGGTGCCGAGAACGGGGTTGAGGTCATTCCCGACCGGGAGACGACCTCAACCTCGTTCTCGGCACCCCAGGGCGGCCGGTCAGTCGCCCTTGACGTTGACGATCTGGCGCAACGTGTGGCGGACCTCGACGAGGTCCGCCGCGTCCTGCATGACCCGGTCGATCGACTTGTAGGCCGCCGGGATCTCGTCGATGAACGCGTCGGTGTCGCGGTACTCGATCCCGGCCATGGCCTCACGGAGCTGGTCGTGCGTGAACGTCTTGCGCGCCTTGCTCCGCGAGTACTCGCGCCCCGCACCGTGCGGCGCGGAGTCGAGCGCGAGCGGGTTCCCCTTGCCCACGACGACGTAGGACGCCGTGCCCATGGACCCCGGGATGAGCCCTGGGTCACCCTCGCGGGCACGGATCGCGCCCTTGCGCGAGA
The DNA here is from genome assembly GCF_037145535.1 of Oerskovia sp. USHLN155. Taxonomy (NCBI): domain Bacteria; kingdom Bacillati; phylum Actinomycetota; class Actinomycetes; order Micrococcales; family Cellulomonadaceae; genus Oerskovia; species Oerskovia sp. USHLN155. The sequence continues at coordinate 60,642 of NZ_JBBCXG010000012.1, forward strand.
CCCACACGTCCTTACTGAAGTGGTGCTCCTGCTCGGTGAAGTTGTGGTGGCAGTTGATGCGCTCGGCCTCGTCGACCGGGGCGAGCCCCGACCAGGTGTCGAACGCGGCCGCGACGCGGTCCATCATCTCCTCGCGGTTGAGCAGGGCGAAGTGCTGGGCCCACCGCAGCTCACGGATGTACGCCCAGAACTCGTCCGTGCCCTCGACGAGGTACGCGAGGTCCTTGTCCGGCAGGTCGATCCAGTACCGGGTCATGAGCTCGCGCGCGACCGCGATGTGGTGCTGCGCGATCTTGTTGCCCACGCCGCGCGACCCCGAGTGGAGGAAGAACCAGACCCGGTCCTCCTCGTCGAGGCTGACCTCGATGAAGTGGTTCCCGGACCCCAGCGACCCAAGCTGCAGGCGCCAGTTCCCGGCGTATCGCGCGGGGTCGAACCCGGCCTTGCCCGCGAGCGCCTCGAGCTCGGCGACGCGGGCCGTCGCGGTGTCGGTCAGGCGCTGGTTGTAGGAGCCGGCGCTCGTCGGCACGGCCTTCTCGATCGCGAGCCGCAGGTCGCGCAGCGCGGTCCCCGCGATGTCGGCGGCCGTGTACCGGGTACGGACGGCGACCATGCCGCAGCCGATGTCCACGCCGACCGCGGCGGGGATGATCGAGCGCAGCGTCGGGATCACCGAGCCGACGGTCGCGCCCAGGCCCAGGTGGGCGTCGGGCATGAGGGCCAGGTGCGGGTGGACGAACGGCATGGTCGACGTGCGCTCGGCCTGCTCACGCGCACCGTCGTCGAGGATCGAGGCCCAGCTCCACAGGGTCTTGGTCAGGCGGGTCGCCGCGTTCTTCGACGCCCGGGGGTTCGTGGTCATGGCGAGAACTGTGGCAGGTCGCCGGGTGCGGCGGCGAGCGATTTGCGCCGCTCGTCCGGATGCCGTCGCGCGGGCGCGGGGCGACCGAGGGACGCCGCCTCAAGTAGGCGAGACCACGTGCGCGGGGTGCGCGGCGCCGTCGGGCACATGCCCGACGGCGGGGCCCGCCTCAGGCGTCGGCCGTCGCCTCCTTGTCCTTGCCGGTCGAGCCGCCGTTCGAGGAGCGTTCCTTGCCGGAGAGCGCGATCTCCTTGGCCGTGGGGATCTCCTTCTCCATGGGCGGGTCCTTGCGACGCAGCTTGCTGAACACCGCCCACGCGACCGCGACCAGCGGCACGGACACGACGGCGCCGAGGATTCCCGCGATGAACGTCCCGGACGTCACCGCGAGCGCGACCACGACCGGGTGCAACGAGACCTGCTTGCCCATGACCAGGGGCTGCAGGATGTGTCCCTCGAACTGGCCGATGAGGGCGATGAAGATGCCGACGAGCGCCGCGTTGACGATGCCGTTCGCCGCCAGCGCGACGACCATCGCGATGACCATCGCCGCCGGGGCGCCGATGAGCGGGATGAACGCACCGATGAACACGAGGACCGCGAGCGGCGCCGCGAGGGGCACCCCGAGGACGACCAGGACGATCGCCGCGAGGATCCCGTCGGCGAGGGCGATGATGACCGTGCCCCGGGCGTAGCCGGAGAACGTGTACCACCCGGCGCCCCCGGCCAGCGTCCAGGTCTCGCGCGAGCGCGCCGGGAGCTGGTTGAGGAACCACGTCCACATGTCCTTGCCACGAGCCAGGAAGAAGACCGTGCAGAAGATCGCGAGGGCGAGGACCGCGAACGCCTCGAAGACCGAGCCGGCGCTCGCAGCGGCCTGGCTCGCGATGTCTCCCCCGTGCTCGGTGATCCACTTGCGGCCGTTCTCGATCCAGGTGTCGACGTCGTCGGACGTGATCGTGACGGGGAGCGGGCCGTGCTCCAGGAAGTCGAAGATCTTCTCGATGCCGGTGTTGAACTGCCCGGCGAGGCTCTCCCACTGGCCCGCGACCGAGGTGACGACGTACGTCAGCAGACCGCCCAGCACCAGGAAGGCCGAGAGGAGCGCGAGCCCTGTCGCGAGTCCTCGCGGCATGATCTTGGCGTACCAGTCGGTCACGGGGTTCAGGACGGAGCTGATGACCAGAGCCAGGAAGACCGCGATGAAGACGATCTGCACCTGGGCCGTCGCGTAGAAGACCAGGCCGACCGCCGCGACCAGCAGCAGGATCCGCCACGACCAGCCAGCGCTCGTGCGCAGCCATGTCGGCACCGAGTCGTCGACCCCCACGACCGAGGGGTTGCGGCGTGCGCCCGCGACCTTCTTGGCCGCCGGGCTCAGGCCCGCCAGGTGCTTGACGGACGCCGCCGGGCGGTCCGCCCCGCTCCCCGGGCTCGACGCCGTGACGTCGTCGGGTCCTGCGTCCTTGTCCTCAGCCACGAGCACCCCATCCGCTGTCGGTCCGCCGGTGAAACCACCCCTGACCTGCACCGACCGGTGCGACGGGTCCAGGGACGCTCCCCAGTCTGCCCCACGGGCCGGATGCACGCTCGGTGCCCGAAACGTGTTATGTTTTTCCCCGCAAGGCCCCCGGCGGGAACGCCGGGACCTGACACCTGTCCGGGTGGCGGAATGGCAGACGCGCTAGCTTGAGGTGCTAGTGCCCTTTATCGGGCGTGGGGGTTCAAGTCCCCCTCCGGACACTCGTTGAGACAGCGAACGGCAGAGCGGACCAGGGAAACCAGGTCCGCTTCGTCGTGCGAGACCCCGGTGGCAGCATCGGAGACACCCGTCCGGGTGGCGGAATGGCAGACGCGCTAGCTTGAGGTGCTAGTGCCCTTTATCGGGCGTGGGGGTTCAAGTCCCCCTCCGGACACTCGTTGAGACAGCGAACGGCAGAGCGGACCAGGGAAACCAGGTCCGCTTCGTCGTTTCTGCACACCGGCCGCTCGACGTGTCGATCGCGGGGCCCTCGTGCGCTCAGGCGCGGTACACCCAGTGCCACGGTTCGCGGGGCGTGTCCTCGACGAAACCGAAGCGCTCGCCGTTGGTCCGCATCCAGGCCTGCGCCTTGGCGTCCAGGCCCAGGTCGACCGCGAGGCCCCACCCGTGGGCGCTGGTTCCCGGCTCGGCCGCAAGGCCCCCTTGGGTGTAGAGGCCCTTGCGCTGGGCGACGTCGACCTGCGCCTCGTAGGACCGGTACGAGTCCGTGATGCCGATCTGGACACCGTCACGGGCCGCGGCGGCCATGAGGGACTCGAGCGCCTGCCCGGCCGGCGCCCAGAGCCGATGGCCGGTCGTCCCGACCTCCTGCAGAGCAGTGCGCGGGACCTTGCCGTTGCCGTAGGCCGCGAGCTCGCTGGGGACGCCGTCGACCGTGCGAGCAGGGCCGACAGCGGTCGAGTCGTCGACCACGGCGCTGAGGACCTGGTCGAAGCGCACGCCGGAGTCGGCGACGACCGGCGTCCTGGTGGCTTCCGCGGTGCGGAACGTCGCTTCGATGTCAGCCACCCGCTGCGCGATCGACGTGATGGCATCCATGCAGGCCCTTCCCTTCCTCCGTGCGGCGTCGAGGGCATGGTGCCGTGAGCTTCCGGCGCGCCGCTCCCTGGGCTCCTATGCACGGTCCCGGGACGTCTGCGACCTCGGGCGTTGCCCGTCACCTTCGGGGCTGAGTGCGTCACCCGCGGCGCACGGCCCGGCGCTCGAGCCGTAGCTCTCGGCGGCTCTTCGCGTACGCCGCCGCGTCCCGGCTCGAGAGCGTGAGCAGCATCAGGATGTCGAGCGCCACGGTCAGCAGCGTCGTGCGGAACGTGATCTGGTTCCCGGACACGGCCCACCCGACGAACGACGACGTCGTGCTGATCGTGGCGAGCACCATGACGAGGTCCCGCGCCCAGTTGCGGCCCTTGTAGACGCGCCAGGCCAGGAAGAGCTGGAACAGGGCGACGAGCGAGAGCAGCACCACGACGAGGACCAGCAGCGGTCCGGACGCCTGGTCGATGTCGGCCTGGGTCACGTCGCCGCCCAGGAAGAGCGAGCGCAGCGTCTGGTCCCAGTGCAGCGCGAGGTTCGCGAGCCAGATCAGGTCGGCCACGACGCCCAGCACGACGAGCAGCGCCCCGACCGTGGTGGCCGCCGGTCGGCGCGCGGCGCGCTTCGTGGCGTCGCCCGCGCCGTCGGGTCCGGCCGCGAGGCTCGCCGGCGCCGCGTGGGCCACGGGCGCTGCGACGCCCCGGACGTCCGCGACCGGGAGGTCGCCGTCGGTGCGGATCGCGTCGCCTCCGCCGTTGCGTGCGTGGTACCCGGTCGAGAAGTCCTCGATGACCTCGACGTCGACACCCACGTCGGCACCGAGGAGCGTGGCCACGACGTGGTCGCGCTCCTGGTCGGTGTCCGCCTCGATCTTGTGCGTGACCTGGAGCGTGAACAGGGAGAAGCCCACCGAGCGGTCGTACGTGCCCGCCGCGAGCCAGTCGACGCGACGTCCGCCCGGCAGCGGCCAGCCCGGCGGGCAGCGCCAGAACCGGATGTGGTGGCGTCGCGACGGGTTCCCCTCGACCTCCTGCTGGAACGCGAAGTCCTGCTGGCGCCCGAAGAGGAACAGCGGGCTCACGGGCGCCTGGTCGTAGCTGCGCCGGCTGAGCGTGGCCGCGACGATGCGTCCGCTCGAGGCGAGCGTGACGTCGTCGGCGAGCGTCCATCCTGCGGCCTGCATCGCGGCCCGGACCTGTCCCTCCTCGCCCAGCAGGGCGAGGTTGACGGGGTCGCCCAGCAGCCCGTTGGCCGTGCGCGTGCGGCCGATGAAGTACTCGGGGACGTAGAGCGTCGTGAGGATGCGGTGCAGTCGCGGCAGGGCCAGGTAGGCGATGACGAGCCACACCGCGACGACGTAGAGGATCGCGAACCAGCCGAGGTGGATCGACTCGCTCAGCACGAGCCACGCGAGCCACACCGCCGCGAGGCCCGCGAAGACGAAGAAGAACCCGTCGCCCAGCTCGACGAGCCGGCGGCGCAGGCCGCGCCGGCCGGGCGGACCGGTCGCCTCGGGCTGCCCGTCGGCGGCCTCGGCCTTGGCCTCGGCCGGACGGTTCGCAGGCGCGTCGATGCGCGCAGCGGTGCTGCGGGCGGCGTAGGGCGCGCTCTCGCGGGTCACGCTCCCACCCTAGGTCGCGCGGCGGGTTCAGGCCGGACGAGGGGCGCGTCCGGCCGCCGCTCGGGCGGAACGCGCCCAGGGCGCCTGGTCTCAGACCGAGCAGTCGCAGACCGGGTTGAACTCGACGACCTGGTCGCCGAGCTCGGGGTGCGCCCACGCCTGGGCCTCGGCGAGCGAGGCGAAGCGGCGCCCCGCGAGGCGACCGTTGGCGAACAGGACGCCGGCCTCGATCTGGTCGCGCACGTCGTCGGGGTCAGGGCTCGCCGTGCTCACCGGGCTCGTGGTGCTCATCGCTGTCGTCACCGTTCTCATGGGGCGCGCCTTCCCGTCGGTGGTCCTGCTCCCAGTATCGCGCCGTCCGCACGGTGCGTCAGTAGGCCGTGTCCGTCCAGAGGTGGAAGAGGGCGTACGCCCGCACGGGAGACCACGCCTGCGCCGTCGCGGCCGCGGCGCGCGCGTCGATCCCGCCGAGGGCCTTGCGCAGCACGAGGTCCCCGGGCACGAACCCGTCGCGGTCCCCGAGGACCTTGACCGACAGGTAGTCCACGGTCCAGGGCCCGACACCCGGCAGGGCCAGCAGCCGGGAGCGGGTGTCCGCGAGCGCCGCCGGGTCCCCCGCCGTGCCCGGCCCGAGCGTCAGCCCGTCCACGCAGGCCGCGGCGAGCGCGAGCAGCGTGCGGGTCCGGGCTCCCGTGATCCCGACGGCGGACTGCAGGTCCGTGGCCTGCGCGCCCGCGAGCGTGTCCGGGTCGGGGAAGAGCCGCAGGCCTTCCGAACCCACGACGTCCGCGTCGCGCCCGTACGCCGCCGTGAGCCGCCCCGCGAACGTCCGGCACGCCGCGAGCGAGACCTGCTGACCCAGGACCGTCGTCACCGCGGCCTCGAAACCGGACGGGTGCCCGATCACACGCAGCCCGGGTCGCCGGGCGAGCAACGGCGCGAGCAACGGGTCGGCGCCCAGGACGGCGTGCACGGTCGCGAGGTCGGCCTCGGTGTCGAACCAGCGGGCGACCAGGGCGCACACCTCCTCCGGGTCGGAGCCGCTCCCCCGCACCTCGATCTCCTCGGGCGTCAGCCGCACCGTCACGGCCGCGGTGCCCGAGCACGTCTCGACGAGCCGCGTCACCTCCCCGCGGTCGACGTCGAGGCGGTCGACACGGTCGACGCCCGGCACGGCGTGCGCGACGAGCGTCGCGAGGGCCGAGGCCGCGTCGAAGGGCAGCACCACGGGCACGCGCCGCGACCAGGCCCCCGCCTCGGGCGCACGGGCCGCCGGGGCGGTCGCGGCGCCGTCGGGCAGGGCGGTCATGCGGCTCGCTCCAGGGCGAGCAGCAGGCGCTTGGCCTCCGCGCCGCCCGCGTAGCTGCCCGACGTGCCGTCCGAGCGCACGACCCGGTGGCACGGCACCACGAGCGGCAGCGGGTTCTTGGCGCACGCGGTGCCCACGGCCCGCACGGCGCGCGGGCTGCCCGCGGCCGCCGCGACCTGCGCGTAGGACTCGGTGCGGCCGTAGCCGATGTCGCGCAGGTGGGTCAGGACCTCGCGCCGGAAGGGTCCCGAGGCCATGGTCAGGTCGAGCGTCAGGTCGAACGCGCGGCGCTCGCCCGCGAAGTACTCGTCGATCTCGGTCGCGAGCCGGTCGAGGCGTCCGGGGGCGCGCAGGACGCGCGGGCTCACTGTGCGGGCGATGCGGTCGAGCACGGCGTCGTGGCCCTCGACGTCGAACGCGATGCGCACGACGCCCTGGTCGGTCGCGGCGAGCAGCAGCGTGCCCACGGGGGTGTCGAGGGTGCGGTAGGCGACGTCGAGCAGGCCCGACGACGCAGCGCCCGCAGCGAGGCGGTCGTGCAGCCGCGAGAGCGTGGCCTGGGAGTCGGGGGTGGTACCGAGGGTCGCGAGGAAGGCGACGTCGTCGAACGAGGTGTCGTTCATGAGGCACTTCCTTTCGAGGCGCGAGCGGAGGGGGCACGCGCGGCCGAGGGGCCGGCGGGCGGGTAGGTGCGCCGCAGCGTCGCCATGCCGTCCGAGGCGGCGCGGCGCGCGGCCTCGGTGGTGCCGCCGAGGATCGCGGCGACCTCCTGGTAGGGCAGCCCCGCGACGTGGTGGTAGGCCACGGCCTGGCGCTGCTTGGGCGGCAGGGCCGCGAGCGCCCGCCACAGGTCGTCGTCGCGCTGCTCGACGCCCCGTTCGGGGAGGCCGTCGCGGCTGGGCTCGTGGGTGAGCCCGGCGACGTCGGGCACCGCGATCGGGGCGCGGGCACGGACGCGGGTGACGTCGATCGCCTTGCGGTGCGCGATCGTCACGAGCCAGGCCTCGACGTTGGCCCCCTCGTCGAGGCGCGGGTACGCCTTGAGGGCCGACAGGAAGGTCTCGGACCACGCGTCCTCGGCGTCCACGGGGCCGAGGACCGCGCGGCACACCCGCAGGACCGTGGCGCCGTGCTCGGCGACGACGCGTTCGAAGGGCTTCACGTCGGGTAGACGGCCCGGGTGCGCGGGACGTGAGGTGCCCGACGGCGCCGCACGACGTCGACCATCAGAAGAGCCTGCTCGCGCGCGTCTCGTCGGACTCCTCGAGGGCCAGGAGGAACCGCTTGCGCTCGAGCCCGCCCGCGTACCCCGTCAGGGAGCCGTCGGCCCCGACGACGCGGTGGCAGGGCACGACGATGCTCAGCGGGTTCTGGCCGTTGGCCGCACCGACGGCGCGGGCCAGGTTCCGGTCGCCGAGCGCGAGCGCGAGGTCGCCGTAGGACCGCGTCTCGCCGTACGGGATCTGGGCGAGCAACGCCCAGACCTTCTTCTGGAAGCCGTCCCCGACCGGGGCCAGGTCCAGGTCGAAGTCGCGCCGCGTCCCCGCGAAGTACTCGCCGACCTGGACGCGGACCTCCTCGAACGCGTCGTCGTCGCGCTCGCCGAAGGTCTCGCCGGTGGGGCGTCGCCTGTGGGCGTCGAAGTACAGCGCGCGCAGCCCGTCGGCCGTGCCGACCGCGGTGAGCTCGCCCACGGGCGAGTCGAAGACTGCGTGCCGCACCGTCCTGTCGGCCGGTGTCTCAGGGGTGCCGGGGCCCTCGGGCCGGTCCAGCAGATCCGACACGGCCGTGCCTCCCGTCCTGGTCGTCGCCTGCTCGTCGTGGTGTCCCATGCACTGTAGACGCCGGGGTCCGACAAGACGTGAGGTCGGGTGTCGGTCCCTGGCGGGTAGGGTGTGCTGTCGCGTCGGGACAGACCGCGCGAACCACGCTTGCTGGACGAACACGACCGACGGGACGAACGCATCATGATGGGTGGCCACCACGCCGCCTGCGGCGCGGCCGCATGGGTGGCGGTCACCTCGACCGCCCCGTACACGCTCGGCATCTATCCCGTCTCGGACGTGGGCGTCATCACGGGCGCGATCGTGTGCGCCGGGGCGGCCCTGCTGCCCGACGCCGACCATCACTCGGGCACCATCGCGCACTCGCTGCCGCCCGTCTCCGAGGGCGTCGCGAACCTCGTGGAGACCATCTCCGGCGGGCACCGCCGCGGGACGCACTCGATCCTCGGGATCGCGGTCTTCACCGCGCTCGCGTGGCTCGCGGGCCTCGTGACGTACGAGTCGGACACGTTCGGGACCGTCGCGGTCGGGGCGGGCGTCGTCGCGATCCTGCTCGTCGCGTTCGCGCTCAAGGCCCTCAAGCTCACGCGCGGCGGCAAGCTCGGTCCGTGGATCGGGTCGATCACGATCGCCGTGCTCGTCGCGCTCCTGGCCCCCGAGGAGTGGAACTGGCTCCCCGTCGCGGTCGGGCTCGGCGTCACCGTCCACATCATCGGCGACGTCATGACCACGGGCGGGTGCCCTCTGCTGTGGCCGATCACGTTCAAGGCGCCGCGCTGGGTCCGCAGGACCAACGTGCTCAACGACATCTGGCGCCCGGGCGGCAACTTCGCGCTGCCCGTCCTGGGCAACGCCGGGTCCGTGCGCGAGTGGCTGTTCCTGATCCCCGTCACCGCGTACGCCGTCGCGGGCGTCGTGTGGTCGCTGCTGACCCAGATGGGTCTCGACACGAGCGGTACGTACACGCTGCTCGTGTCCTCGTTCGGGGTCTGACGCCCGCTCCCTCACGGTTCGTCGAGGGCGGTTCCGCGCGAAGGTCGTTAATTCCGTTGCCCGCCCCCGCCGCCGGGTGCGAGGGTGGGCACGTTCGCCGGAGAAGGTCCGGCGCGAGCGCGCAGCCGGGGGCTGCGAGAAGGAGAGGTGTCGTGATGACCGTCGTCGTCGTTCCCCACACCTCCACCTTCCCGAGGAGCCCCAGCCGCTGACGCCGGCTCCTCACCTCACCCGAGGAGCCCCACCCGTGCACGAGCACATCGACCTTCCCGCACTCCCCCGCTACACCGGCGCACCCGAGGCGTTCGACGCCTCCGGCACCGACCCGTACGACCTCGACCCGGACCTCCACCCCGACCAGCGCTGGTCCACGTGGTCCAGCGTCGAGAAGGGCATGCGCGGCCCCGAACCCCGACCCGGCTGGGTCGTGACCGCCGACGCCGCGATCGACACCGACCTCGGCGTCCTCAAGACGGGCAAGGAGGCCGACGTCTTCCTGCTCGAGCGCGCGGTGCCCGACGACCCCGGCCAGTTCTCGCTGCTCGCCGCCAAGCGCTACCGCAGCTCCGAGCACCGCGCCTTCCACCGCGACTCCGCGTACGTCGAGGGGCGCCAGGTCCGGCGCTCGCGCGACCGGCGCGCGATCGAGCGCAAGTCCTCGTACGGGCGCGAGGCCGCAGCCGCGCAGTGGGCCAACGCCGAGTTCGCGGCACTGACCATGCTGTGGTCCGCGGGCGCACCCGTCCCGTACCCGGTCCAGATCGACGGGACCGAGATCCTCATGGAGTTCGTCGGGGAGCACGCGAGCAGCGGCGAGATCGACGGGTCGCCCGCGAGCCGCGTCGCGGCCCCTCGCCTGGCCCGCGTCCGGCCCGACGGCGGCACGGTCGAGGCGTACTGGGACCAGCTCCGGCACGCCATGGGCGTCCTGGCAGCGCACGGGTACGCGCACGGCGACCTGTCTCCCTACAACGTGCTGGCCCAGGGCGAGCGCATCGTGATCATCGACCTGCCGCAGGTCCTGGACCTCGTCGCGAACCCGCACGGCACCGACCTCCTGATGCGCGACTGCCGGACCATGTGCGCGTGGTTCCGCTCCCGAGGGCTCGACGTCGACGAGGGCGAGCTGTTCGCCGAGCTCATCGCGCAGGCGTGGTGAGCTGGTCCGGTCAGGAAGAATGACCGGATGACCCAGACCCTCCGCCTCGCGCTCGTCGGGCTCGACTCCTCGCACGCCGACCAGCACGTGCGCCTGCTGAACGTCGAGCAGCGCTTCCCGGGCGCGCGGGTCACGGTCCTCGCGGACGGTGACCCGCTGCGCGTCGCGGAGCTCGCCGAGCGGAGCGCGGCGGCGGGCGTCCCGGTCCGGGCGGGCGGGCCCGACGACGTCACGTCGGTCGACGCGGTCGTCGTCGCCCACCGCGCGGGCCGGCTCCACCACGCGGCGGCCCTGCCCTTCGTGCGGGCCGGGCTGCCGGTGCTGGTCGACAAGCCGTTCACCGCATCGGTCGCCGACGCCGTGGACCTCGTGACCGCGGCCCGCGCGAGCGGGGCCGTGCTGTCCTCGTGCTCGGCGTTGCGCTTCGTGCCCGACGTCGCACGGCTGCGGGCCGCTGCCCTCGCGCACGGCGAGATCACGACGCTGACCGTGTCCGGTCCCGCCGACCCGGGCTCGCCCCATGACGGCCTGCACTTCCTCGGCATCCACCTCGTCGAGGCCGCCCGCTCGCTCCTCGGGGGCGACGCCGACCTCACGTGGGAGGAACCCGCCGTCGGGCACGAGGACGACGCCGTGACCGCGACCGTGACCGCGACGACGGGCGGACGCGACGTCGTCGTGCGTGTGCGGTGCGTGGACCCCGCCGCGCATCCCACCCAGCCGTTCCACGCGTCCGTGACCACGACGGGCGGGACCGTCGAGGGCGACCTGGACGTCGGGCAGGACTACCTCGAGCCCGTGCTCGCACACTTCCTCGCCCAGGTCGCCGGGACCACCGCACCCGACACGCGCGCCCAGCTCGTGGGCCCGGTCGCGCTCCTGGCCGCGGTGCAGGCGGCGGCTCGGGCGCCATCTCGTGCGGGCTCGGCGCACCCGGCCTAGCGTGAACGGATGACGACCCCCACGTCCGACGCGACCGCCTACGACCACGACGACGTCCAGAGGTTCCTCAACTCCTACGGCGTGGCGCTCGCCGCCGGCGACCTCGACACGATCGCCGAGACGTACGCGTTCCCCGCGCTCGTCGTGACCGACGAGGCCTCGGTGCTCATCAGCGAACCCGACACCGTGCGCGAGTCCTTCCGGGGCGCGGCCGAGAGCTACCGCGAGCGCGGGCTCGTCGGGGCGGTCGCGCAGATCCGGTCGCTCGGGACCACGAGCGCTGGCCTCGTGTGGGCCGACGTGCGATGGAGCTACCGCGACGAGTACGCGGCCGAGGCCGACACCGAGAGCTTTCGCTACCTGCTGCGGCGCGGGCGCGACACGTTCCAGATCTGCGTCGTCGTGCCCGTCGACCCGTTGGCGTGAGACGGGCCGGCTGCTAGGCTCCCCGCCATGCGTTCCTCGCTCCTCCTTACACCGCCGCGCTGACGAGGCACGATCAGCGCGGCAGCCCCTCGTACCCCGAGGGGCTTTTTTGTGCCCACGCACAGGACGGAGCACCGCTGAGGAGAAGCCATGACGCAGGACCAGGACACCACCGCGACGACAGCGCCCATCCCGCCGACCACCACGGGCCGGGCCCGGCACGCCGAGGTCGAGGACCACTGGCAGGAGGCCTGGGAGACGCTCGGGGTGTTCCGCGCCCGCGACGACGGGGCCCGCGAGCGCCGCTACCTGCTGACCATGTTCCCGTACCCGTCCGGTGACCTGCACATGGGCCACGCCGAGGTGTTCGCGCTCGAGGACGTCGTCGCGCGCTACTGGCGCCAGCTCGGGCACGACGTGCTGAACCCCATCGGGTGGGACTCGTTCGGGCTGCCCGCCGAGAACGCCGCGATCCGCCGGGACGAGCACCCCGAGGTCTTCACCGAGACCAACATCGCGACCCAGGCCCGCTCGATCCGGCGCTACGGGGTGTCGTTCGACTGGTCACGCCGTCTGCAGACCTCCGACCCGGCGTTCATGCGGTGGACGCAGTGGCTGTTCGTGCGCCTGGTCGAGCGTGGGCTGGCGTACCGCGCCACAGCCCCCGTCAACTGGTGCCCGCAGGACGGGACCGTGCTCGCGCACGAGCAGGTCGTGGACGGAGCCTGCGAACGGTGCGGCACACGGGTCGTCCGGCGCGACCTGACCCAGTGGTTCCTGCGCATCACCGACTACGCCGACCGGCTCGTCGACGACATGGACGCGCTCGTCGGGCACTGGCCCGAGAAGGTCCTGGCCATGCAACGCCACTGGATCGGACGCAGCGCAGGGGCGCGGGTCGACTTCGCGCTCGTCGACGGGGTGGACGCACGCGGTGCCCGGACGCCGCACGCGGGCCGGCGCACCGTGTCGGCGTTCACCACCCGGCCCGAGACGCTGTTCGGCGTGACGTTCCTGGCCGTGGCCCCCGACGCCGACGTCGCCCGCGAGCTGTGCGCACCCGAGCACGCCGAGGCGCTCGAGACGTACCGCGCCGCGAGCCTGGCCCTGAGCGACATCGACCGCCAGGCCACCTCGCACGAGAGGACCGGTCTCTTCCTGGGGACCTGGGTGGAGCACCCGGCGACGGGCGAACGACTGCCCGTGTGGGCCGCCGACCACGTGCTGCCCGGGTACGCGTCGGGGGTCGTCATGGGAGTCCCCGCGCACGACGAGCGCGACCGGGCCTTCGCCGCACGCCACGGGCTGGCCGTGCGCCCGGTCCTGACCACCGCGCCGGGCGACGGGACCTCGCAGGCGCGCGACGTCGTCGTGCACTCGGACGGAGGTGGGCTGACGCTCGACGGCCTGTCCCCCGCCGAGGCCGCCGCGCGCGCCACGACGTGGCTGTCCGCCCAGGGGCGCGGCGGGCCGCAGGTCGTGCACCGCCTGCGCGACTGGCTGGTCTCGCGCCAGCGCTTCTGGGGAGCCCCCGTCCCGATCGTGCACTGCGCCGCGTGCGGGGAGGTCCCCGTGCCCGACGACGAGCTGCCCGTCCGCCTGCCCGACCTGCGGGGCGAGGCCCTCGCCCCCCGCGGGGTCTCTCCCCTGGCCGGTGCCGAGGACTGGGTACGCACCACCTGCCCGCGCTGCGGGCGCGAGGCCCGACGGGACACGGACACGCTCGACACGTTCGTCGACTCGTCCTGGTACTTCCTGCGCTACTGCTCCCCGGGACACACGGAAGGGCCGTTCGACCCCGAGGCGGTGCGTCGATGGATGCCCGTGGCGCAGTACGTCGGGGGCGTCGAGCACGCCGTCCTGCACCTGCTCTACAGCCGCTTCGTGACCAAGGTGCTGCACGACATGGGCCTGGTCGACGTCGTCGAACCGTTCGCCACCCTGCTCAACCAGGGGCAGGTGATCAACCAGGGCCGGGCCATGAGCAAGTCGCTCGGCAACGGCGTGGACCTCGGGGCCCAGCTCGACGCGTACGGGGTCGACGCGGTGCGGCTCACGATGGTCTTCGCCGGGCCGCCCGAGGACGACGTCGACTGGGCGGCCCTGTCCCCCGGGAGCATGCAGCGGTTCCTGGGCCGGGTGCTGCGCGTGGCCCAGGACGTGACGAGCCCGGCCGTCGCCCGCGCATGGTCGACGGCCAGCCCCGCGGCGACAGGCGGCGATGCCGCATTGCGCCGGGTCACGCACCGGACGGTCCACGACGTCACCGGGTCGCTCGACACGTCCCGGTTCAACGTGGCCGTGGCGCGCGTCATGGAGCTCACGAACGCGGCACGGCGGGCGATCGACGCCGGACCGGGGCCTGCCGACCCCGCCGTGCGGGAGGCAGCCGAGTCCCTCGCGATCCTGCTGAGCCTGTTCGCCCCGTACACGGCCGAGGAGATGTGGGCAGCCCTCGGGCACGCCCCCTCGGTCGCGGTGGCCGGATGGCCACCGGTCGATCCCGCCCTGCTGGCCGAGTCGACGGTCGAGGCCGTGGTGCAGGTCGACGGCCGCGTGCGGGACCGGGTCATGGTGGACGCGGCGGTCGGCGAGGACGAGCTCCAGGAGACTGCGCTGGGGCGCGAGGCCGTCCGGCGCGCCGTGGCCGGGCGCGCGGTGGTCCGAGTCGTCGTGCGGGCACCGCGGGTGGTCAACGTCGTCACCCGGGGGTGAGGCGGTCGGAGGTACGGTCAGGGGCGGACCGAGAGCCCCGACAGGTCCGGGACCACCCACCGGCCGGCGACGCGGTCGAGCTCGACGACCGCCGCGACCGTCCGCCCGTCCATGGGGAACGCGCCCAGGATCCGTGGGACCAGGCCACCGGGGGCTCCGTCCTGCGGCTCCCAGGCGACCTCGATGCCCTCGTCCGCGAGGGAGTCCTCGTCGATCACGGCGAGGACGAGCGGGATCGAGGCGTCGGCGTAGCGGCCGTCGAGCACCGACGGCAACCCCGCCAGGGTCGTCGCATGGACGAACCCCTCGACCTCGTACAACGTGTTGCGCGTGGCGACGTTGTACTCGCCGAAGCGCTCGCAGGCCTCCCAGTCGTCGCTGAAGGCCACGTGCAGCACTCTGTGTCCACCCACCGGTGATCTCCTCGTTCGCAGAAAATGAAACGCGACCGTATCATTAATGCATGACGACGACAGCGGACGGATCGACGGGCCCGGCGACGGCGCGACGCCCCGGGCGGCCACGCACGGCAGAGCGGGCGGCTCGTCGGGCCGGGCTGCTCGACGTCGCGATCCAGATCTTCGGCGCGCGCGGGTACGGCGCGACCACGATCGAGGCCGTCGCGAGCGAGGCAGGCGTGACCAAGCGCACCATCTACCAGCACTTCACGGACAAGGCCGGGCTCTTCGTCGCCGCGGTCGAGAGCCAGCACGCGCACGAGCACACGATCACCGGGGAGGACCTCGAGTCGCTCGCCACCCGGATCGTCCACACCCTGCACGGCGACCAGGCGGTCACCCTGCACCGGCTCGTCATCGCGGAGGCGCTGCAGTTCCCCGACCTGGCCGCGGCGTTCTACACCCACGGGCCCGCGAGCTCGACCGAGGCGCTCGCCCACCACCTCGCCGTGCACCTCGGCGCCGCCCCGAGCGCCCCGAGCGCCCTGAGCGCCCCGAGCGCCCCGAGCGCCCCGGTCGACGATGCCACCCGCTCGCTCGCCGAGGCCCTGTACACGCTCCTCCTCGGCGAGGCGCACCGGCGACGCCTGCTCGGCCTGGCTCCCGCTCCGACCGTGGCGCAGGCGCGCGAGCACGCCCACCGCGCGGTCACGACCGTCTGCGGGCCGCGCCGTCCCCTGCCCGACCTCCCGGGCGACGAGCTCCGGCACCCGCGGCGTCGCAGGGCCGCATCCACCTCGGACTAGGCTCGACCGCATGATCCTGCGTGCCTACGACGAGTCCGACGCGGAAGCGACGCTCCGCGTGTTCCTCCGAGCCGTGCGGGTCACGGCGAGCAAGGACTACTCGCCCGAGCAGATCGCGGCCTGGGGGTCGGACGACATCCCGCTCGACGTCTGGGCGGTCAAGCGCCTGCAGACCGGCACGGTCGTCGCCGTCGAGGGCGACGAGGTCCTCGGCTTCAGCGACGTCGACGAGCGCGGGTACGTCGACATGATGTTCGTCGATCCCGCGGTGACCCGACGCGGCGTCGCGTCCGCGCTGCTCGAGCACGTGACGCGCGCAGCCCGCGAGCACGGAGCCGTCGAGCTCACGACGTACGCGAGCCTCACCGCACGTCCCTTCTTCGAGAAGCACGGATTCGTCGTGGTCGAGGAGCGTCAGCCCGTGCTCCGAGGTGTCTCGCTGACCAACTTCAGCATGCGCAAGCCGCTCGCCTGACCGCCACGCGGTGCATCACCGTCGGTCCGGGCGGTCTCCTTCCAGGTAGCGGGTGCATCCGCGCCCGCCCACCGAAGGAGGGGGCACCATGGCACTCACGACCAGCGCGCTGACACTCATCGGCCGACGGCACCCAGCGATCTTCGACCTGCTGGGCAACCCGTACGGCCCCTTCACCAGTTCCCGAGGGGCCGAGGTCTTCCTCAACCCGCAGCCGCTGCCGCCCGGACCTCCGGACGGGATGCGCACCGGGTTCCACGCGGGCGCCGCGCTCGTCCAGCTCGCGTTCACGGCGCACCACCTGCACGTCGGGTTCGACGTCGACGTCGACGACTGGTGCCCCACTCCTCCGCGGCGCCCCCAGCTTCCGCCGTGGCCGGGCCCTCGCCCGCGCCCGTGGCGCTTCGAGGTGGTCGACGAGAGCTGGGGTGTGGACTACGTGCTCGGCCTCGCGACGTCGCTCGAGGTGTCGGCCTCCGTCTGGGAGGGCTTTGCCGGGGCAGACGTCCTGGGCGGTGTCCACGGCCGGGCCCTGGAGATCGGGGCCAAGCAGGGGTAGGCGCCGACCGGTCGAGATGCGGCCAACTGGGGTTCCTCCGGCGAAACGACCCCAGCTGGCCTCATCTCGACGGGCCCGCTCCCGCGTCACAGCACCGTGAGCCCGGCGCTGCCCGTCGTACGCGGCCGCGGTGTGCGGCGAAGCCCCCGGTCAGCCTTCCTGCGCGACCAGCACCGACACCGCGACGCCCGCCCCCGTGCCCGCCTCGACGGTGACGGCATGGCTGAGGCCCAGGTCCACCTCGTCGGCGGTCGTCAGCGCGACGTACCCCGTGTCCCCGGGGCGGAACCCGCACGAGACCGTCCCGAGGTCCGCCCCGTCGAACCCCACGTGCGCGTCGCCGTCGCCCTCGCACGTGACCGCCACGGTGAGCGGCGCAGCGCTCGGTGCGTCCGCTCGGTCCGCGACCTGGAGCGCACCGGGCTCGACTGTCAGATCGATCGCCGAGCGCCCGCTCGAGGACACGAACGCGACGCCCGACGTCAGCTCGCTCTGCGCCTCCAGGAGATCGTCGGGCGTGACCGGGTCCACCCCGCACCCGGTCAGCAGGACGAAGGCGGCAGCGGCACCCCCGGCAAGGAGAGCGGGCATCGATCGACGGCTGGCGCGTGCAGGTCCGGTCATGGGCCCGAGTATGCCAGCGGAGCCCTACTGGAAGTCCCGCGACCGCGACGCGACCTGCAGCGACAGCGGCGCGAGGTGCTCCGCGAGGAGGTTCGTGGCGCCGTCGGCCCGTTCGAGACGGCCCCGCACCACGAGCGCGGGCGACGACCGCGCGACCCGCCGGAACCGTTGCCACAGGCCGGGCGTGCAGATGACGTTGAGCAGCCCCGTCTCGTCCTCGATCGACAGGAACGTCACGCCGCCCGCCGTCCCGGGGCGCTGGCGGTGGGTCACGACTCCTCCGACCGCGACCCGCCGACCGGCCTCGTGCACGACGGCCTCCGCGACCGTGATGACCCCGGCCCGTCGCAGCCCGGGGCGCACGTACCGGGTCGGGTACGAGTCGGTCGAGACGCCCGTGGCCCACACGTCCGCGACGGCGGTCTCGACCTCGCTCATGCCCGGCAGCGTGGGCGCCTCGACCCCGACCGAGACCCCGGGCAGCGTGTCCGGCCCCTCCTGGGCGAGCGCCCCCGCGGCCCACAGCGCCTCGCGCCGGGCCACGCCCAAGGACTCGAGCGCGCCGCCCGTCGCGAGGGCCTCGAGCTGGGTCGTGGTCAGGTCGACACGCCGCACCAGGTCGCGCAGGTCCGTGAACGGCCCGGCCGCCCGCGCCGCGACGACCGCCTCCGCAACCGGGTCCCCCACCCCGCGCACGCTGCCCAGCCCCATGCGCACCGCGAGGGACAGGTCGGGGTGCGCGGCGCCGTCGGGCCGCACGTCCCTGCCCGACGGCGACCCCTCCTTCGCCGCCCGGCTCGCCGACGCGCGGGGCAGCCGCTCGACCCCCGCCTTGACGCCCGACGCGTTGACGTCCGGGCGCAACGCCGTGACCCCGTGACGGCGCGCGTCCGCGACGAGCGACTGCGGCGAGTAGAACCCCATGGGCTGCGCCGCGAGCAGGCCCGCGTAGAACGCGGCCGGGTGGTGCACCTTGAGCCACGCGCTCGCGTACACGAGGTACGCGAACGAGTAGGCGTGCGACTCGGGGAACCCGAAGTCCGCGAACGCCTTGAGCTTGTCGAAGATCTGCTCGGCGACGTCCGGGGCGACCCCGTTCCTCGCCATGCCGTCCAGGAGCCGCCCGTGCAGCGCCTCCATGCGCTCGACCGACCGCTTGGAGCCCATCGCGCGGCGCAGCTGGTCCGCCTCGGCCGCGCTGAAGCCCGCGACGTCGATCGCCATCTGCATGAGCTGCTCCTGGAAGAGCGGCACGCCCAGCGTCTTCGCGAGCGACTTCTCGAGCAGCGGGTGCAGGAACGTGACCTTCTCCCGGCCGCGCGCACGGTTGATGTACGGGTGCACCGAGCCGCCCTGGATGGGGCCGGGACGGATGAGCGCGACCTCGATCACGATGTCGTAGAACGTGCGCGGCTGCAGGCGCGGCAGCGTCGCCATCTGGGCGCGCGACTCGACCTGGAACACCCCGACCGTGTCCGCCGCGCACAGCAGGTCGTACACCGCGGGGTCGTCGTCGGGCAGCGAGTGCAGCTCGAGGGCGAGCCCCTCGTGCTCGGCGATCAGCTCGAACGCGACCCGGATCGCCGTGAGCATCCCCAGGCCCAGCAGGTCGAACTTCACGAGCCCCGCGTCCGCGCAGTCCTCCTTGTCCCACTGCAGGACCGTGCGCCCTTCCATGCGCGCCCACTCGACCGGGCACACCTCGATCACCGGGCGGTCGCACATGACCATGCCGCCCGAGTGGATCCCGAGGTGCCTCGGGAGTCTCAGGAGGCGCTCCGCGAGGCTCAGCACCGGGCCCGGGATCTCGCCCTCCTCGGCTGCCGACGGCGGACGGCGCGCGGGCACGACGTCGTGCGGGTCGTCGGAGCGCAGCGTGGGGTCGTCCCGCCTGTCGTTGTCGTCGTGGGCGAGCGGGTCGACGACGCGACCCGACAGGTCGGGGGTCCAGTCGGCGTGACCTGCGTGCGGGCGGTCGGGGCGGCGCCGCTGCGCACGCTGCCGGGGTTCGCCGGTCCCCCAGACCTCGGCCGTGCGGGCGTCCTTCGCCGCGGTGCGGGTCACGACGGCGGGCGCGGCGGCGACCCCAGGGGCCGACCCGTGCGCCCCGCGCCGCGCGATCGCCTGGTCGCGGACCGCCCGGTCCGCCGCGGGGCTCGACGGGTCGGGCCCGCGCAGCGACCCCCAGCGCTCGATCGACTTGCTCCACGCGTCCTGCTGCCCGACGTCGTGCCCGAGGGCCCGCGCGGCGTCGCGCACCGCGGACTTCGGCCGGTAGGAGATGACGTTGGCGACCTGCGCCGCGTGCGTGCGCCCGAACCGCTCGTACACGTACTGGATGACCTCCTCGCGGCGCACCGACTCGATGTCGACGTCGATGTCCGGGGGGCCGTCGCGCTCGGGCGCGAGGAAGCGCTCGAACAGCAGACCGTGCTTGACGGCGTCCACGGCCGTGATGCCCAGCGCGTAGCAGACGGCCGAGTTCGCGGCCGAGCCGCGCCCCTGCGCGAGGATGCCGCGGGCGCGGCAGAACTCGACGAGGTCGTACACGATGAGGAAGTACCCCGGGAAGCCGAGCTGCTCGATGATCGCGAGCTCGTGGTCGATCTGCCGCCACGCCCCGGGCTCGTGCTCGGCCCCTCGGGGACCGTAGCGGTCGGTGCCCCCTCGCTCCACGAGCACGCGCAGCCACGACCTCTCGTCGTGCCCCGCGGGCACCGGGTACGGCGGCAGCTCGGGGGCCACGAGGCGCAGGTCGAACTGGCACTCGGCGCCCAGCTCCGCCGCGGTCGCCACGGCCTGCGGGTGGCGGCGGTGCCGGTCGAGCATCTCGGCCGCCGAGCGCAGGTGCGCGGTGGGGGCACCGGGCAGCCAACCGTCCATGTCGTCGAGCGACGACCGGGCGCGCACGGCCGCGAGCGCCCCCGCGAGGGCGGCGTCGCGAGGGCGCGCGTAGTGCACGTTGCCGGTCGCGACGAGCGGCAGGTGCGCGCCCGCGGCGAGCTCGGCGAGCGCGTCGCACAGGTCGCTGTCGCGGGGGTCGCCCGCGTCGGTGATCTCCACGGCCACGTTGTCGGCACCGAAGACCTGCACGAGCCGGTCGAGCTCGCGCCGGGCGGCCCGCGGCCCCTCGGTGAGAAGCGCGGAGCGCACGGCACCCTTGCGGCAGCCCGTGAGGACGAGCCACTGGCCGTCCGACTGATCGCCGAGCCGTTCGAGCCGATAGTCGGCCGCACCCTTGGTGCCCGTCGCGAGGTGCGCGGTCGCGATCGCGCTCGACAGGTTGCGGTACCCGTCCGGGCCGCGGGCCAGGACGAGCAGGTGGGACGCACGCGGGTCGGGCACGCCCGTGGGCGCGTCCAGGACGGGGGCGGCGCCGGGGGCGGGCGCGACGGGCAGGTGCAGCTCGGCGCCGAACACGGTCGGCAGGGACACCGCGCGCGCGGCGGTCGCGAAGCGCACGACCCCGTACAGGCCGTCGTGGTCCGTCACCGCGAGCGCGGACAGCCCCAGGTGTGCGGCCTCGGCCGCGAGCTCCTCGGGGTGGCTCGCGCCGTCGAGGAAGCTGAAGGCCGAGTGCGCGTGCAGCTCGGCGTAGCGTGGCGTCGGGCGCGCCCCGGCTCCCGGCGGGGCGGCCCTAGTCATAGACGGCCTCCACGGTCCACCGTCCCTGGGCGCTCGCGAGCAGCACGCCGCGCCCGTCGTCGAGCAGCACCTGGAGGTATGCCCGACGGCTCGGCGTCTCGCTCCACCAGCGTTCGGCGAGCGGCCACGGCCCGGCCCAGCCGAGCACCCGCCTGCTCGCCCCGGCGCGTGGCGCGAGCCATCGCACGGTCACGGGCGGTGCGCTCATCGCGAGGCGCACGTCGACGCGGACGGGCGCTCCGGCGTCGTCCAGGACGGTGACGTCCTCCGGGACGTCCAGGACGAGGGCGGGCGCGGGCTCGGGCAGGCGCCCCGGCCACGGCAGGTCCGCGCGCCGCGGCGCGGGGGCCGCGTCCCCCCAGGGCGCGAGGTGGACCTGGTCGTGGACGTCGCGCCCGCCCTGCGTGACGACGCTCAGGACGCCGTCTCCGCCCAGGAGGCCCTGGACACGCCCCAGGGCGCGCTGGGCGCGGGCGTCCTCGCCGCTCGACGCGCCCCACAGCCGCGGCTGCTCGACGCCCGCGGCCACGACCTCCTCCGCCGTGATCGCGAGCCGCACGAGCGGCGAGGGCCGGTCCTCGGGCCGGTCCGGCAGGTCGTCGTGGCTGGTCTGTGCATGGTGGTCCCGGCGCGTCCCCCGACCCTGCCGCTGCCGCTGCCCCAGCGCGACGCGCGACGCCGTGAGCCACCCCTCGAGCTGCCAGCGCACGCGGTCGGTGATGCGGGCCGCGGTGAGCCCGCCCATGGCGCCGTCGTCGCAGCGCCAGGTCCGTTCGAGCTCGCGCCCGTCCTCGGTGCGGGCCGTGATGCGCAGCCGCCCGCACGACGAGGACCGCTCGACGAGCTGGGCGTGCAGGTCCTCGGCGAGGCGACGGGCCGCGAAGGTCGCGACGTCGACGCGCTCGGCGGGCGGGTCGAGCTCGCACTCGACGGCGACGTCCGCCTCGATACGGCGCCTCGCGGGCGGGCGCAGGTCCTCGCCCTGCGCGAGGCGCTGCGCCCAGGCCCCCAGGTCGCCGAAGCGGGACAGGACGCTCGCGGCGGGCAGCGCCGCGAGGTCCGCGAAGGTCCGCACGCCGAGGCGGCCCAGGAGGTCGACGAGCTGCGCGACGGGCTGGGCGTCGCCCACCACGACGTGCGCGAGCTCGCCCAGCGGGCGCGGGGCCAGGTAGGCCCGGGAGGTCCCTGCGGGCACGACGAGCGAGGCCCGCGCGCCCAGCACCGCGGCCAGGATCCCGTCGGCGACGCCGACCTGGCTCTCGTGGCCGGTGTCCGCCGCGACCCGTTCGACGAGCACCTGCGCGAGGCGCTCCTCGGTGCCGTGGTAGCGCGCGGGGCCGCCCGAGGGCAGGAGCAGCAGGCCCGGGCGCGCGACCTCGATGCCCGCGACCACGGTCTCGGCGGCGAGCGCGACGGGCTCGAACTCGCGCGCGTCGCGCGCGTCGTCGGCGTCGAGCAGCGCGAGATCGGGGCAGCACTCCTGCGCCCGACGGCGTCGCATCCCCCGGCGCACGCCCTGCGCCCGCGCGGTGGCCGAGACCGCGAGGACGCGGCGCCCGTCGTGCGTGGCCGCGGGCACGTGCGCGGGGACCTGGGCCGTGCCCATCGCGGCGACGACCGGCCAGTCCGGCACCCACAGGACCGCCGTGCGGGTGGCGGTGGTCTCGGCGCTCATCCGACGAGCCGGAGGCCGGGCGGGGTCTTCTCGACCTGCCGCGGGTTCTTCACGGCGCCCCCGCGCAGCGGCAGCTCGACCTGGCGCTCGATGCCTCGCGAGGCGCCGGCCCGCCCGCTGCGCTGGACCGTGAGCCGGCGCCTGCGCAGGTACCCGGCGCCGTGGTCCGTGCCGGACCACGTGCCCTCGCGGACCGTGAGGACCACGTGCGCCCCGGCCCAGGGCTGCGCCGCGACGAGGAGGTTCCCGCGCTCGCGGGCCCGGGAGGTCAGGCGTCGGCGGTCGGCGTCGGTCAGCGCGGCCTGCGGCCCGACCACGACGACGTCGATGCCGTCGAGCAGGGCCGCGACGGCCGCGGCGGCGTCGGGGCCCGGGGACGGGACGAGGGCGACACGGGCGAGGTCGATCCCGGCCTCGGCGGCCGCGAGGACCCCGAGCCGCGGGAAGCCGACCATCGCCGTCCAGGCCCCCGTGCGCGATGCCTCGGACAGCAGAGCGAGCAGGAGCGAGGTCGAGCCGTCGACCACCACGGCGGTGCCGCGCTGGAGCCCGCCGAACGGGAGCAGGTCGGCCAGCTCGTCGGGGACGGGGAGGAGCTTCTCCTCCCCCGTGCTCCCCGGTGCGCGCCGGGCCGAGAGCTCCGCGCGGCGCAGCACCGACCGGGCCAGGAGCGCCCGCTGGGCGTGCGTGGGCTCGGCGGGCGCGAGCGGGTCGGCGAGATCGATCGCCGCCCGCGCGGCGGTGGTGGTGACGGCGGTCACGGGGCCGTCCAGGGCCTCCCGGAGGGCGTCGTCGACCAGGGTCATGACACCTCCTGCACGCTCGAAGACATTCGAACAGATGTTCGAACACTTCCAGTACACGCGCTCCCCGAGGGGGTGTCAACTCGTCTCACCCGGTCGCCGCCAAGAGTCGATCCCCGCTTGAGACTTTCACCACCACGCAACCATCAACCTCGGATGCAGGCATTCCGGAAGCCTCAGGCGACACCTCAGGCTCGAGCCAGAAAGGGCGAGATATCAACGATTCTGGACCTCGAACCCGTCGCCGGGGGCAGCGTGCGAACCCTCGACCCGGCGACGAAGGCCACGAGAACACGTGCCGATCGCTCGAGAGCGCCCCACATGCCCGGACCCCCACACCCTCGCCTCACCCCTGCACCCCCCCTCCTTGCTCCATGCATGTGAACCCGTCTCCTCTGGCCCCTCCAGGACCCACCGGGCACGATGGACCGATGAACCTCGCCGACCGTCCGATCGCCCCCGACCCCTACTCGCTGCTGCCCCCGGTGCCGCTCTTCACGGTGACGAGCGACGACGTCGTGCAGGGTGAGCCCATGTCGCGCACCCACGCGGCCGAGGGCGACAACCGCTCGCCCGAGCTCGCCTGGAACCACTTCCCCGCGGCCACGCGCTCGTTCCTGGTCAACTGCTTCGACCCCGACGCGCCGACCCCCGCGGGGTACTGGCACTGGACCGTGGTCAACCTCCCGGTCGCCACGGTGACCCTCGCGCAGGGGGCGGGATCCCCCGGCGGCGGCTACCTCCCGCAGGGCGCGTTCCAGACCCGGCACGACGGCGGAGGCCCCGGCTACCTGGGCGCCGCACCTCCGCCCGGGGACCGGCCGCACCGGTACGTCTTCGCGGTGCACGCGCTCGACGTCGAGAGGCTCGACGTGACCCCCTCGACGCCACCGACGGCCGTCGCGATCGCCGCGCTGTTCCACACGATCGCGCGCGCGACCATCACACCGACCTACCAGATCCTGGTCACCGCATGAGTCAGGGCACGAACGGGCCGGCGACGCTCCCGACCCTGGGCGACCTCGCCTGGGTCCCGGCCGCGGACAGGCTCGACCTGCTCGCGCCGCCCGTCGCGCAGGCCCTCGCCCGCTGGGCCGCGCAGGACCCGCGGGTGGCCGAGCAGGTCGCCGTCGTCGAGATCGACCCCGACCTCGCGGACACCGCGACCCTCAACGCGGCGCACGACCTGCCGCCGGTCGCCTCGGCGAACTGCGTCCTGGTCGCCGGACGGCGCGGGGGCGACGAACGGATCGCGGCGGCCGTCGTGCGCGCCACGACCCGCGCCGACGTGAACTCGCGCGTGCGGTCGCTGCTCGACGTGCGCAAGGCCTCGTTCCTGCCCACGGACCGGGCGGTCGCCGAGTCCGGCATGGAGTACGGCGGGATCACCCCGGTCGGGCTCCCGGAAGGGTGGCGCGTGCTGCTCGACGCGCGCGTGGCGACCGACGGCGAGCCCGCGCTCATCGGGAGCGGGCTGCGCCGGTCGAAGCTGCTGCTGCCGGGCGCGCTGCTCGCGCGGCTGCCCGGGATCGAGCCGATCGAGGGGCTGGGCGTGCCGGTGGGGTGAGAGCGAGGGACCGTCGGCCCTCTCGGCGCGGCCCTCGCGGCCGTCAGCCCTCGGCGCGGCCCTCGCGGCCGTCAGCCCTCGGCGCGGCCCTCGCGCCAGTAGCCCATGAACGCGACCGAGCGGCGGTCGACGCCGCGCTCCGACACGAGGTAGCGGCGCAGGGTCTTGATGACCGACGCCTCCCCCGCGAGCCACGCGTAGAGCTCGGCGCACGCGACGAGCGGCGTGCCGTCGTCGTCCACGGGGACCTCCCAGAGGATGTCCGTGTCGATGTCGACGTCCTCGAGCTCGGCCGCCTCGGCGAGCCCGCCCTGGCGCTGGACGAGCCCGCGGGCCGCGCACGTGAGCGAGTGCGTCGCGCCGCAGACGTTGCGCTCGAGCAGGCGGTCGGCGGCCTCGCGGACCGCGGGGACCAGCAGGTCGCCGTGCGCACGGCCCTCGCGGGCGAGCCACGTGACGTTGACGCCCGCCGGAGCCGTGACCGGCAGGACGTCGCCCTCGTGCGGGACCTCGAGGAAGACCTCGCCGACCTCGTCGGCGGGCAGGGAGCCCAGGATCGAGGCGATCGCGGGGACCGCGGTCTCGTCGCCCGCGAGGAGCAGCGCATGGCTGCGGACGGGACGGGAGAACTCGACGCCGCCGTGCGCCCCCGTCCACAGGCCGTTGGGGCCGAGCAGCACGATCTCGCTGCCGGGGCGCGCGGCGAGCGCCCACCGGGACGCGGGACCCGCGTCGCCGTGCAGGACGAGGTCGATGTCGACCTCGAAGGCCTCGGGACGCACGGCCCGCACGGTGTAGGTGCGCAGCGGGTTGCGACGCTCCTCGGGCTGCGCGCGCCACGCGGAGTACCACTCACCCGTGCGGACGAGGTGCTCGTAGCCGCCGTCGGGCGCGGGGAAGACGAGCTTGATGCGCTGGTCGAGGCCGTTGTCGGCGAACTCGTGGAGGTCGTGGCCCGTGAAGGTCACGCGCAGAAAGCTCGGCGAGAGCTTCTCGACCCGTCGTACCTGCACGTCGAACATGCGGAACGGGGAGATCTCCTGCTCGGTCACGACACTGGTCTGAGTCACGTAGGCGAGCCTAACCAAACATTGGGGCCGGGTGAACCCCCGAAGCCGAACGTGTGGTCGGGATCACTCCGACGGCTCACGCCTCGCGGCCGCGGCTGCGCCACAGGAGCCACACGAAGTAGGGCGCGCCGATGAGCGCGGTCGTCAGGCCCGCCGGGATCTGGGCGGGCGCGATGACCGTCCGCCCCACGGTGTCGGCGACGCTCACCAGGACGGCCCCGAGCAGCATCGCGACCGGGATCACCCGGCCGTTGCGCGAACCGACGAGGGCGCGGGCCGCGTGCGGGGCGACGAGCCCCACGAAGCCCACGACCCCGACCGCGCACACCGCCGCAGCCGTCAGGCACGCGCTGGCCCCCAGGAGCAGCAGGCGCGTGCGGTCCAGGCGCAGGCCCAGGACACGCGGGGTGTCCTCGTCGAGCGCCAGGACGTCCATCTCGCGCCGGTGGAGCACCGCGACGGGCACGACCACGAGCAGCGCGAGGACGACGGGGACCAGGTGGTCGAAGGTCCGCCCGTACGTCGACCCGGACAGCCAGGTGAGCGCGACGTTGAGGTTCCAGGGCGCGACGACCACGATCACGAGCGTCGTCAGGGCCGTGGCGCCCGTGCTCATGCCGATGCCGATGAGCACGAGCCGGTCCGAGCTCAGGCCGCCCCGGTACGCGAGGCGGTACACGATCGCGAACGTGCCGAGCGCACCGACGACGGCGGCGAGGGACATGCCCATGATGCCGACGCCAGGAACCAGCAGCACGACCCCGACGGCGCCCAGCCCCGCGCCCGCCGTCACACCGAGCAGGCCGGGCTCGGCCAGCGGGTTGCGGCACACGGCCTGCACGACCGTCCCGGCCAGGCCCAGCGCAGCCCCCGCGAGGATCGCGGCGAGCACGCGCGGGACGCGCTGGTCGAGCACGAAGCTCACCTGCTTGCCCGCCCGGTCGGCGGCCCAGTTGAGGACGTCGCCCGTGAGCAGCAGCCTGTCGCCCAGCAGGAGCGCGGCGACCGTGGCCGCGACGAGGAGCGCGATGAGGACGGTCACCACGACCAGGGCACGGCGGGCACCGCGCGGCCGGACGTGCGCGGCGCGGGCCCCCGCGGCTGGACCGGAGTCCTTGAGCCGGCGCGCGAGCCACACGAGCACCACGGCCCCGAACACCGTCGTGATGACGCCCGTCGGGACGGCCACGCCGTACGTGCCGGGCAGGACGAGGCGCAGCAGGACGTCGGCGCCGAGGACCACGATCACGCCCGCGATCCCCGCCAGCGGGATGAGCACGCGATGACGGTTGAGCCCGGGGACCTTGCGGGCCACGAGGCGCACGACCACGGGGGCGCACAGGCCGACGAAGCCGACCGGGCCCGCGACCGTGACGGCCGTGGCCGAGAGCAGCACCGCGAGCAGGATGGTCACGACGCGCGTCGCGCGCACGTCGATCCCGAGGACCGTCGCGGTGTCGTCGCCGAGCGCCAGGAGGTCCAGGCGGTGGGCCACGAGGATCAGGCCACCGAGGCCGACGACCACGAGCGGGGCCGCGAGCGCGACCTGCGACGTGCCGGACTGGACGATCGAGCCGCT
Source organism: Oerskovia sp. USHLN155 (assembly GCF_037145535.1). Taxonomy (NCBI): domain Bacteria; kingdom Bacillati; phylum Actinomycetota; class Actinomycetes; order Micrococcales; family Cellulomonadaceae; genus Oerskovia; species Oerskovia sp. USHLN155. Next base: position 88,229 of record NZ_JBBCXG010000012.1, read on the forward strand.
CCCCCACGCGAACAGCCCCATGGTCTCCTGCTGGAACAGCACGAGCAGCACGGTCGTCAGGGAGTGCAGCGCGAGCGTGATCGCCGAGCCCGCGAGGATGAGCCGGGTCGGCCCGGCTGCGCCGCCACGGGCCAGGACGAGCACGAGACCCGAGGCCGCGAGCCCACCGACGAGCGCGAGCGTCCCGGAGAGGTAGAACGGCAGGGTCACGCCGATCACGGCCGCGCCCACGACCGCGACGTAGGCGCCCGCGTTGACCGCGAGCGTGTCGGGCGAGGCGAGCGGGTTGCGCGCCACGGACTGCAGCGCGGCACCCGCCGCGCCGAGCGAGACACCCACGAGGAGGCCTGCGAGCAGACGCGGGACGCGCGAGGCGACCAGGACGGCCGCGGCGGTCCGGTCGGCGTCGGCGTCGCCGCCGGTCACGAGGCGCAGCAGGTCGCCGAGCCCGACGTCGGCCGTCCCCTGCGTGAGGTGGACGGCGGCCAGCACCAGGACGGCGAGGATCCCGACGACGAACGCCGAGGCGACCGTCAGACGGAACCGGAGGCGCGAGCGCCCCGGGGGGACGGCCGTGACCGGCGGGGCGAGGAGTCCGGTGGTGTCGTCCGGGACCTCGTGCCGGGCCGTCGAGAGTCCCCCCGGGGCGCTCGTGCTCACTGGGTCAGGGCCGCGACGAGCGCGTCGACGTACGCGTTCGCGGACGCGGGCCCGCCGAACATCCAGATGCCGTCGGGGATGCGGTGCACGTCACCGGCCACGACGAACGGGAGCTGCTCCCAGATCGCGTTGCCGGCCAGGCCCTCGGCGAACGGGTCTGCCTCGGAGTCGCTCGCGGCGTAGACGAACTGGACGTCGCTCAGCGCGGTCAGGCCCTCGACGTCGGTCTGCGCGAGCCCGTAGTCGGGGTCGCCCTCGCCGGTCCACGCGTTCGCCAGGCCCAGCTCGGCGCCGATCGCGCCGAAGAACGAGCCGGGCGTGTACATGCGCACCGAGACGGTGCCGTTGTTGACCCAGCCGTCGGCCATGACGAACGAGGCGCCCGCGACGCCGGCCTCCTCGAGGGCCTTCTTGCCCTCGACGACCTTGGCGTCGAAGCCCTCGAGCAGCTCGGTGCCCTTGTCCTCGGTGCCCGTGGCGGTCGCGAGGGTCTCGACGGTCTGGCGCATGTACCCGATCGGGTCGGTGCCGTCGGAGCCGCGCAGGGTCACGACGGGCGCGATGTCCGCGAGCTGGTCGATCACGTTGTCGGGCGTGTCCGTGGTGACGGCGATGAGCTGGGGCTCGAGCGCGGAGATGGCGTCGAGGCTGGGCTCTCCGCGCATCCCGACGTCGGGCGTCGACGCGTCGAGCGCTACCGAGGTGTCCCACGTGTTGTAGCCCTCGACGTCGGCCTGGCCCACGACGTCCACACCGAGCGCCAGCAGGTTCTCGGTCAGGCCCCACTCGAGCGAGACGACCTCGGTCGCGGGGGCGTCGAGCGTCTGCTCTCCGCGCTCGTCGGTGAAGGTGACGGGGCCCGCGTCGGAGGCGGGGGCCTTCGACGCGCTGCCGGCGTCGGCCTCCTCCGTGGTGCCGCACGCGGTGAGGGTGAGCGCTGTCACGAGCAGGACGGCGGGCAGGCCGGTCCGGAAGGTCGTTCGCATGGGGGTCCTGTGTCCTTGAGGGTGCTGCCCGCGCCGGTGGGCGGGGCTCGGTGGGCTGCCGCGCCGGGGTGCGCGGCAGCACGGTGGGGAGGATCGCGGCGTCAGGGGACGGCGACGAGCCTGCGGGTCGTGTGCCGCCCGACAGGTGCGGTCTGCACCGTGCCGGTCAGCGGGTCGTGCGTGACCTCGATCCGGATGCCGTAGGTCTCGCTGAGCGCGTCGGCGGTCAGGACGTCGGCGGCCTCGCCCGCGGCACGGACGACGCCGCGCTGGAGCAGGACCACGTGGTCCGCGACCGCGGCCGCCTGGTTGAGGTCGTGCAGCACGACGCCCACGGCCACGCCGTGGTCGTCGGCGAGGTCGCGCATGAGGTCGAGGATCTCGACCTGGTAGCGCAGGTCCAGGTAGGTCGTGGGCTCGTCGAGCAGCAGCACGCCCGTGTCCTGCGCGAGGCAGGTCGCGAGCCACACGCGCTGGAGCTCGCCGCCGGACAGCTCGTCGACGCCGCGGCCGGCCATCGCCGCGACACCGGTGACGTCCATGGCCCAGGTGATGGCGCGTGCGCCGTCGGGGTCCGTGGAGCGGAAGCGCGCCCGGTGCGGGTGGCGACCGTACCCGACGACGTCGCGCACGCTCACGCCGTTGGGCGTGGGCCGGCTCTGCGAGAGCAGGGTGACGCGCCGCGCGAAGTCCTTGGGGTGCAGCGCGAGCGCGTCGGGGACGTCGGGCAGGCTCACGGTCCCCTGGACGGGCTTGTGGAGCCGGGCGAGCGAGCGCAGGAGCGTCGACTTGCCGCTCCCGTTGGGGCCGATGAGCGCGGTGACCTGTCCGGGGAGCAGGCGCAGGGAGGCGTCGTGCACGACGGTGGTCCCGTCGTACCCGAGGCTCAGCCCGGTCCCGGCGAGGGCCGGGCGGGAGGAGTCCTGGGCGGTGGGAGCGTCGTCGTCGCCGGATAAGGTGTGGCTCACAGAGGTGAGCCTAACCAAACATCCCTACCGGGTGAAAGCCCAGGACCCGCAGCAGGGCCGAAGATGTGGTCGGGATCACGTCTCCGACCGGGAACGAGGCTCAGCGCACGATCGTCACGGGGCAGTGCGCCTCACGCACGAGCGAGTGGCTCACCGAACCCAGGACGAGCGCCGCGAAACCGCCCCGCCCGCGCGACCCGACCACGAGCCGCTCGGCCCCCTCCGAGGCCCTGACCAGCGCGGGAGCCGGCTGCGCCTCCACGGTCGAGCCCTCGACCTCCAGGTCCGGGTACTCCTCGTGCACCTGCGCGAGCGCGGCCGCGAGCAGTCGCTCGGCCCCGTTCTCGGCACGCTCGCGCGGGAACTCCGCGGCCATGTAGCTCTCGAGGTGCGCCGAGGCGCGCGTCCACCACGCGACCACGACCCGCAGCGACGCACCGCGCGAGGCCGCGACCTCGGCCGCGTGGCTGAGCGCGCCGGTCGCGTGCGTCGAGCCGTCGACCCCCACGACCACAGGCAGGTTCACGTCGCGCAGCGCCTCGACGTCGCCGTGGACCACGACGACCGGGCAGTGCGCGTGCGCGGCGACCGCGAGCGCCACCGACCCGCCGAGCTCGCCGCGGACCCGCCCGTGGTCCCCCGACCCGACGACCACCATCGCGGCGTCGAGCGACGTGCCGACGAGCGTCGCGGCCGGGGTCGTGTACTCCACGGTCGCCTCGACCTCGACGTCGGGCTCGACCTCGAGGGCCTGGACCCGGCCGCGGTCGGCGAGCGCCCGCGCTCCGGCCTGCGCGTTCTCGCCGCCACCGGGCAGCGAGGGTTCGAGGTGGGTGTCGTGCGCGTCGCGGGCGAAGACGACCTCCAGACGAGCGCCACGCCGTCGGGCCTCGCGCGCGGCCCAGCGCACGGCGGAGGTCGCGGAGGGCGACCCGTCGTAGCCGACGACGACCGGTCCGACGGTGGACATACGTCCATGGTCACCCCGTGGGCGGTCCGGCGCGAGGGCAGGGCCACGCCGGGCGCGTGGTCCGGCCGCGAACCATGGCGTCTCGCGGCCGGGCCGCGCCCGCACGTCACTCCCGCAGCCCGATGCTCTCGACCGGTCGGCCTCGCAGGGCGGCACGGGTCGGCAGGAGCATCGAGAGGTACCCGACGGCGCCCGCGCCCGCGACCGTCGCGAGGTAGGCGACCGGGGAGAGCGCGGGCACCGCCCGCTGCCCCTCGCTCAGCCCGAGGCTCACGCCGGTCAACGGCGGCAGCAGGATCACCGTCGCGACGACCACGGCGATGCCGACCACGACGCCCGCCTCGACCCGCATCATCCGCAGTACCTGACGGTCCCGCGTCCCGACCAGGCGCAGCAGCGCGAGCTCGCGCCGCCGGTCGACCGTCGACATGACCAGGGCGTTCGCCACGTTCAGCGCGACGTACCCGAACAGCACCACGAGCAGGATCATCGAGGTCCACGTGTTCGCCTCGAGCGCCGCCTTCTCGGCGGCGACCAGGGATGCCCGGTCGGCGAGCACGACGCCCGGGTACGGGGTCGTCGTCCGGCCGAGGTCCTCCGCGAGCGCCTCGACGTCGGTCTCCTCCTGGGCCACCACGAGCAGCGAGCCGTCCAGCCCGTCCGCCGATGCCGGCAGGACCAGGTCGCGCGGGAGCAGGGCGTCGCCGAAGCCCATGCCGCGCCCGTAGAGCGCGACGACGACGGCGTCGACCCGCGTGCCGTCCGCGAGGTAGAGCTCGACGGTGTCCCCGAGCCCGGCTCGCGCCTTGCTCGCTCCCGCGACGCTGAGGGCGACCGACTCGCCGTGCAGGTCGTCGGTCGAGCCCTCGCGCACGTCCAGGTCGATCGCGGCGCCGAGGTCGGTCGGGTCGACGCCCTGGACGCTCAGGGCCTCCGCCGTGAGCGTGCCGTCCGGCTCGGCGAAGCGCACGAGGGCCTGGCTCCGCACGGTCGGGGTCACCGAGGCGACGCCCGGGACTCCCGCGACCTGCCCCGCGAGGTCGGGCGAGAGGCCCGTGCCGCTGCTCGCGAGCACGAGGTCGGCGCGCAGCCCGTCGGCCACCTGACGCTCGGTCTCGGCCACCTGCGCGGCCCCGAGCGAGACCTGCACGACCGTCACGGTGATCGCGAGTACGAGCGGCACGACAGCCCCCGCGAGCCGTCGCGAGCTCGCACGGGTGCTGCGGCCCGCGAGGTAGGTGCTCGCGTGCGGGCTGCGCCGCAGGAACGGCTCGACCAGCAGCACGAGGGCGTGCACGATCCGCGGCCCCAGGAGCGCGACCGCGATCACGAGCACCACGCCGGAGAGCGCGGCCCCCGCGAGCGCGTCCTCGCCCGCGACGAACGCGGGCAGCAGCGACAGGAACACCCCGCCGACGACCATGACCACGCCGATCACCGTGCGCGTGACGCCCAGCCGCGGGGTCTCGACCGCGGCCTCGCCCAGCGCCTCGACCGGCTTCACCGTGATGGCGCGTCGAGCGGACATCCGCCCCGCGATCCACGCGACTCCCACCGTGAGCAGCACCGCGATCACGACCGGCAACGGCCCCACCGCGACCGGGTAGTCCGCCGAGACGACCCCCGCCCGGACGAACAGGCCGTGCAGCACGCCGACCGCGGGGATGCCCAGGAGCGCCCCGGGGACCGCGGCCGTCGTGGACAGCACGAGCATCTCGGCGGAGATCATCCGGCGGACCTGGCGCGGGGTCGCACCGACCGCTCGGAGCAGCGCGAGCTCGCGGCGCCGCTGCTGCACCACGAGCCCCAGGGCGCTCGCGACGACGAACACGACGACGACGAGCATGATCCCGCCGAAGCTGCCGGCGATCGCGACCAGCGTGGTCGCCGAGCCCGAGGCGTCGGCGAACTCGACCGCTCCACGGGCGTCGCCCGTGCGCACGGTCAGCCCGGTCCGCTCGCGCACGTCCGCGGCGAGCGCCCGCACGTCCGTCCCGTCGGCGGCCAGGATCCCGACGGCGTCGACCTCGCCTCGGGCGTCTGCCGCGCCGGGTCGACCGCTCGTGCCCGGGCCTGCTGCCGCGAGGTCCGCGACCTGCTCGTCGGTGAAGAACACCACGCCCTGCCGCAGTGCCCCGGCTCCCTCGGGCGGTGAGACGGTCCCGGTCACCCGGTACTCCCCCGGCGTCGAGCCCACGGCCAGGGTGACGTCGTCGCCCACCCCCACGGCGAGCCGCGCGGCCAGTGCGCCGTCGAGCACGACCTGGCCCGGCGCCGTCGGGCCGTCGCCCTGTGCGAGGACGAACGGACCGAGCGTCGCCGAGGACCACCCGTGGCCCACCGGCGGGCGCCCGTCGATCGCCCCGGCCAGGTCGCCCGACGGCCCGACGGCACCCAGTCGCACCTCGACGTCGCCGACCGCGCTCTCGACCCCGGGGATCGCGGCGAGCTCGTCGACCGCGGACACGGGCAGGCGGACGCGGCCACCGAAGGGCTCGTCGTAGTCCACGTCGACCGCGAGCGACTGCTGCGCGGTCACGACCAGGTCGGCGCCCGCGTAGCGCTCAGGGCCGATGCCCTGACGGATGCCCGACTCCATGAGCAGCCCGCACGCCGCGACGAGCATCGCGCTCAGGAACAGCGCGACGAACGGGCCGACGAAGCTCTTGCGGCGCGCGCGCAGCGTGCTCAGCGCGAGACCCAGCACCCTCACCACTCCCCGAGGTGCGTCATGCGGTCGGCGACCTGCTCGGGGGTCGGTCGGACGAGCTCGCCCGCGACCTGCCCGTCGGCCAGGAACACGACGCGGTCCGCGAACGAGGCCGCGACCGGGTCGTGTGTGACCATGAAGACGCTCTGGCCGAGCGCGTCGACCAGGAACCGCAGCAGCTCGAGCACCTGCTTGCTCGTGCGCGTGTCGAGGGCCCCGGTCGGTTCGTCCGCCACGACGACGTCGGGGCGCGTCACGAGGGCCCGCGCGATCGCCACGCGCTGCTGCTGGCCGCCCGAGAGCTCGCTCGGGCGGTGGTCGAGACGGTCCTCGATCCCGACCCGGGCCGCGATCTCGCGCAGCCAGGCCGGGTCCGCCCGCTCGCCCGCGAGACGCAGCGGCAGCCCGACGTTCTCCGCGACCGTCAAGGACCCCATGAGGTTGTAGGCCTGGAACACGAACCCGATGCGCCCCCGGCGCAGGGCCGTGAGCTCGTCCTCGGTCAGCGTGGACAGGTCCACGCCGCCCAGGTGGACCGAGCCGCCCGTCGGTCGGTCGAGGCCAGCGGCGCAGTGCAGCAACGTGCTCTTGCCCGAGCCCGACGGCCCCATCACGGCCGTGAAGCTGCCCCTCGGCAGCGCCAGGGACACGCCCCGCAGGGCGTGCACCGACCGCTTGCCCGCGGAGTACGTCTTGGTGATCCCTGCGACCTGCAGGGCGTACGGCGAGACCGCCGGGGCATCCCTGGTGGATGCCCCGGCGGTCCGCCTGGTCGTGGTCGTCTTCATCGAAACCCCTGTCGTGGCGTGAGTCTCGAACGTAGCGAGCGGGGGACGAACCGGACCATCCGGGACGTCCCCCGAACGGGGTGGGGTTGTCCCCCGTGCCGGGCGGCCAGGTTCCCCGGTGCTAGGGCGCGAGGCGGTGCAGGTCGCGCGGGAAGAGCGTGACCTCGCGGACGTTCGGCGCGCCCGTCAGGCGCGCGGTCCACCGTTCGAGGCCGATCGCGAAGCCGCCGTGCGGGGGCATCCCGTGCTCGAACGCCTCGAGGTACGTCGCGTACGCGGCCGGGTCCTCGCCTCGGGCCGTGATCGCCGCGACGTAGTCCGCGTACCGGTGCAGGCGCTGACCGCCAGTGACGAGCTCGACGCCTCGGAAGAGCAGGTCGAAGCTGTTGCTCCACCGCGCGTCCCCCGGCTGCGGGTGCGTGTAGAAGGGACGCCTGGCCATCGGGTAGCCCTCGACCGCGAGGAGGTCGCTGCCGTGCTCGGCGAGCGCCCACCGCCCCAGCGCCCGCTCGTGCTCGGGGGCCAGGTCGGGCTCGTCCGCGGGAGCCCCGACGAGAGCCAGCGCCTCGGCGAAGTGGATCACGGGGATCTCGTCGGGCACGACCGGCACCGCGAAGCCGTGGGCCGCGACCGCGGACCCGGCGTGCTCGTGGACCGCGGCGACCATGCCGGCCAGGACGTCACGCAGGACGGCCAGCACGTCGCGGTGGTCACGGACGAAACCGAGCTCGACGTCGAGCGAGACGTACTCGGCGAGGTGGCGCACGGTGTCGTGCGGCTCGGCCCGGAAGACCGGTCCCACCTCGTACACGCGCTCGAAGACCCCGACGAGCTGCTGCTTGAAGAACTGCGGGCTCTGCGCCAGGAAGGCGGGCCGGCCGAAGTAGTCGAGCGTGAACACGTCGGCACCCGACTCGGTCGCCGACCCGACGATCTTGGGCGACTGCACCTCGGTGAAGCCCCGCGCGTCGAGGGCCTCACGGAACCCGCGCAGGGACGCGGCCGCCACCTCCCAGCGTGCGCGCTGCGCGGGGTGCCGCCAGGCGACCGCGGCGTGGTCGAGCATCGTGGAGAGCCCCACGTCGAGCGAGGGGCGCCACAGCTCGACGGGCGGGGTCGAGGCCGGGTCCGTGAGGAGCACGACGGTCGGCGAGGTCACCTCGACCCCGCCCGGAGCCTGCGCGTTCGCCGTCGTCAGGCCCGTGACCTCGACCACGGTCTCCTCGGGCGGCACGACCTGCCCGTCGCCCGCCCGCACGACGACCTGGGCCAGGCCCGACCGGTCGCGCAGCACGAGGAAGGTGACGGTCGCGAGGGCGCGACGCCGGTGCACCCAGCCACGGAGCGTGACGGGCGTGCCGGGTGGGAGGGCGGGCAGGTCCGCAGCGAGGGTCCGGGGTGCGGTCGAGGCGGTGGGTGGGGTCGGCGGTCTCATGGTTCCTCCAGCAGGCGAAGGCCCTGGAGGAGCGGGCGGGGGCTAGGTCGCGGTGCCACCACTCCTTCGCCGGGAGGTCCCGGCCTCTCGTCGGTCCGCCGGACGCGCGGGGGCCGTGCGCCCGGCACGAGGCCCGGGCCGAGGGTCGTCACGCCTCACGTCCACCGGCTCCGACGATACCCACGCACGCCGCGGACGTCGCGGACATTTTCCGGGGCCTCTCGCCGAGTGCGTGGTTCGGCTGCGACTCGCCGGGCGTGTCGCGGCGCGATCACCCGCTCAGCGTTCGGGAGCGCGTTCCGGCACGTGCAGCCGCCGCAGGAAGCGGTCGGTGCGGGGGTGCGGCCCGCGCCGGTCACGCAGGGACACGACGACGGTCGCGGCGGTCGCGAGCGGGATCGTCCAGGCCGCGGGCTGGGCCAGGAGGCTGCGCGCGAGCCCGTCGCCGGGTCCGAGCGCCGAGGTCACGAGGAGCGCCGCGGCGCACAGCGCGCTGCCGAGGACCATGCCCGCGATCGCCCCGCGCGCGGTGAGCCGCCGCCACCACACGCCCAGCAGGATCGTCGGGGACAGCGCCGAGGCCGCGAACACGAACACGGTCCCGACGCTCGTCACGAGCCCCTGCGGGATGGTCACGAGCGCGAACGCGAGGGGCACGATCGTGCACGCGACCGCGGACCAGCGGAACGAGCGGACCGTGCCGCCGAACAGGTCCTGGCTCACGACGCCCGCGAGCGAGACCACGAGTCCTGAGGACGTCCCGAGGAACGCCGCGAACGCCCCTGCGATCACGAGCGCCGAGAGCAGCTCGCCGCCCACACCGGGCACGAGCCGGGACGGCAGCACGAGCGCCACGGTGTCCGCGACGCCGGGCTCGGCGAGGTCGGGGGCGACGACGCGGGCGACCAGTCCCATGGTGCTCGAGACCATGTAGAAGACGCTGATCATGCCGATCACGACCACGGTCGTCCATCGGGCCGAGACGCCGTCGGGGCTCGTGTAGAAGCGCACGAGGACGTGCGGCAGGCCGATCGTGCCGAGCAGCAGCGCGAGCAGCAACGAGGCGGTCGTGTAGGTGTCGTACGAGCGCGGCCCGGCCTCGGGCGGGAAGACCTGCGCCGGGTCGAGCGTCAGGTCCTGCCCGCCGAGCACGACGAGCAGGACGACCACGGGGACCGCGAGCGCCGTGAGCTTGACCCAGAACTGGAACGCCTGGACGAACGTGACCGAGCGCATGCCGCCCGCGGCGACCACGGCGCTCACGACCGCGGCCACCCCGACCGACCCGACCCACGGCGGCACGGGGGCCACGGTCGTGATGACGAGCGCGGCGCCGTGGAGCTGCGGCACGACGTACAGCCACCCGATGACGAGCACCAGGACGCTCGTGACGCGCCGGGCGGCGAGCGAGTCGAGCCGTGCCTGGACGAAGTCGGGGATCGTGTAGGCCCCGCTGCGGCGCAGCGGCCCGGCGACGAACAGCAGCACGAGCAGGTAGCCCGCGGCGTACCCGACGGGGAACCAGAACGCCTCGGCCCCCGAGAGCAGCACGAGCCCGGACAGCCCCAGGAACGTCCCGGCCGACAGGTACTCGCCGCTGATCGCCGACGCGTTCCACACGGGCTGCACCGTCCGGGACGCGACGAAGAAGTCGCTCGTGGTCCGCGAGATCCGCAGCCCGTAGAAGCCGATGAGCCCGGTCGCGAGCAGTAGCAGGCCGACCGCGACGAGCGGCAGGGCCGAGCTCACTCGTCGTCCACCAGCGCGCGGAAGCGTCGCTCGTTGCGGGCGGCGGCCAGGGCGAAGACGAGCGCGAACGCCCCGATGACCGGGTAGAAGCCGTACGCGTGCAGCAGCCACGGCAGCGGCACGCCGAGCACGTGCACGTCGCCCAGCGTCGGCACCGCGCTCATCGTGACCGTGAGCAGCGTGACCACGGCCAGGAACGACACGACGCACGCGAGCGCGAGCCGCAGCTGGGTCCGCGCGAGGCTGCGGGCGTAGACGGCCGCGGGTTCGCTCCCGCCGTCGGGCCCGGGCGCCTCCCCGGGTCCCTCGCGCACCACGCCCGACGGCGCCTCCTCCCCCGCGTCCGGCGCGGCGCCCCGTGCGGCGGCCGGGGCGGGCGACGGGACGTCGGTCGAGCGGACGACGACCCGCGGCGGCGGCTCCTGCGAGGTCACGGACGGCTCCCGGGACGGCCCAGGAGCGCGTCGCGCACGGCCGGGGCCATACGCCGGCTCACGGGGACCTCCTGCCCGGCGACGACCACGACCGGGTGCGCACCGCCGAGGCGGACCGCGGTCACGGCGGCACGGTCGACGAGGTACGAGCGGTGCACGCGCAGGAAGCCCGCGGCGGTCCAGCGTTCCTCGAGGTCGGAGATGGGCTCGCGCACCAGGTAGCCGTCCGTGTCCGTGACCAGGCGTGAGTAGTCTCCCTGCGCCTGGACCCACCGCACGGCCGAGCGCAGCACGACGCGCGTCGTCGTGCCGACCGTGACTGCGATGGTCTCGTCGGCCGGGGGGACCTGCGCCGTCGGGGCGGGCCGCTCCGCGTCGTGGGCGACGGCGCCTCCCGTGTCACGGGACGGCGCGCCCTCCACCGCGCGGGACGCGGCTGCCTGGACCGCGACGGCTCGCTCGACCGCGCGGGCCAGCCGCTCGCGCCGCACGGGCTTGAGCACGTAGTCGACGGCCTCGACGTCGAACGCCTCGGTGGCCCGGGCCTCGTCGGCCGTCACGAACACCACTGCGGGACGGACCGAGAACCGCGACAGCGCGCGGGCGAGGTCGAGCCCCGTGAGCCCCGGCATGTGGATGTCGAGGAACGCGACGTGGACAGGGTGCTCGGACAGCCAGCGCAGGGCCTCGGCGCCCGAGGCGACGCCGTGGACCGAGCGCACGTGCGGGTCGCGGCGCAGGAGCGCGGTCAGCTCGTCGAGGGCCGGGCGCTCGTCGTCGGCCACGAGGACGTCGACGCCGGGACGCGGGTCGACCGCCCTCCCTGGGGAGGCGGCGGGGCCGGCGGTCGCTGCGGGGTGGGGGAGGTGGTCGGTCACGGCCTGCTCACCTCGGTCTCGTGCTGGGGCTGGGACTTCGGGACGCGCATCCGCACGAGGGTACCCGCGCCCTCGTTCGTCTCGATCTCGAGCGCGTGCTGGTCGCCGTAGAGCTGGCGCACGCGCGTGTCGACGTTGCGCAGCCCGACGTTCGTCGCGCGCGACCCCGTCGCGAGCAGGGTCCGCAGCGTCTCGGGAGACATCCCGACGCCGTCGTCCTCGACCGTGATCTCGGTCTGGGTGCCCTCGTCGCGCGCGCTGATGACGATCCGCCCACCCCCCTCGCGCGGCTCGAGGCCGTGCCGGACGGCGTTCTCGACGAGCGGCTGGACGCTGAGGAACGGGATGACGGTCGACAGGGACTCGGGCGCGATCTGGAGCGTTACGGTCAGCCGGTCGCCGAACCGCGCGCGCTCGAGCTCGACGTACGAGTGGATGCTGCCCAGCTCGTCGGCGAGCGTCGTGAAGTCGCCACGGCCCCGGAAGGAGTAGCGCGTGAAGTCCGCGAAGTCGAGCACGAGGTCGCGCGCCCGCTCGGGGTCGGTGCTGATGAAGGACGCGATCGCACCGAGCGAGTTGTAGATGAAGTGCGGGCTGATCTGGGCGCGCAGGGCACGCAGCTCGGCCTGCGCGAGCGCGGTGCGCGAGGCCTCGAGCTCGCCCAGCTCGAGCTGCGCCGAGCACCACTGCGCGACCTCGCCCGTGGCCCGCACGAGCGGCGGGCGCACCCGCGTCGCGAACGCGACGACGGCCCCGGCCACGACACCGCCCGCGAGCACGGGCGCCCCCACGGCCTCCGGGACGCCCGACGACGGCTCGGCGCCCGCGTAGACCTGTCGCCTCCCGGTCTCGATCGTCCGGGCGCCGACGCGCTGCGCCTCGGCCCGGAGGGCGGTCGGGCCGTCGAGAGCCACGACGCCGTCGGCCGTCACGACCGCGAGCGCCTCGCAGCCGAGCAGGGTGCGCAGGTGGCGGGCCGCGCGTCCGACGTCGTCGCCCTCGAGACCGTCCCGCAGGTGCTTGGCGGCGCGCGAGGCGAGGTGGAGCGTGCTGAACGTCGCGCGCTCGGAGTCGCTGCCGAGCTCGCGCGTGCCACGTGCCAGCCGCCACGCGAGGACCAGCGCGGCGGTGAGCAGGACGCCGACGACCAGGCCGACGACGGCCCCGGTGAACACGGGTCCGGACATGTCGCGATCCTATTCCGGAGAGATGACGCCGAGGGTGACGTACCTGACGCCGAGGGTGACGCGCTGGCGTGCCGAGGGTGACGGGATGCCGCCGACGGTGTCACCCTCGGCGGGCGGAGGCGTCACCCTCGGCGGGGTCAGCAGCAGCGGGCGCCCGGGTTGCGGTCCTGGTCGTCCATGCGCTGGCGCCAGAACTGGCGCTCGGTCAGGACGGGGACGTCGGGCCCGTGCGCTGCGCGGCGGTGCTCCACGTACACCCGGTACGCGTCGTCGCCCATGAGCTGACGGACGTACCAGGCCGCACCTCTTGCCGCGCGGGCGAGCGCGTCGCGCACGGGCCCCACGTCAGTGCCCCGAGCCCGAGGAGACGGGCTGCTTCTCGGGCGGGAGCTGGGCCCACTCGGCCTCGATCTCCTTCTCGGTCGCTGTGGTGAGGAGGCCCGCAGGCGCGAACCGGCGCGAGGCCACGGGCTCGTCCTCGTGGTTCTCCCCCCCGCCCGCACGCAGCGCCTTCACGGTCGTCACGAGGGCCGCGACCATCACGACGATCGCGAGGACCACGAAGATGATCGACAGCATGCCCTGGACGAACGTGTTGCGCACGACCGCCTCCATGGCCTCGACCGAGGTCGCGGTGCCGAACGAGGTCTCCCCCGCGGCCAGCGCCTCCTTGAACGCGTTGTGGTTGGCCCAGTAGCCGACGGCGGGGACGGGCGAGAAGATCTTCTCGAACGACGCCGTGATCGTCACGACCGCGGTGAAGGCCAGCGGCAGGGCCACGATCCACAGCCAGCGGAAGAAGGAGCGTCCACGCTTGGCGACGATCGCGAGCACGACCGCGAGCGCGATGGCCGCGAGGAGCTGGTTGGCGATGCCGAACAGCGGGAAGAACGTGTTGATCCCGCCGAGGGGGTCGGTGACGCCGAGATAGAGGATGCTCCCCCACCCGGCGACCATGACCAGGGTGCAGAACCACACCCCGGGCCGCCAGGTCACGTCCCGGAACCTGGGCGCGACGTTGCCGAGCGAGTCCTGGAGCATGAAGCGCGCGACGCGCGTCCCGGCGTCGACGGCCGTGAGGATGAACAGCGCCTCGAACATGATCGCGAAGTGGTACCAGAAGCCCATCATCGCGGCGCCGCCGAAGAGCTGCTGCATGATGTGCGCGAGGCCCAGGGCCAGGGTCGGCGCACCACCGGTGCGCGAGACGATCGACTCCTCGCCGACAGCCGCTGCGGTCGAGGACAGCATGTCGGGCGTGAGGTTCACGCCGGCCAGGCCGAGCGAGTTGACGAACGCGACCGCACCCTCGATGGTCCCGCCGGTCGCGGCGGCCGAGGCGTTCATCGCGAAGTAGATGCCGCGGTCGAGCGAGATCGCGGCGACGAGCGCCATGATCGCGACGAACGACTCCATGAGCATGCCGCCGTACCCGATGAAGCGCGTCTGGCGCTCCTTCTCGAGCAGCTTGGGCGTGGTGCCCGACGCGATGAGGGCGTGGAAGCCGGACAGTGCGCCGCACGCGATCGTGACGAACAGGAACGGGAAGAGCGAGCCGGAGAACACCGGCCCGGTCTCGCCGCTCGCGAACTCGCTGACCGCGGGCACCGAGATCTCGGGGCGCACGATCACGATCGCGCCCGCGAGCATCACGATGACGCCGACCTTCATGAACGTCGACAGGTAGTCGCGCGGGGCGAGGAGCAGCCACACGGGCAGGACGGCCGCGACGAAGCCGTAGATGATGATGCCGATGGCAATGGTCGTGCGGTCGAGGTGGAACAGGTCCGCGCCCCACGGGGTGTTCGCGACCCAGCCGCCGCCGACGATCGCGGCCATGAGCAGCACGAAGCCGATGATCGAGACCTCGGTGATGCGCCCGGGACGCAGGTAGCGCAGGTAGACGCCCATGAAGAGGGCGATCGGGATGGTCATCGCGACGCTGAAGACGCCCCAGGGGCTCTCGCCCAGGGAGTTCACGACGACGAGCGCGAGGATCGCGACGATGATCAGCATGATGAGCAGGGACGCGACGATCGCGGCCGTACCGCCGATGCGGCCGAGCTCCTGGCGGGCCATCTGCCCGATCGTGCGGCCGCCGCGACGCATCGAGAAGAACAGGACGACGTAGTCCTGCACGGCACCCGCGAAGATGACGCCGACGATGATCCAGACCGTGCCGGGCAGGTAGCCCATCTGGGCGGCCAGGACCGGTCCGACGAGCGGGCCGGCGCCCGCGATCGCGGCGAAGTGGTGCCCGAACAGCACGCGGCGGTCGGTCGGGACGTAGTCCTTGCCGTCCGAGCGCACCTCGGCGGGGGTCGCGCGGCGGTCGTCAGGGCGCGTGATGTATCGCTCGATGACCTTGGAGTAGAAGCGGTATCCGATGAGGTAGCTGCAGACCGCGGCGAACACGAACCAGATCGCGTTGACGGTCTCGCCGCGCACCAGCGCGAGCATGACCCAGGCCACGCCGCCGAGCAGGGCGATGCCCGTCCAGAGCACGACCTTCTGCCAGGTCCAGCGGGGTGCGAGGGCGGCCTCCGGGACCGCGGTGGGCGGGAGCGTCGGATCGGGCGAGCGCCCGTCGTCCGAGGCGGTCTCCGCCGTCGATCGGGTGTCTGTCGTCATCGGTTCTCTCTCCCAAGGTCGCGTCGTTGCGTCCGACCGGGAAAGGCTAGGGACGACGACGGGCCGTGATCCAGGTCACGTCGACGGACGGTCGAGGTGTGCGACGAGCGGTAGGCGACGTGCGACGAACGGTCGTCGAACGGCGGTCGGCAACGGTCCGGACGGGCGGCCCGCGTAGTGTTCGGGGTCGTGCCGACGTCCGGCACGGTGCCCGAGAGGACCCCTGTGAGCCTGATCCGCCTGAACGCCGTGAGCATGCAGTTCGACGACAAGGTCGTGCTGCGCGACGCCTTCCTCAAGCTCCGCGAGGGTGAGCGCGTCGGGCTCGTGGGCCGCAACGGCACGGGCAAGACGACGTTCCTCGAGCTCATCCTGGGCCGCAAGGAGCCCACGTCGGGGACGGTCGACGTCAACCTCGGCGTGAGCATCGGGTACTTCTCGCAGTTCTCCGAGCTCGCGGGGCACCGCAGCGCGGCCGAGGAGCTCAGCGAGCTGTTCGCCGACGTCCACTCGACGCAGGCGCGCCTCGACGCGATCGGCGAGCGACTCGCCGAGCCGGACCTCATGGACGACGGCGGTGCTGTCGACGGCGATGACGAGATGACCAGGCTTCTCACCGAGCAGGCCGACCTGTTCGAGCGCATGGACGCGCTCGACGGATGGTCGTACGAGAACACGATCGACACGGTCCTCACGCGCCTGGGGTTCGACGCCGAACGTCGCGCGCTCCCGGTCGACCAGCTCTCGGGCGGCTGGCGCAACCGTGCGGCGCTCGCCCGGATCCTGGTGCAGCGCCCCGACGTGCTGCTGCTCGACGAGCCCACGAACTTCCTCGACCTCGACGGGGTGCGCTGGATCGAGAACTGGCTCCAGACCTACCCGGGCGCGGTGCTCGTGGTCTCGCACGACCGCCAGTTCCTCGACGGTGCGGTCAACCGGATCGTCGAGATCGAGAACCGTCGCCTGCACGAGTACGAGGGCGGCTACTCCGACTACGTGCACGCCAAGCAGTCGCGCCTCAAGACGATCGAGCGCCAGTTCGCGCACGAGGAGGAGCTGCTCGCGTACGAGGTCGAGGCCAGCGACGCCCGCAAGCAGGCCGCGAAGGACAAGAGCCGTGGCCTCAAGCGCAAGCTCGCCGACATCAAGAAGCGTCAGGCGCCACGCCCGGTCGACCAGATCATCACGACGATCTACGCGGACCTGCACGTGAGCGAGCGCCTGGTCGAGGTCGAGGGGCTCACGAAGGGCTTCGGCGGCGACCCGCTGTTCAGCGACCTCACGTTCTCGCTCCACCGCGGTGACCGCGTGGCCGTCGTCGGCGCGAACGGGTCCGGCAAGTCGACGCTCCTCGACGTGCTCACGGAGGTCACGCCGCCCGACGCCGGGCAGATCATCTGGAAGAAGAACTCGACGTTCGTCTCGTACAACCAGGTCGTGGCCGACCTCGACCTGGACGACACGGTCGCGCACGCGGTGAGCGCCGCCCCCGGGACCCTCGCGTACTCGGCGACCAAGAAGAACGTCAACCGCTTCCTGACGATGCTCCAGTTCTCCGAGATGGAGCTCAAGCAGAAGATCGGCACGCTCTCGGGCGGGCAGCGTGCCCGCGTCGCGATCGCGCAGTGCCTGCTGTCGGGTGCCTCGGTGATCGTGCTCGACGAGCCGACGAACCACCTCGACCTCACGAGCGCGCAGGTCATGGAGCGCGCGCTCGCGCACTTCCCGGGTGCCGTGGTCGTCGTGAGCCACGACCGCTACTTCATCGACAAGGTCGCCGACCGTCTGCTGACGTTCGACGGCGCGGGCGGCGTCGTCGAGACGGCCGCGAGCGGCGCGCTCTGACTCAGGGCTGCAGGACCGGCCCGACCGCCCGAGCCCTCTCCGCCCGGGCGGTCGCGATCCGTACGACCGCGGCCATGCCGCCGTCGCCGTAGGTGGCGTCCTCGACCGGGACCTCCGGGTGGTCGAGGACCAGTCGCTCCCAGGTGTCGAGCCGCGCGGTCGACGCCGCCTCCTTAGCCAGGAGCACCGCGCGCAGGTGCTCCTCGAACAGCGGGCGGTGCCGGTCGACCAGGTGACCGTAGAGCTCGAGCCGCTTGTCCATGCTCCGCACGTTGGCCGAGGTCGGCGACGTGCGGTACTCGATCAGCGGTTCGGGCACGATCTCGATCCGCCCACCCGCCGAGAGCAGCGAGAGGAAGAAGTCCCAGTCCTCGAACCCGGCGCGCATGCGCTCGTCGTAGCCTCCGGCCGCGAGCCAGCGGTCGCGGCGCAGCATCACGGTGGCCGGCGAGGCGTTGCGGTGGAGGAAGTCGACGGCCGCTCCCCCGGCCGGGCGGGCGACCGCGTGGGCGACGCCGTGCATGCGCAGCCAGGACGAGGACCCGACGACGTCGGGGTCCTCCTCGAGGAGCGCCGCGGTCCGCGCCACGAAAGTCTCGGCGAGGCGGTCGTCGCCGTCCAGGACGACCGCGAGCTCGGTCGTCAGCCGCGACAACCCGGCGTTGCGCGCCGCGCTCACGCCCGCGTTCTCCTGGCGCAGGACGCGCACCGCCTCGTGACCGGCGAGCGCGTCGAGGACCGCGAGGGACCGGGCGTCCGTCGACCCGTCGTCGACCACGACGACCTCGTCGGGTGCGCGCGTCTGCCGCAGCACCGACTCGACGGCCTCACGCACCAGGTCTCCCTGGTCGAACCCGGTCACGACCACGCCCACGGTTGCTCGCACGCAAAGATGCTAGCGACCTCGCGGGATGCGACGTCCCGGCACGCACGTGACGGTGCACTGTCGGCTCGTGGGCGACGCCTGGACCCGAGCCACGGGGCGTGACGACGAGGACTACTACGAGGCGCGGGAGACCGCCGCGCCACCCGCCGCGGAACCGGACACCGACGGCGGTGGGACGCCGGTCGGTGCCTCGACCCGCCCGGCCGGTGAGAGCTGGGACTTCGACGACGAGGACGAGAACCGCCGTCGGCTCCCCCGGCTCGCGGCGCTCTTCTCCTGACCAGCGCTCCCCCGGCACCGCCGCCGTCCGGTCGGCGGTGCCATGCACGAGACCTGGCCGCCCTGGCGAGACCGGTTCCGTTCGAGATCGGGCTCGTTGTCGCCTCAGCCGCTCCGGAAGCGACAACCAGCCCGATCTCGCGGGAGCGGTGATCCGGCAGCCAACCGTGCTTCGACCACCCCCGCAGGTCCGGGCTCGTCCCCGCGAGACCTCGTCAGTCGTCCTCGGACGCCGGGACCAGGCCTCCGAGGGCCGCCGCGGCGGCGCCCAGGACGAGTCCCACACGCAGGTGCGGGGCACGCACCCCGCGGGCGCGCATGCGCTCGCCCCAGCGGTACGCCCCCTTCTCGCCGACGACGGCGAACGCCGTCGTGGCCCCGAGGACGGCGGCGGCCCCGACGACGATCGCGACCTTCCCGCCCGGGGTGATCTCGACCGGCGTGAGGGAGTGCAGCGTGTTGTCCGGGGCGTCGTCGGACGCCTGCTCCCAGAGCGCCGTCGTGCCTGCGGCGGCGTCGGTGCCCTCGGTGTCCCGCAGGGCGTCGCGGACCTTGCGGACGCCGTCGATCGCCTGACGGCCCTCGCCGGTCCGGAGGAGCACCACAGCGCCGGCGACCCCGCAGGCCGTCTTGAGGAGCGCCCGGGTCCCGCGCCGTTCGACGAGGTCGGGCACGGTGTACCAGGCCGCCGTCATGAGCCCGTAGACCGCACCGGCGCGTGCGTCGAACGTCCATGGGCGGGTGGTCTCGGTCTGCTGCACCGGCATCGCTTCGTCCCTGCTGTGCGTCGTGCGCACGCTCGTTCGTCCCGGACATCCACCGGCCTGCTTCGCCGGTGCCGTGCTCACGGGCTGTCGTGAATCACCAACGAGGCACCTGTCCGGTTCGTTCCACCCTCTGCCCACCGCCCGAGGCGCACCACGCGCCGGCCCCCAAGGCCCCGTGACCACCCTCACGGTCGCGGGACGCACGTCCGTGTCCGACACCGGCCTCACGTGTGGTCTCCTGGGGCGATGAGCGACTGGACGACGAAGACCACGACGGTGCACGGCAGCATGCGGGAGGTCGCCGTGCTCGGCGCCGGCGGGGTCGGCGGCCTCGTCGGGGCGCTGCTCGCCCGCGCCGGTGACGCGGCGGTGACGTTCGTGGCGCGTGACGAGACGGCGGCCTCCCTGCGCGAACACGGACTGCACGTCCGCAGCGGGCAGCTCGGTGACGTCGAGGTCGCCGCCCGGGCGACGGCGCAGCTCACCGAACCGGTCGACGTGCTGCTCGTCGCGGTCAAGGCGACCGGACTGACGGACGCCCTCGACCGCGTCGCCCCCGAGGCGCTCGCGGGCGCGGTCGTCGTGCCGCTGCTCAACGGCGTCGAGCACCTGGACGTGCTGCGCAGCCGGTACGGCTCCGAGCGGGTCGTCCCTGCGGTGATCCGGGTCGAGGCGACGCGCGTCGCGCCGGGAGAGATCGTGCACGGCAGCCCGTTCGTGGAGATCGATCTCGCCCCGGGCGACGCACCGGCGGACGCGGTCGACACCGTGCGCGACCTCCTCGCGCGCGCCGGGGTCACGGTACGGGTGCGGCCCGACGAGGCCGCGCTCGTGTGGGCCAAGCTGTCTTTCCTGGCGCCGCTGGCCCTGCTCACGACACGCCACCGCGCGACGATCGGCGAGGTGCGCACGGCCCACCGGGACGAGCTCGAGGCTCTGGTCGCCGAGGTCGCGGCGGTCGCGACGGCGTCGGGCGCCCCGTCGGACCCCGCCGCGTCGTTGGCCCTCTACGACCGGTTCCCCGCCGGCGCCCGTTCCTCGATGGAGCGCGACGCCGAGGCGGGCCGACCGCTCGAGGTCGACGCGATCGGTGGCGCCGTCGCACGTGCCGCCGCTCGCCACGGCGTCGCGGCGCCGCGCACGGTCCGGCTCGTCGCCGAGCTCTCCTGACACGGTCCCGGACGGCGCGGTCCCGCACGCTGACGCGCAGGACGGCGCCCGCGCCGCACGCGCTACCAGTCGGCGGGCACGACCCAGTGCCGGGGTGCTCTCTCGTGCTCCAGGAGCCTGCGCTGGGCACGGTGGCAGTGCTGTGCACGCTGCTCGGCGGTCAGACCGTCGAGCCAGGCGACGTACCGCCGTTCGAGGCTACGGAACCGCGCTCGACCGAGTGCGAACACGGTGATCGAGACCAGCCAGTGGGCCGCGAGCATGGCCGCGAGCAGCAGCGCGGCCACGGGCAGCGAGACGACCGGGTGTGCCTGCAGCCCGCACCACAGGACGACGATGACGGCGCCGAGCTGGCTCACGCTCGCGGCGAGCAGCCACCCGCTGGTCAGTGGCCCGTGCAGTCCGGCCCGGTGCCGGCACGGGACGAGGGTCGACTCGTGCGCGTCCAGGGGCGGGTAGATCTCTGGCACGTCGACCGCGCTCGCCGAGGACCTCGCCATGTCGCTCACCCGCCGGCGAAGGGTGGGAGGACGTCGATCGTCACCGGACCGGCGACGGCGGCGGCCGCCGCCTCGGGGCGCAGCGCGCGGCCGTCCTGGAGGTACGAGCAGACGACCTGCACGCGTCGCATCGGCTCGCCGTGCCGACGCGCGCTGACGCGGAGCGCGGCGGCCGGGCTCTCGGTCTCGATCACCTCCTCGTCGAGGCCGTTCGCCGCGGCGCGGGCCGCGGCGTAGTAGCGCAGGGTGATGGCGGGCATCTCGTCACTCCTTGTCGTACGGGGTCGGTGCGGTCTCGGGTGGGAGCTATCCCCCGATCGCGGACATGCCGCGCTCGGGCTGGCGGAAGCCGGCGCTGCCGATGGCGTGCCCGGCGGCCTTGGTGCGGACCGCGAGGCCGAGCGCTGCCGCGATCCGGTCGTCGTCGGCTCCTGCACGCAGGAGCGTCCGTAGGTCGGTCTCCTCGCGCGCGAACAGGCAGCTGCGGAGCTGGCCGTCGGACGTGAGGCGGATCCGGTCGCACGCGCCGCAGAAGGGGCGCGTCACGGACGCCACGATCCCGACGACCGCGTCGGTGCCGTCGACCGTCCACCGCTCGGCCGGGGCCGCGCCGCGCGCCGGCACGGGGACCAGCTCGAACGACCGGTCGAGCGACGCGAGCACCTCGTCGGCCGTGACCATGCCCTCGCGGGTCCAGCTCCGGCCCGCGTCGAGCGGCATCTGCTCGATGAACCGCAGCTCGTAGCCGCGGTCGAGCGCGAACCGCAGCAGGTCGACCGTCTCGTCGTCGTTGACGCCCCGCACGAGGACGGCGTTGAGCTTGGTTCCGGTGAACCCTGCCCGGTCGGCGGCCGCGAGCCCGTCGAGCGCCTGGTCCAGGCGGTCGCGCCGCGTCAGCTGCGCGTACCGGTCGCGCCGCAGGGTGTCGAGCGACATGTTGAGCCGGCTCAGCCCCGCGGCGCGCAGCGGGCCTGCGAGCGCCGGCAGCCGCAGCCCGTTGGTGGTCATCGACACCTCGGGGGCGCCGGGGAGCGCGGCCAGGCCCGCCACGATCTCGACGATGTCGGGGCGCAGCAGCGGTTCGCCGCCCGTGAGGCGGATCTCCTCGATGCCGTGCCGGACCGCGACGGCCGCGACGCGGGTCGTCTCGGCGACCGTGAGCAGCTCGTCGGAGGGCAGCCAGGGCATCCCCTCGGCCGGCATGCAGTAGGTGCACCGCAGGGAGCAGCGGTCGGTCAGGGAGATGCGCAGGTCGCGGTGGCGCCGTCCGAACCGGTCGACGAGGCCGGGGGCGTCCCGTCGGTCCGTGCCCGACGGCGTCGCGCGCCGAGGCACCTGATCTCCCGACGGCGTCGCCCGCCCCGGGTCCGCGCGACCGGACGCGACGTGCTCGGCGGGGGCGGCGCCGTCGGGCAGGAGATCCCCGACCGTGCGCTCGACCGTGGGCGCGATGCTCACAGCGCCCCGACCCACTCGTGCGTGCCGTCGGCGAAGACCTGGCGCTTCCACACGGGCAGTGCCGCCTTGACCTCCTCGACCAGGTCGCCGCACGCCGCGAAGGCCTGGGCGCGGTGCGCCGAGGACACGGCAGCGACGAGCGCGACGTCGCCGATCGCCAGGTCGCCCACGCGGTGGGACACCGCGACCCGGACGGCGCCCGAGCGGGCGGCGACCCGTGCCGCGATCTCGCCCAGGACGCGGTCCGCGTCGGGGTGCGCCTCGTACGTGAGCGCGGCGACGGACCGGCCGCCGTCGTGGTCGCGCACGACGCCCGCAAAGGTCACGACGGCACCGGCGTGGGCCGAGGCCACCGCGCGCTCGTGCGCGGCCACGTCGAGGACGGACTCCCCCACGCCTGTGAGGACGACGCGTGCGAGCATGGCGACGTCGGCTCGGTCCGCGCTCATGCCCTCACCTTGCCCCGCCCGGCCGTCGCGGAGCGCTGCCGGTAGACCACGTACGGTCGGGCCAGGTACGCCACGGGCACCGACCAGACGTGCACGAGCCGCGTGAAGGGCCAGATCGCGAGGAGCAGGCACGCGAGCACCGCGTGCCAGCCGTAGACCGCGGGCGCCGAGGAGATGAGCGACGGGTCGGGCTGCAGGACGAAGAGCTGGCGGAACCAGACCGAGACGGTCCCCCGGTACTCGTAGCCCGAGCCGAACACGTTGATCGCCACGGTCTGCCACATGCCGACCCCGATCTCGACCGTGAGCAGGAGGTACAGGACCCGGTCCATGGGGGTCGTGACGACGCGGATGCGGTCGGAGACGTAGAACCGGCGCAGCAGCAGGATCACGAGGCCCGCGCACAGCAGCACGCCCGCGACCGTCCCGGCTGCGACCGCGACCACGTGGTACGTGTGGTCGGAGATCCCGAGGGCCTGCGTCCACGACGTCGGGATCAGGAGCCCCGCGGCGTGGCCGAGGATCGCGAACAGCGCCCCGAAGTGGAACAGGGGCGAGCCCCACGCGAGCCACCGCTTCTCGAGCACCTGGCTCGTGCGGGTCGTCCAGCCGAACTGGTCGCTGCGGTACCTCCAGACGTGCCCGACGACGAAGATCGCGAGGCAGACGTACGGCAGCACCACGAAGAGGAGGGTGTCCCACATGTGTCAGCGTCCTTCCGGGGCGCAGGTGAATTCCGGGGGGCCGAAGGGCGCGCCGGGCGTGTCCGTCCAGCTCGCTCCCCCGTAGGGCATCGAGGCGATCTCGAGCCCCGCGTCGTCGGTGGGCGGTCCGGTGAGCGCGAGCTGGTCGACCTCGCCGCGCTGGCGCTCGGACACGGGCCCCAGGAGGTCGCTCACGGCCTCGAGGATCTCGCGGTAGTGCGAGCCGCGGTCGGCGAGCGAGCGGCGGATGAGCTCGATCCCGCCCCGGTGGGTCCGCAGCGGTGCCTCGCCCGCCCCGGTCCCGGCGCGCGAGGCGAACTCGAGCACCATGGGCAGGTAGTCGGGCAGCTCGGCGTCGTCGGGCGCGAACCCGCACGCGCGGTAGCGCTGCTTGAGCGCGAGGAGCGCCATGCCGCGCTGGCGCGTGTCGCCGTGCAGGTAGTAGCTGAGGAACAGCGACGACTTGCGGCGCAGGTCGAACGTCTCGACGTAGTGGGCCCGCGCGGCGCGCGGCTCCGTCCGCGCGTGCTGGTCCCAGAACGCGCGCAGGTGCGCAGCCGGGGCCGACTCGGGCAGGGCCGCGACGGCCGCGCCGAGCTCGTCGGCGTCGGCATACCAGGCGTCGTCGGGGTAGGCGAGCAGGATGCTGGCCAGGGCCAGCACGTCGGCCCGGGCGGGGACCTCGACGAGGTCCCTGCGCCGCGAGCGCCGCAGGAGCGGGACGAACGCGCGCCTGCCCGACGGCGGAGCCTGGGTCGTCATGACGGCCTCCGGACCTGCAGGGGGACGGAGACCGGCCCACCGCGCGTGGAGGCCGCGCTCATGCCGGGCCCGCCCGGGTTGTCGAGCGAGCAGCCCGAGGCCCACGACGCCATCTCGGCCGCGTCCTCCTTGTGCGCCGCGGGGATGACGTAGCGGTCCTCCATCTTGGCGATGGCCAGGAGCCGGTAGAGCTCCTCGACGTCCTCGGCCGAGTACCCGACCTGGTCGAGCAGGTCCTGGTCGACCTCCCCGGTCAGCGTGCGCCGCCGCATGTGGCTGCGCATGGCCGCGAGCTTCATGAGGACCCCCGCGACGACGTCGACGTCCCCGGCCGAGAAGAGGCTCGCGAGGTACTCGAGCGGGATGCGCAGCGAGGCGATGGTGTGGAACACGTCGTCGGCGTCGGCGTCGTCCTTGCCGAGCTCGGTCGTGACGTCCAGGACGGGCGAGAGCGGTGGCACGTACCAGACCATGGGCATGGTCCGGTACTCGGGGTGCAGCGGCAGGGCGACCTTGAACTTCTGGACGAGCTGCCAGATCGGCGATCGCTGGGCCGCGCCGATCCAGTCCTCGGCGATCCCGGCTGCCCGGGCCGCCGCGACGACCTCGGGGTCGGTGGGGTCGAGGAAGACCGAGCGCTGGGCGTCGAGCAGGTCCTTCGGGTCCTGGACGGACGCCGCGGCCTCGACCGCGTCGGCGTCGTAGAGCACGAGGCCGATGTACCGCAGGCGGCCCACGCACGTCTCGGCGCACACGGTCGGCTGCCCCGCCTCGATGCGCGGGAAGCAGAACGTGCACTTCTCGGCCTTGCCCGTCTGGTGGTTGACGTAGACCTTCTTGTACGGGCAGGCCGAGACGCACATGCGCCACCCGCGGCACGCGTCCTGGTCGACGAGCACGATCCCGTCCTCGACGCGCTTGTACATGGCCGACGACGGGCAGGCCGAGACGCACGCGGGGTTCAGGCAGTGCTCGCAGATCCGGGGCAGGTGGAACATGAACGTCTGCTCGAACGAGAGCTGGACCTTGTCGACCATCGACGCGAGGTTGGGGTCCTTCGACGCGATCTGCGGCGAGCCGCCCAGGTCGTCGTCCCAGTTGGGACCCCACGTGATCTTCATGTCCTTGCCCGTGATCGCGCTCTTGGGGCGTGCGACCGGGATCTGCGGCGAGTTCGCCGGCGCGGAGATCAGCTGGTCGAAGTCGTACGTCGCGGGCTCGTAGTAGTCGTCGAGCCCCGGGAGGTCAGGGTTCGCGAAGATCGACGCGAGGCGGCGCAGCCGCCCGCCCGAGCGGAGCCGGAGCCGTCCCTTGCGGTCGAGCTCCCAGCCGCCGTGCCAGCGGTCCTGGTCCTCGTACCCGCGCGGGTACCCCGTCCCGGGCTTGGTCTCGACGTTGTTGAACCACACGTACTCGACGCCGTCGCGGTTCGTCCACGTCTGCTTGCACGTCACCGAGCACGTGTGGCACCCGATGCACTTGTCGAGGTTCATGACCATCGCCACCTGCGACATGACCCGCATCTCAGTACTCCACTTCCTGGTTGCGCCGACGGATGACCGTGTACTCGTCGCGCTGGTTGCCGGTCGGCCCGTAGTAGTTGAAGGCGTAGGTGAGCTGGCCGTACCCGCCCAGGAGGTGCGTGGGCTTCATCATGATCATCGTCAGCGCGTTGTGGATGCCCCCTCGCTTGCCCGACGCCTCGGCCTTGGGCACGTCGATGTTGCGGTCCTTCGAGTGGTACATGTAGACCGTGCCCGTGGGCATGCGGTGCGAGACCACGGCCCGGGCCACGACCACGCCGTTGCGGTTGACCGCCTCGATCCAGTCGTTGTCCGCGATGCCCGCGGTCTGCGCGTCCTCCTCGGAGATCCAGATCGTGGGGCCCCCGCGCGAGAGCGCGAGCATGTACGGGTTGTCCTGGAACTGCGAGTGCATCGACCACTTGGAGTGCGGCGTCAGGTAGCGCACCGTGACCTCGGTCGAGCCCGGCTCGCTGAAGCCCTGGTGACCGAAGTGGCGCGCCATGTCGAGCGGCGGCCGGTAGACCGGGAGCTGCTCGCCGAGCTCGGTCATCCAGTCGTGGTCGACGAAGAAGTGCTGACGCCCCGTGAGCGTGTGCCACGGCTTGAGCCGCTCGACGTTGACCACGAAGGGCGAGTACCGCCGCCCGCCCTGCTCCGAGCCGGACCACTCGTAGCTCGTGAAGACGTTCTGCGGCCCGGTCAGGGTCTGCGCGAACGTGACCTGACGGTCGTGGTTCTCCTCCGCGAGGTCCGCGAGCGGCTTGCCGACGCGCTTCTCGAGGGCCTTGAAACCCGCGACCGAGACCGCGCCGTTGGTCGTGCCCGACAGCGCGAGGATGGCCTCGCACATGTGCGCCGCGGTCTCGAGCGACGGGCGGCCCTTCGCGACGCCGTCCTTGCGCACGCCGTTGGCCTTCGCGAGGAACTCGACGGCCTGCTCGGGCACGACCGTGACGCCCTTGGTCGTGGTCCCGACCTTCGAGATCAGCGGCCCGACGGCGCGCATCTTCTCGGCGATCTGCGTGTAGTCACGCTCGATCACCACGAGCCGGGGCATGGTCACGCCCGGGACGGGCTCGCACTCGCCCTTGCGCCAGTCGAGGACGACGCCGCCCGGCTGGGCCATCTCGTCCGGGGTGTCGTGCGTGAGCGGCGCCGCGATGACGTCGGTGCGGGTGCCCAGGTGGGTCTTGGCGAGCTCGGAGACCTTGTCCGCGAGGCCCAGGAACGCGTCGTAGTCGGTCCTGGCCTGCCACGGTGGTGCGATCGCCGCATTGAGCGCGTGCACGAACGGGTGCATGTCCGTGGTCGAGATGTCCTGCTTCTCGTACCAGGTCGCCGCGGGCAGGACCACGTCGGCGAACAGCGACGTCGAGGTCATGCGGAAGTCGATGTTGGTCAGCAGGTCGAGCTTGCCCTCGGGGGCCTCGTCGCGCCAGACGACCTCCTCGGGGCGCCGCTCGGGCGGGGTCTCGTGCGCGCGCAGCGACGAGTCCGCGCCGAGCAGGTGCTTGATGAAGTACTCGTTGCCCTTGGCCGAGTTGCCGATGAGGTTCGCGCGCCAGACCGTCAGGACGCGCGGGAAGTTCTGCGGGTCGTCGGGGTCCTCGACCGCGAACCTGAGGTTCCCGCTGCGCAGCTCGGAGACCACGTGGTCGGCGACCGGCACGCCCGCGGCCGCGGCCTCGTCGCACAGGTCGAGCGGGTTGCGGTCGAACCCGGGGTGCGACGGCGTCCAGCCCATGCGGGCCGCCTGGGTCAGGCAGTCCATCATGCTGCGGTCCTTGAGGGTGCCCGGACCGGTCGGCGACGCGAGCTCGTCCGCACCGAAGCCCTCGTAGCGCCACTGGTCCGTCGCGGTGTACCAGAACGCCGTGCCGGCCATGTGGCGCGTGGGGCGCTGCCAGTCGAGCGCGAAGCCCATGTGCTGCTGCCCCGTCACGGGGCGCGCCTTCTCCTGCCCGACGTAGTGCGCCCACCCACCGCCGTTGACGCCCTGGCACCCGGTCAGCGTCAGGAGCGCGATGAACGTCCGGTAGATGGTGTCGGCGTGGTACCAGTGGTTGGTGCCCGCGCCCATGATGATCATCGACCTGCCCTTGCTCACCTCGGCGTTGCGCGTGAACTCGCGCGCGATCCGGGTGCACTGCTCGGCCGGGACCCCGGTCAGGGCCTCCTGCCAGGCGGGCGTCCCGGGCGACGTCACGTCGTCGTAGCCCGTGGGCCACGTGCCGGGCAGCCCCTCGCGGCCCACGCCGTACTGCGCCATGAGCAGGTCGAACACCGTCGTCACGAGGCGGTCGCCCACGCGGATCGCCGGGACGCCGCGCAGGACCGAGGAGCCGCCCTCGGTCTCCCCCACGTCGAAGCGCGGCAGCTCGACGACGACCCCCTGCGCCTCGGCTCCCGCGTGCGTCAGGCCCAGCAGGCTCAGCGCCGGGTCGTGGTCCTCGAGGTCGAGGTTCCAGCGCCCCACGCCGTCCTCGGTCCAGCGGTCGGCGAGCGTGCCGTTCGGCACCGTGAGCGCGTCCGCGGCCGCGTCGAGGAAGACCGGGCGGAACTCGGGGCGCTGCCCCGTCGCCCCCGCGACGGGCAGCCCGTCCAGGTCGGCCGCCGTGAGGAACTTGGCGGGCCGGAAGACCGGGACGGCTCCGCCGTCGGGCGCTGTGCCCTCCGCCGTCGCACGGGCCGCCGGGGACTCGTCGAGCGTGACCAGGAACGGCGCGTCCGTGTACGTGCGCGAGTACGCCTCGAAGTACGGGACCTGGCGGTCGCGGTAGAACTCGGTGAGCAGCACGTGGCCCATGGCCTGCGCGAGCGCGCCGTCGGTGCCCGGGGCGGGCGCGAGCCAGTCGTCCGCGAACTTCACATTGTCCGCGTAGTCGGGGCTGACCGCGACGACCTTCGTCCCCTTGTAGCGGGCCTCGGCCAGGAAGTGCGCGTCGGGCGTGCGTGTCACGGGGACGTTCGAGCCCCACATCATGATGTAGCTCGAGTTCCACCAGTCGCCCGACTCCGGGACGTCGGTCTGGTCGCCCCAGATCTGCGGGCTCGCGGGCGGCAGGTCCGCGTACCAGTCGTAGAAGCTCAGCAGGGTCCCGCCGATCATCGACAGGAAGCGCGTCCCGACACCGAAGCTCGCCATCGACATCGCGGGGATCGGGGTGAACCCGACGCAGCGGTCCGGCCCGTACGCCTTGATCGTGTAGACGTGGGCCGCGGCCATGATCTCGGTCGCGAGCTCCCAGTCCGCGCGGACCAGGCCGCCCTTGCCGCGAGCGCGCTTGTAGAGCGTCGCCTTGAGCGGGCTCTCGACGACCTCGGCCCACGCGAGCACCGGGTCGCCCAGGCGGCAGCGCGCGTCGAGGTACATGTCGAGCAGGACGCCGCGCACATAGGGATATCGCACGCGCGACGGCGAGTACGTGTACCAGGAGAACGAGGCGCCGCGCGGGCAGCCGCGCGGCTCGTACTCGGGGCTGTCGAGCCCCGTCGTCGGGTAGTCCGTGCCCTGGTGCTCCCACGTGATGAGGCCGTCCTTGACGTACACGTCCCACGCGCACGAGCCCGTGCAGTTCACGCCGTGCGTCGAGCGCACGACCTTGTCGTGCGCCCACCGGTCACGGTAGAACCGGTCCCACTCCGAGGGGTCCGTCTCGATCATGGCGTGCGCCGAGTCGAACACCTCCGTCTGCGGGAAGTGGCTGCGCGTCCTGAGCAGCTTCTTCATCAGGGGCGACATCGTCGCGGGGTCGTCGATGGTCATGGCGAGTGCTCCTCGGGAACGGCGTGGGGGGCGTTCGTGCGATGGTTGTCGTGGTGAGGACGTCGGCCGGGGGCAGCCGGACGCCTCGACGTCAGTGGTCCACGAGCGGGAAGAAGTGGGGCGAGCAGGTGCCCAGGCAGCAGGTCTACGGAGGTTTCGACGGCACGACGGGTCGCAGCGACCACGGCGGCAGGCGTACGCACGTCATCCAGCTGCTGCGCGACTCCAAGGCGCCGGTGTCCGTCCAGGACATCGCCGACGAGGTCGGCATCCACCAGAACACCGCGCGCTTCCACCTGGAGTCGCTCGTCGACGCCGGGCTCGCCGAGCGCACCCAGCAGACCCGGACGACGCCCGGCCGGCCCAAGGTGCTCTACCGCGGCACCCTGCCCAACCAGACGCACGAGCGAGCCCAGGCCTACCGGCTCCTGGCCGAGGCGCTCACGACCGCTGTCGCCGCCAACGTGCCCGAGGCCGCGACCCTCACCTACACCGTGGGCCGCACGTGGGGGCAGAAGCTCGCCGACTGCCCCGCTCCGGGCGAGGTGCTCACCGAGGACGAGGTCTCGACCCTGCTCGTGTCCAAGCTCGACGCGCTGTGGTTCGCGCCGACCCCGCGCGGCGAGCCGTCCGCGCAGGTCTCCGCACCCGGCAAGGGCATGGACGCGCTCGTGCTCAACAACTGCCCGTTCGTGGCGACCGCCCGCAGCACACCGCAGGTCGTGTGCTCGCTGCACGCGGGCTTCATCAACGGCACCCTGGCCGAGCTCGGCTCGGACCTGCGCGCCACGGCCCTGGTGCCGAACTTCGGCCAGCACCACTGCGTCGCGCGGCTCGAGACCGTCGACCGGGGACGCCACGACGAGGCCGCACCGATCCCGATCGTCGTGTCCGGGGCGCCGGGGGCCGCGGGGCCCGGGGCTCTCGGCACCGCCGGCCCCGCGCCCGACGCCTGCTGAGCGTCGGGCCCGGGGGCCGGTGGTGAGCACTGCGGGCGGTCGCACGGTCAGCTCTTGGCCTCGGCGCCGGGCCGTGCGTAGAAGTGCCAGGCGATGCCCGCGCACAGCAGCGCGTAGGCGATGATCCCGCCGAACACGGCCGTCCTCGGCAGGTAGTTGAACAGCATCGAGAACAGGAACGGCCCGAACGCCGCGATCGCGGCGGTCCAGCCGATCACGCCACCCGCCTGACGGGCCGGGAAGATCATGGGCATCTGCTTGAAGGTCGCGGCGTTGCCGATCCCGCAGAAGAAGAAGATCAGGACCATCCCGGTCATGAAGATCGGGAGGCTCGGCGTCTCGCCGTCCACGACCGTGACCTGGCCGAACAGGACGAGCCCGGCCGAGGCCGCGACGCCGATCCCGGACACCACGGTCCAGACGCCGCCGCCGAAGCGGTCGCACAGCGGCCCCCAGCACATGCGGGCGAGCGAGCCGACGAGCGCACCGAGGAAGACCCACGTCAGGTACTCGGGCCCGAACTGCTGCTTGAGGAGCATGCCGAACGTGCCGGCGAGCCCGGAGAAGATCCCGAACGTCAGGACGTACTCCATGGTCATGAGCCACGTGTGCTTGTTCTGGAAGATGTCGAACTGCTGCTTGAGGTTGGCCTTGACCGGCACCGACTTGAGCAGGGTCCAGGCGAGCACGACGCCGACCACGGCGAACGGGATGAAGATGAGGCCCGGGTTCTGCAGCCAGACCTGTCGGGGCTCGGCGTTCTGCGGGTGCGCGAGCTGGCCCGCGAGGCCGAACATCCCGAACCCGATGGCCCACGGCACGACGAACTGGACGACCGAGACGCCGAAGTTCCCGATGCCGGCCTGCAGGCCCAGGGCCGTGCCCTGCTTGCTCTTGGGGAAGAAGTACGACGTCGAGGGCATGTAGCCCGAGAAGACGCCGCCGCCGAGGCCCGCGGCGAGCGCGAGCGCGACGAGCAGCGCGTACGAGGGCTGCGTCGGGAGCATCACGACCCAGGTCCAGCCGACGAACGGGATGATCATGAGGAGCGCGGACAGCGTGAGCATCTTCCGGGTCCCGAGCATGGGCGGCAGCATCATCCAGACGATGCGCAGGAGCCCGCCCGTCAGGCCGGGCATCGCGAGCAGCCAGTACGACTGGCTCTCGCTCAGGTCCCACCCGGTGACCGTGCCGAGCGTGGGGATGAGGGCGCCCGGCAGGTACCAGATGATGAACGCGAGCATGAGGTTGAACGTCGTGACCCAGAGGGTGCTCCACGCGACCTTCGAGTCCCAGCGCTGGGGGTCGTTGGGGTCCCAGTCGAGGAGGTCGCGGCGCGCGTCGGTGCTCACCTGGTGTGCTGGTCTGGGGGCTACGTCGGCTGTGACCACCGGGTGTCTCCGTCCGAGAAGTGGGGCTGGGGGCACCCACAACATATGGACGAGCTCACTCGTGCGTACCGGGACCTAGGTCCCGTCGCAGCGTCCTTGGTCCCGAACCGGGACACGGGCCGGTAAGGGCCGTTGACCTGGTGCTTTGCAGGCCGGAGGTGTTGTTGCGGATCAACTCTGGCGGGCCGCGGCCCGTGAGGCCCGCAGTGCCCGACGGCGGGCTGCGGCCCGTGCGCGGGCCACGGTCCGCGCGGGTCGTTTCGTCCGAAGAACGGGGCGCTGGTCTGGTGCGGAGCGCCGCAGCGGCGACTTTGTGCTTTCCGTCACAAAGTGCCGTCGCAGGCATCAGGGGCGGGCACCGTCAGGCGTCGGCGCATGTCATCGGGTCTATTCGAGCAGCAGGAAAGCCGCCCTCGCCACGTCCGGGTCCGCGTCCCGGCAGAGCTCCCTCACCACTGATCGCCGCTGGTCCCGCTCCTGCGCGCTCCGCGGGTAGAGCACGGCGTCGCTGAGCACGTCGAGGTGGGAGCCGTCGGCGCGAGCGAGCGCCTCCAGCACGACGCGAGTCCCGGCCGTGTCCCCGCGGGCAAGGAGCGCCTCGGCCGTCGTCGCGGTGACCCAGGTGTCCTCGGGGTCC
Organism: Oerskovia sp. USHLN155; assembly: GCF_037145535.1. Lineage (NCBI taxonomy): Bacteria > Bacillati > Actinomycetota > Actinomycetes > Micrococcales > Cellulomonadaceae > Oerskovia > Oerskovia sp. USHLN155. The sequence goes on from NZ_JBBCXG010000012.1 coordinate 120,724, forward strand.
AGCAGGAGCAGGTGCAACGTCTCGTTGACGCTCGTCAGGTCGGGCACGGTCGCCAGGGCGGCTCCGGCCGTCGCCCGCACCCGGTAGTCGGGACTGCCGACCGAGGCGAGCGCCTCAGCGACCGCCGCGGCGCGCAGTCTTGCCGTGACACCCGAGCCAGGGCCGGACTCCCCGGCCCCGTCCTGGCTCGGTCTGCGCGTCGACGTCATCGCGTCGCCCAGAACACCACCGCGGCGCTCGCTGCGACGTTGAGCGAGTCCACTCCCCCGGCCATCGGGATCTTCACGACGTGGTCGACGGCCGCAAGCGTCGAGCGGTGCAGCCCGTGCCCCTCGGTCCCGAACACGAACGCCGACTTCTCGTCCCCGCGCGCGACGTACTCGTCGAGGGTGAGCGAGTCGTCCGACAGCGCGAGCGCCGCGACGGTGAACCCGTGCTCGCGCAGCTCCTCGACGCCGCCCGGCCACGACTCGAGCCGCGTCCACGGCACCTGGAACACCGTCCCCATCGAGACCCGGACGCTGCGCCGGTACAGCGGGTCCGAGCACCGCGGTGACACGAGCACCGCGTCCACGCCGAGCCCGGCCGCCCCGCGGAAGATCGCGCCGACGTTCGTGTGGTCGACGATGTCCTCCAGCACCGCCACTCGCCGCGCACCCTGCCCGTCGCGGGCGGTCGTGAGCAGCTCGTGCACGCTCGGCAGGACCGGCCGGTGCATCGCGGACAGCGCGCCACGGTGCAGGTTGAACCCGGTGATCGACTCCAGGACGGCGGGTTCGGCGACGTACACGGGCACGGGTTCGCCCGTCCCGCCGGGCCCGTCGTCCAGCCCGACGGCGGAGATCGCCTCCTCGAGCCCGGGGAGCCACTTCTCCGCCATGAGGAAGGAGCGTGGCCGGTGCCCTGCCGCGAGCGCCCGGTGGATCACCGTGGTGCTCTCCGCGATGTACATGCCCTTCTCCGGCTCGTTCTTCGAGCGGAGCTCGACGTCCGTGAGGTTCGTGTAGTCGGCGAGGCGCGGGTCGGCGGGGTCGGTCACGTGGATGATCTGCACGCTCAGATTCTCCCGCACCCACGGAGGCGGCCTGGCATCGCCCCCCGGTGCCGAGCACGAGGTTGTGGTCGTTCTGAAGGCATTCGCGACCTCAACCTCGTGGTCGAACGCGCGGAACCTCGTGCTCGGCGGTCGGGCGACCCTCAGCGCACCTCGCCGGCCCGCCGGACGTCCGCCGGGAGGCCCGGCCGATCCACCTCGCTCGCACCATTACCCAGATGCTGCTCGTTGTCGCCAGATGACGCACCGAGGCGACAACCAGCAGCATCTCGCGGGGCCGACGGCGCCACGCGCCCGAACACCACCCGTCGCTGCACCTCGTAGCTCGTCGCGAAGAGCAGCACCTCGGTCACGACCTTGGCCGGCAGCAGCGCGAGCCCCAGCCCGGTAAGGCCCCAGAGCGCTCCGTACCCGACCGCCAGCAGCGCGACCGCGAGCGCCGCGTACCGCAGCGCCGCCTGGCGTCCGGAACCGGGCCCGCGCCCTCTCCCGGTCCAGCGCCCTCCCTCAAGCTCGTGCGCACAGGCACCCTCGCCCACGCCCGCACGGCCGCCCACAGCACCAGCACCCGCACCCGCACCGCCCCCAGCCGCACCCGCGAGCACCCGCCGGTTCACCACGAAGTTCACGGCCCCGCTGACCCCGCGCGCACCGACCACGGAGAGCAGCAGCGACCCCGTCACCGCGTCGAGCACGAGCAGCGCCGCGGTGTCGATCCCGAAGGCAAGCAGCGACGACAGCGAGAACGCGAGCAGCGGCGCGTAGATGCGGGCTGAGTCGGCGAGCGGCCGGAAGTGCGAGGACGCGTTGTCGTCGAGGTAGATCGTCTCGATCCCGACCTCGACCACTGCCAGCCCCTCGCGGGCCGCGGCCAGCAGCACGTTGAGCTCGTACTCGTAACGGTCCCCGCGCACGTCGAGCAGCCAGCCGATCATCGAGGCGGGGTACCCACGCAGACCGGTCTGCGTGTCCTGGACCCGCAGACCGGTCGCGGCCCGGAACAGCCACCGGGTCACGGTGTTGCCGACCCGGCTGCGCAACGGCACGTCTCCCGCGAAGGTCCGTGAACCGAGCACCACGGCCGTACCTTCGTCACGGACCCGCTCCCCGACCCGGAGGACGTCGGCGACGGCGTGCTGCCCGTCGGCGTCGGCACACACCACGTCCTCGCCGGGCCAGCGTCGCGCGACCTCGGCGAGCCCGTACCGCAGCGCCGCGCCCTTGCCACGGTTGGCAGGGAACCCGACGACGACGGCCCCGAGGTGAGCGACGTCGTCGAGCACGGGGCGGGAGCCCGGTCCGCTGCCGTCGTCGACCACGACGATCCCCCGTACCTCACGCGTCGCGCGCAGCGCCGCGACCAGGCGGACGAGCGCCACGTCCGGTTCGTAGGCCGGGATCAGCACGATCACGGCGCCTCACTCCCCGACGTACAGGATGTCGGAGGTGCCGCGCTCGGCGCCGCGGCCGAGCGGGTCGTTGACGAGCTCGCCGTCGTAGTACATGGTCGACGACCCACCGCCGTCGAGGTTGTACGCGGTCGTCGCCCCGAGGTCCTGCATGATCTCGGCGAGCCCGATCATGGTCACGCCGCGGCTGTACCCCGCGCTGCGTCCGTCGACGACGACGAAGACCAGGTGGTTCTCGTCGACCAGGCCGACCGCCGTCCGGGGCTGCTCGCCCTGGATCGAGTGGTTGCCCACGTTGGTGTCGACCTCGACGTCGTCGATGCCGTCGACCACCTCGCCGCCGTCGAGCAGCGCGGGCCCGAACGACAGCGTGTTCCACACGCCCGCGTCGACAAGCTCCTGCGCGGTCGTGGTGGTCTCGTCGTAGACCTCGACGGTCCCGTCCCGGTAGAACGCGAGGCCCTCGCGCGCGCCCTCGTCGCGGTAGACGACGCCGTTGCGGATCACGATGCCCGTCGAGCGGAAGCCGTAGTAGTCGCCGTTGATCGCGAGGAGGGCGTCGTTGTCGGCCGCGATGTCGGAGGTCTTCTCGGTGATGTTCTCCCCGAACGCGTTCTGGGCGAACGCCGAGCGCAGGTCGGTCGCGTCACCCAGGACGACGTCCGCGACGTAGTACGTCACGGTGTCGTCGCCCGACCCTTCGACGACCTGCCGCACGCTCACGCTCGTCCCGTCGGACGAGGTCGAGGCGTCGGCGGAGACCGCCGTCTCCGACGAGGTCCGGGACGAGCCGCCCGACGACGCGCCCTCCGTCCCGACATCGCTCGCCTGGTCCGCCTCGTAGGCCGCGACGTCGGCGATCTCGACGTGCTCGACCACGTACCGGTCGAGGGCCCACGCGGTCGCTCCGCCGAGGGTCAGCGTCAGGGCGAGGCCGCCCGCGAGGAACGCACGCCGTCGTCGTCGGCGCCGGTCGGGCGGAGCGTCGAGCGGGGTGCCGGGGTGCTGGTCGTGTGTCATGCGCCCAGGTCTACGGAACGCACGTGTGCCGGGCGCAGGTGCGGGCTGAGGGGTCGCTGTGAGGTGCGTCCTGACGGCGGCACGTGATCGCCGTCACGACGACACGCTCCCACGGAACTCTCAGGTGAGACGTCGCTCACTCTTGCACCCTGGTACGACTAATACATACTTTCGGCCCGGTTCCCGCGTGATTTCATGGATGCATGAAGAAGCAGATGATGGCACTCGCTGCCGTGGGCGCGATCGCGCTCCTGAGCGCGTGCGGTACCGACACCACGACCGACAGCGGCTCCTCCACCGACGAGACCCCTGCGGGCGCGACGAACCTCCAGGTGTGCGCGAAGTACTTCGACGGCGGTGAGCCGTCCGTCGCGCAGCGCGTCACGGACGAGCTCGAGTTCGACATGGCGGCCCTCACGGACGACCAGTCGAACGCGATGCGCAGCACCAACATCCAGCTCGAGGCCATCCTGCGCCTCGCTGGGCCCGAGGACACCAACCTCGTCATCAGCAAGATCAAGACCCCGTTCCAGATGGCTGACGACATCGCCGACGAGACCGGGACCGAGATCGACACCACCGGGGTGACCGAGGCCGTGGCCGAGCTCCAGACGATCTGCGACAACGCCGGGTACACCGCTTCCTGACCCTCAGCAGCGACCTCGCCCTCATCCCGGGCGAAACCCCGAGAGCCGGTACCGCCCAGAAGGCGGCACCGGCTCTCGTCGTTCACGGGACGCCCGCGTCAGCGGGTCATCTCGCCCTCGGCGACCTCCTCGACCGCGGCCGCCGCGAACTGGCTCTCGTAGAGCCGCGCGTATGCGCCGCCCCGCTCGATGAGCACCTCGTGGTTGCCCATCTCCACGATCGCGCCGTCCTCCATGACGAGGATCACGTCGGCGTCGCGGATGGTCGACAGCCGGTGCGCGATGACGAACGACGTCCGCCCGGCGCGCAGCGCGTTCATGGCCTGCTGCACGAGCACCTCGGTGCGCGTGTCGACCGAGCTCGTCGCCTCGTCGAGGATGAGGATCGCCGGGTCGGCGAGGAATGCGCGCGCGATGGTCAGGAGCTGCTTCTCCCCCGCGCTCACACCCGAGCCCTCGTCGTCGATCACGGTCGCGTACCCGTCGGGCAGCGTGCGTACGAACGGGTCCACGTGGGTCGCCCGCGTCGCCTCGAGGAACTGCTCCTCGGTGACCTCGACGCCGTCTGGCACGCCGTAGCGCAGGTTCTCCTCGATGGTGCCCTTGAAGAGCCAGGTGTCCTGGAGCACCATGCCGATGTTGGACCGCAGCCCGTCGCGGCTCATGGTGCGGGTGTCGACGCCGTCGAGCGTGATGCGCCCGCCGTCGACCTCGTAGAACCGCATGATGAGGTTCACGAGAGTCGTCTTGCCGGCCCCGGTGGGCCCGACGATCGCGACCGTCTGGCCGGGCTCGGCGACGATCGAGAGGTCGTCGATGAGCGGGCGGTCGGGCACGTAGCGGAACGACACGTCCTCGAACGCGACCCGGCCCTGCACGTCCGTGACCACGACCGCGGGCGACGGGTCCGGGGACTCCTCGTCGGCGTCGAGCAGCTCGAACACGCGCTCCGCGGAGGCGACGCCCGACTGCAGGAGGTTCATCATCGACGCGATCTGGGTGATCGGCTGCGTGAACTGGCGCGAGTACTGGATGAACGCCTGGACGTCACCGAGCGAGAGCGTGCCCGACGCGACGCGCAAGCCGCCGACGACCGCGACGATGACGTAGTTGAGGTTTGCGACGAAGCCCATCGCGGGCTGGATGATCCCCGAGATGAACTGCGCCTTGAAGCTCGCCTCGTACAGCTCGGCGTTCTCGTCGGTGAACGTGTCGACGGCCGTCTGCTGGTGGCCGTAGACCTTGACGAGCGCGTGGCCCGTGTACATCTCCTCGACGTGCGCGTTGAGGCGCCCGGTCGCTGCCCACTGCTTGATGAACTGGGGCTGCGAACGCTTGGCGATCAGCGCCGTGACGAGCACCGACAGGGGCACCGTCACGAGCGCGATGACCGCGAGCAGGGGCGAGATCCAGAACATCATGGCGAGCACGCCGACCACGGTCAGGACCGAGGTCACGAGCTGCGAGAGCGTCTGCTGGAGCGTCTGGGCGACGTTGTCGATGTCGTTGGTGACGCGGCTGAGGACCTCGCCCTTCTTCTGCCGGTCGAAGTACGACAGCGGCAGCCGGCCCAGCTTGGCCTCGACCTCGGCGCGCAGGCGACGCACGGTGCGCTGCACGACCGACGTCGTCACGCGGCCCTGGATCCAGCCGAAGAAGAACGAGCCGACGTAGATCGCGAGGACCCACAGCAGGATGACGCGCAGCGCGGTGAAGTCGATGCCCTGCCCGGGCACGACGTCCATGGCCGCGAGCATGTCGGCCTGCGTGCCCTGCCCCGTGGCACGCAGGTTGTCCACGGCCTGCGCCTTGGTGATGTCCGCGGGCATCTGCGAGCCGATCACGCCCGCGAAGATGACGTTGGTGCCGTTGCCGAGCAGCTTGGGGCCCAGCACGGCGAGCGTCACGGACAGGACCGACAGGACCGTGATGGCCACGACCGCGAGCCGCTCGACCCGCAGGTAGCCCGCGAAGCGCTTGAGCGAGCCGGTGAAGTTCATCGCCTTCTCGGTGGGCATGCCCATGCCGCCCATGGGGCCGTGGCCGCCGCCCTGGGGTCGCCCCTTGAGGCGCGTCGTGGACAGGTCGGGCGCGTCGCCCGCGGGTTCGTCCTGCACGCCGCCCGACGGCGTCACGTGCGGCTCGGCGTTCTTGTCGCCCGGGTTGTCGCTCGGGCGAGGGGTCTGGGTGCTCATGCTGCCTCCTGCGCCGAGAGCTGCGAGTACACGATCTCCTGGTACGTCTCGCACGTCTCCAGGAGCTCGTCGTGGGTGCCGGTGCCGACGATGCGGCCGTGGTCGAGCACGACGATCTGCTCGGCGTGCCGGATGGTCGCGACGCGCTGGGCGACGAGCAGGACCGTGGCCTCACGGGTCCGCGGGGCGAGCGCGAGCCGCAGGGCCGCGTCGGTCGCGTAGTCGAGGGCCGAGAACGAGTCGTCGAACAGGTAGACGCTGGGCTTGCGGACGATCGCGCGGGCGATCGCGAGCCGCTGGCGCTGGCCCCCGGAGAAGTTGGTGCCGCCCTGCGCGACGGGGGCGTCGAGCTGCCCGTCGAGCTGCTCGACGAACTCGCGCGCCTGCGCGACCTCGAGCGCCTCCCACACCTCCTCGTCGGTCGCGTCCTCCTTGCCGTAGCGGACGTTCTCCGCGACGGTCCCGGAGAACAGGTACGCCTTCTGGGGCACGTAGCCGATCATCGACCACAGGTCCTGGAGCGAGACGTCGCGGACGTCGGTACCGTCGATCCGCACGGACCCGGCCGTCGCGTCGAAGAGCCGCGGGACGAGCTGGAGCAGCGTCGTCTTGCCCGAGCCCGTGGACCCGATGATCGCGGTCGTCCCGCCCGGTCGGGCCGTGAACGTGAGGTCGTGGAGCACGGGGTCCTCGGCGCCGGGGTACCGGAAGTCGACGCCGGAGAACGTGATGACGCCGGTGCGGTCGGCACGGGCCGCCAGGCGCACGGGCGCCTGGGGCTCGACGACGGTCGTCTCGGTGTCGAGGACCTCGCCGATGCGCTCGGCCGAGACCGCGGCGCGCGGGACCATCATGAAGATCATGGTCGACATCATCACTGCCATGAGGATGTACATGATGTAGCTGAGGAACGCGGTCAGGGCGCCGATCTGCATCCCGTTCTCGACGCGGTACGCGCCGAACCACAGGACGGCGACGCTGGTCGCGTTCATGACGAGCATGACGGTCGGGAACATGAGCGCCATGAGCTTGCCCACGCGCAGCGACGTGTCGTAGAGCCGGTCGTTCGCGACGGCGAACCGCTCCTCCTCGCGACGCTCGCGCACGAACGCCCGGATGACGCGGATGCCGGAGATCTGTTCGCGCAGCACGCCGTTGATCGCGTCGATGCGCTTCTGCATCTTGCGGAAGTACGGCACCATGCGGGACACGATCAGCCCGACCACGATCCCCAGGACGGGCACGACGACCAGCAGCAGCGCCGAGAGCTCGACGTCCTCCTGGAGCGCCATGATGACGCCGCCCACGAGCATGATGGGCGCCATGACCATGATGGTGAAGGCCATGAGCACGACCATCTGGACCTGCTGGACGTCGTTCGTGGTGCGCGTGATGAGCGACGGGGCGCCGAGCACGCCCATCTCCTGCGCGGAGAAGGACTGGACGCGTGTGAAGAGGCCGTTGCGCACGTCGCGCCCGAACGACATGGCGACCTTGGCGCCGAAGTACACCGCGACGATCGCGCAGATCACCTGCCCGAGGCTGATGACGAGCATGACGCCGCCCGTACGCACGATGTAGGCGGTGTCGCCCTGCGTGACGCCCTTGTCGATGATGTCGGCGTTGAGGCTGGGCAGGTAGAGGGTCGCGATGGTCTGCACGAGCTGGAGCACGAGCAGGATCACGATGGGCGTCCGATAGGGACGCAGGTACGTCCTCAGTAGACGAAGGAGCATGTGGGGGGTCCTGTCGGGGATGGGGGCGAGAGGAGGACGGGGATCTCGACGATGCCCGACGGCGGAGCGCACGTCGAGCTGTTTCGGTGACCTCGCCGACCGGTCCAGCATGCGTCGCCGGGGCGACGACCGCGAGGGCGAGGCGGCGGTGTCAGGCGAGCGACGCCGTCGGGACGGGGGCTACGGGCGGGCCGTTCGCCCGGCACGGGTCGTCGAGGACGCCGTGCAGGAAGACGTCGACGATCTGGGTCGGGTCGAGCGGCCCGCCCTGGGACATCATGGGGCTCGCGTGACCGTGGACGAGGAAGAAGAACACGCTCGCCGCGACGCGCGGCTCGGTGCGCAGTTCGGCGGCGAACGGTGCGACGCGCGCCTCGATCGCGCCGACGATGTCCTGGACGGCGGACATCCGGGCGTCCCGGTGGGAGTCCGCGCCCTGCTCGCCGTGCTCGCCGTGGCGGCGGTGCGGGGCGTCGTCCGGGGCGCCGGGTCGGGTGTGCTGGCCGTGCTGGCCGGGCTTGCCGTGCCGGTCCCCCATGAACTGGTGGGCGACCTGGACGATCTTGGCCGTCGCACGCTGGCTCTCCTGGATGAGGTCCGCCAGGGCGACGAGGGTCGTCTCGAGCGAGTCGCGTTCCGGAAGGTCGTGGATCGCCCGGACCAGCGGGGCGGGGTCGAGGGCCGCGACCAGGGCCGCGTGGAGGAGCTCGTCCTTGTCCTCGAAGGCCCGGAACAGGGTGCCCTCTGCGACGTTCGCGGCCTCGGCGATCTGGCGGGTCGTCACCGCGGCGCCGTAGCGCGCGAGAAGCGGGACGGTCGCGGTGGCGATCGCCGCGCGACGGTCGTCGCGACTCATGGGTCGGGCTCGGCCCGAGGGTGTGGTCACGCCACCGACTCTAAGTGAGTGAGCACTCACTCGTCAAGGTTGCCCGGCGCAACGGATGGGCGTGGCGCCCGGAGCCCACAGGGCACCGCCGAACGCCGGAGGGGCGCCGCTCGCGCGACGCCCCTCCGGGTACCCCTGTTCCTGCCGCGCCGTGTGGGACGCGTACCAGCCGACGCTACGGGCGCTCCTCCGTGCCGCCCTCCACGCCGCCGTCCTCGGGTGCGTCCGCCGGGGGCGCACCGAGGGGGCGCGGCGCGGCCGTGCCTGGCTCGGGGGCCGGCGCGAAGCGCTGACCGGGGCCGCCGGGACGTTGCCCGCGCTCGGCCTGCTGGTCGAACGGCAGGCCCGAGTGCGTGCCTGCGCTCGTGGCGTCGGCCGTGGCGGCCTCGGCCTGGCGACGCGCCTCGGCGAGGGCCTCGGCGGGGTCGACCAGCGCCGGGGTCCCGAACTTCACACGGTCGCGGTCGCGCTCGCGGCGCGCGGCCTCGGAGGCCTCCAGACCGTCACCGGACGGGGTCGGCACTCCGCCGAAGCCCTGGGCGATCGAGCCCAGCGCGGCCGTGAACTCCGTGGGGACGACCCACAGCTTGCTCGCGGTGCCGTCGGCGATCTTCGGCAGCATCTGGAGGTACTGGTAGGCGAGCAGCTTGGGGTCGGCGTCACCCTCGTGGATGGCGTCGAAGACCTGCAGGATGGCGCGGGCCTCACCCTCGGCGTTGAGGATCGCCGCCTGGGCGTTGCCCTCCGCCCGCAGGATCGCAGCCTGCTTCTCACCCTCGGCCGTCAGCACCTGGGACTGCTTGATGCCCTCGGCCGTGAGGATCGTCGCACGACGGTCACGCTCGGCTCGCATCTGCTGCTCCATCGAGCCCTGCACGCTCGCGGGCGGGTCGATCGACTTGAGCTCGACGCGGTTGACGCGCACGCCCCAGCGACCCGTCGCCTCGTCGAGCACACCACGGAGCTGGCCGTTGATCTGGTCACGGCTCGTCAGGGTCTGCTCGAGGTCCATGGACCCCACGACGTTACGGAGCGTGGTGACGGTGAGCTGCTCGATGCCCTGGATGTAGTTCGCGATCTCGTAGACCGCGGACTTGGGCTCGGTGACCTGGAAGTAGATGACGGTGTCGATGCTGACCACGAGGTTGTCGGACGTGATCACGGGCTGCGGCGGGAACGACACGACCTGCTCGCGCAGGTCGACCCCGGCGCGCACGCGGTCGACGAACGGGATGAGCAGGTGCAGTCCCGGCTCGAGCGTGCTCGAGTACCGGCCCAGCCGCTCGATGATCAGCGCGGTCGCCTGCGGGACGATCCGCACGGCCTTCACGAGCGCGATGATCACGAACAGCAGGATCAGTCCGAGGACGACGTACACGGCGATCATTCCGGGGTCTGGGTCACTCATCGATCTTCTCCTGAGGATGGTTCTCGGTGGGCTGACGGGTCACGCGGTACTGGTCGTGCGGTGCGGTGCGGGGAAGACGGGGGAACTGTCCGGTGCGACGAGGCCGTGGAGCGACGGCGCGAGCCGCCGGCGAGACGATCACGGGCGACGGACGGGACGCCGCGGGGTTCCACGGCCTCCCCGAGGCGTCCGAGACGGACACCGAGGCCACGCTCAGACCGTGTGGCTGTCCGGGGCGAGCGACTGGACGACCGCGGTCGCGCCGTCGATGCGCACGACCCGGACCTCGGCGCCGATCGGCAGCTCGGGCGACCCGTCCACCGTCCGCGCGCTCCAGATCTCGCCCTGGAGCTTGATCCGTCCGCTGAGCTCGGTCACACGGTCCACGACGACGGCGGTCCGGCCGATCTGGGCGGCGGCGCCGGTCTCGGCGAGGGGTACGCGATGGCGCAGGTGACGCAGCAGCCAGGGACGCAGCGAGAGCAGCAGCGCGGCCGACACCACGGCGAACGTGATGATCTGGAGCCACAGCGGGCCACCGGCCGCGTTCACGCCGGCCGCGGCGAACGCCCCGCCCGCGAACATGATCAGCACGAGGTCGAGGGAGATGATCTCGATGAGGATGAAGAGCAGACCTGCTCCTACCCACCACAACCAGTCCATGACGGTTCCTTCCGTCGTGAGGCTCGTTCGCTGCACGTCGTCGACGTGTCGACACCACCTGCGTTCTTTGCCCAGATTTTACCGGAAGAACGAGATCCGTGCACCTATCGGGCGTGTCGCGTACGCCACCGTGCGTGCCCTCGGCGGGGCCCGTCAGCGAGCCGCGCGCGCCATCCAGCGGCCGCCGCCGTGAGCCACGAGCAGAGGCAGCCCGAACGCCTCGCTGAGGTTCTGGGCCGTGAGGACCTCGGTCAACGGACCGGCGCGGTGCACCGCGCCGTCCTTGAGGAGCAGGACGTGCGTGAAGCCCGGCGGGATCTCCTCGACGTGGTGCGTGACCAGGACCAGCACGGGCGAGGCCGGGTCCGCCGCGAGCTCGGAGAGCGCGCCGACGAGCTCCTCGCGGCCGCCCAGGTCGAGACCTGCCGCGGGCTCGTCGAGGAGCAGCAGCTCGGGGTCGGTCATGAGGGCGCGGGCGATCTGGACGCGCTTGCGCTCGCCCTCGCTCAGGGTCCCGAACAGACGCTCGGCGAGCGGCAGCACGTCGAAGGCCGCGAGGAGGTCGTCAGCACGCTCGGCGTCGAAGTCCTCGTACGTCTCGGTCCAGCGCCCTGTGACGCCGTACGCCGCGGTCAGCACCACGTTGCGCACGGTCTCCGCCGCGGGGATCTGCTCCGCGAGCGCCGCGCTCGCGAGCCCGATGCGGGGGCGCAGCCCGAACACGTCGGTGCGCCCGATGCGCTCGCCCAGGAGGTCCGCGGTCCCCGAGGTGGGGTGCATGCGTGCCGCCGCGATCTGCAGCAGGGTCGTCTTCCCGGCGCCGTTGCGGCCCAGGATCACCCACCGCTCGCCCTCGTTCACCTGCCAGTCCACGGAGTCGAGGATGGTCTTCGTGCCACGGCGCACCGTGACTGCCTGCAGGTCCAGAACCGAGCTCATGGGACACGACCCTATAGGTTGGCTGACGTGGAATCCCACTCGACCCTCCCGCTCCCCCGCGCCGTCGTCCTTGCCCTGTGGGTACAGGCCCTGGCACCGCAGCCCGGCGCGGCCCAGGTGCCCGACGACGCGCTGCTCCGGCGTGCCGTCGCGGCCGTCCGGCAGGACGACGAACCTCACACCGTCGAGGGGGCCGACGACGCCTCGACGCTCCTCGAGCTCCTCACGCGCTGGACCCGCGGTCCGGTCGAGGTCTGCGCGGTCCTCCCGGCTCCCGGCGACGTCCTGGGGGTACCCGCCGCCGTGAGCCCGGACGCGACCGACGCGCAGGAGTGCCTGCTCGTGCAGTCCCCCGAGGGCTCGTGGGCGCTCGTGCCCGAGATCACGGAGTTCGGGAGCGTCTACGAGACGGGTCACCTCGTCGCCTGGCACGTGACGCCCGTGCCGACGTGGCGCACCCAGGTGCTCGCCGCCGTCGGGCCGCTGGCCGACGCCGAGCGCGACCTGCGCGTGGCGCTCCTGACCGCGACCGAGGCCCTCGCCTCGCTGGACGTGGCGCGCTGGCGCGAGGACGCCGCCGAGACGATCGCGTCGCTGCGGTCCACGACTCCCCCCGACTGGCCCCTGCCCGCGGTACGCGGAGAGGCCGAGGCGCGCCGCGTGCGCGTGCTCGCGCAGGCCGCGCGCCTGCGGGCCATCGTCGACCTCGCCACGGCCGACGACGGCGGCGCGGTCAACCTGTGGCAGGCCGACCAGCGCTCGACCGCCCTGCGTGAGGTCGATCGGGCCGCACGGCGGGCGATGTCCGCCGCGACGGCTCGCTACGCGACCGGGCCGGACCCGAGCACGCTGCGGTAGACCTCGAGCGTGCGGTCCGCGATCGCGTCCCACGCGAAGTGGTCCTCGACCCGGGTGCGCGCCGCACGGCCCATCTCGCGGGCCCGCTCGGGGTCGGAGACGACCGTGACGAGCGCCGCGGCGAGGTCGGCCACGAAGCGGTCCGGGTCCACGGGCGTGCCCGTCCCGTCGTCGACCTGCTCGATCGGGACCAGGTGGCCCGTGACGCCGTCGTCGATCACCTCGGGGATGCCGCCCGTCGCGGACCCCACGACCGGCAGCCCCACGGCCATGGCCTCGAGGTTGACGATGCCGAGCGGCTCGTAGACCGACGGGCACACGAAGACCGTCGAGGCCGCGAGGACCGCGACGAGCTCCTCGCGCGGGAGCATCTGCTCGATCCAGACCACGCCCGTGCGCTGCTCCGCGAGGCGCGCGACGGCGTCGCTCACCTCGGTCGCGATCTCGGGGGTGTCGGGGGCGCCCGCACAGAGGATCAGCTGGACCTCGGGGGGCAGCTCCGCGGCCGCCCGCAGCAGGTACGGCAGGCCCTTCTGACGCGTGATGCGCCCCACGAAGACCACGGCCGGACGCTCGGGGTCGATCCCGAGGTCGCGGACCACGCGGTCCGCCGCGGCGACCTGCGCCTCGGACTCCGGACGGCGCCAGCCGTCCAGGTCGATCCCGTTGTGGACCACGTGGACCTTGGCCGGGTCGACGTCCGGGTAGCAGCGCAGGATGTCCGCACGCATGCCCGCCGAGACCGCGATGATGCCCGCGGCCGCCTCGTAGGCGGTCTTCTCGGCCCAGCCGGACAGCGCGTAGCCGCCGCCGAGCTGCTCGGCCTTCCACGGCCGCAACGGCTCGAGCGAGTGCGCGCTGAGCACGTGCGGGATCCCGTGCAGGAGCGAGGCCAGGTGGCCGGCGAGGTTCGCGTACCAGGTGTGCGAGTGCACGAGGTCCGCGCCCGCGACGTCGTCGGCCATCGCGAGGTCCACGCCGAAGGTGCCCAGGACCGCGTTCGCCGACGCGAGCGAACCGGGGACCGAGTAGCCCGTCACGCCCTCCTCGGCGCGCGGCCCGTCGAACGCGCGCACGCGCACGTCGATGCGCTCGCGCAGCACACGGGACAGCTCGGCGACGTGGACGCCCGCGCCTCCGTAGACGTAGGGCGGGTACTCACGGGTCAGCAGGTCGACTCTCACGCGCCACACGCTAGCGCGGTCCGCGGGACTCGTGCGCACCGCCCCGCCCGGGCGGCCGTCACCACGTCGTGGGACGAACCGCGCCCACCCTGCGGTTCGGGCGATGCGAACCACGCTCTGGGCCTTAAGGTTTTGCCCATGGCCGCCCCACGTGTCCTTGCAATCGTCCTCGCCGGTGGCGAGGGCAACCGGCTCATGCCGCTCACCGCCCACCGCGCCAAGCCGGCCGTACCGTTCGGCGGTATCTACCGCCTGGTCGACTTCGCGCTGTCGAACCTGGTGAACTCGCACTACCTGCACATCGTCGTGCTGACGCAGTACAAGTCCCACAGCCTCGACCGCCACATCACCAAGACGTGGCGCATGTCGTCGTTGCTCGGGAACTTCGTCGCGCCGGTGCCGGCACAGCAGCGGGTGGGCAAGCACTGGTACCTCGGCAGCGCCGACGCGATCTACCAGTGCCTCAACATCATCGAGGACGAACGCCCCGACATCGTCGTGGTCGTCGGTGCGGACCACGTGTACCGCATGGACTTCTCCCAGATGGTCGACGCCCACATCGCCTCGGGCGCCGAGCTCACCGTCGCCGGTATCCGCCAGCCCATCTCCATGGCCGACCAGTTCGGGGTCATCGACACCGACCCCGAGGACCCGGCCAAGATCCGCGCGTTCCTCGAGAAGCCGACCGACCCCGTCGGCCTGGCCGACTCCCCCGGCGAGATCCTCGCCTCGATGGGCAACTACGTCATCGACGCCGACGCGCTCGTGGCCGCCGTGACGGCCGACGCGAGCGACCCGGACTCGCGCCACGACATGGGCGGCGACATCGTCCCGGCCTTCGTCGCACGCGGCACCGCGGGCGTCTACGACTTCATCCGCAACGACGTCCCCGGCTCCACCGACCGGGACCGCGACTACTGGCGCGACGTCGGGACCCTCGACGCGTACTACGACGCGAACAAGGACCTCATCTCGATCACGCCCGTCTTCAACCTGTACAACGACGAGTGGCCCCTGCACACCGGGTACGTGGGCCTGCCGCCGGCCAAGTTCGTCCACTCGGGCCAGGGACGGCTGGGCCACGCCGCGGACTCGCTCGTCTCCCCCGGCGTCATCATCTCCGGCGCCACCGTCGTGGGCTCCGTCCTGTCACCCGGCGTCTACCTGCACTCCTGGTCGTCCGTCTCCGACTCCGTCCTCATGGACGGCGTCCAGGTCGAGCGGCACGCCCAGGTCCACCGCGCGATCCTCGACAAGAACGTGATCGTCACCGAGCGTGCCCGCATCGGCCTCGACCCCGAGCAGGACCGCGCCCGGGGCTTCACGGTCACCGACTCGGGCATCACCGTCGTCCCCAAGGGAACCATCGTTGAATAGCACCATGACCGCCCGCCCCGCCTCGACCCGCCGCCTCGTCGTGATGGACGTGGACTCCACGCTCATCACGCAGGAGGTCGTCGAGCTGCTCGCCGACCACGCCGGGACGCGCGAGCTCGTCACGGACGTCACCGAGCGCGCGATGCGCGGAGAGATCGACTTCGCCGAGTCGCTGCGCGAACGCGTCGCGACCCTGGCCGGGGTCCCGGTCAGCGCGTTCGAGGACGTGCTCGAGAAGGTCACTCTCACCCCCGGCGCCCCCGAGCTCGTCGCCGAGCTCCAGAGCCGTGGGTGGACCGTGGCCCTCGTGTCCGGAGGCTTCGAGGAGATCGTGGCCCCCCTGGCCGCGCGGCTGGGGATCACGCACTTCCGGGCGAACCGCCTCGAGGTGTCGGACGGCCGCCTCACGGGGCGCACGACCGGCCCCGTGATCGACCGGGCCACCAAGGAGGTCACCCTGCGCGACCTCGCGGCCGCCGAGGGCGTCGACATGGCGGACACGGTCGCGATCGGCGACGGCGCCAACGACCTCGACATGATCGGCGCCGCCGGGATCGGGATCGCGTTCGCCGCCAAGCCCGTCGTCGTCGCCCAGGCGCCCTACTCGGTGCCGGGGCCGCGCCTCGACGCGGTGCTGGAGATCATCGACGCACAAGCCTGAGGCGCGCACGACGACGGTCCCTTCCCCCGGTCAGCGGGGGAAGGGACCGTCGTCATGCTGCCTGCCCGTCGGGGCTCTGCTCAGCCCTGCTCAGCTCGAGGGGCGCCCGACGTACGTCAGGTCCGCGACACCGTCGGTCCACTCGCTCCACGCCGTGAGGGACTCCAGCACGCTGTAGGTCGCGGTCGGGACCCCGACGCGGACCTGCGCCAGGGCGCCCGAGTCCGAGCTGGAGGAAGCCAGGTGCGCAGCCGCGGCCGCCATGGTCGGCTCGTGACCGATCACGAGGAGCGTCCGCACGCGGGAGTCGGCGCCGTGGACCAGGTCCACGACGTCCTTGACCCCCGCGGCGTACAGGGTGTCCGTCACCACGACCTCGGGCGCGACGTCGCCGAGGTTCGCGGCGAGCAGCTCCCAGGTCTGGCGCGTGCGCAGCGCCGAGGAGCACAGGACGAGCTCGGGGACGAGCGCGGAGTGGGCGAGCGCGGCACCGACCCGGCCGGCCTGACGCCGACCGTTGAGCGCGAGCGGCCGCAGGACGTCGTCGACGCCCCCGGCGGGCTCGGCCTTGGCGTGCCGGAGCAGCACCAACCGGTGCGTACGGCCCGGTGCCCCGGACCCGGTGGCGTCGAACGCCGCCGCCGATCGGCCATCTCGCACGTTCGTCCCTCTCGTCACAGACCCATGGCGTGCACGCCGCCGTCGACGTGCACGATCTCCCCCGTCGTCGCCGGGAACCAGTCTGACAGGAGAGCGACGACCGCGCGTGCGGCGGGCTCTGCGGTCATCTGGTCCCAGCCGAGGGGGGCTCGCGTGGGCCAGCCGTCCTCCATCTGCTCGAACCCGGGGATCGACTTCGCGGCCGTCGTGCGGATCGGGCCGGCCGAGACCAGGTTCGTGCGGATGCCCTCGGGGCCGAGGTCGCGCGCGAGGTAGCGGTTCGCGGACTCGAGCCCGGCCTTCGCGACGCCCATCCAGTCGTACACGGGCCAGGCGAACTGCGCGTCGAACGTCAGCCCGACCACGGCGCCACCGTTCGTCATGAGCGGCTTGGCGGCCACGGCGAGGGACTTGTAGGAGAAGGTCGAGACCTGCAGAGCGGTCGCGACGTCCTCCCAGCTCGCGGAGAGGAAGTTGCCGCCCATGACGGACTGCGGCGCGAACCCGATCGAGTGCACGACGCCGTCGAGCGTGTCGACGTGCTCACGGACCGCGTCGGCCAGACCTGCGAGGTCCTCCTCGTTCGTCACGTCGAGCTGCACGACGGGTGCCTCGACCGGCAGACGCTTGGCGAACGCCTGCGTGAGCTTCATCTGGCGACCGAACGAGGAGAGCACGACGGTGGCCCCCTCCTCCTGCGCGAGCCGGGCCGCGTGGAACGCGATCGAGGAGTCGGTGAGGACGCCGGTGACCAGGAGCTTCTTGCCTTCGAGCAGACCCATCAGTTCTTCTTCCGTTCTTTCGTCGTGCGCTGCTTGAGCGTACTCATGGACGACCCGCACCGACAGTTCTGGGGGGGTCGTGCGGTGTGTCGAGGAACACGCCGTGCTCCCCGGTGGCGCGCGCGGTGGTTCGGGCTGTCCCGTTCCGCGCGTGCCGGTGGCCTCAGTGGCCCATGCCGAGGCCGCCGTCGACGGGGATCACGGCGCCGCTGATGTACCCCGCGTCGGGCGACGCCAGGAACTGCACGACGCCCGCGACCTCGTCCGCCTGGGCGAAGCGCCCCGCCGGGATGTTGGCCTTGTACTGCTTCTGGCGCTCCTCGGGCAGCTCGGCCGTCATGGCGGTCTCGATGAAGCCGGGGGCCACGACGTTCGCGGTGATGCCGCGCCCGCCCAGCTCGCGCGTGATGGAGCGGGCCATGCCGACCAGCGCGGCCTTGGACGCCGAGTAGTTGACCTGTCCCGGGCCGCCGTACAGGCCCACGACCGAGGAGATGAGGACGATGCGGCCGCGGCGCAGACGGATCATGCCCTTGGAGACGCGGCGCACGCAGCGGAACGTCCCCGTGAGGTTCACGTCGATGACCGACTCGAACTCGTCGTCGGTCATGCGCATGAGGAGCTGGTCGCGCGTCACGCCCGCGTTCGCGACGAGGACCTCGACCGGGCCGAGCTCGGCCTCGATCGTGGTGAACGCCGCGTCGACCGCGTCGGTGTCGGTGATGTCACCCACGACGCCGAAGACCCCCTCGGGGAGGTCGCCGCTGCGGTAGATCGTCGCGACACGGTCGCCGTTGGCGACGAAGCGCTCGGCGATCGAGCGGCCGATGCCCCGGTTGGCGCCCGTGACGACCACGGTGCGCGGGGCGGGGGAAGCGGGGGCTTCGGACACGACATCTCCTCGTTCGGGTGGCTGGGAGGCGACGCCTGCGGCGGGAGAGGTCCCGCGCGGCCGGCACGTCGCCGCCACGACCGTACCCCGCGCCCCGGACCGCGTGCGCGCAGGGACCATCACAGGCGGCAGGGGTCCTTTGTCGGGTTCCGACAAACGTAGGATGGAGGGGTGAGCAGCAACAACCAGGTGCCGAGCATCTCGAACGCACCGGAGTCGCTCGCGGAGGACCAGGCGCGGCGCACCAAGCGCTACCTCATCCAGATGGGGATCCGGCTCGTGTGCTTCCTCGCGGCGGTGATCGTCCACGGGTGGTTCTCGTTCGTCCTGATCGGCGCCGCGATCGTCCTGCCGTACGTCGCGGTGCTGCTCGTCAACGCGGGACGCGACCAGAAGTCCTACGACGTCTCGCCCATGGAGCGCCTCCAGGTCGAGGCCGCGCCCGACCACCCGGGCCTCGGGCGGGTCGTCGAGCTCGACGACGAGGGCCGGGTGCGCGACGACGCGCCCGCCGCGTCGGACACGGCGGACACGGCAGACGCGGCGGGCGCTGCCGACGCGGCGGACACCGACCGGACAGCCGACCGTCCCACGGGCCGGACCGCCGACCAGGCCGCCGACCCGACGACCGACCGAACCGACCGAACGACCGACCAGGAGCCGCACGATGGTTGACCTCCTCCACCTCGCCGACCCCGTCGACGAGGGTGAGCTGATCTGCAGCGGCAAGGGCTGCCGCGCCGAGGCCGTCTGGGGGCTGCTCTGGAACAACCCCAAGCTGCACACGCCCGAGCGCCGCAAGGTCTGGCTCGCGTGCGACGACCACCGCGAGCACCTCGAGACGTTCCTCGGTGCCCGTGACTTCTGGAAGCAGACCGTCCCCGTCGCCGACCTCGAGCGCCGGCCCGAGCTGTGACCCAGCCCTCCCCCGGCCCCGACCACCCCGCAGGACCCGGCGGACCGGACGCGGCCGCCGCTCCGCAGGGCGCCCGGCAGCCCGACGCCGCCCGGCTCGCGCTCGACGTGTCGCGCGACGCCAAGGCCGAGCCCCGGACGCTGCGCCAGTGGGTCACGCTCGCGCTCGGGGTCCTGCTCGTGGCCGCGCTGTGCGTCCTCGCGGGCCGGTGGCAGTGGCACCGGTACGAGTCGCGCTCGGCGCAGATCGAGATCATCGAGTCGAACTACGACGCGGAGCCCGTGCCGCTCACGGACGTGCTCGACGGCCCGGGCGCCGTCCTGGACCCGCAGGACGTGTGGCAGCGCGTGACGCTCGAGGGCTCCTACGTCGAGGACGCCACGGTCCTGCTGCGCAACCGTCCGGCGGGTGGCAAGGCCGGCTTCCACGTCCTGGTGCCGTTCGTGACGGCCCCGACCGACGGCGGCGAGAAGGTCGTCATGGTCGTCGACCGCGGCTTCGTGCCCCTGGGTGCCGACGCGAGCGCCCCCGACGCGGTACCCGCTCCCCCGGCGGGCACGGTCGAGGTGACGGTCAGCCTGCGCGCCGACGAGCCCGCGTCGCGTCGCGACGCCCCGGCCGGTCAGGTCCAGGCCATCAACACGGCCCAGGTCCTCGCCGAGGGCCCCGACGGCGCCGCGTGGGCCGAGGGGGCGACCGTGGGCGCGTACGGCTCGCTCCGGGCCGAGGACCCCGCCCCCTCCGCGTCGCTGCGCCCGCTCCCGGTACCGGACACCGACCCCGGCTCGCACCTGTCGTACACGTTCCAGTGGTTCGTCTTCGCCGCGGGCGCGATCGGCGGGTTCCTCATCCTGATCCGCCGCGAGAAGCGCGAGACCGTGACCGCGGGCGACCTGCTCGGCGAGCAGCGGGCGACGGGCCGTGCACCGGGCGAGACCGCGCCGCGCCGCAAGCGCGGTCCCACGGCCGAGGAGGAGGAGGACGCGCTCATCGACGCTCAGCTCCCCGAGACCCGCCTCTGACCGCGCGCCCAGACACGACGAACGGCCCGCCTGCTCCGAGGAGCAGGCGGGCCGTTCGTCGTTCCAGCGGCTCAGGCCAGGGAGATGAGCTCCGCGTAGGAGTCGTTCCACAGGTCCTCGTCGCCGTCGGGCAGCAGCAGGACGCGCTCCGGGGAGAGCGCCTCGACCGCACCGTCGTCGTGGGTGACCATGACGACCGCGCCCTCGTAGTTCTTGAGCGCGTCGAGGATCTCGGCGCGCGAGGCCGGGTCCAGGTTGTTGGTGGGCTCGTCGAGGAGCAGCACGTTCGCCCCGGAGACCACGATGGTCGCGAGCGCGAGGCGCGTCTTCTCGCCACCGGACAGGACGTTGGTCGGCTTGTTCGCGTCGTCGCCGGAGAACAGGAACGAACCGAGGACCGAGCGGACCTGGGTGTCGGTGAGGTCCGGCGCGGCGTGCCGCAGGTTCTCGACGACCGTCACGTCCATGTCGAGCGTGTCGTGCTCCTGGGCGTAGTAGCCCAGCTTGAGCCCGTGCCCCGCGATGACCTCGCCCGTGTCGGGCTTCTCGACGCCCGCGAGGATGCGCAGCAGCGTCGTCTTGCCCGCACCGTTGAGCCCGAGGACGACGACGCGGCTGCCGCGGTCGATCGCGAGGTCGACGCCCGCGAAGATCTCCTGCGAGCCGTACGACTTGGACAGGCCCTCGGCCGTGATGGGCGTGCGCCCGCACGGCGCCGGGGTCGGGAACCGCAGCTTGGCGACCTTGTCGTTCACGCGCTCGCCCTCGAGGCCCGAGAGCATGCGCTCGGCGCGCTTGATCATGTTCTGCGCGGCCACGGCCTTGGTGGCCTTGGCGCGCATCTTCTCGGCCTGCGCGAGCAGCGTGCCGGCCTTCTTCTCGGCGTTGGCGCGCTCACGGCGACGGCGGCGCTCGTCGGTCTCGCGCTGCTCGAGGTACGCCTTGTAGCCCAGGTTGTACTGGTCGAGGACGCCGCGCGTCGCGTCGAGGTAGAAGACCTTGTTGACGGTCGCCGAGAGCAGCTCGACGTCGTGGCTGATGACCACGAACCCGCCCGAGTAGTTCTTCAGGTAGTCGCGCAGCCACAGGATCGAGTCGGCGTCGAGGTGGTTGGTCGGCTCGTCGAGCAGCAGGGTCTCGACGCCCGAGAACAGGATGCGCGCGAGCTCGATGCGTCGGCGCTGGCCACCCGAGAGGGTCTTGAGGGGCTGCGCGAGGATGCGGTCGTCGAGGCCCAGGTTCGACGTGATGCGCTGCGCCTCGCTCTCCGCGGCATACCCGCCCGCGGCCGTGAAGCGCTCCTCGAGCTTGGGGTAGCGCTCCATCGCGGCGAGGTGGGTCTCCTCGTCGGCGCTCGCCATCTCCCCCTCGGTCTCACGCATCTTGCGGACCAGCACGTCGAGGCCACGCGCCGAGAGGACGCGGTCCATGGCGATGACGTCGAGGTCGCCCGTGCGCGGGTCCTGCGGCAGGTAGCCGACGTCTCCGGTGCGCACGATCTGCCCGGCCGTGGGCTGGGTCTCCCCCGCGAGGGTCTTCGTCAGGGTGGTCTTGCCCGCTCCGTTGCGACCCACCAGGCCGATCCGGTCTCCGGCTGCGATGCGGAAGGACGCCTCGTCCAGCAGGACGCGGGCGCCGACGCGCAGCTCGACGGCGTGGGCAGTGATCACAGAGAGTTCCTCCGGCAGGATGGTGAGGTGTTCAGGGGGCGTAGGGGTTCGCGCGGTCGCGCTGTGCGCGAGACACAAACGCCACCGATTCTAGTGCCGGGAGCCCGCGGACGGAACGGGATTTCGCGGGCTGGTCCGTCACAGTCGGGCTGCTGGTCGCGCCTGGGGTGCCGAGAACGGGGTTGTGGCCGTTCCGGCGGCCATGGCGGCCTCAAGCCCGTTCTCGGCCCCCGCCTGCCCGGGGGCGGGCTGCGGGCGGGTGCGGGACGGGGGCGAGGTGGGCGGCGCCGTCGGGGCCGGTACCACCGACGGGCCGTCCTCGCCCGACGTTGCACCGCAGGACGCCGTGACCTGCGGCGACGAGTAGCGTTGACCCGTGACGTTCAACGAGGGTGGCTCATTCGAGGGTGGTCGGGTCCGCAAGGGCGGGCGCGGCAAGGGACCGGTGATCGCGGGCGGCGGCATCGCGGCCGTGCTCGTGGCGGTCGTGTTCGCGCTCCTCAACGGTGGTGACCTGGGCAGCGTGCTCGGCGCGGTGAGCGACCAGGTGGTCCAGCCTTCCGGGGCCGAGGACACCGCGCAGCAGCAGTTCGTCGAGGAGTGCACGGTCGAGCAGGCCAACACCGAGCGGGAGTGCCGGCTGTCGGCCACCGCGCTCTCGCTCGACGACTACTGGTCCGAGGCCCTGCCCCAGCAGGTCGGCGTCGAGTACGTCGTCCCGGAGGTCTACAGCTTCACGGGCTCGACGCAGACCGGGTGCGGCGCGGCGACCAGTGCGGTCGGGCCCTTCTACTGCCCGCCCGACCAGACCGTGTACATCGACGTCTCGTTCTTCGACGAGCTGCGCGACCGCTTCGGGTCCTCGGGCGGCCCGCTCGCCGAGGAGTACGTCACGGCGCACGAGTTCGGACACCATATCGAGCAGCTCACCGGTGTCATGGCGTCGGCGGACCGGTCCGGGACCGGCCCCGAGTCCGACTCGGTGCGCATCGAGCTCATGGCCGACTGTCTGGCCGGGATGTGGGCCGGGAACGCCGCGACGAACATCGACGCCACGCGCGGCGTGCCGTTCCTGCAGGAGATCACCCCGGACCAGCTGAAGGACGCCCTCTCCGCCGCGTCCGCCGTGGGCGACGACCGCATCCAGCAGTCCGCGACCGGCTCGGTGAACCCCGAGGCGTGGACACACGGGTCGAGCGACCAGCGCCAGCGCTGGTTCATGACGGGCTACGACGGCGGGACGTTCCAGGACTGCAACGCGCTCGAGGCGTCGACGCTGTGAGCACCCCACCGGACCGATGAGTTTCCGGTCGTGCCGCCGTCTCAGTGGTGAGACCAGGCCGCCGCCGAGCGGCACCACCGCAGGGATCGACACGGACGGGGACGAACCGATGGCTGAGCTGCTCGTCGACTTCATCACCTCGCTCGACGGCTACGCGTCGGGCGAGGGCTGGCCCGGGTTCTGGGGGCTCGAAGGCCCTGAGTACCTCGGGTGGCTGCAGGAGCAACCCCAGGTCACGTACCTGATGGGCGCGACCACCTATCGTCTGATGTCGGGCTTCGCGGCCGGTCAGATGCCCGAAGGGACGGACGAGTTCACGGCCGACGAGGAGGCGTCGGTCGACGAGCTCACGGCGGCACGGAAGGTGGTCTTCTCCAGCACGCTCCCCGAGCCGCTGACGTGGCCGAACTCCACGCTGGTGCGCGGCGACGCGGTCGAGGCGGTCCGCGCCATGAAGGCCGAGGAGGCCGGCATCCTGAGCACGATCGGCAGCCTCAGCGTGGCACGTGCGCTGCTGCGGGCCGGGCTCGTCGACCGGTTCCGGGTCGGGATGTTCCCCGTGATCACCGGCGCGACCGGGTCCGAACGGATCTACGACGGGTACCCCGACGTCGCCCTCGAGATGACCGAGCACCACACCTTCGACACCGGCATCCAGATCGTCGAGTACCGCCCACGAGTCCTGGAGGGCCCGCCGCTCGCGCCCGCGGACGGGTGAACACGCCGGGTCGGGCTGGAGTCCGGCGCTCCGGGGCACGGGCGATGCGCCCCGTGCCCAGGCGCCGACGAGCGTGCCGGACGAGCAGCCGGTCCGGGCTCCTCGAACGAGTCGAGGAACCCGGACCTCGTGCGCATCAGCTCGACATGACGCGCTGGTGGAGGTTCTGCACGGCGTACCGCGCCGACCAGAACGCACCGTGCTGCCAGGCGGAGATCTCGGACATCCAGTCCCCCGCGAAGTACACGTTGCCCGCGCCCTGCTGGAGCTGCTTGAAGCGCGCGGACTCGGTGTTCGGGTACGCCCAGGCGCCCTCGATGTACGGCACCTTGTGCCACGCGATCGAGAACGAGCTCTCGAGCTCGGTCCGGTACTTCTCGCCGTGGATCTTGACGCCCTGCTCGACCGCGCGCAGCTCACGCTGCTTGGGCGCCATGTCCGCGTAGGCCCGCGCGTTGGCCCCCGTGTTGTAGTAGCCGACGACGAGGCCCTTGCGCTCCCCGTACCCGTAGGACGGGTACCAGATGTGGGCCAGGTCCATGTCGGTCTCGGTGATGCCGCCGTAGATGCGGTGGTCGTCCTCCCAGAAGCGCGACCGGTACTGGAGGCCGATCTTGCCCGCAGGAGAGCCGACCGCGAACTCGCCCAGCGCCGCGTCGATGTCCGGGCCCCAGTTGGTGCTCCAGCGACGCATGAGCCCTGCCGGGGCGGACACGATCGCGAAGTCGGCGTCGATCTGGCGAGCCTTGCCGTTCGCCGCCGTGTAGGTGACCTTGACCCCGCGGCTCGTGTTCTCGACCCCGGTGACCGGCGAGCTGAAGAGCACGTTCTGCTTGCCGATGGCGCGCACGAAGTACTCGTAGGTCGTGTCCATGCCGCCCTTGGGTTGGAACATGAGCATCGACTGCTCCCAGTTGATCTCGAACGGGAAGTACTGCCCCACCTTCGAGGCGAGCACCTCCGAGACCGTGCCCGGTCCGGGCAGCGGCGTGCCGTGCTCGTTCCACGCCGTCGGGTAGACCGAGTACCCGCGGTTGCTCCCGCCCTGGTACTTCCCGTCGGTCGTCAGCGACCCCCAGCTGCGCAGGAAGGACCGCAGGTTCTCCTTGTCCGCGGCGGTCAGCTTCTGGTCGAGCGCGCCCTGGTCGGCCGCCATGCTCAGCAGCTCCGAGGTGTAGCCGAACACGTCGGCCTTGGCCGTGCGGTACCGGACCGGGTTGCCCGGGGTGGCGCCCGAGCGCTCGTTGTAGAGGTAGGCGTCGGCGTTGGCGTTGGTGAAGACCTCGTACGGCACCCCCAGCTCGCGCAGGTAGTCCATGGTCACCATCCACTGGGCGATGCGCCCGGCGCCCGCGTTCATGTACGTGCCGTCGGAGAACCGGGCGATCTGCTTGACGCCGTTGATGTCCGTCTCGGAGTCGCCGTTGCGTATCGTCAGCGTCCGGCCACCCGCCCGGTGACGGGCCTCGAGCACCGTCACCCGGTAGCCGGCCTTCTGCAGCTCGTACGCCGACGCAAGCCCGGCGGGTCCCGCACCGACGACCACGACCTTCTTGGCGGAACGCCCGGTCAGCGAGAAGTCGCTGCCCCTCGGGGGTGTCCAGGACTCGTTCCGCGGTTGCGCCGCGGCCGTCGGGGCGAGCCCGACGGCGCCCATCGTCGCGAACATGACGCCGGCGCTGGAGCCCACGCCGACTGCCTGGAGGAAGCTGCGGCGCGAGACGCCGGAGGAGCCGTTTTCTGAGACCACGATGCCCTACCTCTCGTCTTGTCGGTCTGACGGACGGGGTCCACGGCCGCGAGCGCCAGGTGCCGCCGCCAGCACCGTGCGTGACGCTAGGCGCCCCAGGTTCCCTGGACGGTTCCTCGGCGTTTCCTGACAGTTGCCGGGGGTAACAAGTCTGTTTCGCGAGGTTCCTGCCGGATGCCCTCTGCAGGCGGATCCGGCGATACGAGGCATCGGCCCGACTTCCGCCCGAACCTCGGCGTTCATCGCGCCGAAACGGCACCTCACTACGGTCCTCGCCATCCGGTACCCACCGGACCGACACGTGCCAGGCGCTCCGCGCGCTGCACCGCCACTGGAGGTCCTCATGAAGAACAGCGTCAAGATCGTCGCCGCGGTCGTCGTGACCGCAGCCGTCGCCGTCCCGGGCACCGCCTACGCGAAGGCCAACCTCTTCGAGCCCGCGCCGACCGAGGCCGTCTCGTTCATCACGGGGGACACCGCCTCGATCGCCGACGGCGTCGCGATCGGCAAGAACGTCTCCTGGTACAAGTCCTCGGGACTCGGTCCGTCGGCGATGAACACGGCCCCCGGCGTGTCCGCCGAGGCCCGGTACATCCCGACCGACGTCTTCCCCGGGGGGCAGCTGCCGGCCGGGGTCACCCTCACCGAGGCCCAGGGCATCAACGTCCTCATGCGCATCGGTGAGAACCTCACGAAGGCCGGGCTGTCCTACGAGGACGTCGTCTCGATGCGGGTCTTCCTCCAGAACCCCGAGGGCGAGGCGAAGATGGACTTCGCCGGGTGGAACCGGGCGTACCGGCAGTTCTTCGCCAACACGAACCTCGCGACGGGCGCGACGCTCGACGTCCAGCTCGGCTCCGTGACGACCAAGCCGATGGTCGTCAACGAGGCGCGTCCCTCGCGTTTCGCGCTCGAGATCGAGAACCTTCCGGTCAACGGGTGGCTCGTCGAGGTCGAGGTGGACGCCGTCTACCCGGGGACGAACCACAAGCACTCGAAGTGACGTCGGGCGGCACCGCTCGCTTCGGGTGCCCGGCTGCCGCCGCCCCCGTCCCCTGGCTCGCGGTGGCGTGAGCCGACGGGCACGTCGAAGGGGCCGCCGTCCCGGGAGGAACGACGGCCCCTTCGACGCAAGACCCTGAGGCGAGCGTCAGACGTTGAAGCCCAGCGCGCGCAGCTGGTCCTTGCCGTCCTGCGTGATCTTCTCGGGGCCCCACGGCGGCATCCAGACCCAGTTCATGCGGAAGCCGTCGACGAGCCCGTCGAGGGCCTGCGCCGACTGGTCCTCGATGACGTCCGTGAGCGGGCAGGCCGCCGAGGTGAGCGTCATGTCGATGACAGCGTGGTTGTTCTGGTCGACCTGGATGCCGTAGACGAGGCCGAGGTCGACGACGTTGATCCCGAGCTCGGGGTCGATGACGTCGCGCATGGCCTCCTCGACGTCGGCCGCGGTCGGCGGAGTCGGCGCCGCAGCGGCGGCGGGGGTCTCGGTCGTCATCGGTTCTCCTGGGGTGCCTGAGGTGACTGGGCGGGCAAGGGGGTGTCGGCCGAGGACTGGTCGGCGGTGGTGGCGCTCGGGCCGACGAGGACTCCCGACGTCGCCAGGGTGTCACGCAGCGCGGCCCAGCCGAGCAGCGCGCACTTGATGCGGGCCGGGAACTGCGCGACCCCGGTGAAGGCCGTGGCGTCCCCGAGCTCGTCCTCGAGGTCCTCGTCGAGTCCCTTGCCGCGCGACTGCATGAGCTGGCGGAAGAGGTCGCCGAGGTGCTCGGACTCCGCGACGGGTGCGCCCGTCACGAGGTCGGTGAGCACCGACAGCGAGGCCTGCGAGATGCTGCAGCCCTGGCCCTCCCAGCTCACGCTCGAGATGGTCGGGACCTTCGGGTCGGCGGTGTCGAACTCGACGCGCATCGTGACCTCGTCGCCGCACGTGGGGTTGATCTGGTGCGACTCACCGTGGAGGTGCCCCTCCGACAGGTCGACGAACCCTCGCCCGTGCGGGGACTTCGCGTGGTCGAGGATGACCTGCTGGTACATCTGCTCCAACGAGCTGCTCATTGCTGGGGTCCTGCTCCTTCGGTACATCCTGCGGTGCGCTGGAAAGCGGGGACGAGACAGGCCGCGAGACGCCCACGGTCGACGTGGACGTGCGCGTGTCAGTCCACTGAGAAGAACGCCCGGACCCCCGCCAAACCTTCCCGGAACGCCGTGACGTCCTCGGACGTCGTGTACACCGAGGCCGAGGCGCGCGCCGTGGCGGCGATCCCGAACCGGCGGTGCAGCGGCTGGGCGCAGTGGTGACCGACCCGCACGGCGATGCCGGCGGCGTCGAGCACCTGGCCCACGTCGTGCGCGTGGACGCCCTCGACGACGAACGAGACGACCGCGAGGCGGTCCTCCGGCACCGCCGGGCCGATGATCCGCACGCCCGGGATGTCGGCGATCGAGAGGAGCTCGACCGCGAGGTCGTGCTCGTGGGCCGCGACGTTCTCCATGCCCAGCTCGTCGAGGTACTGCGCGGCGACGCCGAGGCCGACGATCTGCGCGACGGCCTGCGTGCCGGCCTCGAAGCGCTGCGGCGGCGGCATGTACGTCGCCTCCGTCATGGTGACGACCTCGATCATCGACCCGCCGGTCGTGACCGGGGGCAGCGCCTCCAGCAGCTCGCGGCGCCCGTAGAGCGCCCCGATGCCCGTGGGCCCCAGCATCTTGTGGCCCGAGAACGCCGCGAAGTCGACGTCGAGGGCGTGCAGGTCCACGGGCAGGTGCGGCACGGACTGGCACGCGTCGAGGAACGTGAGCGCCCCGACCTCCTTGGCCCGTGCCACGATCGGCGCGACGGGCGTGATCGCGCCCGTCACGTTGGACGCGTGCGTGAACGCGACGACGCGCGTGCGCTCGGTGATGACCGAGTCCGCCTCGTCGACGCGGATGCGCCCGTCGTCGTCGACGCCGAACCAGCGCAGCACGGCGCCCGTGCGCGCGGCGAGCTCCTGCCACGGCACGAGGTTGGCGTGGTGCTCGGCCTCGGTCAGGACGATCTCGTCGCCCGGCGCCAGGGCGAAACGGCGGGCAGCCTCTCCCCCACGACCGATCGTCGCGTTCGACAGCGCGTACGTGACGAGGTTGATCGCGGCCGTCGCCCCGGACGTCCAGACGATCTCGTCGGCGTCGGCCCCCACGAAGCGGGCGACCGCCGACCGGGCGTCCTCGAACGCCTCGGTCGCCTCCTCCGCGAGCTGGTGCGCGCCGCGGTGCACCGCGGCGTTGCGCTCCTCGTAGAAGTCGACCTCGGTGTCGAGGACGACCTGCGGCTTCTGCGACGTGGCCCCCGAGTCGAGGTAGACGAGCGGACGGCCACCCCGCACCGTGCGGGCGAGCAGCGGGAAGTCGGCTCGCACGGCGGCGAGCTCGGTGGCGCTCAGCCCTGCCCGCACGGTGTCGGTGGTGGTCATCGGATGTCTCCTCAAGGTGTCAGGTGCCCGCCGGCGGACCGGCGGGCGGCAGGACAGGTCAGGCCGTGGCCGCGCCCGTCGTCAGGAAACGGTCGTAGCCCTCGTTCTCGAGGCGGTCGGCGAGCTCCGGGCCACCCTCCTCGGCGATGCGGCCGTCGACGAACACGTGCACGAAGTCCGGCTTGATGTAGCGCAGGATGCGCGTGTAGTGCGTGATGAGCAGCACGCCGACGTCCGTGGACTCCTTGGCGCGGTTGACGCCCTCGGAGACGATGCGCAGCGCGTCGACGTCGAGGCCCGAGTCGGTCTCGTCGAGGATCGCGATGCTGGGCTTGAGGAGCTCCATCTGCAGGATCTCGTGGCGCTTCTTCTCACCGCCGGAGAAACCCTCGTTGACCGAGCGCTCCGCGAAGGACGAGTCCATGCGCAGGTTCTCCATGGCGCCCTTGACGTCCTTGACCCACGTGCGCAGCGCGGGGGCCTCGCCGTCGATCGCGGTCTTGGCGGTGCGCAGGAAGTTCGAGACGGACACGCCGGGGACCTCGACCGGGTACTGCATGGCGAGGAACATGCCCGCGCGGGCACGCTCGTCGACGGTCATCGCGAGGACGTCCTCACCGTCGAGCGTCACGGTGCCGCTCGTGATCGTGTACTTGGGGTGGCCGGCGATCGAGTACGCGAGGGTCGACTTGCCCGAGCCGTTGGGGCCCATGATCGCGTGGGTCTCGCCCGCGTTGATGGTCAGGTCGACGCCGCGCAGGATCGGCTTCGGCCCTTCCTTGGTCTCGACGCTGACGTGCAGGTCGCGGATCTCCAGAGTGGACATGTGGTGTTCTCCAGTATTCGAGAAAGTTCAGGGGGTCAGGACGGGGAGACGGTCTGGTCGATGTCGACGAGCACGCGCTCGCCGTCGATCGTGACCGGGTAGACGGGCACGGGGCGCATCGCGGGCAGCGCGGTGGGCATGCCGGTCCGCAGGTCGAACTGCGAGCCGTGCAGCCAGCACTCGATGAAGCAGCCCTCGACCTCGCCGTCGGACAGCGAGACCGCGCCGTGGGAGCAGATGTCCGAGATGGCGTGCCAGTTCCCGTCGCCGTCACGGACGACCGCGACCTCGACGGGGCCGCTCTCGCCCTCGAGCTCCACACGCAGCGCCTCCTCGGGCGCCACGTCGTCGGTCATGCAAGCAAGCTGTGCAGTCATGCGGGTCGGGTCACCGGCCTTCGATGACGCTCATCGACTTGGCGAGCTCGGCCTCGATCGACTCGAGCAGGCGCTCCTCGACCGAGGGGACGCCGATCTCCTGGATGAGCTCGGCGAAGAAGCCGCGGACCACGAGGCGACGCGCGTCGGTCTCGGGGATGCCGCGCGCCTGCAGGTAGAAGAGCTGCTCGTCGTCGAAGCGACCGGTGGCCGAGGCGTGCCCGGCCCCCTCGATGAGGCCGGTCTCGATCTCGAGGTTCGGCACGGAGTCCGCGCGCGCACCGTCCGACAGGACGAGGTTGCGGTTGAGCTCGTAGGTGTCGGTGCCCTCGGCCTCGGTGCGGATCAGCACGTCGCCGACCCAGACCGTGTGCGCGCCCTCGCCCTGCAGCGCGCCCTTGTACGTGACGCGCGACTTGCAGCTCGGGACGGCGTGGTCGACGAAGAGGCGGTGCTCCTGGTGCTGGTCGGCGTCCGCGAAGTACAGGCCGACCATCTCGACCTCGCCACCGGTGCCGGTGAACTCGGCGTCGGGGGTCACGCGGACGACGTCGCCGCCGAACGTCACGACGACGTGCTTGAGCTTGGCGTCGCGGCCGATGCGTGCGCGGTGCGAGCTCGCGTGCACGGCGCCCGCGCTCCAGTCCTGCACGGACACGACCGTGAGGTGCGCGCCGTCCTCGACGACGATCTCGACGGTCTCGGTGAGCGTCGCGGAACCGACGTGGTCGATGACCACGACGGACTCGCTGTGGCGCTCGGCCTGGATCAGCAGGTGCGTCGCGGTGGGCTCGTCGGACAGGCCCTCGATGCGCACGGACGTGACGTCGCTGGCCACTGCCTCGGCCGGGATGGTGACGACGGTCGCCTCGTCGAACGCGTTCCACGCCGTCACGGCGGTGCGGTCGCCCGGGACGCCCGCGCGGCCGAGCCGCTCGTCGTCGCGGCCGACGATCTCGACCGTGACCTCGGGCGCGTCGACCACGGTCGTGCGCACGCCGGCGCTGCCGAGCGTCGTCGAGAACAGCGGGGCGAGTCGCTTGACCGGGGAGAAGCGCCACTCCTCCTCGCGGCCTGTGGGCTCGGTGATGACGGCCGGGTCGAACGAGGTGATGCGCTCGGCGCGGGAGCCCTGCGGCGTGCCGCCGACCCCGTGCGAGTGAGCGCCGTCCTGGACGGCCTGGGAGTGGTCCGTGCTCAGGCCGACCGGCTCGGTCTGTGTGGTGCTCGCAGTAGTAGTCATTTAGCCGACGGACCCTTCCATCTGCAGTTCGATGAGGCGGTTGAGCTCGAGCGCGTACTCCATGGGCAGCTCACGGGCGATGGGCTCGACGAACCCGCGCACGATCATGGCCATGGCCTCGGTCTCTGCCATGCCTCGGGACATGAGGTAGAACAGCTGGTCCTCGCTCACGCGCGACACGGTCGCCTCGTGACCCATCGAGACGTCGTCCTCGCGGACGTCGACGTACGGGTAGGTGTCGGACCGGGAGATCTGGTCGACGAGCAGCGCGTCGCACAGAACGGTGGAGGCGGAGTGCTCCGCTCCCTCGAGGACCTGGACGAGGCCGCGGTAGGACGTGCGCCCACCGCCGCGCGCCACGGACTTCGAGACGATCGAGGAGGACGTGTTAGGGGCGGCGTGCACCATCTTGGCGCCCGCGTCCTGGTGC
The DNA here is from genome assembly GCF_037145535.1 of Oerskovia sp. USHLN155. Lineage (NCBI taxonomy): Bacteria > Bacillati > Actinomycetota > Actinomycetes > Micrococcales > Cellulomonadaceae > Oerskovia > Oerskovia sp. USHLN155. The sequence continues at coordinate 152,784 of NZ_JBBCXG010000012.1, forward strand.
TGGCCCTCGCCCGCGAACGCGATCGACAGCGTCTCGCCCTTGGCGTGCTCGCCGAGCAGGTAGATCGCGGGGTACTTCATGGTGACCTTGGAGCCGATGTTGCCGTCGACCCACTCCATCGTCGCGCCCTCGGCGGCCGTCGCACGCTTGGTGACGAGGTTGTACACGTTGTTCGACCAGTTTTGGATGGTCGTGTAGCGCACGCGGGCGTTCTTCTTGACGATGATCTCGACGACCGCGGAGTGCAGCGAGTCGCTCGAGTAGATCGGGGCGGTGCAGCCCTCGACGTAGTGCACGTACGAGCCCTCGTCCGCGATGATCAGCGTGCGCTCGAACTGGCCCATGTTCTCCGTGTTGATGCGGAAGTAGGCCTGGAGCGGGATCTCGACGTGGACGCCCGGGGGGACGTAGACGAACGAGCCGCCGGACCACACGGCCGAGTTGAGCGCGGCGAACTTGTTGTCGCCCGAGGGGATGACGGTGCCGAAGTACTCCTGGAAGAGCTCGGGGTGCTCGCGCAGCGCGGTGTCGGTGTCGAGGAAGATGACGCCCTGCTTCTCGAGCTCCTCGTTGATCTGGTGGTAGACCACCTCGGACTCGTACTGGGCCGCGACGCCGGCGACGAGGCGCTGCTTCTCCGCCTCGGGGATGCCGAGCTTGTCGTAGGTCTCCTTGATGTCCTCGGGCAGGTCGTCCCACGAGGTCGCCTGCTTCTCGGTGGACCGCACGAAGTACTTGATGTTGTCGAAGTCGATGCCCGACAGGTCGCTGCCCCAGTTGGGCATGGGCTTCTTGTCGAACAGGCGCAGGGCCTTGAGGCGGTAGTTCAGCATCCACTCGGGCTCGCTCTTGAGCGCGGAGATGTTGCGCACGACCGCCTCGGAGAGGCCACGCTGCGCCGTCGCGCCGGCGTCGTCCTTGTCGTGCCAGCCGTAGCCGTAGGAGCCGATCGAGGCGATGATCTCCTCGTCGGACTGGCCGGTGCTCTGGGACACGCCGGCGGTGTCCTGGGTGGGAGCGCTCATGTCATTCCTTCCACGTTCCGTCGACGACGGAGGGGGGCGGTGGGGCGGTGGTCGATGAACCTGTCGGTTCGGGGTGTCGTGCTGGGGGGTGCGCCGGGGCGCGCGGTCCGCGCGCGGTGGCACGGCGTCCGGTGGTCTGGTGCCCGACGGCGTCGCTCGCCTCGGGTACGCGGGTCGCCGCAGGGAGCACGGGGACGTTGGTCGTGCAGGCGTGCCCGCCGCCCGCGAGGGTCGCGAGCCGCTGGACGTGCGAGCCGAGGAGCTGGGAGAAGACCTGGGCCTCGGCGTCGCAGAGCTGGGGGAACTCCTCGGCGACGTGCTGGACCGGGCAGTGTCCCTGGCAGAGCTGCACGGTCGCGGTGCCGGCGACGGGTCGCACGCTCGCCGCGAACCCGTCCTCCGCGAGGACGGCCGCGAGCTGCTCGGCCCGGCCCGCGACGTCGTCGGCCGTGATGCGGCTCGCGTAGCGGTCGGTGAGCTCCTCGAGGCGACGGTGGGCGAACTCCTCGACCGCGTCCTCCCCGGCGACGTCGCGCAGGTAGCGCAGCGCCTGGGTCGCGAGGTCGGGGTAGGCGCCCGAGAGCTCGGACTGGCCGCGGTTCGTCGCAACGTAGTGGCGGGCAGGGCGCCCGCGCATCCCGGTGCCCGCGCCCGACTCGTGGACGGCGATGAGCCCGTCGGTCTCGAGCTGGGCGAGGTGACGGCGGACGCCTGCGGGCGTGAGGCCGAGGTCGGTCGCGAGCGAGGCAGCGCTCACGGGACCGTCGGAGACGATGAGCGCGAGGACGCGCTCGCGCGTGGTGCCGTCACCGTCGACGGGGACGTGCGTGTCGTTCGGGCCCTGGAGGGCGACGGGGCCTGCGGGCGGCACGGCGCGGGCGGTACGTGCGTCGTCGCTCATGCCTCACCTCCACGTCGTCGGCCTGCTGGGTTCCTTCCGCCTGGTCCGCGGGCGCGCACGGTCCCGGGAGGCGTCATCGATATAGGTAACAGTCTCATGCGCTAATTGTTCCGACGCAAGCAAGGCGTACCTCACAGCCGCCCCCAGCCCGCTCCCCTACAATCGCCACCGTGCCCGACTCCCCCGCCGTCGTCCTCCAGGACGTGGTCAAGCGTTATGACGGCCGGGCGGTCGTCGACCACCTGAGCCTGACCGCCTCCCGAGGCGCCGTGACCGCCGTCCTCGGCCCCAACGGGGCCGGCAAGACCACCACGATCGAGTGCTGCGAAGGCCTGCGCGCCCCCGACGAGGGCAGCGTGCAGGTCCTCGGGCTCGACCCGCTGCTGAACGCGCGCGACCTGCGCCCGCGCGTCGGCGTCATGCTCCAGGACGGTGGCCTGCCCACGGGCGTGCGCGCGCTCGAGATGCTGCACCACGTCGCGTCGATGTACGCGAACCCTCGCGACGTGGCGGAGATCACGGAACGCCTGGGGCTCGCGAGCTTCGCCCGGACGACGGTCCGGCGGCTGTCGGGCGGTCAGCGTCAGCGCCTCGCGCTCGCCGCGGCGATCGTGGGCCGCCCCGAGGTCGTGTTCCTCGACGAGCCGAGCGCGGGCATGGACCCCCAGAGCCGGCACGCGGTGTGGGAGCTCGTGCGCGAGCTGCGCGCGGACGGCGTCGGGATCGTCCTGACGACCCACCTCATGGACGAGGCCGAGGACCTCGCGGACCACGTGTACATCGTGGACCACGGACAGGTCATCGCCTCGGGCGCGACCTCCGAGCTCCTGCACGCGGGCCCGTCCGCGGACGGGAACCGCACGCTGCGCCTCGAGGCACGCGAGGGCCTGGACACCGGTGCGCTCCGCAAGCGGGTCGAGTCCGGCCCGACGACGTCGCCCGCCTCCGCGTGGACCGTCACCGAGACGCAGCCCGGCTCGTACAGCGTGACCGGGCCGGTCGACCCGTCGACCGTCGCCCTCGTGACCGCGTGGCTCGCGGACGAGGGCGCGCTCGCCTCGCGCCTCACGATCGGCCGCCGCACCCTCGAGGACGTGTTCCTCGACCTGACAGGACGAGAGCTCCGATGACCGACCAGACCACGGCCGGACCGGTCGCCTCGGACCCCGCCGCGCCGGCCCCGACCGACGGGGCCGCCCCCGCATGGCGCCGGGTCGCGTCGCAGACGGCGTTCGAGACGCGCATGATCCTGCGCAACGGCGAGCAGCTGCTCGTGACGATCATCCTGCCCGTGATGCTGCTCGTCGGGCTCGCGCGCACGTCCTTCATCGACCTCGACACGCAGGGGTACTCGCGCATCGACTTCGTGACACCGGGCGTCCTGGCCCTCGCCGTCATGTCGACGGCGTTCACGTCGCAGGCCATCGCGACGGCGTTCGACCGCCGCAACGGCGTCCTACGGCTGCTGTCCACGACGCCGCTGGGCCGCGGAGGCCTGCTCGCGGGGAAGATCCTCGGGGTGCTCGCGGTCGAGGTGGTCCAGGTGGTCGTGCTCGGCGGGGTCGCGCTCGCGCTCGGCTGGTCCCCGGACCCGGCGGGCATCCTGCCCGCGCTGCTCGCGGTGCTGCTCGGCACCGCGGCGTTCACGAGCCTCGCGCTCCTGCTCGCGGGGACGCTGCGCGCCGAGGGCGTGCTCGCGGTCGCGAACCTGCTGCTCGTCCTGCTGACCGTCGCGGGCGGCGTGCTCGTCCCTGCGTCCCAGCTCCCCGGGGCGCTCGAGCAGGTCGCGCTGCTGCTCCCGTCGGGCGCGCTCGGCGAGGCGATGCGGGGCGCGCTGCTCCTCGGCGAGGTGCCCGCGTTCTCGGTGGTCGTGCTGCTCGGCTGGACCGCGGCCCTCGGGTGGGGAGCGGGCAAGCTGTTCCGCTGGCACTGACGGTCCGCCTGCCCTGAGCCGCTCAGCGACCGACGGGCGTCTCGCGGGCCGGGTCGGACCCGGCCGGGCCGGCCCAGGACTCCTCAGGCGCCGGGCCAGACCCCTGCGGCCTCCACCGCCGTGGCCGGCAGGCGCAGCCACTCCAGCACGCCGGTCCACGCCTTCTCGTCGATCGTCGTTCCCGTGCACTCGAAGGACAGGACGGTGCTGGCCCGCATCGTCACCCCGGAGTAGCTCGTGAACGTCCTCGCCCGGGCGAGGACCCTGCTCCGGACGGGCGATCCTGCGCGCTCGACGGTCCAGTCCTGCGTCGCGACGTTCGTCCCCTTCCGTGGCTCTGTCCGCTCCTCCCCGAACACGAGGGACTCCGACTCCGCGGACACGTTCTTCGCGCCTTGCTCGGCGGCGAGGACGTCCCGGAGCGCCGCGAACGACGCGTCCCGCGCGGCGCCGGGGACGTCGTCGGTCGGTCCGTCCGTCGGGGCCGCGAGCGTACGGCTGGACAGGGCGCACCTCCCGTTGGAGCTCAGGACGGTCCAACCGTCCCGGGCCTGGAACCGGTGGGACGCCGAGAAGCCCTGGGGCTGGAGCACCATGAGCGGGGTGTAGGTCTCGACCAGCACCCGGCGCAGCTCCTCGGGGTCCGGCACGTACTCGTCGGGGCTGTCCGCAGGTCCTGTCACCGGGGACGGTTCCTGGGCGCCGTCCCCCGTTCCGTCCGCGGCGGGCGACGTCGGGCTCGGCGTCGGGTCCGGCGGTGCGCTCGTCCGGCTGCGGTCCGCCTCGTGTGCTGCAGTCGGGCCGGGCTGCGGCTCTCCGCCCGAGGTGCAGCCTGCGAGGACGACCAGGGTCAGGGTCGTCGCCAGCAGGCGGCCGGGCCGGGCGACGACGGACGGACGGCGAGCAACCATGCGAACCCCCTGGACGGTCGAGAAAAAGTCTCGTCAGAGTATCGGTCTTGTCAAGAACTCGCCGGGTAGACGCTCGCCTCCGGGAACGTCGTCGCTCGGTCCCCCGCAGCGCCGCTGCCGATCCGGGCCAACATCACACCCGGAGGCCGGGTCCGGATAGCGGGGGCCGCTCCCCGCGCGGCTACCTTTGGACGGTGAGCAGCGCAGAACTCGCCCCCGTACCCACCTCCCCCGCCTGGTACGCGAAGGTCGACCGGTTCCGCCGCTGGACCCGTCCGGTCCTCGTCGCGAACCTCGTCGGCCAGATCGGCATCATCGTGACCGGGGGCGCGGTGCGCCTGACGGGCTCGGGGCTCGGCTGCTCGACGTGGCCGCTGTGCGAGCCCGGGAGCTTCACGCCCGAGTTCCACTCCGCGATGTCGATCCACCCGATCATCGAGTTCGGCAACCGCACGCTCACGGGCGTGCTCGGGATCATCGCGGTCGCGCTCCTGCTGCTCGTGTGGACGGACGCCTCGCGCTCGTCCTCGTACCGACGCCTCGGCTGGGCACCGCTCGGTGGTGTCGCGGCACAGGCCGTGATCGGCGGCATCACGGTGCTGCTGCACCTGCACCCCGCGGTCGTCGGGTTCCACTTCCTCGTCTCGGCCGCGCTCGTGTGGGTCTCGGCGTACCTCCTCTACCGCCACGGCGAGGGCGACAAGGCCCCGGTGACCGTCGTCGACCCGGGCACCCGTGTCGTGGGCCGCGTGCTCGCGGCCGTCTCGGTACCGCTCCTCGTCCTGGGCGTCCTGGCCACGGGCTCGGGCCCGCACGGGGGCGACGACGAGGTCGCGTACCGCTTCGCGCTCGACCCGGCGCTCGTCAGCAAGCTCCACGCGGCCTCGGTGTGGCTGTTCCTGATCGTGCTCGTCGTGCTCGCGGTGCGGGTCCTCCGGCAGACGGACGCGCCCGCCCGAGCCCGCAAGGCCGTCGTCGTGCTGATCGCAGTGACGCTCCTGCAGGGCCTGATCGGCTACGTCCAGTACTTCACGGGACTGCCGGAGATCCTGGTCGCGGCGCACATGCTGGGGGCGGGTCTGCTCGTCACGTCGCTCACCTGGACGCTGCTCTCGTTCCGCGTCCGCGACTGAACGCTCCGAGCGCCGCCCGCGGCGTTCGAGAAGGGCCGTCGTCCCCTCGGGGACGGCGGCCCTTCTGTGTCTCTGGGAACCCCGGGCGAGTCCCGGGCGAGTCCCGGGCGGCGACAGCGACGTGACAGCGCCCTGACACCGGCGTGACAGGCACCTCCCGGAGGCTGGGTCCATCAGCCACCAGGAGGAATCCATGACCCACGAATGGGCGGTCGAGGCACACGGCCTCGTCAGGACGTTCGGCGACAACCGGGCGGTCGACGGCGTCGACCTGAGCATCCGCACCGGCTCGGTGTACGGCGTGCTCGGCCCGAACGGCGCCGGCAAGACCACCACCATCAGCATGCTCGCGACGCTCCTGCGCCCCGACGCGGGCGAGGCCCGGGTCTTCGGGCACGACGTCGTCCGCGAGGCCCAGGTCGTGCGCCAGCTCATCGGCGTCACGGGCCAGTACGCATCGGTCGACGAGACGCTGAGCGCGACCGAGAACCTCGTGATCTTCTCGCGCCTGCTCGGCCTGGGTCGGGCCGAGGCTCGACGCAAGGCCGCCGAGCTCCTCGAGACGTTCGGCCTGACCGAGGCGGCCACGCGCCCGCTCAAGAACTTCTCGGGCGGCATGCGCCGTCGTCTGGACCTCGCGGCGAGCCTCATCGCCCAGCCGCCGCTGATCTTCCTCGACGAGCCCACGACAGGCCTCGACCCGCGCACCCGCGCGCAGATGTGGGACACGATCCGCGAGCTCGTCGCGACGGGCTCGACGGTCGTGCTCACGACGCAGTACCTCGACGAGGCCGACCAGCTCGCCGACCGGATCGCGGTCATCGACCGCGGGCGCGTCGTCGCGGAGGGCACGGCCGACGAGCTCAAGGACGCCGTGGGCAACCAGTCGCTGCAGCTCGGGCTGGTCGCGGCCGCAGACCTGGGGTCGGCGCTCGACATCGTGACGACGTTCGGCGTGCCAGCGACCACGTCCCCCGAGGCCCGGCGCATCACGGTCCCGGTGACGGGCCCCGACGAGGTCACGGACCTCCTGGTCCGGCTGCGCGAGGCCCGCATCGCGGTCGACTCGATCAGCATGGACAAGCCGAGCCTGGACGAGGTGTTCCTGACCCTCACGGGCCACGGCGTCGCGGGCGACGGCGAGGACGACACCGCAGGCACGGCCGCCGCTGGCGACGTCGCCCGCGCCACCACCAGTACGCGAGAGGAAGCCTTGCGATGACCACGACCCTCACCGCCCCCCGTCAGCAGATCCAGGCCGGCTCCGACCGCAGCCTGTCCAACCGCACGAGCGTCGGTCAGACGGTCCGCAACACGTTCACCATGGCGTACCGCGGGCTCCTGAAGATCCGCCGGACGCCCGAGCAGCTCGTCGACGTGACGGTCCAGCCGATCCTGTTCACGCTCATGTTCACGTACATCTTCGGCGGCGCGATCGCGGGCGACGTCGTGAGCTACCTGCCCACGATCATCCCGGGCATCCTCGTGCAGACCGTCATCACGACGTCGGTCGTCACGGGCGTCCAGCTCCGCGAGGACATGGACAAGGGCGTGTTCGACCGGTTCCGCTCGCTGCCGATCGCACGCATCGCGCCGTTGTCCGGAGCGCTGCTCGCTGACACCGTCCGGTACGGCATCGCGACGACCCTCACGTTCGCGATGGGCTACGCCATGGGCTACCGCCCCGAGGGCGGCCTGGGGTCGGTCGTCCTGGCGGGCCTGCTCGTGATCGTGTGCTCGTGGGCCGTGAGCTGGATCTTCGCGTTCTTCGGCGTGATCGCCCGGACGGCGTCGAGCGTCCAGGGGATCTCGATGATCATCCTGTTCCCGCTCACGTTCCTGTCGAACGCGTTCGTCCAGCCCGACACCATGCCTGGTTGGCTCCAGGGCTTCGTGAACGTCAACCCGGTCTCGCACCTGGTCACCGCGGTGCGCGAGCTGACGAACAACGGGGTTCTGGGTGCGGACGCCGTGATCTCGCTCGTCGGCGCGGCGGTCATCGTCGCGGTCTTCGCGCCCCTCACGGTGCGGGCGTACATGCGCAAGGCCTGAGCGTTCGCGTTCGACCACGGACGGGGGGGGGGCCCCCCGGGGCCCCCGCGGGCCCGCCCCGCCGCGCAGGGGCGGGGGGGGGGGGCGGGGCCGGGGGCGCGCGGGGCCCGAGCCCGCCCCGGCCCGCGGGGGGGGCCCCC
>NZ_JBBCXG010000013.1:0-114486 GCF_037145535.1 Oerskovia sp. USHLN155
CGCAGCATTCGGCGCGACCGGCTCGACCGGCGACGCAGCATTCGGCGCGACCGGCTCGACCGGCGACGCAGCATTCGGCGCGACCGGCTCGACCGGCGACGCAGCATTCGGGGCGACCGGCGACGCAGCGCTCGGCGCGACCGGCTCGACCGGAGCCGCCGGGGTCTCCGGCGTCGCAGCGCTCGGGACGTGGGTCGTGACCGCCGGTGCCGACTCCTCGACCGGCCCCGGCGCCGGGTCGATCACCGCAGCGTCACTCACCGCAGACTCGCTCCCCGTACCCGTGCTGCCGGTGGCGTCGGCACGGTCCTCGCCGGCCTCGGGCGGCGCTGCCGAGACGGACTCCGCCGGAGCACCCGGCTCGGTGCTCTCGGGAGGCGTGCCGTCCGTCGGCTGCTCCGGGATCGACACCTCGTCGTTCGTGCTCGGTTCCTGCGCGTTCTCACGCTCGGTCGGGTGGCCCATCGACTGTCTCCGTGACGGTTCTGGCGCGCGGCGAAGGCCGCGACGAAGGAGGGTGGTGCGGACTGCCCGCGGGGGGCAATTCTATGCGTCCGTACCGATCTGTCCGGTCGGTGTCTGGCGTGAAGATCCGGTGACGATCTGTGCCGCCGGGTGGCTTGCGGCGCCGGCCCGCAGCGGCCGGTCGCTGAACCACGACCACGGCAGGAAGGCGACGATCGCGACGACGGCCATCCCGCCGTAGACCCACACGAGCCCGACGGTCTGGTTCGGGACCAGCAGGTCACCGCCCGGTCCCTTGGACGCGAGGACCTGCACCGCCACGACCCAGCCGATCGCGTAGCCGGCGACTCCCGCCCAGCCGGTCCACGCCCGTGCAAGGACTCCCCCGGCGAGGACCGCGAGCAGCGCCACGACGATCCCGACGGGCAGCAGGTGGTCCGTCACCACGACACGGTGCATCACGGTGCCGACGGCTCCCACCACGAGGCCGAGCACGACGCACAGCAGCGCGCGCCCGATCGTGCGGGCCCCGGTGTTCTTCACTGTGTCCACGCTACTGGTCCTGTCTGATCATTTCCCGTGAACCTGCGGGGAGGTCCCGCAGACTCCGGGGGCACGGTGTAGAACTCACGTGAAGGAAGGGCGGCGAGGACGTCGTTGCTCAAGGCGTACCACCCGAGCACGCCGTCGGGCGCCTCGGACGGTGCCGCATCGCTCCGTGCTGCCACCGGCACGGTCCCGACGTGCTGGACCTGGGTCGCGTGCGCGCGCAGCGCGCCGACCACCGCGTCGAGCACGGGCGCCACCTCGACGACCGCGACCTCCTCGAGGTCGTCCTTCGCCACGGGAGGCAGGTCCTCCTGCGGGTCCGGCAGGGTGAGGTCGGGATGCTCGGCGAGCAGTGCACGGATGCCCGGCAGGCCGGCCAGCTCGCGACGAGCGGCTCGCGCCACCGCGGTCGGCACGACGGACTGCCACAGCTCCGGGCCCGGCTCCCCCGTGTCGCCCTCGGGCACCCGTACGCCGACCGGTGCGACGCCGTCGGGCGTGCCGTGCTCGCCGCCGCGGGCGAGCGCGATGGCTCGGACCGTGATCTCGTGCGCCCGGACGTGGTCCGGGTGCCCGTACCCACCCGACGGCTCGTACGTCACGACGACCCGGGGCCGCCGCTCACGCAGGACGCGCGCCAGGCGGTGCGCCGCGTCGTCGAGCGGGACGCCGACGAGCGCGCCGTCCGGGAGGTCGGCCTCCGCCGCCGCCCGCGCGATGCCGGGCGCGGCCCACGCCATGCCCGAGTCGCGGAAGGCGACGGGTGCGCGAGTGCCCGCGACCTCGGCGCTCTCGTCGGGCTCGACCTGGTCGAGGAACACGTGGTCGGACACCCCCAGGCTCGCCAGAGCCTCGGCGAGCTCTCCCTCGCGGTGTGCCGCGAGGGCAGGTCCGTCACCCTCGAGGTGCGCGAGCTCCGTGCCGATCACCTCGCCCTGCTCGCCCCGCGTGCACGTCACGAGCGTCACCGGCTCGCCCGACGCCGCCCACGTCGCCAGCAGCGCGCCGGTCGCGAGGGTCTCGTCGTCAGGATGGGCGTGCACCGCGAGCAGCCCGCCGCGGGGCCGGACCGGCTCGGACCTCATACGTCCTCCAAGGGGGCGGGTAATGCGGAGCCCGCACCGCCGGTCACGAGGACCGGCGGCACGGGCTGCACGCTCAGCGGTGGTGCCGTCCTGAGGTGATCAGGACTTCTTCGCGCGGGAGAACGCGCGGGCGCGCTCGGTCTGGTCGAGGATGACCTTGCGGATGCGCACGACCTCGGGGGTGACCTCGACGCACTCGTCCTCGCGGGCGAACTCGAGCGACTCCTCGAGCGTCAGGTGCTTCGGGGGCGTGAGGTTCTCGAAGGTGTCGGAAGAGGCTGCACGCATGTTCGTGAGCTTCTTCTCCTTCGTGATGTTGACGTCCATGTCCTCGTTGCGCGAGTTCTCGCCGACGATCATGCCCTCGTAGACCTCCTGCGTGGGGTCGACGAAGAACGAGCCGCGCTCCTGCAGGTTGATCATCGCGAACGGCGTCACGACACCGGCACGGTCCGCGACGAGCGAGCCGTTGACGCGGGTCTCGATGGGGCCGGCCCACGGCTCGTAGCCCTCGGCGATCGAGGACGCGATGCCCGTGCCGCGCGTGTCCGTGAGGAAGCGGGTGCGGAAGCCGATGAGGCCACGCGCCGGGACGACGAACTCCATGCGGACCCAGCCCGTGCCGTGGTTCGACATGGTCTCCATGCGGCCCTTGCGCTGCGCGAGGAGCTGCGTGACGTTGCCCAGGTACTCCTCGGGCACGTCGATCGTCATGCGCTCCATGGGCTCGTGACGCTTGCCGTCGACCTGCTTGGTGACGACCTGCGGCTTGCCCACGGTCAGCTCGAAGCCCTCGCGACGCATCTGCTCGACGAGGATGGCCAGCGCGAGCTCACCACGGCCCTGGACCTCCCAGGCGTCGGGGCGCTCGGTCGGCAGGACACGCAGCGACACGTTGCCGATGAGCTCCTTGTCGAGGCGGTCCTTGACCTGGCGGGCCGTGACCTTGTGGCCCTTGCCGCCCTTGCCCGCGAGCGGGGAGGTGTTGATACCGATCGTCATCGAGATCGCCGGGTCGTCGACCGTGATGAGCGGCAGCGGACGCGGGTCGTCGGGGTCCGTGAGGGTCTCACCGATGGTGATGTCCTCGATGCCGGCGACCGCGACGATCTCGCCCGGGCCCGCCGAGTCGGTGGGAACGCGGGTGAGCGCCTTGGTCTCGAGCAGCTCGGTGATCTTGACGTTCTGCATCGTGCCGTCGGCACGGGCCCAGGCCACGGTCTGACCCTTGTGGATCGTGCCGTTGAAGATGCGCAGCAGCGCGAGGCGGCCGAGGAACGGCGACGCGTCGAGGTTCGTGACGTGAGCCTGGAGCGGCGCGCCCTCCTCGTACGTGGGGGCCGGGATCTTGTCGAGGATGACCTTGAACAGGGGCTCGAGGTTCTCGCTGTCGGGGACCGAGCCGTCGGCGGGCTGCTCCGTCGAGGCGCGCCCGACCTTGGCCGCGGCGTACACGACGGGCATGTCGAGGATCGCGTCGAGGTCGAGGTCGGGGACCTCGTCGGCGAGGTCGCTCGCGAGACCCAGCAGGAGGTCGGTCGCCTCGGCGACGACCTCCTCGATGCGCGAGTCGGGGCGGTCGGTCTTGTTGACCACGAGAATCACGGGCAGCTTGGCGACGAGCGCCTTGCGCAGCACGAAGCGCGTCTGGGGCAGCGGGCCCTCCGAGGCGTCGACGAGGAGCACGACACCGTCGACCATGGACAGGCCGCGCTCGACCTCACCCCCGAAGTCGGCGTGGCCCGGGGTGTCGATCACGTTGATCGTGATGCCCTCCGGGTGCCCCGCCTCGACGGCCGCCGGACCGGCGTAGTGCACGGCGGTGTTCTTCGCGAGGATCGTGATGCCCTTCTCGCGCTCCAGGTCACCGGAGTCCATGGCCCGCTCGTCGACGTGCGCGTGAGCGCCGAAGGCGCCGGACTGGTGCAGCATCGCGTCGACGAGGGTCGTCTTGCCGTGGTCGACGTGGGCGACGATCGCCACGTTGCGCAGGTCAGAGCGCACAGACATACAGAACTCATTTCGGGAGAGGAGCGAGCGACGGAGGATTCCGCCCCGGAGCTGGTGGCCGGCGGACGGGCGCCGCCCGCGCAGAGCACGCGCGCGCCGTCGTCCGGGCACGGCTATCTTACCGGGTGCGAGCCAGTGGGTGGAGAGGGTGCTCCGTCACACCCGTCCCTCGCCCCGCCACAACGCGAGATGCCCGACGACGGCGCGTGCCGTCGTCGGGCATCTCACCCGTGCTGTGCGAGGTCAGGGCTGCTGCGGGATGCGGTCGCCCTCGATGTTCTCGCGGCGGTCGACCTGTGAACGCAGGAGCGCGTCGACCTCGCTCGACTCGTCCTGGGCGATGTCCTTGGCCTCGTTGACGAGCAGGAGGTCGCGGGCCTCTCGGCGCACGCGCTGCTGCTCGGGGTCCGGGACGGGCACCGCGGCCAGCAGGCGGCGCGTGTAGTCGTCCCGCGGGGAGTTGACGACCTGCGCCGTGTCCCCGACCTCGACCAGCTTGCCGTGGTGCATCACCGCGATCCGGTCGGACAGGATCTCGACGACCGCGAGGTCGTGCGAGATGAACAGGCACGCGAAGCCGTGCTCGCGCTGCAGGTCCTGGAACAGGTCGAGCACCTTCGCCTGGACCGACACGTCGAGCGCCGACGTGGGCTCGTCCGCGACCAGGAGCTTGGGCTCGAGCGAGAGCGCACGGGCGATGCCCACGCGCTGACGCTGGCCACCCGAGAGCTCGTGCGGGTAGCGGTTGCGCATCGCCCGCGGCAGCTCGACCTGGTCGAGGAGACGCTCGACCTCGTTGCTCAACGCCTTGCCCTTGATGCCCTTGTGGAGCATGAGGGGCTCGCCGATGGACTCACCGATCGGCAGACGCGGGTTGAGCGACGAGCCCGGGTCCTGGAAGACGATCCCGACCTGGTTGCGCAGCGGGCGCAGGTCGCGCGAACGCGCGCCGACCATGTTCTGGCCGACGATCGTCAGCTCGCCACCCGTGACGGGCAGGAGCCCGACCACCGCGCGGCCGATCGTCGTCTTGCCCGACCCGGACTCGCCCACCAGACCGACGACCTCACCCTGACGGATGGTCAGGTTGACCTCGTCGACGGCGCGGAAGCCCGGAGCGCGGCCACGACCCGGGTACTCGATGACCATGTTCTTGGCCTCGAGCACGACCGGGCGCTCGTCGACGACCTGCTGCGCGGGCTCGACGACCTCGGCACGTGCGGTGCCCAGGTGCGGGACCGCGTCCAGCAGACGCTGCGTGTAAGGGTGCTGGGGCGCGGAGAAGATCTGCGCCGCCGTCCCCTCCTCCACGACCAGGCCGTTCTTCATGACGAGGATGCGGTCCGCCATGTCGGCGACGACGCCCATGTCGTGGGTGATGAGGATGATGCCCGAGTCGATGCGGTGACGCAGGTCACGCATGAGCTTGAGGATCTCGGCCTGCACCGTGACGTCGAGGGCCGTGGTCGGCTCGTCGGCGATGAGCAGGCGCGGGTCGCACGCCAGGGCCTGCGCGATCATCGCGCGCTGACGCTGACCGCCCGAGAGCTGGTGCGGGTAGGAGTCGAACCGGCGCGCCGGCTCGGGGATCTCCACGAGCGTGAGCAGCTCGATCGCGCGCTTCTTGGCGTCCTTGGGACCCATGTCGAAGTGCGTGCGCAGCGTCTCGACGATCTGGAACCCGACGGTGTACACCGGGTTGAGCGCCGTCATGGGCTCCTGGAAGATCACCGAGATCTCCTTGCCACGGATGTGGCGGAGCTTGCTCGTGGACATCCCGATGAGCTCGCGGTCGCCCAGCTTCGCGCTGCCGGTCGCTCGACCGTTCGGCGGGAGCAGCCCGATGAGGGACATCGACGACTGCGTCTTGCCCGAACCGGACTCGCCCACGATCGCGAGCACCTCGCCCGGGTGCACGTCGTAGCTGACGCCGGACGCGGCGGGGAACCACTCGCCGTCGACGTAGAAGTCGACGCCGAGATCACGGACGGTCAGCACGGGTTCGCCGGTGGGCGCCGATGCCGCCTGGGGTGCTGTCTCGATTGCCACAGGTATCAGGATCCTTCCTGTATGCGACGGACGTCGGCGCTGGTCAGCGCTCCGGTCGATGTCTGCATCTCTGGGAGTATGGGCCCATGGGACCCACACACGTTTTCAGGTCGACGTACGGCCGGATACTGACCGGTGCCGCAGCGCTGGTCGCGCTCGTCACCCTGGTCAGCCTCGCGACGTCGGGGGGCGTCGAAGAAGTACTGCGCTACGGCGCGTGGCCGCTGCTCGCGGTGCTGGTCGTCTGGGCGCTCTTCTGGTACCCCGAGGTCCAGGTGAGCGACGGCGAGATCGTGCTGCGCAACGTGCTGCGCACCGTGCACGTCCCGTGGCCCACCTTCCGGAGCGTGGACTCGCACCTCGCGCTCAAGGTGACCACGACGAGCGGCACCTTCACGGCGTGGGCCGCACCCGCCAGCAGCGGCTCCGTGGCGAGGCTGCGAAACCCCCGCACGGTGGACCCCAGCAAGGGCATGGTCGGTGACCGGCTGGTCAGCGGGGCCAACGCCGACGCGGTGGCGCTCGTGATCGGAGAACGCTACGAGGCGCTGCGTTCCGCGGGGCACCTCGACGGTGACGACCACGGGCTCACGCCCCGCACGACGTGGCACGTCGCGACCGTCGCCGGCCTCGTGGTGCTCACGACCCTCGGGGTGCTCGCGCCGCAGCTCGGCTGAGCACGCCACCGGTACCGACGGCGCCCCGAGGGGGGTCGTCGGTACCGGTGACGTGAGGCCGGTCATGTCAGCTCCCGCCGCCCAGGCCGACGTGGCCACCCTGGGCCTGCATCGGGATGGTGGTCTCGTGCGAGCCGGCGGCAGCGCGGTCCATCTTCTTCTGGGAGGGGATCCGCTTCTGGCGCGGGTCGAACGCGTCGCGCAGACCGTCGCCGATGAAGTTGATGCACAGCGCGATCACGACGATGAACAGACCGGGCCACCAGAACAGCCAGGGCCGCGTCGCGAACGACGACTGGTACTGGTTGATGAGCTGGCCGAGCGAGATGTCGGGCGACTGGATGCCGAAGCCCAGGTAGCTCAGCGCGGTCTCGAGCAGGATCGCCGAGCTCATGAGCAGCGTCGTCGCGACGATGATGACACCGATCGCGTTCGGCAGGATGTGCTTGAAGATGATCCGGGTGTTCGAGGCGCCGGCCACACGGGCGGCGTCGACGAACTCCCGCTCGCGCAGGCTCAGGAACTCACCGCGCACCAGTCGGGCCAGGCTCGGCCACAGGATCAGGCCGAGGGCGGCACCGAAGATCGCCGCGCTCAAGGATCCGGCCATCTTGCCGATGACAGCACCGATGACGATGGTCGGGACCGTGATGACGAGGTCCGTGAAACGCATGAGCATGCCGTCCGTGCGACCACGGAAGAAGCCCGACAGCGAGCCGATCAGGACACCGAGCACGCAGGCGATACCGCCGATGGTGAACATGACGCCGAGCGACGTCTGGGTGCCCTTCATGACGTAGTAGAACATGTCGTGCCCGTTCTCGTCCTGACCGAAGGGGTGCTCGCCGATGGCGAAGCCGCTCCCTCCCAGCCAGGTGGGCAGGCTCATCGTGGGCGCCCCTCCGGGGTTGATGACCTTGCCCGACCCGCCGCCCTGCGGCCACCATCCCGGGACCGGGCCGAAGCCCACCGAGGTGAAGGCGAGCAGCACGACGAAGATCAGGACCGCGAGGCCGACCATGGCGCCCTTGTGCCGGAAGAACCGGCTGCGGACGATCTGGCCCTGCGACAGGCCTTCCACGTCCTTGAGCTCGATCGCGTTCTCGATGGTGACCGAGTCCGGTTCGCCGTTCTGGGGGTTCAGAGGGGTACTCATGCGTTCACCCGAATTCGTGGGTCGAGGGCAGCGTAGATCAGGTCCGCCACGATGTTGGCGATGATCGCGAGCGCAGCGGTGATCAGGAGGTAGGCCATGACCGGCTCGATCTCGGCTTCCTGGAGCGAGTTGAGGAAGAGCGCACCCATGCCCGGCCGGTTGAAGATCCGCTCCGTGACGACCGCGCCACCGATGAGCGTGATGACGTCGATCGGGACGATCGTCGCGAGCGGGATCAACGAGTTGCGGAAGCCGTGGCGCATGATGACGGTTCGCTCGCTCAGTCCCTTGGCCCGAGCCGTGCGGATGTAGTCCTGGCTCATGACCTCGAGCATGCTCGAGCGCGAGTAACGCGTGTAGCCCGCGAAGGCGACCAGGATCAGCGTCAGGGTCGGCAGCAGCAGGTGCGTGTACTGGTCGAGGACCTGCACCCAGTAGTTGCCGCCGAGGTTCGGCGTCCGGTCACCGAACGTCGCGATGGGACGCCCACCGATCGCGTTCGAGTTCACGTACGCGGGCCAGACCTGCATGACGCGGTCGATGTAGATCATCGCCGCGATCACGAACGCCGTGATGCCACCGGTCCTCGCGGAGACACCCCAGTCGGGTCCGCGGAAGAGGAAGCCGACCAGGACGCCCACGCCGATCGCGACGATGGCGAGCCCGAACATCATGAGGTGGCTCGGGGCGACCGAGTCGAAGAAGCCCTGGAGCGGGTAGTAGAGGGCGACGCCGATGGCCACGGTCGCGAGGGCCGTGTACAGGGCACGGCGGTTGCGCAGGCCGGCAGAGACCGCCGTCAGGGCGAACGCGAAGCCGACCCCGGTGATGGCGATCAGCACCGGGCCGAGCTGCGGATCGGCCCACCAGTCCGTGAGCTGCACGTAGAGCATGACGCCGAGCGTGGCCGCGAAGGCGAGACCGAAGGTCTGCAGCCTGCGCGTGACCGACCCGCCGATCGCGAGCACCCACAGCAGGCCCATGAGCGCCGCGACGACGATCAGGACCGGTATGGAGAGGTTGGGGTCCGCGAGGAAGTCGTTGAACCCGATGGCCCCCCACTGCTTGAGGAGGACGGCGACCCAGAACGAGGGCAGCGAGTAGAGCAGGAAGGACAGGAAGATGATCAGGTAGTCGAACGTCGCGTACTGGCGCAGGGCGCTGACGATACCGACCGAGACACCGAGGATCAGCGACAGGACCGTGGCGGCAGTCACGAGCTGCAGCGTCGAGCCGATCGCGTGCGACACGAGCGTGCCGACGTCCTGGCCCGAACGCCAGGCGACGCCGAAGTCTCCCTGGAAGACGTGGCCGAGCCACTGGAAGAAGCGCACAACGACGTTGGTGTCGAGGTTGAGCATGTCCTCGCGCGCCGCGATCTTCGCGGCCTTGTCCGCTCCGCGGTACTCCTGGAGGTCGGCCAAGGGGTCGATCGCCAGATCGACCAGGAGGTACATCATGAAGATGGCCACGAACAGCGTGGCTATGCCGGCCAGAAGGCGGCGCGTAATGAACGTCAACACGTTGGGGTAAACCTCGCAGACGACTGAGGACTCGCGATCAGCGAGTCATTCTATTCCGCGGCCCGGCAGTCGATGCACGGCGGATACTGCTGGCCGGCGTGTGCAGGCACGCGCGAGGGCGCCGGATGGGTGCTCCGGCGCCCTCTCGTCGTCTCCGACCGAGGAGATCTTACGCGCTCGCGGGGAGGGGATCGCACCCTCCCCGCGAGCGACTCGTCTCACCTGACGGAGTCGGTACTACTTGCTGGCCTCGGCGTTGCCGGTCTTCCAGTCCCAGAACCCGTAGAAGATGCCCGGGGCGATCGTGAGCGGCTTGACGCCCGAGATCTTGGACTCGTTCCAGGCGGTGACGCCCGGGAACTGGAAGATGGTCACGCCGAACGCGTCGTCGACGAGGTGCTTCTCGACCTCGCCGAGGAGACGGGTCTGCTCGGCCGGGTCCGTCTCGGTCTGGAGCTGGTTGAACAGCTCGTCGACCTCGGGGTTGGAGTACCCGTAGTGGTTGTTCGTCGCGTCGGTGCGGTAGTTCGCGTCCGACTCGGTCACGGCGGTCGAGGTCGACTGCCAGCCGAAGAGCGCCGCGTCGTAGAACGACTTGGCGTTGCTCAGGTCGGTGCCCCAGTCAGTCTGGACCTGGTACGGGGCGACCGTGAAGCCCGCGAGGGCGGCCGACTCGGTGATGAGCTGCGCCTGGTTGACACGACGCGTGTTGTTGGGGTCGAACAGCAGGCGGACGGAGACGGGCGAGGTGACGCCGGCCTCGGCCAGGAGCGCCTTGGCGCCCTCGATGTCGACCTCGTCGTACTGGGACTGGCCGTTCGCGGCGACGATGTCGTCGTACGCGGGCGAGCCGGGGACCGTGGTGTACGAGTTGCGGATCTCAGCGTCCGGGTTCAGCGGCTTGATCAGGTTGTCGATGATCTGCTGACGCGGGATGGTCTTGAGGAACGCCTGGCGGACCTTCTTGGCCTTCTCGGCGTCGCCACCGTAGTTGATCGGGTCGAACGGCCCACCGTTGGAGAACTGCAGGTCGACGTGCTCGTACGTGCCCTCGGTCGCGGACTCGACCTTGACGCCGTCGAGAGCGCTGACCGCCGAGAGGATGTCGGCCGTGGACTGCGGGTTGATGAGGTCGACCTCACCGTTCTGCAGCGCCTGGACCTGGCCCATCGGGTCGCCGTTGTAGCGGATGGTGACCTGGTCGATGCCGGCCTTGTGCTCGCCCTTGTACTTCTCGTTGGCCTTCAGCGTGACGTACTGGTCCTTGACGAAGTCCGTCATGACGTACGCGCCGCTCGAGAGGTAGAGGTTCTCGTCGTCGGGGAGCTCGGCGTAGTTGAAGTCCTTGTTCCAGACGTTCGCGATCTTCTGCAGGCTCGCCACGTCGCCGTCCTGGATGGCCTTGACGACGGCGTCGCTCGCCTCGGTCGCGTCCTCGATGCCGAGCGCACGCTGCCCGACCACGTGGGCCGGGAGGTTCGGGGAGATCGCGGTCTCCCAGTCGGCGAAGGGCTTGGAGTACGTGAACGTGATCGAGTTGTCCTCGATGACGGGCACGTCGGTCACGAGCGAGATGCCCGGGGACGAGGCGTCGAAGTAGACACCGGCGTCGACCTCGGCCTGGTTGGTGACCTCTCCGGTCTCCTCGTCGTACACCGGCTCGATGTTGTTGTACTTACCGGTCTGGGCGACCCACTCGAGGAGGAGGTCGGCGGGGCCGGCCGCGACGTCGTCGGACCAGCCGGCGGTGTCCGCGTAGGTGTACTTGATCGTCAGCGGGTCGTCGGAGACCTTCTCGTACGTGCCGTACGACTCGTCCTGAACCAGGTTCAGGTCCTCGTCGTAGTAGTTGAAGCCGGCACGCATGAGGTACAGCACGACGTTGTTCGCCGTGGCGTTACCGGTCATGGAGTTGCCGTTGTACGAGTAGAACGGCTGGTTCCACGCGATGTTGACGCTCTCGCTGTCGTTGATGCCCGCGCCGTCGTCGCTGTTGCCGTCGCCGGACCCACCGGCGCACGCGGAGAGCGCCAGTGCGCTCGCCGCCACGGCTGCGACAGCCGCAGACTTCCGTGAGATCTTCAATGTTCCTCCTCAAGGGGATGGTGGGTTCCCCGTCGACGTGCTCCGCAGCAGCACTGCGCGCGGAGCTCGGCGACACTCGCGGGAGACCCACCATTGGTTTGGGGCAACGGTACCGACCAAGATGGGCGACTTCACCCGGTTGCACCTTTCGAGCGGTCGATCGTTACCGAGTTGATACTGGCCGGTACGGTGCTGTTTCCCATTCGATACCCGGAGAAACCGGTACGTAACGGACCGGAAACATGGAACGAGCGCCGCCCGCGTCTCACGATGCGGTGGCGCCCGTCCCATATCCGGCGAATGTGGCAGACCTCATAGCGGCCCGCGGGGCCCGGCCGAAGGGCTCAGACGTTGAAGCGGAACTCCACGACGTCCCCGTCGACCATGACGTAGTCCTTGCCCTCGATGCGGGCCTTGCCCGCCGCACGGGCCGCCGCCACCGAGCCGGTCTCGACGAGGTCGTCGAACGAGATGACCTCGGCCTTGATGAAGCCGCGCTCGAAGTCGGTGTGGATGACCCCGGCCGCCTGCGGAGCGGTCCAGCCCTTGCGGATCGTCCAGGCGCGCGACTCCTTGGGCCCGGCCGTGAGGTAGGTCTGCAGGCCGAGCGTGTCGAAGCCGACGCGCGCGAGCTGGTCGAGGCCCGACTCCTCCTGGCCCGTCTCGGCGAGCATCTCGGCTGCCTCCTCGGGCTCGAGCTCGACGAGCTCGGACTCGAACTTGGCGTCCAGGAAGATCGCCTGCGCCGGCGCGACGAGAGCCCGCAGCTCGGCCTTGCGGTCCTCGTCCACGAGGCCCGCGTCGTCGGTGTTGAAGACGTAGATGAACGGCTTGGCCGTCATGAGCTGCAGGCTCGCGATCTCGGCCAGGTCCAGCCCGGCGGACTTCGCGCCCTGGAACAGGGTGATCCCCTGCTCGAGCAGCGTCTGCGCCTTCTGGGCCGCGGCGAGCAGGACGGGGTCGCCCTTCTTGATCTTGACCTCCTTCTCGAGACGCGGCAGCGCCTTCTCGAGGGTCTGGAGGTCCGCGAGGATCAGCTCGGTGCTGATGGTCTCGATGTCGTCCGCCGAGTCCGTCGAGCCCTCGACGCGGATCACGTCGGGGTCGTCGAACGCGCGGGTCACCTGGCAGATCGCGTCCGCCTCACGGATGTTCGCGAGGAACTTGTTGCCGAGCCCCTCCCCCTCGCTCGCACCCTTGACGATGCCCGCGATGTCCACGAAGGACACGGTCGCGGGCAGGATGCGCTCGCTGCCGAAGATCTCCGCGAGCTTGTTCAGCCGTGGGTCCGGGAGGGACACGACGCCGATGTTCGGCTCGATCGTCGCGAACGGGTAGTTCGCGGCGAGGACCTGGTTGCGCGTCAGGGCGTTGAAGAGGGTGGACTTGCCGACGTTGGGCAGGCCGACGATGCCGATTGTTAGAGCCACGGGGCCTGAGTCTACGCCGAGCGACCGCGCGCGCCGCTCGCACCGGAGCAGGCGGTCGGCAGGCAGACGGCCCGACGGCGCCGCCCGCCCCGGGCGGCCACGTGCACTGCTGCACGGGCGCACCGTGGGCGAGCGGCGCCGTCGGGCCGCTGCGGGAGACGCCTACTTGTAGCTCATGACCTGCTGGAGGAGCTCCGGGCCCCGCTGGTCGACCAGGCGGCCGCCCCAGCGCATGCCCATCACGAGGAACACGACCCCGAGACCGACGCCCACGACGAGCGTGAGCCAGCCCCAGACCGCCGCCCCCGTCAGGACGTTCGTGAGCGCGAGCCCCGCCGCCGGCAGGCACAGGGCCGCGAGGACCAGCATGGTGATCATCTGCGCCACGAGCGTCGCCATCGCAGCGCCCTGCGGCGACTTGAACGGGCTGTCCCCCGGCTTCGGCACCGGGTAGAGCAGGCGCGCCGAGACCACGCTCGACACCCCCAGCCCCGCACCCAGCACGCCCAGGCTCAGGCCGATCGTGGCGACCAGGAGGTCCCACCGGCCCGTGAACGCGACCGAGGCCACCGCGAACACGAGCACGACCGGCACCCCGATGACCGCGGCCGCGAGCACACGGCCCGCGCGGTCCGCGAACCCGCTCACGCCCGACGACACCTGCGTCCAGAACGCGGTGTGGTCGTACGCGACGTCCGCCGAGATCGCGAACCCGAACGTGAAGGCCGTGACAGGGCCCAGCACGAGCATGAGCTCCTTGAACCCGTCCCCGCCGTCGATCCCCATGCTCGACCCGACGAACCACAGCAGGACGGGGAGCAGCGGGACCACGGCGATCGACCCGGAGTAGCGCGGGTCGCGGAACCAGTACGTCAGGCAGCGCGCCGCCACGGCGCCCACGGGGGTCGCCGGGAACCGGTCGAACCAGCCGAGCCCCTTGGACTTGCCGGCCGAGGCGCCGCCGTGCGGCGCGACCAGCGCCTTGGCGAGCGCGCGGTCCCACACGACCCACGCCGCGACCAGGACGACCACCGCGATGGCGAGCCGCGCGAGCGCGAGGCCCCAGGCGCCGTCGGACACCGCGGACGCAACCGCCCACGGCGCCCCGAACGGCGTCCACCCCAGGACGTCCGCGATGACCGGCAGCACCTCCTGCCCGCGCGCGATCGCCGACGTCGCCCAGCCGATGATCGGCCCTGCGAGCATGAGCGGCACGAACGCCGCGATCGACAGGACCTCGCGGTAGCGCCGCGAGTCGAGCAGCGGCGCGAGCGCGGTCGTCGTCGCACGGGACCCGACGACGCACAGCGCGACCGCGAGCAGCGCGCCCACGAGCGCGGCCAGGGCCGCGAGCGGCGAACGCCACCACGCGAGCGCCGTGCCGGCCGAGGCGACGAGCGTCACGATCCCCGGGATGCCCACGAGACCCGCGACCGCGAGCCCCGCGAGGAGCTGGCGCTGCGGCACCGCGAACGTCACGAAGCGCTGCGGGTCGAGCGTCGCGTCCACGCCGAACGCGAAGAGCGGCACGATCCACCACGCGAGCACGACGACCGACCCGACGATCGTGATGATCTGGCCCGCCATCTCGGGGGCCGTGGTGCCCAGGACCGTCAGGCCGATCAGGGCCATCGAGATGACGCCCAGCCCGTAGAGGATGCCGAGGACGAGCCCCACCGTCTGCCACACGCTCTTCTTGAGCGTGTTGCGCAGGAGGGTGAGCTTGAGCCTTACGAGGTGCGCAACCACGACAGCCCCTCCGTGGTCTGACGCCCGCCGACCAGGTCGACGAAGCGGTCCTCCAGGCTCTGGCCCGCGCGGACCTCGTCCACGGTCCCGGCCGCGAGCACGTGCCCGCCCGCGATGACCGCGACGTGGTCGCACATGCGCTGGACCAGGTCCATGACGTGCGAGGACACGATCACGGTGCCGCCGCTCGCGACGTAGCCGTTGAGGATCTCGCGGATGTTGGCCGCGGAGACCGGGTCGACGGCCTCGAACGGCTCGTCGAGGACGAGCAGGTTCGGGGCGTGGATCAGCGCCGAGGCCAGCGCGATCTTCTTGGTCATGCCCGCCGAGTAGTCGACCACGAACGTGTTCGCGTCGGCCGCCAGGCCCAGGGCCTCGAGCAGGTCCGCGGTGCGCTCGGCGACCGTCTCGCGGTCCATGCCGCGCAGCAGGCCCGCGTACGTGATGAGCTGGGCGCCCGTGAGCCGGTCGAACAGGCGCACGCCGTCCGGGAGGATGCCGAGCAGGCGCTTGCCCTCGAGCGGGTTCGCCCACAGGTCCAGGCCGTGCACGTGGACCGAGCCGAAGTCCGGGCGCAGCAGACCCGTGGCCATCGACAGCGCGGTCGTCTTGCCCGCGCCGTTGGGGCCGACGAGCCCGTAGAACGAGCCCGCCGGGACGTCGAGGTCGATACCCGCCACGGCGATCTTCTCGCCGAACTTCTTCCACAGCCCGCGCACCGACAGCGCGGGGGCGGTGCCCGCCGCGTGGGTCGGGGGCGTGGGCGTCGCGGGAGCGAGGACGGGCGCGGCAGGCGCTGCGGGGTACGCGGGCGCTGCGTCGGCAAGGGGTGGGAGCTGGTCGCGGGGCTCAGGTTCGTGGGCCATACGGACAAACCTAGTGGAGCCGGGCGGTGTCCCCCCAGGAGATATGTCATGTCTTTCCAGGTGGGAGCCGGATTCACCCGTGCACGCGGGTCGCGCAGGCCCGGCGACGCGCCCGACGGCGCAGCTCCCCGCACCCTGTGGGTGGCACCTGGCAGAGTGCGGGCATGGACAACGCCCTGCCGTGGCTCATGCTCGTCGTCGGACTCCTCGTGGGGGCCCTCCTGGGTTGGCTCGCACGCCGCACCTCCCCCGACTCCGGGCGCGCCGAGATCGGTCGGCTCACCGGGCTGCTGACCCAGGCCCAGCAGGAGGCCGCACGCGGAGCGGGCCTCGCCGAGCGGCTCGCGGCCGAGCGCGAAGGGTTCGAGCGCCAGCTCCGCACCGAGCGCGAGGCGTTCGGACGCCAGCTCGCGAGCACCGAGCGCGCCGCGGACGAGCGCCTCGACATCGAGCGCGCCAACCACGAACGGTCGATCGAGGACCTGCGCGCCGGCTCCGAGAAGCGCCTGGCCGAGATCCGTGGCGACCAGGCCCGGCTCGAGGCCCAGTTCGAGGCCCTCGCCCGCAAGGCGCTCGCGACCAGCTCCGAGCAGTTCCTCACGCAGGCCGAGGAGCGCTTCAAGCGCAGCCAGCAGGTCGGGGAGGCCGAGCTCGCCAAGCGCGAGCAGGCCGTGCAGCAGCTCGTCGAACCGCTCAGCAAGGCCCTCGACCAGGTCAAGGCCGAGGTCTCCGCCGCCGAGCAGGCTCGCCGCGAGGCCCACGGCACGCTCGCCGAGCAGGTCCGCGGCATGCGCCACGACTCCGAGGCGCTGCGCGCCGAGACGTCCCAGCTCGTCACCGCCCTGCGCTCCTCGCAGGTCCGCGGGGCATGGGGCGAGCTCCAGCTGCGCCGCGTCGTCGAGGCCGCAGGCATGATCCCCCACGTCGACTTCATGGAGCAGGACCAGGTCACGACCGACGACGGCGCGCTGCGCCCCGACATGGTCATCCGGCTCGCGGGCGGCAAGAACGTCGTCGTCGACGCCAAGGTCGCCTTCCTCGGCTACCTCGACGCCCAGCAGACGACCGACCCCCGCGTGCGCGCCGAACGCCTCGCCGCGCACGCCCGCCACTTCCGCAAGCACATCGACGACCTCGCGGGAAAGCGGTACTGGGACCAGTTCAGCCCGGCCCCCGAGTTCGTCGTCATGTTCGTCCCGGCCGAGTCGTTCCTGTCCGCCGCGATCGAGCAGGACCCGTCGATCCTGGAGTACGCGGTCGCGAAGAACGTCATCATCGCGGCGCCCATGACGATGATCGCCCTGCTGCGGACCGTCGCGTACGCCTGGCGGCAGGACGCGCTCGCCGCGAACGCCCAGCAGGTGCTCACGCTCGGCAAGGAGCTCCACGGCCGCCTCGCCGTCATGGGCAGCCACCTCGCCAAGCTCGGCCGATCCATCCAGGGCGCCGCCGAGTCCTACAACCGCACCGTCGCCTCGCTCGAGACACGGGTCCTCGTGAGCGCGCGCCGCTTCGCCGACCTCAACGTCGTCGACGAGGACCTCGAGAGCCCCGCCGTGGCCAACCCCCAGCTCAGCGCCGTGAGCGCCCCCGAGCTCCTCGCGTCCGTCCACGAGAACTTCGTCGCGATCGACGAGATCGCCACGGGATCGCGCGCGGGCACCGATCCGGCGGAGGCCGCCGAGCAGGACCCGCTCGACGCCGGGATGCTCGGGACCATCAACGCCCCCGGGCGGCACGAGCGCGACCGGGGAGCAGACGCTTCCTGACGCCCGGGTGAGCGTCGCCGTGGGGTGACGCACGCGCCCGGTGAGCGGCGCCGTCGGGCCGATACCTGCACGATGGCGCGCCAAGCCGCCGACGGTGACGTGCCCCGTCGCCGACGGTGACGGGCTGGGCCACCGACGGTGACGGGCCCGACCCCACACGGGGCGGCAGGTCCGTCGCTGCGACGCCCCGGGGACGGACGAGGCCCGTCCCGGAACATCCGGTACGGGCCTCGACGTGCGAACGGCTCAGACGGGCTCGACCGAGAGCGACGTGCGGTTCTCACGGCGCGGGCGTGCCGGCGCGTTGCCCGCGGCCTTGAGGTCGGCGCGCAGCTCCTTGGGGAGCGAGAACATGAGGTCCTCGGTCGCCGTGCGGACCTCCTGGACCTCGCCGTAGCCACGCTCGGCCAGGTACGCGAGCACGTCGTTGACGAGGATCTCCGGTACCGAGGCGCCCGAGGTCACACCGACCGTCGTGACACCGTCGAGCCACGACTCGTCCATCTCCTGCGCGCGGTCGATCCGGTACGACGCGTCCGCGCCGGCCCCCAGTGCCACCTCGACGAGACGGACCGAGTTCGACGAGTTCGCCGAACCGACCACGATCACGAGCTCGCACTCGGGCGCAAGCTTCTTCACCGCGACCTGACGGTTCTGCGTCGCGTAGCAGATGTCGTCCGACGGCGGGTTCTGCAGCGTCGGGAAACGCTCACGCAGACGGTCGACCGTCTCCATGGTCTCGTCGACCGACAGGGTCGTCTGCGAGATCCAGACCACCTTCTCCGGGTCGCGGACCGTGACGTTCGCGGCGTCGTCGGGCGAGTTGACGATCTGGACGTGGTCCGGCGCCTCGCCCGCGGTGCCCTCGACCTCCTCGTGGCCCTCGTGGCCGATCAGCAGGATGTCGTAGTCGTCCGCCGCGAAACGCACGGCCTCCTTGTGCACCTTGGTGACCAGGGGGCAGGTCGCGTCGATCGTCTGGAGGTTGCGCTGGGCAGCCGCCTCGTGGACCGCAGGCGAGACGCCGTGGGCCGAGAACACGACGCGCGCACCCTCGGGCACCTCGTCGGTCTCCTCGACGAAGACCGCGCCCTTGTCGCTCAGCGACTCGACGACGTACTTGTTGTGCACGATCTCCTTGCGGACGTACACGGGGGCGCCGTAGTGCTCGAGCGCCTTCTCGACCGCGATCACGGCACGGTCGACGCCCGCGCAGTAGCCGCGGGGGGCGGCGAGGAGGACACGCTTACCAGTCGGGGAAGTCACGTCACGAGTCTAGGCGACGGGCTTTCGGTGGCGGGCCCGGCGGGTGGGTCCGGGCGCGGTCCGGGCCATGTCCTGGCAGCAACTCCACAGGATCCTCACGGACCGGGCCGCCGCGCCGAGCGTGACCGTGCCGGCTGCCGACGGCGACCGGGCGGACTGCCGACGGCGACCGAGTGAGCGCTCGAGGGTGACGCGCGCGTCGCCCTCGGCGGGCGCGGGCGTCACCCTCGGGGGTCTTGCACGTCGCCCTCGGCGGCTGTCACACCCATGAGGCAGGCTTGACCCCGTGACCGACCGACCCGCCGACCCCACCAGCCCCCCGGCCTCCCCCGCACAGCCGACCGCCCTCCCCGTCCGGGCCCTCGACACGAGCGCCGAGCACCCGTGGCCCGTCCGGCTCCTGTCGAGCAAGATCACGGCGTACATCGACCGGATGTCCCCCGTCTGGGTCGAGGGGCAGGTCGTGCAGCTCAACCGTCGTCCCGGCGCCTCGATGGCCTTCCTCACGCTCCGCGACACGGACGCCGACATGTCGCTCCCGGTCGCCGCGCTCGCCAAGGTCTTCGAGTCCGCGAGCACTCCCCTGACCGAGGGGGCGCACGTCGTCGTCCACGCCAAGCCCGTGTTCTGGCCCAAGCGCGGGTCGTTCCAGCTCCAGGCGAGCGAGGTCCGCACGGTCGGGATCGGTGAGCTCCTGGCCCGGATCGAGCACCTCAAGCGCATCCTGGCGGCCGAGGGCCTCTTCGACGCCGACCGCAAGGTCCCCCTCCCGTTCCTGCCCGCGGTCGTGGGGCTCGTGTGCGGGCGCGAGTCCAAGGCCGAGCACGACGTCGTGGTCAACGCCCGCGCGCGCTGGCCCCAGGTGCGCTTCGAGATCCGCGAGGTCGCGGTGCAGGGCGCGAGCGCGGTCTCGCAGGTGAGCGCCGCGATCGCCGAGCTCGACGCGCGCCCCGACGTCGACGTGATCGTGGTCGCGCGCGGCGGTGGCGCGGTAGAGGACCTCCTGCCGTTCAGCAACGAGGCGCTCGTCCGCGCCGCGGCCGCGTGCCGCACGCCCTTGGTCAGCGCGATCGGCCACGAGACCGACACCCCGCTCCTCGACCTGGTCGCGGACTACCGCGCCTCGACCCCGACGGACGCCGCCAAGCGCATCGTGCCCGACGTGGGCGAGGAGCGGGCACGCGTCCTGCAGGCGCGGTCTCGGATCCGGGCCGCGATCACGCACCAGCTGCAGCGCGAGCAGTCCCGGCTCGACAGCGCGCGCTCGCGACCCGTGCTCGCCGCCCCCGAGACCATGATCTCCACGCGCGAGCAGCAGGTGCTCGCGGCCCGGGACCGGGCCAGGCGCTCGCTCGACGCGATCCTGCTGCGCGCTCACGGCGAGGTGGACCGCCTCGCGGCCCAGGTGCGCGCCCTGTCCCCCGCGTCGACGCTCGAGCGCGGCTACGCCGTGGTGCACGGGCCCGACGGCGGGATCGTCCGCTCCCCCGACGACGTGAGCCCGGGCGACGCCCTGCACGTGCGGCTCGCGAGCGGCGCGATCGACGCGACCGTGCGCTGACCGAGCCCCCCGGCCGGCCCGAGCCCAGCCCGCCCAGCCCTCCACGCACCGACGACCACAGACCCTCAGCACCAGGAAGGCCCTCCACCATGAGCAGCACCACCCCGCCCCCCGCCGACGTCGCGACGCTCACGTACGAGCAGGCGCGCGACGAGCTGGTTCAGGTCGTGTCCCGCCTCGAGGCCGGCGGCGAACCGCTCGAGGCCTCGCTCGCCCTGTGGGAGCGCGGCGAGGCCCTCGCAGCCCGCTGCCAGCAATGGCTCGACGGAGCGCGCGAGCGCCTCGCGTCCGCTCGCGCGGCGGACGGCGCACCGTCCGCCCCGGTCGACGCTCAGGATGCCGGCACCGAGGACGACTGACCGGCACCGGGTCAGGCGCTCTTGCGCGCCTGCCCCTCGGACTGCGCCTGGGCCCGCTCGAGCGAGGCGCGCCGGTCCTCCTCGTTCTCCTTGTCGAGCCGGTCCACCTCGTCCTGGTCGTGCGTGAGGTTCTCGCCCGTCTCGGGGTCGAAGACCATCATCTTGTCGGGATCGAACCAGAGCTCGGTCGAGTCGCCGTCGCGCACGCGGGACGCCGAGTTGAGCGCGACCACGAACTGGGTGCGCAGTCCCTCGCCGTCGAGCTCGCGGTCGAGCTCCTCGAGCTGGGCCGCGACCGAGGCGTGCATCTCGAACGGCACGTAGGCGTAGAGCTCGGCGCCGAGCCACTCGGTCACGTCGATCTGCGCGTCGAAGGTCCGCCCCCGGTCCTTCTTGGACGGGTCGACGAGGCGCGCGTCCTCGAAGTGCTCGGGGCGCAGGCCCACGATCACGAGCTCACGCTCCCCGATCGCCGAGACGATCCGCTCGGGCAGCTCGAACGTGCCGAACGGCAGCTCCATGCTGCTCCCGGAGACCTCGCCGGGCAGGAAGTTCATGGGCGGTGACCCGATGAACCCCGCGACGAACAGGTTGACGGGCTGCTCGTAGAGCGCGCGCGGGCTCGCGATCTGCTGGAGCTCGCCCTTGCGCAGGACGGCGACGCGGTCGCCGAGCGTCATGGCCTCGGTCTGGTCGTGGGTCACGTAGACGGTCGTGGTCGCGAGGCGTCGCTGGAGCCGCGCGATCTCGGTGCGCATCTGGCCGCGCAGCTTGGCGTCGAGGTTGGACAGCGGCTCGTCGAACAGGAACGCCTTGGCGTCGCGCACGATCGCGCGGCCCATCGCGACGCGCTGGCGCTGCCCGCCGGACAGGTTGGCGGGCTTGCGGTCGAGGTGCTCGCGCAGGTCGAGGAGGTCGGCGGCGTGCTCGACCTTCTCGCGGATCTCGGCGTCGCTGAACTTCCCCTTGGTCAGGCGCAGCGGGAACGCGATGTTCTCCGCGACGGTCAGGTGCGGGTAGAGCGCGTAGTTCTGGAAGACCATCGCGAGGTCGCGGTCGCGCGGTGCCTTCTCGTTGACGCGGTCGCCGTCGATCAGGAGGTCGCCCGAGGTGATGTCCTCGAGGCCGACGATCATGCGCAGCAGCGTCGACTTCCCGCAGCCCGAGGGGCCGACGAGGATCACGAACTCGCCGTCGGAGATGTCGATGCTGACTCCTCGGACGGCGGGGAACCCGTCGCCGTACTTCTTGACGATGTTCTTGAGGGTGATGGAGGCCATCAGCTCTCTCCTCGGTCGGGGGACGGGCGGCGAAGGGTACGGGTGCGGGGCCGTGGCACAGGCCCGGGAGCGGACCCGGGCCCGTACGCACGGGCGACGCGCTCACGCGGGGTGGGCGGCGCCGTCGGGCAGGTCGTGGCGCTCATCCCTTGACCGCCCCCTGCGTCAGGCCCGAGACGATCTGCCGCTGGAACAGCACCACGAGGATCACCACGGGGATGGTCACGACCACGGCCGCGGCGGAGATCGCGCCCGTCGGCTCCTCGAAGTAGGACGCGCCCGTGAAGAACGCGAGGGCGGCCGGCACGGGCCGGGCGGCGCTCGTGGACGTGAGCGAGATGCCGTACACGAAGTCGTTCCACGCGATGAAGAACGCGATGAGCGCCGTCGTGAAGACGCCGGGTGCGGCGAGCGGCACGATGACCTTGCGGAACGCCTGCCACGGCGTGGCGCCGTCGACCTGCGCGGCCTGCTCGAGCTCCCACGGGATCTGGCGGAAGAACGCCGCGAGGGTCCAGATGGAGATCGGGAGCGTGAGCGACAGGTACGGGATGATCAGGCCGAGCCACGTGTCGTAGAGGCCGATGTTGCGCCACAGGTTGAACAGCGGCGTGACGATCGAGACCACGGGGAAGATCGAGACTCCCAGCGCGGTCGTGAGGATCAGACGCTTGCCCGGGAAGTTCAGGCGCGCGATCGCGTACGCGGCGAGCGTCGCGAGGACGACCGCGATCACGGTCGCGATGAGCGAGATGCCGACCGAGTTGCGCAGCGCCGACAGGAACAGCTCCTGCGCCGAGCCGCCCGAGGACAGGATCTGCTCGTAGTTGTCGGTGCTCCACTGCGGTGGCAGGAACGTGCCGGAGTTGAGGTCGCTCGGTCCCTTGAAGCTCGTCATGAGGATCGAGACGACCGGGAACAGCGCGCCCACGAGGACGACGACCGTGATGACGGCCCACCACACGCGGGCCCGGGTGCTCAGGACGCTACCCATCATCGCTCCCCTCTCGCGCCGGCCAGATCCACCTTGAACAGCTTGATCGCGACGAAGCAGATCCCGATCACGCACAGGAACAGCAGGACCGAGATGGCCGAGCCCATGCCGATCTGGAGCTGCCCGATCGAGGTCCGGTAGGCCAGCAAGGACAGCACCTCCGTGTTGTTCGCGCCGTTGGTCATGATGAAGACGTTGTCGAAGATGCGGAACGCGTCGAGCGCGCGGAACAGGACGGCGACCATGATCGCGGCCTTCATGTTGGGCACGATCACGCGCGAGAAGCGCTGCCAGGCGGTGGCGCCGTCGACCTTCGCGGCCTCCTCGAGCTCGCCCGGGACCTGAGCGAGGCCCGCGAGCAGCAGGAGCGAGATGAACGGCGTCGTCTTCCACACCTCGGACGCGATGATGACGAACAGGCTCGTGCCCTGGTGGGCGAACCAGTTGAGGTCCGGCCCGATCCCGGGCACCCAGTCGAACCAGCTGTTGACGTAGCCGGACGTGATGTCGAACGCGTAGAACCACGCGAAGGCCGAGACCACGGTGATGATGCCGTACGGCACGAGGATCGCGGTGCGCAGGAGACCGCGCAGGCGCTTGATCGCGCGGTGCATGACGAGCGCGAGCGCGAAGCCCAGGACGAGCTCGACGACCACGGACACGACCATGATGAAGAACGTCACCGCGAAGTCTCGCCACCAGACGGGGTCGGTGAGGATCACGACGTAGTTGCCGAGGCCCACGAACGAGCGGTCGTCGGGGGCCGTGAGCTTGTAGTTGAACAGCGAGTCGTAGACGGCCTGGAGGATCGGGTAGAGGGTCACGGCCAGCATGACGACGAACGCGGGCCCGGCGAGGTACCAGCCGAGACGGGCCTCGGCCCGGGCCCGGTCGCTGCGCGCGGCCTTGGCCTTCTTGTCGGGAGTCAGGTCGGGCGCGGGGTCCGGCTCGGGCCTGGACGGCTGGGCCGGGTGCGCGCCCCGGGTGTCGGTGCTCACAGCAGTCGCTCCCCTCGCAGGACGGCGGTGATGAAGTCGGTCGACGTCACGGGCGTGCCGTCCTCGGTCACGCTCGCGGGCGGGTACCAGGTCTGCTGGAGACCGGTGGAGACCTCGTTGTAGAACGGCGTCTGCGGCCGGGGCGCGGCCTGCTCGAGCGACTGCCGGATCACGTCGTACATGGGGTAGGCCTTCTGCACGGCGGGGTCGTCGTAGGCCGCGGTGTTCGCCGCGGGGTTGCCGTCGGACACGAAGTACGCGGCCTGGTTCTCGGCGCTCACGATGCACTGCGCGGCCTCGTAGGACAGGTCGGTGTGCCTGCTGAACGCCCCGACGCCGAGGCTGATGCCACCGTAGGGCGGGCGCGTGTCCTGCCCCTCGACCACCTGGGGGTACGTCGTCCAGCCGATGTCGTCGAGCAGCGTCTGGTCGAGCGACCCCGCGTCGACGCCGCTCAGCGTCGAGGACCAGACGAACGGCCAGTTGACCATGAACGAGCCCTTGTCCCCCTGGAAGAGGGTCAGCGACGCGGCCTCGTCCTCGCTCGGCAGACCGGGCCCGCCGAGGCCCGAGCTCCCGATCTCGCCGACGATCCGTGCGGCGGCGCGGCCCGCGTCGGTCTCGAGGCCGAGCGTGAGCTCGTCGGCCGGCGCCTCGGGGTTCTCGAGGATCTGACCGCCCGCGGACTCGACGAGCGCGTTGATCCACACGGTCAGCGACTCGGCCTTGGCGCCCTGCACCGCGAGGTACTTGTCCTGGTCCTGCGCCGCGGTCATGATCTGGTCCCACGTCACGGGCTGCGTCAGGTCGAGCCCCGCGGCCTGGGCGACGGACTTGCGGTACCAGAGGAGCTGGGTGTTGGCCCAGAACGGGATCGCGACCAGCTCGTCCTTCCACGTCGAGCCGTCGATCGCGCCCTGCACGACGTCCTGGGTCGTCGCGGTCGCGACGTCGTCGGGCACGGGGGCGAGGAAGCCCGCCTCGGCGAGCTCGGGGATGAACGGCGGGTCGAGGCTCATGAGGTCGATCGACGAGTCCTTGGCCGCGAGGCGGCGCGCGAGCTGTTCGCGCTGGGCCGCGGCGTCTCGCGGCAGCAGCGAGGTCTCGATGCTGTACGCGCCGCCCGAGGCGTCGCTGCAGGACGCCGCGATCGCGGCCTGTCCCCCGTTGTCCGGGTTGATGTACCAGGTGAGCACGGGTGGGCCTGAGCCCTCCCCGGTGCTGCACGCGGCGAGCGGCACGATCGTCGCGACGGCCAGTGCCGCGGCGAGTGCCCGGGTGCTTCGGTGCACGGTCTCCCCTTCGTCCAACGGGCGCATCGCTGTGCCCGTTCTCGGTTGGTTCCTCCTCCTAGAGGTACCCGGTCCGGGGACGACTCGCCACGCGAGGGACATTTCCACCAGGCCCGACGGCGCCGCTCGCCCCGGTGCGGACGTCGCGGTGTCCAGGGGTCTGGTCAGATCGTGAACGCCGCGCACGGCACGGCCCGCGGTGAGCGAACATGGAGGTTGTGACGACGACGAGCAGCACCCCCGAGACCACCTCCATGACCCCCGCCGAGGCCTGGGCCCAGCTCCGCGACGGCAACGGGCGCTTCGTGCGCGACGAGATGGAGCACCCCTCGCAGGGCGCCGCGCGCCGCGCCGAGGTGAGCGTGGCCCAGCACCCCCACACCGTGATCTTCGGCTGCGCGGACTCGCGCGTCGCGGCCGAGATCATCTTCGACCAGGGGCTCGGTGACGTGTTCGTCGTGCGGACCGCGGGTCACGTCCTGGACACCACGGTGATCGGGTCGATCGAGTACGGGGTCAACATCCTCGGGACGCCGCTCGTGGTCGTGCTCGGCCACGACAGCTGCGGTGCGATCGCCGCGGCCGCCCACACGCTCGCGACGGGCGAGCAGGCCGACGGGTTCGTCCGCGCGGTCGTCGACCGGGTCATCCCCTCGATCGTCAACATCACGAGCAGCAAGGGTGGCGTGTCCGCCGTCGACCCCGACACGCTGCGCCGCGAGCACGTGCGTCACACCGTGGACATGCTGCACGGCTACTCCGCGGCGCTCGCCGACGCGGTCGCCGAGGGACGCCTGGCGATCGTCGGCGTCGAGTACACGCTCGCGGACGGCCGCGCCCGGCTCGTCGAGGTCGTGGGCGACGTCGACGACACCCCGGACGTGTGAGGCCCGGGTCCCGCCTGCGGGCGGGACCTGCCCGGCGCACCGCGCGCGGGTCGTGCCCGGACCGGTTCGAGAACACCCGTCCCGGTGCGGCACCATTAGGCCCATGACTTCTGCCGAAGCTTCCGACTACCGCATCGAGCACGACACCATGGGTGAGGTCCGCGTCCCCGCGGCCGCCCTCTACCGCGCGCAGACGCAGCGCGCCGTGGAGAACTTCCCGCTGTCGGGCACTCCTCTCGAGCGCAGCCACATCGAGGCCCTCGCTCGCGTCAAGAAGGCCGCCGCGCGCGCCAACGCCGAGCTGGGGGTGCTCGACGAGGACGTCGCGGCCGCCATCGTGGCCGCCGCCGACGAGGTCGCCTCGGGCGTCCACGACGCCCACTTCCCGATCGACATCTTCCAGACGGGCTCCGGCACGTCGTCGAACATGAACACCAACGAGGTCCTCGCGACGCTCGCGACGCGCTCGCTGGGCCGCGAGGTCCACCCCAACGACCACGTCAACGCGTCGCAGTCGTCGAACGACGTCTTTCCGACGTCGGTGCACCTGGCCGCGACCGCGGGCGTCGTGCACGACCTGGTCCCCGCCCTCACGCACCTCGCGGAGGCGCTCGAGGCCAAGTCGGCCGAGTTCGCGACGGTCGTCAAGTCGGGCCGCACGCACCTCATGGACGCGACCCCGGTCACGCTCGGCCAGGAGTTCGGCGGGTACGCCGCGGCCGTGCGCTACGGGATCGAGCGCCTGCAGTCCGCGCTGCCCCGCGCGGCCGAGGTCCCCCTGGGCGGCACGGCCGTCGGCACGGGCATCAACACACCGGCAGGCTTCCCGCAGCGCGTCATCGCGCTGCTCGTCGAGGACACGGGACTGCCGCTGACCGAGGCGCGCGACCACTTCGAGGCGCAGAGCTCGCGCGACGGGCTGGTCGAGCTCTCGGGTGCGCTGCGCACCATCGCGGTCTCGATCACGAAGATCTGCAACGACCTGCGCTGGATGGGCTCGGGCCCCAACACGGGTCTGGGCGAGATCTTCATCCCCGACCTGCAGCCCGGTTCGTCGATCATGCCGGGCAAGGTCAACCCCGTCGTGCCCGAGGCCGTCCTCATGATCGCCGCGCGCGTGATCGGCAACGACGCGACCGTGGCCTGGGCCGGTGCGAGCGGCTCGTTCGAGCTCAACGTGCAGATCCCCGTCATCGCGCTCGGTGTGCTCGAGTCGATCCGTCTGCTCTCGAACGCGTCGGTCGTCCTCGCGGACAAGACGGTCGTGGGCATCACGGCCAACGTCGAGCGTGCGCGCGCCCTCGCGGAGTCCTCGCCCTCGATCGTCACGCCGCTCAACCGCGTGATCGGCTACGAGGCGGCGGCCAAGGTCGCCAAGCACTCGGTCAAGCAGGGCCTCACGGTCCGCGAGGCCGTGATCGACCTGGGCTTCGTCGAGCGCGGCGAGGTCACCGAGGAGCAGCTCGACACGGCGCTCGACGTCCTGTCGATGACGCGCCCGCCGCAGGCGTGACCGCTCGCCGAGGCTCCTGCCCGGGAGGGCGGGTCTCGGCGCGAACCTCGACGAACGGCGTGGGCGGGGGGGGGGGGCCCCCCCCCCCCCCCCCCCCCTCCCGTCGTCCGGTCCGTCGTGCCGCGGTCGGTCGTGACGAGGGTCCCGCGGTCGGTCGTGACCGGAGGGACGTCCTGGGTGCGCACGACCCGGGACGACGTCAGTACTCGACCGGGTCCACGCGTCGCAGCACGATCGCGAGCAGCTCGCCGAGCCGTTCCCGCTGGTCGTCTGTGAGCCCGTCGAGCGCGGCACGTTCACGGTCGAGCTGGGCGGGGAAGAGCTCGTCGACGAGCCGTTCGCCCTCCTCGGTGAGCGAGAGCAGCACCCCGCGCCGGTCGCGCTCGACGACGGTCCGCTCGACCAGCCCCTCGCGCTGGAGGTGGTCGAGCCGCTTGGTGATCGAGGCGCCGGGCGCGCGCGTGATGGTCGTGACCTCGCGCGCTCGCAGGGGGCGCCCCGCGCGGCGGAGCGCGGCGAGGACCTCGAACTCGGGCCGGGTCAGCGAGCGTTGCGCGAGGGCCGCGTCGCTCGACTCGGCCAGGAGCGCCGCGATCCTGGTGATCCTGCCGATCGAGTCGACGGGCGAGAAGTCGACGTCGGGCAGCCGTTCGCCCCACTGCGCCCGCAGGCGCTCCACGTAGTCCACGGGACCAGCCTATGGCCTGCGCCTCGATAGTTCACATGTGAAACATCTACGAACGAGGCGTATCCTGGACGGGATGCCACCCTCCTCCACGCCCCTCGCTCCCCCGTCCACACCCACGCCCACCGCCGCGACAGCGCCCCGGCGAGCGCCCGCGACCCCGCCCGCACCGGCCGGCCGCCGCTCACCCGTCCGCGTCGCCGCGCGCGAGGTCCTCGACCCCGCGCACCTGCGCGCCGCCCTGCGGCTCACCTCGGTCGACGCCACGCTCGTCGCGGCCCTGCTGTGCGGGGCGAGCGTCGCGATCACGCTCGTGATCGCGGCGACGACCGGCCACCAGGACCTCGCGGGCTTCGCGGCCCTCGGGGCCCTGACCTCGCTCTACGGGCGCTTCGACCCGTACCGGCGCCGGGCGGCGCTGCTCGCGGTGGTCGGCGCGATCATGGTCGCCTCGATCCTGCTCACGACGGCGGTCACCGCGGCCGGCGCCCCGCCCTGGGTCGCGCTCGCGGTCGTCGCGCTCCTGGCGGGCGGCATGACCGCGTGGTGCCACCTCCTGCGCACGGGCCCTCCTGGCGCGACGATCGTCGTCTTCGCCGCCGGCGCCGGGCTCGCGGGGGCGCCCACGTTCGCCGACCTCGCACCCCGGGGGCTCGCCGGGCTCCTGGGCGTCGCGGTCGCCTGGGCCGTGTGCGTCGCGGGGTTCCTGTTCCGGCCGAGCGGTCCGGCGCGGCTCGCCGTGCGGCGCGCGACCCTCGCCGCCGAGGCCGCAGCCCTCGCTCCCGACGACCGTGGCGCCGTCGGGCGGGCGCGCGACGCCGTGGCCCTCGCGCGGACCGTCCTCGCCGACGACGCGTCGCACCGCCGCACGCGCGCGACCGCCCTGAGCCTTGCCGACGAGCTCTCGGGGGCCGCCGGGACGCCTGCCGACCTGCCACCTCGCCTGACCCTGCGCGCGACCGCACGCGAGTCCCTCGCGGGAGCGGGCTGGCGGCTGCGCTCGGTGCGGGTCACCCTCGCGGCCGCCGCCGCGGCGGCGGCCGCGCACGTCGCAGGGTTCGGGCACCCGGCCTGGGCGGCGATGGGCGCCACGGCGACGCTCCAGGGCACGACGACGCAGCACGCCGTGGTCCGCGCGCTCCAGCGGGCGCTCGGCACCGTCGCGGGCGCCCTGATCGCGTGGCCGCTGCTCGACCTGCACCTCGGCTTCTGGGCGACCGCGGCCCTCGTCGTCGTGCTGCAGGTCGTCACGGAGATCGTCGTCATGCGCCACTACGGCCTCGCGATGCTGACCATCACGCCCATGGCCCTGCTCATGACGTCGCTCGGCGGGTCGGTCGAGGGCATCGCGCTCGACCGCGCCCTCGACACGGCGGTGGGCGCGGTCGTCGGCGTGCTCGCCGTGGTGCTGGTCCACGCGCGACACCGCCCGACCCCACGGAGCACCCGGCGGGCCGTGGCCTGAGCGGCAGGGAGGCGCAGTCGTGGCCCGGTCCCCGCGGACCGGAGCCACGACACGGGCCGGTGCGCCAGGACTCAGACCTCGATGCTCTCCAGCATCTCGGTCACGAGCGCCGCGACGGGCGAGCGCTCGGACCGCGTCAGGGTCACGTGCGCGAACAGCGGGTGCCCCTTGAGCGCCTCGATCACGGCCGCGACGCCGTCGTGCCGCCCGACGCGCAGGTTGTCGCGCTGCGCGACGTCGTGCGTGAGGACGACCCGGGAGGACTGCCCGATCCGTGAGAGCACCGTGAGCAGGACGTTGCGCTCGAGGGACTGGGCCTCGTCGACGATGACGAACGCGTCGTGGAGCGAGCGACCGCGGATGTGGGTCAGGGGCAGGACCTCCAGGACGTCGCGGTCCACGACCTCGTCCATGACCTCCTTGGACACGAGCGCCCCCAGGGTGTCGAAGACCGCCTGCGCCCACGGGTTCATCTTCTCGGCCTCGGACCCCGGCAGGTAGCCGAGCTCCTGCCCGCCCACGGCGTACAGGGGGCGGAAGACCATGATCTTGCGGTGCTGCCTCTTCTCCAGCACCGCCTCGAGGCCCGCGCAGAGCGCGAGCGCCGACTTGCCCGTCCCGGCACGGCCGCCGAGCGACACGATCCCGATCTCCTCGTCGAGCAGCAGGTCGATCGCGATGCGCTGCTCGGCCGAGCGCCCGTGCACGCCGAACACGTCCTGGTCCCCCCGGACGAGCTGCACGTGCTTGTCGGCCGTGACCCGGCCGAGCGCCGAGCCGCGCGGCGAGTGGATCACGAGCCCCGAGTGGACCAGGAGCGGCTCGGCGGCCGCGACCGTGGCGGCGTCGAGCGCCGAGAGCTCGACCGACTCGTGCTCCCACAGGTCGGCCATCTGCTCGTCGCTCATGTCGATCTCGCCCATGCCGGTCCAGCCCGAGTCGATCGCGAGCTCGGCCCGGTACTCCTCCGCGCGCAGCCCCACCGCGGAGGCCTTGACGCGCATGGGCAGGTCCTTGGACACCACGGTCACGTCGCAGCCCTCGTCCGCGAGGTTGGCCGCGACCGACAGGATGCGCGTGTCGTTGTCGCCCAGGCGGAAGCCGGCGGGGAGCACGCCCGGGTCCGTGTGGTTGAGCTCGACGCGCAGCGTCCCGCCGACGGCCCCCACGGGCAGCGGGGCGTCGAGGCGACCGTGCTTGACCCGCAGGTCGTCGAGCATGCGCAGCGCGCTGCGGGCGAAGTACCCGAGCTCGGCGTGGTGGCGCTTGGCCTCGAGCTCGGTGATGACGACGACGGGGAGGACGACGTCGTGCTCGGCGAAGCGCAGCATCGCTCGCGGGTCGGACAGGAGCACGGACGTGTCGATGACGAAGGTGCGACGCCCCGCAGAGGCCGCGGGGGTGTCGGGGCTCGTCGTGTCACGGGACGCGTCCCTGACGTCGGGTGCAGCTCCAGAAGCAGAAGCGGTTCGGACCACAGCAGGCTCCCTCCGGCGCACGGCGCCGTTCGTGCTGGTGGGGCAGGCGACCGGCCGACGAGGGCCGGTGCCGGCCCTCCTGCGCGGAGCAAGAACTCCATCGGATGGCCTCCCGGAGGACGACGTGTGTCGTCCGTCACGTTCGAAACTACGCCCGTGTGGTTCTCCGGTGTCGAGGCAACACGCCGCGCGTCCGAGATGTCACCTGCCGTTCACACGAGGACGTCCCGCCCACCCCCTGGGACGGGGTGGGCGGGACGTGAGACCCACCCGGCCGGCCCGACGGCGGCGCTCGCGTGCCGTCGTCGGGCCGGGTCCGTGGTGGGTCGGCTCAGAGGTGCGCTCGGACCTGGGCCTCAGTCCGCGTGCGCGACGTGCGTCGCGCGCATGGCGAGCGCCGCGACGAGCCCGATCAGCAGGACGCCTGCCGTGACGAGCAGCGTCTGACCGACCGCGAGCGAGAACCCCTGGTGCAGGGCCGTGGTCGCGGCCTCGCGGACCTGAGCGGCCGCCTCGGGCGGGATGCCTGCGGGGAGCTCCATGTGCTGCGCTCCCCCGGTGAACGCGCCGCCCGCCGCGGCGAAGCCGTCGACGAACTGCTGACGGAACTCCGCGGGCAGCCCCGCCGACGCGTCGCGCGCGGCGGCCGGCAGGGTCGCCGAGAGCCGGCTCGTGAGCGTCGCGACGATCGCGGCCGAGCCGATCACGCCGCCCACCTGGCGGAACGTGTTGAACGCGCCCGCGCCCGCGCCGGCCGTGCGGTGGTCGAGCCCCGACGTCGCGAGGTTCGCGAGCGGCGAGAAGAGCGCGCCCGTCCCGATCCCGAACAGCGTCATGGGCGCGACGATGGACCAGGCGCTCGCGTCGGGCGTGGCCGCGGCGCTCAGCCACACGACCGAGGCCGTGAGCAGCGCGAAGCCGGTCGCGACGACCCACTTGCCCGGGACCCGGTCGGAGAGCCGGCCTGCGAACGGCGCCACGACCCCCGACACGAGAGAACCGGGCAGGTTGATGAGCGCGGCCTCCAGGGGCGAGAGCCCCAGGATCGACTGGAGGAAGATCGTCAGCGGGAAAAAGATCCCGATCATGCCGAACGACACGGCCATGCCCGACACGTTCGCGAGCGAGAAGTTGCGCGAGTGGAACAGCGTGAGCGGCAGGAGCGCGCGCTCACCGAGGTGGCGCTGCCACAGCACGAAGGCCGCCAGGACCAGCACGCCCAGGCCGATGATCGTCCAGATGTTCAGCGGTCCCACGACCGTGCCCCAGTGGTAGGTCTCGCCCTCCTGCAGGCCGAACACGAACAGGAACAGACCCACGATCGAGAGCGCGACGCCGACCATGTCGAAGCTGCGCTTGTTGGTCGGCAGCGACGGCAGGCTCCGCAGCGCCAGGACGAGGGCCACGACGCCCACGGGGATGTTGACGAAGAAGATCCACTCCCAGCCCCACGTCTCGACGAACACGCCGCCGAGCAGCGGGCCCGCGATGGTCGCGACGCCCGCGACGGCTCCCCATAGCCCCATCGCGGCACCGCGCTGACGCGGCGGGAAGACGCGCGTGATCATCGACATGGTCTGCGGGGTCATGAGCGCGGCGCCCACACCCTGGACCGCGCGCGCCACGATGAGCATCTCGACCGAGCCGGAGAGCCCGCACCACAGCGAGGCCAGCGTGAAGACCACCAGGCCGAGCACGAACACGGGCTTGGGGCCGAAGCGGTCGCCCAGGCGACCGGCGAGCAGGAGCAGCACCGCGTACGTGAGCAGGTAGGCGCTGTTGACCCAGCCGACCGCGGTCAGGGTCGTGTCGAACGTGTCGACCAGCGTGGGGACGGCGATGTTCACGATCGTGGTGTCGACCATGATCATGAAGAAGCCCAGGCACAGGGCCGGGAGGATGCTCCACGGGCTGCGCCCGCCGAGGTCGACGAGCGGGGGGCCGGCCGGCGAGCCGGCAGGCGGCCCAGCGGGCGCGGTGGCCGTGGCGGACCGCGTGGCAGGGTCCGACGGCTCTGCGGAGGCAGTGGTACCGGTCGCGGGCAGGCTCCCTGAAGGAGGGGTCGGGGTCATGGGGTCCTCTGAGGTCGAAGAAGGGCAGTGGTGTTCAGGAGGCTGCGCGAGCAGCCGCTGCCGGGCGCGATCCCGGCGGCAGGTCAGGGCACGTGGTCCGTGGCCTGCGCCCGCGAACGGGCGGCGACGAAGTCGCGGAAGGACTGCGGGACGGGCTCGTCCCAGTCCAGGGCGCCGGAGTCGAGTTCGGCGAGCAGGCCGTCGAGCCACGCGAGCTCGGACTCGATCCGGTGGAGGTCGTACTCGACGTCGAGCAGGAGGCGACGGGGCAGGCCGTGGCTCCGCACGACGTCGTACCTGCGGGACCAGGCGGTGAGCTCCTCGGCCATCGCGGCACGCCGTGCCCGCAGCGCGGCGACCGCGCCCGAGCGGTCGATCGCGTGGGCCTGCGACAGCGCGAGCGGGAAGCCGGGGTGCTCCTGCCGGGGTTCGCCGAGCAGCAGGGCCGTGCGCGCCGCGAAGGCCTCGCGTCCGGTGTCGGTCAGCCGGTAGGTGGTCCGCTGGGGGCGGTTCCCGTCACGGTCGGTACCGACGGCCTCGACGAGGCCGTCCGACGCGAGGCGGTCCATGGAGTGATAGACCGAACCCGGCGTGATGCTCGCGAGCCGGTCGTCCCCGCGCTGCTTGAGGGTCTGGTGGACCTGGTACGGGTGCATGGGTCGCTCGTGGAGCAGCCCGAGGAGGAGCAGCGCTGCGGCAGAGAGCTCCTTGCGTGCCATGTGTCGCCTCCTCGTGGTCGTTCCTGGTGGAATACTCCGGCTGGAATATACGCCTCGGGCAACGATCAGGTCGAGGGGTGCCGGCTGGTCGTGAGCGGCGTCACGCACCACGCCCGGAGCCCGTCCGACGACCCGACCTGGCCGCACCGCGGGGCAGACGGAGGGTGGTCCCCGGCGCTAGGGTCGGGGGGAAGCAGGTCCGGTCCCGGCCGGCCGAGCGTCGCCGCAGGTCAGCGTGCCCGTCGGGCCGTGCGACCGATCGCCCCGCGAGCACCGGGGGCCCGCCCACCGACGGCACCGGGCAGCATCGAGAACGAGCTCGACACGAGGAGACGCATGGACACGACCGCGGGCACGTCACCGGCAGCCCTCTCGGCAGAAGGACCAGCACGTGAGACGCCTCGCGGCCGCGGGGGCGACAGCGCAGCTCTCTCGCCCCTGGTCGCGCTGCCCGCTGGATCGTTCCACCGCGGCTCGAGCGAGTTCTACCCCGACGAGGGGCCCGTCCACGAGGCCGCGGTGGCGCCCTTCGAGATCGAGCAGCACCCCGTGACCAACGCGCAGTTCGCCGCGTTCGTCGCCGCGACGGGCTACCTGACGGTGGCCGAGCGCCCGCTCGACCCCGCCGACTACCCCGGCGTCGCGACCGAGGACCTCGTGCCGGGCGCGCTCGTGTTCACCCCGACCACGGGTCCGGTCGACCTCTCGGACTGGCGGCAGTGGTGGCGCTGGCAGCCGGGCGCCCGGTGGAGCGCCCCCCACGGTCCGGGGAGCTCGATCGAGGGTCGCGAGGACCACCCGGTCGTGCAGGTCTCGTTCGAGGATGCGCAGGCGTACGCCGCATGGGCGGGCCGGTCGCTGCCCACCGAGGTCGAGTGGGAGTACGCGGCCCGGGGAGGGCTCGACGGCGCACGCTTCGCCTGGGGCGACGAGTACCGGCCCGACGGCGAGCTCCTCGCCAACCACTGGCAGGGTTCGTTCCCCTACCGCAACACGGGAGCGGCAGGGTGGGTCGGGACGAGCCCCGTCGGGACGTTCCCGGCGAACGGCTTCGGGCTGGTCGACATGATCGGCAACGTGTGGGAGTGGACCACGTCGTTCTACACCCCGAACCATGCGGCCGACGCCCGGTCCGCGGCCGAGGTCGAGGCGGCCCGGTCCGCGCTCACGGTGGAGATGCCCGCGTGCTGCTCGCCGAGCGCCGGGCAGGCCCGGAGCGCGCACGGCGCGGCCGTCGGGTCCGGGGCGACCGACGTCGACCCGCGCGCCGCCGCGAGCGCCGAGCCCGGGTCGACGATCCCCCGCAAGGCCCTCAAGGGCGGCTCGCACCTGTGCGCGCCGGAGTACTGCCTGCGCTACCGGCCTGCGGCCCGCTCGCCGCAGGCGGTCGACACGGCGACGAGCCACATCGGCTTCCGCTGCGTGGTGCGTCCCCCGGTGCCCGTCGCGTCGACCTCTCCGACGATGCCCGCCTCCGCGCGCAACCTGCTGGGCTGAGGCGTGACGTCGGGGTTCGCGGTGCTGCTGCGGGGCGTCAACGTGGGTGGCGGTCGCAAGGTCCCGTCGGCGGACCTGCGCGCGATCGCGCAGGACGCCGGGTTCGCGGGGGCACGCACGCTCCTCGCGAGCGGGAACCTGGTGGTGGCCCCGGGCACGTCGGGAGCGACGGGACCCGACGACGTCACGCACCTCGTGCGGACCGGCCTCGCCGACCGCCTGGGTCTCGACGTCGACGTGCTCACGCTGACCGGTGCGGACCTGGCGGCCGCGATCGCGGCGAACCCGTTCGACGAGGCCGCACGCGAGGACCCGTCCCACCTGCTCCTGACGTTCCACCCGCACCCGCCCGCTCCCGACCGGGTCGAGGCCTTCGACCCCGCTCGCTACGGCATCACGCACATGGCGTGGTCGGGGCCCGTGAGCTACACGTGGTTCCAGGGCGGGGTCGGTCCCTCGAAGCTCACGCCGGCCGTCCTGCTCAGGGCGCTCGGCGTGTGGGGCACGGCGAGGAACTGGAACACCGTGACCAGGCTGGCCGCGCTCGTGGACGACGTGGGCTGACGCGGGAATCAGGCGCGGCGCTCGACGCCGATCGCCCCGGCCCCGGCGCCGTCGGTCACCAGGCGCCAGTGCTGGACCGTGCCCTCGTCGCGCACGACGACCCCGAGAGCCGCGAGGTCGTCCCGCACGTCCCGGACGTGCGCCTCCTTGCCCGCCTCGAGGAGACCCGACCGTGCACGGAGCAGCGCGTCGGCGCCGGCGGGCAGCGTGTCGTCGCCGACGGCCCAGCGGCGGTACGCAGCACGGAAGGGGTCCCCGCCGTCGCGCCACGGCCAGCCGTGACCCGTGAACGCCGCCGCGACCTCCCGGGTCGGCAGGTCCGCGGGCCACCGGTGGAGCTCCCGGCCGCCGCGCAGGAGCACGATCTCGGTGCCCTCGACGAACACGTCGGTCACCTCGGCGCGCCCGACCGTCTCGAGCGTGTCCTTGTCCTTGAACCCCGCTCCCGTGCCCGTGACCGCGATCCGGCCCATGTTCTCCACGAGGTGCTGCGCGAAGCACGCCCCGACGACGGCACCGAGGGCACCGAGCCCCACGAGGGCCCACGTGCCCCACACGTCGGCCAGGGCGTCGACGGAACGAGCCAGCCCCTGCCACGGGATCCAGGGCAGGCTCGCCATCCAGGCGGCGAGCCAGCGCAGCCCGACGCCTGCCGCCGCGCCGAGGATCGGCAGGACGACCCGGAGGAAGCGGGTCTCACCAGAGACGGCCCCGACGACCGTCTCCGTGGGGTCGTGGGAGA
This sequence comes from Oerskovia sp. USHLN155, assembly GCF_037145535.1. Lineage (NCBI taxonomy): Bacteria > Bacillati > Actinomycetota > Actinomycetes > Micrococcales > Cellulomonadaceae > Oerskovia > Oerskovia sp. USHLN155. The sequence goes on from NZ_JBBCXG010000013.1 coordinate 36,786, forward strand.
CGGCGTCCGTGGTCAAGGATTCATGGATCTTCTCGTGCACACGGTCAGCCTCCCGTGGTTCGCATGCCCGAGACATCCCCCTTTCGGCGGACTTCCGGTCCGGCGAGGTCCTCCTTCCGGAGTGCTGACGCGCGCCACGGCTCCACCGGCCGGGCCGGCCGCCCGGTAGGATGGGAGGCTGGTGTGCCGGGAAGTCTGGTCGGCGTGACGTCGACGACCCCTCAACCACAGGAGACCTGTGAGCACGCACGAGCAGCACACCCCCACCCCCGACGAGTCTCCCCGCACGGGCGAGCCGGCGCCCTCCACGGGAGCGACGCCGTCGGGTGCTCTGCCCCTCGCGACGGCCGAGCGGCCGAGCGCCGGGCGGCGCTGGAAGCGCTGGGTCACCCGGGAGACCACGGGCGGCGCGCTCCTCATCGGGGCCGCGATCCTCGCGCTGCTGTGGGCCAACTCGCCCTGGCGCGCGGCGTACTTCGACCTCGCCGCCTTCACGGTCGGCCCCGCGTCGCTGCACCTGGACCTGTCGCTGTCGACGTGGGCCGCCGACGGCCTGCTCGCGATCTTCTTCTTCGTCGTGGGCGTCGAGCTCAAGCAGGAGTTCGTCGCCGGGTCGCTGCGCAACCCTCGCGAGGCGGGCGTGCCCATGCTCGCGGCCGTGGGCGGCATGGTCGTGCCCGCGATCCTCTACGTCACGGTCGCCCTGTGGGGCGGCGGCGCGGACGCCGTGCACGGCTGGGCGATCCCGACCGCGACCGACATCGCGTTCGCGCTCGCGGTCCTCGCGGTGTTCGGCCGCGGTCTCCCGACGGCGATCCGCACCTTCCTGCTCACGCTCGCCGTGGTCGACGACCTGCTCGCGATCATCGTCATCGCCGTCTTCTACACCGAGACCCTGCACTGGGCGCCGCTGGGCCTCGCCCTCGTGGGCGTCGCACTGTTCGCGTTCCTCGTGCGCCGCCGCCGCACGCACTGGTGGCTCCTGCTGCCGCTCGCCCTCGTCGTGTGGGCGCTGGTCCACGCGTCCGGAATCCACGCGACCGTCGCGGGCGTCCTGCTCGGCTTCATGGTCCCCGCGCTCGCGATCCACGGCGAGAAGACCTCCCGGACCCACCAGTACGAGCACCGCGTCAAGCCGATCTCCGCGGGGATCGCTCTGCCGATCTTCGCGTTCTTCGCCGCGGGCGTCTCGCTGGTCGACGGCGGCGGGGTCGGGGAGATGATCGGTCAGCCGGTCGCCATCGGCATCATCGTCGGCCTCGTGGTCGGCAAGGGGATCGGCGTGCTCGGCGTCACGGCGCTCGTCACGAAGCTCACGCCGCTGCGCCTCGCTCCCGGCATCGGTGTCCGCGACCTGCTGCCCGTGGGCCTGCTCGCCGGCATCGGCTTCACGGTCTCCCTGCTCATCGCCGAGCTGTCCTTCCCCGACTCCGGGCACACCGAGTCGGCCAAGGCTGCGGTGCTCCTCGCCTCGGTCGCCTCGGCGCTGCTCGCCGCCGCCGCGCTGCGCTGGGACGCCCGGCGCAAGCGCTCCGACGACATGAACGAGGACGGGCTGCCCGACGACATCTCGACGTACATCGGCGACGCCGCGGACGACGAGCGCTGACCCGGCAGGTCTCCGTCAGCGACCGTCCGACGGAGACCTGCTGACGCCCGAGGCAACTGCATTGAGAGAGCATGCGCGACTCTCTGACCCCGACCGCCGACCGCACGTGCGTTGCCGGGTGCGACGAGAACCGGTGCCGGTGCGGGGCGTCACCGGGCGCCGAGCGGGCCCGACGACGTCGGACGCTCGGGGCGCGGCTCCTCGGAGTGGCGCTCGTCATGGCGCTCGCGAGCGGGACCGCCGCGATCCCCCGCGACCCGGCGGCGACCGCGACCGGCGCCTCGGCCGCCGCGACCGGCGACACAGAGCGCGCGAACGCCCAGGAGAAGGCGATCAGGTTCGTCGAACGCGCGACCCGCACCGTCGAACGGGCCGCCGGGAAGGTCGACGAAGGCCTTCGTGACGCCCTCCGCCGCGCGGTCGACGAGGTCGACGTGCAGGCCGCGAGCACGGCACGCACGCCCAGCCCCCTCCTCGCCCGAGGGCTCACACGTCTCCGCGACGCCGTCGAGCACGCAGAGGGCCTCGACGCCCAGGTGCGCCTGGCGATCTCGAGCTTCGAGTACGAACGGTCCCGGGTGGCCGCGGCCGAGAAGGCAGCGGCGGAGCAGGCTGCCGCCGAACAGGCGGCAGCAGAGCAGGCCGCGGCCGAGCAGGCGGCCGCAGAGCAAGCCGCCGCGCAGGCCGCGGCAGAACAAGCTGCGGCCGAGCAGGCTGCCGCCGAACAGGCCGCCGCCGACAGGGCGGCAGCGGCGAAGGCGGCGAGGGACACGGTGACCGCGGCCCCGCAGGGGGCCACCTCCTCGCCGGCGCCCGCAGCCCCCTCGCAGTCGATCCAGGAGATCGGCGAAGCGACCCTGCGCAGCCTTCCGGGCAACGGCGGCGTCTCGCTCTCGTGGGACGACCCTGGCCTCTCCGGCCACCTCGGCGGTGTATGGAAGGGGAACACCTCGACGATCCTCGTCAACGCGTCACGGCTCGCCGGCCAGCCGTCGAAGACCAAGGACGTCATCCGGCACGAGATGGCGCACATCTACCAGGGCCGGCTCATGGCGGCGCACGGCATGTCGTGGTCGCAGATCGACGGTCTCCTCGCGGGTGCCTTCGGCTCCAACGCGAGCGAGAAGGTCGCGGACTGTGTCGCGATCCGCTTCGGCGCCTCCTGGGTGAACTACACGAGCGACTGCTCGGGCGGGGACAAGCAGGCGTGGGTCGACGCGCTCATCGGTGGCTACCTGCCCTGAGCCCCACGACCCGCCCGCGACGCTCTCGGTGGCGCGATCCTGCCAGCCCCGTACGATCGCACCCGTGACGCCAGACGCCCCGCGCCAGTCGGAGACCGCCCCGAGCACCAGGATCGCGACGGCTGCGGAGGACGTCGCCGGGCCCGGAGCCACCCCGGGAACGTCGGCCCGACCTGACGCGTCCCCGAGAGGTGAGCGGCCCGCCCGACCCCCGCTGCGCCGTCGGGCATGGGCGTGGCTCCAGCACTACGCACGGCGCTTCTCCACGACCGGGCTCGTCCTGGCCCTGCTCTTCTTCTGCTACTCCCTGACCCCCTCGCTCATCCCCCGCGCCTGGTACTACCAGGCGCTCATCACGGGCATGAGCATGGTCGGCGGCTACGGGATCGGGGCGTTCGTCGAGTGGTTCGCCCTCAAGGTCGGGCTGCGGATCCGCTGGAGCCCGCGCGTGAGCCGCATCGCGTGGTGGGTGCTCGGCGCCGCGACCCTCGTGCTCGTCCCCCTGTTCCTCGTCCTGGGCGCGCGCTGGCAGCACGAGCTGCGCGCCCTGTTCGGCATGCCCGAGCAGGCGCCCGCCAACGACGTCGCGACCGTGTTCGTGGCCCTTCTCATCGCGATCGGCGTCCTGCAGCTGGGCCGAGCTCTGCGTCGCGTCGCGCAGTGGGTGAGCCTGGTCGTCGACAACATCATGCCCAAGCCGATCGCCCGCTTCCTGAGCGGGGTCATCGTCGCGGTCGTGGTCGTGCTGCTCTTCAACGGCGTGATCTGGGCCGGCGTGCTGCACCTGCTCAACAACGTCTACGCGAGCGCCAACGAGCAGATCGACCCGAAGCTCTCCCCACCGACCTCACCCGAGCGGTCCGGCTCCCCGGAGTCCGGCTCGTCGTGGGAGTCGCTCGGCGCCGAGGGGCGACGCTTCGTGACGCTCGGCCCGACCCAGGCCGAGCTCGCCGAGTTCGCAGCAGGCGGCGACGTGGTCGACCCGGCGGACGTCCAGGTCCCGATCCGCGTCTACGCGGGCCTCGACCCTGCGGGCGACCTCGACGCGACCGCGCAGCGCGTCGTCGACGAGCTCGACCGGACGAACGCGTGGGACCGGTCGGTCCTGGTCGTGGCCACCACCACGGGCACCGGCTGGGTCGACCCCGGCATGAGCAACTCGCTCGAGCTCATGCACGGCGGCGACACCGCGATCGCCTCGATGCAGTACTCGTACCTGCCGAGCTGGATCAGCTTCGTGGGTGACCGCAGCACCCCGCCGAACGCGGGCAAGGCCCTCTACGAGGCCGTGTACGAGGCCTGGGCGCAGCAGCCCGAGGACTCCCGGCCGAAGCTCATGGCCTTCGGGATCTCGCTCGGCTCGTTCGGCGCGCAGGGTGCCTTCAGCGGCCTGCAGGACATGACGACCCGCACCGAGGGCGCCATGTTCGTGGGCACGCCCAACTTCACGCCCAACTGGACGTACTTCACCACGAACCGCGACCCGGGATCGCCCGAGTACTCGCCCGTCTACGAGGAAGGACGCCAGATCCGCTGGGGCACCGAGGTCTCGAGCGCCGCGAACGTCTGGTCCGTGCCCGGCACGTGGGAGACCCCGCGCGTCGTCTACGTCCAGCACGCGTCCGACGGCGTCACCTGGTGGTCCCCCACGACCCTGTGGTCCGAACCCGACTGGATGCGCGAGCCGCGCGGCCCCGACGTGCTCGACGCCGTGCAGTGGCGACCCTTCGTCACGTTCTGGCAGCTCACGGGCGACCTCTTCGTCGCGGCCGCCTCCGACATCCCCGCAGGTCACGGGCACGTGTACTACCTCGAGTACGCCGACGGCTGGTCGGCGCTCAACGCCCCCGCCGGCTGGACGGACGCGGACACCGCGCGGCTCAAGGAGCAGATGCTGACCAAGCAGCCGGCGGCGTCGAGCTCGACGGGCTGAGGCAGCCGCTCTCCTGCCCGACGGCGGCGCGCACCTTCTCGGGGTGCGGGCCGCCGTCGGCTGTCGTGGGTGAGCACGCCGGTCAGGGGCGAGCGGCGGCCCCTCGCGCCGACGGCAGCGCCGTGGCGACGACCAGCGCGACGAGACCCGCGGCGGCAGCGAGCCCGAAGGCCGCCGAGAACGGTGTCGTCGAGGAGACCGTCCCGCCCTGGGCCACGGCGCCTGCCAGGAGCGCGGTCGTGACCGGTGCCGCGACGGCCGACCCGACCGTGCGCAGCACCGCGTTGAGCCCTGTGGCCGCCGCGACCTCGTCGGCCGGCGAGAGCATCGTGACGAGCTGTGCGCACACCGCGAACCCGATCCCGTTGCCAAGCCCGAGGATCGTGAAGAACACCAGGACGGCCCACATCTGGCCAGGCCAGACCGCGAGCCCCACCCCCGCGACGACCATGACCAGCACGGCCGTGATCGCCAGCGACTTGGCACCGAAGCGGATGCTCAGCGCCGGGGCGACACGTCCGCCCACGAACACCAGGACCGCGCTGGGGAGCAGCACCAGACCGGTCTGCGTGACCGTGAGCCCCGACCCGGCGTCGGGCCGCGCCTGGAGGATCAGCGGCAGGCTCACGTAGAACACGTAGGGCACGAACCCGAGGGCGAGGGTCAGGACGCTCGTGATCACGAGCGACCGGTTGCGGAAGGTGCGCACGTCGACCAGGGGCGCGGCCGACCGCAGCTCGACCAGGACGAGCACGACCAGGGCGCAGACCGCGGCGAGCCCGACGCCCCAGGTCAGCGGCGACGCCCACCCCCACGACCGGCCCTGGGAGACGGCGAGCAGCAGCCCGGCGAGACCTCCCGCGAGCAGGAGCGTCCCCGCCCAGTCGGTGCGTGTCGCACGTCCCTCGGGCCGGACACGCACCGCCGGGACCCAGGCGAGGACCATGCCGAGCGCGACGAGGACCAGGGCCGCGGTCGACCAGAACAGCCAGTGCCACGAGAGCGACTCGACGATCAGGCCGCCCAGGACGAGCGCCACGCCCGCCCCGACCCCGACCATCCCGGACAGCCACCCGAGGGCTGTGACCAGGTGCCGACCGTCGAGCGACCGACGCGAGATCGCGAGGGCCAGCGGGAAGGTCGCGGTGCTCACGCCCTGGACCACGCGTGCTGCGAGCAGGACGCCCAGGCTGGGTGCGAGAGCCGCGGCCACGGTCGCCGCGGCGAAGACGACGAGCGTGACGACCAGGACCCGACGGTGCCCGTAGCGGTCGCCGAGCGAGCCGACGACCGGGGCGAGCACGGCGCCCGCGACGAGGAAGGCCGTGAGGATCCACCCCGTCCCCTGGGGGCCCGACCCGAGGGCCTCCCCGAGCGTCGGGAGGGCCGGCACCAGGAGCGTCTGCATGAGCGAGAAGGCCAGGACCGCGGTCGACAGGGCCAGGATCATGAGAGCCGGCCGGGCCGGCGTTCCCGAGTCGCTCTCGTCGTGCGGGGCCGACGGCGCCGTGCTGTGAAGGGTGTCGGTGGACGTGGGGGCAGGACGGGTCACGGGCACGGCTCTCGGTCGGTGGCCGGCGAACCGGCGGGCAATGGATCGGAACGGAATCTTCGTTCCGTTCCAAAGTAGCATCCACGACGGCTACCGTGAAGACATGCCCCAGGACCCGACCTCGCCGCCGCTCGCCGGTCGCAAGCGCGAAGCCCTCGCCAACGACCGCAACGTGCTGGTCGCGGCGCGCGAGGTCTTCTCCCTCCACGGTCCCGAGGCGACGGTCGCCCAGGTGGCCGAGCGGGCAGGAGTGGGCGTCGGCAGCATCTACCGCCGCTACAGCACCAAGAGCGCCCTGGTCCGCGCCCTGCACGTCGCGGCGATCGACGAGCTCGCGCAGATCGCGCGCGAGTGCGCCGAGGGCATCGACGCCGGGGAGAGCGCAACGTCCGGCGCCGTCGAGACCTTCCTGCGGCGGCACATCCTCGAGTCGTTCGGCCCCCTCATCATCTCCTCGGGCGAGCACCCGCCCGCGACGCCTGAGGTCGACGCCGCGTCCGCCGCGCTGCACGAGGCGCTCGAGCAGGTGCTCGCGACGGACCGCGCGGCCGGCCTCGTGCCCGACGCCCTGACCCCGGCGGACCTGATGCTGCTCATCACCCACCTGCGCCCACCCCTCCCCCTGCCCCGCGAGCAGGCCGACGCCCTCCACCTGCGCTATCTCGGCGTGGTGCTCGCTGGGCTCGCGCAGGCCGCCGCGCCAGCGCCCTCGACGGCGGACGCCGCCGCCCCCGACTCCGCCGACCTGACCCCCGGCCCCTCGTGGGAGGACTGGCTCGCGCTGTGGACCTCCCGCGACAGCGGGACCACCGCGGGCGACTGAGCGACACCGTCGACGAACAGCTCGAGGCCCACCTCTCCCCCGGCTGCCGCGAGCCTCTCCGGAAGATCGGCCAGCGAGTCGACCTGCTCGACGTGCCGGACGCCCGGCGGCACCTGCCCGGCGAGGACCGCGAGCGCCACCTCGGCCGCGACCAGTCCCGTGACCCGCCCCTGGCCGTGCGCGACGAGCGACACCTGCGCCTCGCGCTCCCCGTCGCGGGCCGTCGCGGCGAGGGCGAACCGGTCTCCCCCGACGTGCACGGCCCCGAACACCGCCGCGAGCAGCCGGCGTCCGCGCTCGCTGCGGAGCGCTCGCAGGAGCCGCGCGCGGCGCGCCCCGAACAGCACCGCGGTGAGCGCCCGGGAGTCGAGCGCGAACCGCGTCGTCACGCGCGGCACGTCGAGCGTGCGGCGCAGGGCGTGCTGGTCGGAGAAGTCGAACGGGTGGACGGTGCGCCTCCCGAAGCCGGGCAGCAGGACCTGGCGCGCGCCGCCGTCGGGCGCCCGTGCGCCACCGCGCGACGTGCCCTCCCGGCTCGGACCACCCGGGGCCCCCGGCGCGTCCGGTTCACCCGTGCGCGGGCCGACCAGCCCGTCGACCGTCCAGCGGATCGCGTCCGCGCCGTGCGCCTCGCCGCCTCCGAGCAGCACGACGAGGTCGATCTCCTGGGCGCCGCCCACGAGGTCGTGGGCTCGACGCGCGAGCAGGTTCGTGAGCCCGGGCGCGACGCCCACGCTCAGCACGGCTGCGGCGCCGGCGTCCCGGGCGGCCTCGTCGAGGGCCTCGGTCGCCTCGAGCTGGGACCGCGACGCCGAGACGTCCACGAGCGAGACGCCGCGCCCGAGGCAGGCCCTGGCGACGCGGTCGTCGCCGGGCTCGACGGCCAGGACCACGAGGCCCACGCCGTCGAGGGCCGCGTCGAGGGTCGCGGGGTCGGCGAGGTCTACCCGCTCGGCACGCGCCGAGCCGATCCGCCGGGCGAGCGCCTGCGCTGCGTCGAGGTTGCGACCGGCGGGGACCACGCGTCCTGGCACGGCCTCGGCGAGCCGTTCGCACACGACGGAGCCGACCGCCCCGTAGCCACCCACGACGAGGACAGCCGGAGAATTCACTAGAGTCATGCTCTAGTGAATATCACTGTAGTCTCACTACAGTCAATCGTCGACGGTCGTCAGCAGGAGCCTCATGTCCCCCACCCGCGCCGAGAAGGCCCGCGCGACCCGCACCCGCATCCTCGACGCGGCGAGCGGGCTGTTCGTCGAGAACGGCTGGACGCGCACCTCGGTCGAGGACGTCGCGCGCGCCGCGGGGGTCGCGACCCAGACGATCTACTACACGTTCGGCACCAAGCACGCGCTCTTCAAGGAGCTCCTCGACGTGAGCGTCGCGGGCGACCACGACGACGTCGCCACGCTCGAACGCCCCTGGGCGCGCGCCGTCCTCGCCGAGCCCGACGCCACCGTCCACCTCGCGCTGCACGTCGCCGGAGCACGCGCCGTGCTCGACCGCGTCGCCCCGCTCCTGAGGGTCCTGCGCGACGCCTCGCCCGCCGTGCCCGAGCTCGGGGTCCTGTGGGCGGCGAACCAGTCGCAGCGCCGCACGGTCGCGGCGACCCTCACCGCCGCGCTCGCCGACAAGGCGCGCCTGCGGACGAGCACCCCGACCGCAGCCGACGTGACGTACACCCTGCTCGGCCCCGACACGTACGGGACGCTCGTGCTCGACGGCGGCTGGACGCCCCCCGCGTGGCAGGACTGGGCCACCGACGCGCTCCAGCGCCAGCTCCTGCCATGACGCCACGTTGCGGGAGCACGGCACCCCGCTGCTAGGGTCGACGCATGAGCAGCTCGTCGACCGTCATGATGCGCCCCACCCGGGGCCCTTCGTGATGCGCTGACACGCTCCACCACCCAAGGCCTCGCCGTAGCGAGGCCTTTCGTGTGTCCGGGCCCGGTGCGGTCGAGGCGCCACAGCACCCGTCGAGGGTGCCCGCCGTCCCCGAGAGGACTCCCACCATGACCGCGCAGACCACCCCCGCCGGCACGCCCGCCCTGCCCACCTTCTACGTCACGACCGCCATCCCCTACGTCAACGGCGACCCGCACCTGGGCCACGCGCTCGAGCTCGTCCAGGCCGACGTCCTGGCCCGCCACGCGCGCCTGCGCGAACGCCCGACCCGCTTCCTCACGGGCACCGACGACCACGCGCTCAAGAACGTGACGGCGGCCCGAGCAGCGGGCCGCGAGGTCGGGGAGTTCGTCGCCGAGCACGTCGAGGACTTCCGTGCGCTGCGCCCGGCACTGACCCTGTCCACGGACGACTTCCTGTCGACGTCGACGGACCCCCGGCACCGCCCCGGCGTCGAGGCGCTGTGGCGACGGTGCGCCGACGCCGGGGACTTCTACCGCCGCTCCTACGAGGGCCTGTACTGCACGGGCTGCGAGCAGTTCTACTCCCCCGACGAGCTCGACGCGTCGGGGCGCTGTCCCGAGCACCTGCCGCTGCCCGAGCGGGTGGTCGAGGAGAACTGGTTCTTCCGGCTGTCCCGCCACGCCGACGCGGTCCGCGACGCGATCGTCTCAGGAAGCGTGCGCATCAACCCGGCCGCCAAGCGCAACGAGGTGCTCGCGTTCCTCGACGCCGGGCTCGAGGACTTCAGCGTCTCGCGCCCCGCGTCCCGCTCGGACGGCTGGGGCGTCCCGGTCCCCGGGGACCCGTCCCAGGTCGTCTACGTGTGGTGGGACGCGCTGACCAACTACGTCACGGCGCTGGGCTACGGGGCAGACCCCGCCGCCCCGGGCTCCGCGGACGACTACCGCACCTGGTGGGCAGGCGGCGACGAGCGCGTGCACGTGATCGGCAAGGGCATCACGCGCTTCCACGCGGTCTACTGGCTCGCGCTCCTGCTCTCGGCGGGCGAGCCGCTGCCCACCACGATCCACGTGCACGACTACGTCACGGCCGGGGGCGCCAAGCTCGCCAAGTCGGCGGGCACCGCGGTGCACCCCGTCGGACTCGTGGACGCGTACGGCACCGACGCCCTGCGGTGGTGGTTCGCGCGCGAGGTCCCGCTCCTGGGAGACGCCGAGTTCACGACCGAGCGCCTCGTCGCCCGGCACGACGACGAGCTCGCACACGGCGTGGGGAACCTGGTCAACCGCACGCTCACGCTCGTGCACCGGTTCCGCGACGGCCGCGTGCCCGCGCTCCCCCACGACCGGGCGACGGGCCCCGACGAGCTGAGCGCCGCCGTCGGGCAGGTGGGGAGGGCCGTGGACGCGGCCCTCGCGGACGCCGACCTGCGCGCCGCGACCGGTGCCGTCCGGCGCATCGTCGACGCGGCCAACCGGTACGTCGACGCGGAGAAGCCGTGGGAGCTCGCGGCCCGCGAGCGCGCCGGAGAGGAGGGCGCCGCCGTGCTGCTCGACCTCGTCCTCGCACGGCTCGTCGAGGCGTGCCGGGTCGTCGCGGTCGAGCTCTCGCCGTTCGTGCCCGACGGCGCCGCGCGCCTGCGCGAGCAGCTCGGCTCCCCGCAGGACGCCCAGACGGCCGGGCCCGACCGTGTGGGCACCCCGACACCGGTCTTCCCACGCCTGGGCTGACCGCTAGCGCAGCGCCGGGGCGTGCGACTCCAGGAACCGGAACACCTCGGTCTGGTCGACGCCCGGGAACGCCCCGGCCGGCATCGCGGCGAGCATGCTCGCGTGCGGGCGGGCGCTCGGCCACGACCGGTCCGCCCAGCGCTCGGTCAGGGCCGCGGGCGGGCGACGGCAGCACGACTCGTCGGGGCAGCGCGAGACCGTGCGCTCGGTCGTCTCGCGCCCGCGGAACCACTTGACGTGCCCGAACGGCACGCCGACGCTCACCGAGAACTGGCCGTCGTCGGAGTCCTGGACCCTCGAGGTGCACCAGTAGGTGCCGGTCGGGGTGTCGGTGTACTGGCTGAACGGGCTCAGCCGGTCCTCGACCGCGAAGACCGTGCGCGCGGTCCAGTTGCGGCACACGTACTGCCCCTCGACAGCCCCGAGGGGGTCCGCGGGGAAGCGTACGCCGTCGTTCTCGTACGCCTTGTGGATGATCCCCGACTCGTGGATCTTCATGAAGTGCACCCCGATGCCCAGGTGCGTCGTGGCGAGGTTCGTGAACCGGTGAGCCGCGGTCTCGTAGGACACCGAGAAGGCGTCACGCAGGTCCTCGACCGAGATCTCGCGCGCGTCCTTGGCCTCCTTGAGGAGCTTGACGGCATCGCGCTCGGGGAGCAGGAGCGCGGCCGACAGGTAGTTGGCCTCGACGCGCTGGCGCAGGAACTCGCCGTAGTCGCGCGGTTCGTGGTGGCCCAGCACGTGTGACGCGAGCGCCTGGAGCAGGGCCGAGCGCGGGTCGCTCGACGCGCGCGTTCCCGTGCTCGGCAGGTACACGCGGTGGTGCCGCAGGTCGATCACCGAGCGGGTCGAGTGCGGCAGGTCGTGCACGTAGTGCAGCGAGAAGCCCAGGTGCGTCGCGAGGTCCGCGGCCACGCGCTGCGACATGGGACCGCGAGCGTGCCCGACGCCGTCGAGCAGCTCACGCGCGGTCGTCTCGAGCTCGGGGAAGTGGTTGTCCTGGGCGCGCATGGTCGCGCGGAGCTCGGTGTTCGCACGGCGGGCCTCCTCGGGGGTCGCGGCCCGCTCGGTGTGCAGGCGCTCGAGCTCTCGCTGGAGGCCCACGATGGCCTCGAGAGCGTCGCTCGGGAGCGACTTGCCGACCCGCACCGCGCCGAGCCCGAGCGAGGCGAACAGCGGGCCGCGCTGGGCACGCTCGAGCTCGATCTCGAGGGCCGCGCGGCGCGTGGGCGGCTCGGCCGAGAGCAGGTCCTCGACGCTGGCCCCGAGCGCGCGGGCGATGGCCTGGAGCTGGGAGAACTTGGGCTCGCGGCGCCCGTTCTCGATCACCGAGACCTGCGAGGGCGCCCGGCCGATCGCGGCCCCGAGCTCGTCGAGCGTCATGCCCCGCTCGGTCCGCAGGTGCCGGACACGACGGCCGATCGTGAGGGCGTCGGCCTCGTCCTCGACGGGCAGCGTGCCGCCTGGAGGCGCCCCGCCCTGCCGTCCGAGGAACTTCTGTGCTGACTGCGCGTCAGATGCCATGACTGAGGGTGACACACGCCACTCCTTGCGCACAACAGAAGAAGTGCATTTCTTCTGCCGAAGAAGTCCTTGCGGACCCCTTGCGCGGCGAAGGAAGGTCGTTCCACGGCCACCGCTCATCCGGGCGGCACGCCGGAACGAGTACCACCGCACGCAACGAAGCTCTGGAGGCACCCCGTGACCACCCCGCCCATCATCAGCCGCCGCTCCGAGAACGAGTACGCCACGCCCCGCGCGTCCGCGACCTCCCGGACCGAGGACGTCACGGCCCCCGTCGCACCGTCCGGCCACACCCCCGGGCACACGCCTTCACGACCCGGCGACCAGCGACAGACCGCCGCCGACCTCGCCCTGTCCTGGGCGACCGACCCCCGCTGGTCCGACGTGCAGCGCGACTACACGGCTGAGGACGTCGTCGCCCTGCGCGGCTCGGTGCGCGAGGAGCGGACCCTGGCCCGCCGCGGCGCCGAGAAGCTGTGGGACCTCATCCACACCGAGGAATGGGTCGCCGCGCTCGGCGCCATGACCGGCAACCAGGCCGTGCAGCAGGTCCGCGCGGGCCTCAAGGCCATCTACCTGTCCGGCTGGCAGGTCGCGGCCGACGCCAACCTGTCCGGCCAGACCTACCCGGACCAGTCGCTGTACCCCGCGAACTCGGTGCCGGCCGTCGTGCGCCGCATCAACAACGCCCTGTTGCGCGCCGACCAGATCGAGACCGCCGAATCACCTCTCAGCACGCCTGAGCGCGACTGGATCGCGCCCGTCGTCGCCGACGCCGAGGCGGGCTTCGGCGGGCCCCTCAACGCCTACGAGCTCATGCACTCGATGATCGAGGCGGGCGCCGCGGGCGTGCACTGGGAGGACCAGCTCGCGTCCGAGAAGAAATGCGGCCACCTGGGCGGCAAGGTCCTCGTCCCGACCGCGCAGCACATCCGCACGCTCAACGCGGCCCGCCTCGCCGCGGACGTCGCGGGCGTCCCGACCGTCATCATCGCCCGCACCGACGCGCTCGCCGCGGACCTCATCACGTCCGACGTCGACCCGCGCGACCAGGAGTTCCTCACGGGCGAGCGCACCGCCGAGGGCTTCTACCGGACACGTCCCGGCATCGACACGGTCATCTCGCGCGGCCTCGCGTACGCCCCGTACGCCGACCTCATCTGGGTCGAGACGGGCGAGCCCGACCTCGAGCTGGCCCGCCGGTTCGCCGAGGTCGTCCACGCGCAGTACCCCGACAAGAAGCTCGCGTACAACTGCTCGCCGTCGTTCAACTGGAAGAAGCACCTCGACGACGCCCAGATCGCGAGCTTCCAGAAGGAGCTCGCCGCGATGGGCTACGCGTTCCAGTTCATCACCCTGGCCGGCTTCCACGCCGTGTCCCACTCCATGTTCGAGCTCGCCCGCGGCTACAACGACCGCGCGATGAGCGCCTACGTCGAGCTCCAGGAAGCCGAGTTCGCCTCCGAGTCCGACGGCTACACGGCCACCCGCCACCAGCGGGAGGTCGGCACCGGCTACTTCGACCGCGTCGCCGCGGCTCTCAACCCCGACAGCGCCACCCTCGCGCTCGCCGGTTCCACCGAGACCGCCCAGTTCCACTAAGCCCCGCCCCGCCTCGCCGAGGTGGAGGTCCCGCGTCGAGGTAGAGGGTTCCGGCCCTCTCCCTCGACGACACCCTCCGTCTCGCGGCACAGACCATCGGAGCACCCCATGCCCATCACCCTCACGACCCACTCCTCCGGCCCGACGACGTCACGCACCTCGTCCGGCAGTCCCACCCCCGGCCCCCGCGGAGGGCGCGACGACGACGCACGACGCGCGACGCCGTCGGGCACCCTGGACGTCACCGGGCCTCTCGGCGAGCGCTACCGCGAGATCCTGACCCCCGGCGCCCTCGACTTCCTCACCGCGCTGCACGACCGCTTCCTGGCCGCCCGCCACGGGCTGCTCATGGACCGCCAGCAGCGCCGCCAGGACGTGGCCGACGGGATCGACCCCGACTTCCGCGCCGCGACCCGGCCCGTGCGTGACGACCCGTCGTGGCAGGTCGCCGGCTCGCACGGTGCCCCCGGGCTCGAGGACCGCCGCGTCGAGATCACCGGCCCCACCGACCCCAAGATGGCGATCAACGCCCTCAACTCCGGCGCCAAGGTGTGGCTCGCCGACCAGGAGGACGCGTCGTCGCCCACGTGGCGCAACGTGGTCGAGGGCCAGCTCGCGCTGCACGACGCGATCCGCGGCACGCTCGCGTTCACCTCCCCCGAGGGCAAGGAGTACGCGCTGCGCTCGACCGAGCTGACCGACCTGCCGACCATCGTGTTCCGGCCCCGCGGCTGGCACCTCATCGAGAAGCACCTGCGCTACGTCGACCGCGCGGGTGTGGCGGTCTCGGCGTCGGCGTCGCTCGTGGACTTCGGGCTGTACTTCTTCCACAACGCGCGCGAGCTCGTCGAGCGCGGCCGCGGACCGTACTTCTACCTGCCCAAGCTCGAGGGCTACCGCGAGGCGCGCGTCTGGAACGACGTGTTCGTGTTCGCGCAGGAGTACCTGGGCATCGAGCAGGGCACGATCCGCGCGACCGTGCTCGTCGAGACCCTGCCCGCCGCGTTCGAGATGGAGGAGATCCTGCACGAGCTGCGCGACCACTGCGCCGGGCTCAACGCGGGCCGCTGGGACTACCTGTTCTCCGTCATCAAGTCGTTCCGCACGCGCGGCGACCAGTACGTCCTGCCCGACCGTTCGCAGGTGCCCATGACCGCCCCGTTCATGCGGGCCTACACCGAGCTCCTCGTCGCGACGTGCCACAAGCGCGGGGCGCACGCGATCGGCGGCATGAGCGCGTTCATCCCCGACCGCCGCCGACCCGACGTGACCGAGAAGGCGTTCGAGCGGGTCCGCGCGGACAAGCGGCGCGAGGCCGGCGACGGGTTCGACGGCACCTGGGTCGCGCACCCCGACCTCATCCCCGCGGCGCGCGCCGAGTTCGACGCCGTGCTGGGAGACCGGCCGCACCAGGTCGCGCGACTGCGCGACGACGTGAGCGTGGGGCAGCACGAGCTGCTCGACATCGGGTCGGTGCGCCGAGCCGGCGCCACCGTGACCGCGGCCGGGCTGCGGTCCAACGTCTCGGTGGGCGTGCGCTACATCGAGTCGTGGCTGCGGGGCGTGGGAGCCGCAGCGATCGACCACCTCATGGAGGACGCCGCGACGGCCGAGATCTCCCGCTCGCAGGTGTGGCAGTGGATCGCGTCCGGGACACGCACCGACAACGGCGTGCCGATCACCCGGGCCCGCGTCGAGGCGCTGCTCGCCGAGGTCGTCGACGACCTGCCGCGCGGCGAGGGCAACCGGGTCGACGACGCCGCGCACGTGTTCCGGGCCGTCGCCCTCGCCGAGGACTTCCCGACCTTCCTGACCATCGGGGCGTACTCGCAGTTCCTGGTCGGGTCGCCCGTGGACGGGCCGCGCGAGGGCTGACACCTGAGCGCCGGCCGCTGCCGGCGGAGGTCGAGAACGGGGTTGAGGTCGTCATCGAGGGGATGACGACCTCAACCCCGTCCTCGTGTGCCCGGAACCTCGTGCTCGTCACCACGCGAGCGCGTCGCGCAGCTCGTCCTCGAGCCGCGTGGACAGGGCCAGGTCGTCGCGCACCGTGGCACGCTCGGCCACGGCGCGGCGCGGGCTGCTCGTGATGATGCCGTCGACGCCGCCCCGCAGCTGGGCGCGCATCGCCGCAGGGTCGTTGACGGTCCAGACGTAGACGTCGATCCCGGCCGCCCGAGCCTCGGCGCGCACGCGGGCGGAGTCGGACGACTGCTCGATCGCCACGAAGTCGACCGGCAGGTCGCCCAGCGCCCCGCGCAGGAACGGGACGACGTGGCCGACCGCGATCTCCGGTCCGAGCGCCCGCACCTCGTCGGCCTGCTCGGGGTAGATCGACTGGACCAGGTACTCGTCGGCGACGCCCTGCGCGCGCAGGAGCGCGACGACGTCCGCGACGAACGTCGTCGTCTCGTGACCGTGCGCCTTGAGCTCGACCAGGAGCGGCACGTCGAGCTCGCGGGCGCGCTCGACGAACTCCTCGAGCGACGGGATCGTCGCCTCGAACCCGCCCTGGCGGATCGTGGTCGCGGTCAGCTCGTCGAGCGTCATGGTGTGCACGGCACGGTCGGAGCCCGCGAGCCGGCGCAGCGTCAGGTCGTGGAAGACGACGAGCCCACCGTCCGCGGCCTGGAGCACGTCGAGCTCGACGTAGTCCGCGCCGAGCGCCGCGGCCGACTCGAGCGAGGCGATCGAGTTCTCGACGCCGCCGCCCGGGTCGCCCCGGTGCGCGATCACCGCGCCGGGCTCCTCTCGCGCCAGCGTGGTCATGGCTCGGGTGTTGGCCGCCGTGACGGCGAGGAGCACCAGCACGGCAGCCAGCCCGACGACGGCACGCACCGCGCGCGGTCGGCCCGCCAGGCCGCGGCGCAGGACCGGCGGAACGCTCGCCGACCCGTGCACCGACCCTGCGGAGTCGCCCGCAGGCCCTCCTGGCCCTGCCCCGGCGGACGGGACGACCACCTCGGTCGCGGGCACAACGGTCCCGGCCCGAGCGGCGCCGTCGGGCAGCGACGCCCCGCGCTCCGCCGCGACCGCGACCACGACCTGCGTCAGGACCGCCGTGACGAACCCCGCGAGCACGAACCCGACCATCTCCACGACCGTGAGCGTCGCCCCCGCGACGAGGGGCGCGAGGCCGGGAGCGTGCAGGTCCGCGACCCGCGTGGGGACGAGCGCGAGCGTCACGATCCCCGCGGCGACCACGAGCACCACGACGCCCACGACCGCGAACACACCGAGGAGACGCGGCCACGACCGCCGGGTCGCGCGCCAGCTCGCAGCCATGGCCCCCGCGACCGACACGTCGGATGTCAGCAGGATCGCGAGCGTCAGCACCAGGCGCAGGTTGAGGAACAGGACTCCCGCGAGGAACGCGCGAGGCGGGTCGGGCGGCGGAGGGCACGAGCGCAGCCTACGGGCGTGGTGCGCGGTGCCGGTGGGCACGGAGGCCCCAGGGGCGCGCAGGGCGGGACGTCACCCGGCCGCCGGGTACGTGATGCGGGTGGTCGGGAGGGCCTCCGGCACGTCACCGTCCATCGCGACGTCCTGCGCGCGGATACCCGGGCGGTCGCCCTCCCCCAGCCCGACCACAAGCTCGGTCACGAACGTGAGCACGATCAGCGGGAGCAGGAGGGGCAGTGTGAGAAGACCGGCGCCGACCGCGCCGAGCACGCTGCCCGACGCGGCGGGCACCCAGCGGACGCGCTCGCTGCCGTCGGCGGCCGGACGCGACTCGAACCCGGCCCAGACCGCCAGGGCCAGCAGCACGCCGAGCGCGGCGGCAGCCACGACGACGGCTCCCGCGAGCCACGGGCCGCCCTCCCCGTCCGTACCTGCGCCGGCGACCCACAGGCCGAGCGTGACGACCCCGGCGACCACCGCGAGCAGGAACGCGACCGCGACCGGCAGGCTCCCGAAGATCCGGACCGCAGCCCACATCAGCCCGCGTCGGACGGGACCCGTCCCGGTCTCGCGCAGCGTGTCGTGGAAGAGGTGGTCGGCGTCACGTCGCGCGGCCCGCCTGCTGCTCGCCGGACGACCGGAGTCCGCGAGCTTCGACGTCGCGTCGTGCAGGATCGCGGGGAGCGTCTGGCGCCCGTAGCTCGCGACCACTCCCCACAGCGGCATGGGGACCGACGCGAGGTCGGTCACGAGGCCCGTCGGGACGGTCTGCTCGACCGACGCCCGGTGCCACACCGGCCCGGACGGGTCCTGCTCGTCGGCGGGACGCGAGGTGTACCCGAACGGGGTCAGGACCTCGAACCAGACCTTCCACCGCCCCGCGACGGGCAGCTGGCGCAGGTCGACCGTCGCGGCCGGTCCCCACCGGTCCGGGTCGCCCGGCAGCGGCGCGACGAACGGCACGACGACCGCCTCAGCCGACCCGGGCGGGTACGGACGCGTCCGCGGTCGGGTCCGGCGCGGCGGCTGCGGCCCGTTCGGCAGGCTCGTCCGGCTCGGCGAGCCCGGCCGGTCCGGCCGGTCCGTCCGGGACCACCGTCGCCTCGTTCGTCACGCCGTACGGCACCAGGACGCTCGCGACCTCGCGCGCGACCGGGTCGAGGTGCCCGCGCTGGTCGTCGAAGAAGATGTGCGGGCGCAGCACGCGCAGCACGCGCCCCTTGTCGGCGCCGCCCATGAAGAACGCGTCGTTGACCGTGACGCCCCACGAGCGCAGCGTGTTCACCGCCCGCTCGTGCGAGGGCGCGCTGCGCGCCGTGACGATCGAGACGCGTACCCGGGGCCGGTACGTCGGGTCCTCGACCGCCCGCTCCTCCTCGCGGCGCTGGATCGTGCTCAGCGCCCGCAGGAACGGCAGGATCGGCCCCGCGTGGTGCTCGGTGACCTTGCGCGCGCTCTCGTACCGGTGGAACTGCTCGAGCCCGTCCGACTGGAAGATGCGCTCGGCGCTGTCGTCGGCGAGCACGCCGTCGAAGTCGAAGGCCACGCGCAGCTCGGCGTCGGCCGCGTCCTCGGGCGCCGGCTGCGCCCCGGCTGCGGCGAGGGGAACGCCGGGCGCGCGCTCCGCCGTCGGGCCGGCTGCGGCGAGGTGCCCGACGGCGGCGCTCCCCAGGACCTGCCCGGCCGGGTGTCCCAGCAGGGTCGCCGTCCGGACGTCGCGCGCGTCCCCCGAGAGGAAGAGCGAGATGTTGAGCGCCGGGATGTACGCGTACGGCGCGAGGCCCTGCGTGAAGATCGACCGGCTGATCGGCAACCCGTGCGCCGCGACCGAGCTCATGACGCGCAGGCCCGTCGTCGGGTCGTTCTTCGACAGGACGAAGACCTCGACGAGCGGGTCCTGCGCGCTGGGCGACAGGTCGTTGAGGCTCAGGAGACGCTGGACGAACTCGAACGCGACCCCGGGGCGCAGCGTCCGGTCCAGGTGCTCGTCCTGGTACGCGCGGTACGCGTCGATCCCCTGCTCGTCGAAGACGCGCTGCGAGTCGGACAGGTCGAACAGGGCGCTCGAGGAGACACCGACGACGAGCCGGTGATCGAGGTCGTAGGGCGGCACGGGGCTCCTTCGTCGGGACTGGCGTGTTCGTCGAGAACGGCTCGGCGCCTCAGGACGGCTCGACCGGGGGGCGGACCTGGTCCTGCGGGTGGCGGCGACGGTACCTCATGACGCACTCCTTGCACATGGGCATGGTCGGCAGGCGCGCGGCCTCGCGGGGCGTCATCTCGCCGATCACCTTGGCGCCGCACAGACCCCGGTCCGGGTGCACGATGTGCCCCCACTCCGACTCCCAGCGGTACCCGAACCGGTAGGGCGGACGCACCTGGAACTCGCGGACCTGCGGCGCCGAGCGCAGCGCCTTGGCCTTGTCGATGCCGTCCTCGCCTCCCGCGCCGTACCCCTGGGGCTGGCGCTGGCACACGTGCCGGACCCGGAACGGCATGGTCGCCTTGTACGCGAGCTGCGTGCCCGGCACGGCTCCGCGGTTCGACGTCAGGAACCAGCGCACCTCGTCCCCCGCGTGCACGCTGCTGACCTCGTCGAGCGCAAAGGCCCGACGGCGCCCGTCGTAGCACGGCAGCCACTGCACGTCGCCGCCGCACTGCTCGCACCGGCCGATGCGGACCTCGCTCATGCGGGCAGGCTCGTGGTGTCGACGTGCATGCTGCCTCCGGTGATGGTTGCGAGGGGACCGAGGACACCCTACGTCGGGCGTGCCCGCGGTCGCGGGACCGGCTCTGGCTCCGGCGCCGGCCCGCTACGGGCTCGTGACCGCGAAGAGCCCGTGCGCGCCGCGCTCGGCGTCGATCATCACGTGGCTCACGAACGGGTACCTGCCCGCCTCGGGGAACGCCATCTCGACGAACCCGCCCTGCGCGACCGCGAGGCCCAGGACCTGCGAGCCGCCCGCCTCGGCGTTGCCGGGCCGCAGCCGGTAGGCACCCTCGCTGTAGACCGTGTCGAACTGGCCACCCACGACGTGGAAGGACGTCCCCTGGTTGGGGCCCGCAGGCAGCACCCACACGCGCACGCGCTCGCCCACGCGGGCCGGGAGCGGCGCCGCGTCGTACTGGTTGGCGTAGCCGTTGAACGCGACGACGTCGGGTTCCCCCGTCGCGAGCCGGTCCACGTCGACCTCGCCGCCCTGGGGACCGAGGTAGTACTCCGACTGGACCAGCAGGTACTCGCGGTCGACCGGCGCGAGATCGGGGGGGTCGATCACGACCGCGCCGAACATGCCGTTCGCGATGTGCGCCGACATGGGCATGGTCGAGCAGTGGTACATCCACACACCCGACATGGTCGCGGTGAACGTGTAGGTCAGCTCCTCGCCCGGGGCGATCGTGCGCATGGGCTCGTCAGGGGCGAGGGCTCCCGCGTGGAAGTCGATCGAGTGCCCGATCGTGCCGTCGTTGACCAGCGTGATCTCGAAGCGGTCCCCGACCTTGCCCCGCAGCGTCGGGCCGGGGGCCGTGCCGCCGAACGTCCAGAGCCGCTGCATCACGCCCGGCGCGACCTCGGTCACGACCTCGGAGACCGCCATGCGCACACGGTGCACGGTCTCCGGGCCCGCGGGTGCAAGCGCGGCCGGGTACGCCGTGAAGTCCTCGCCCGGCATGGCCAGGAGGTCCAGGTCCTCGGCGGCGCGGGGCGCTGCGCCGCCCGGCACAGCGCCGCCCGACGGGCCCGAGCCCGCTGATCCACCCGAACCGTGGTCCATGCCGGCCATGCCTTCGTGGTCGCCCATGCTTCCGGCGTTCCCGGAGGACGCCGCGGCGTCGGTCACGGCGCCCGCTCCCGTCGGCGTGATCGTCAGGACCATGCCCATCTGCCGGTGCCCCACGACCGTGCACCACCCGTCGATCGCGCGCCCCACGACCCCGACGTCGAACGTCACGGTCGCGCCCGGCGCGATCCGGCCGCTGGTCCGGCCGGTGTCGAGCGCGAGGTCGTGGACCGTGGTGTCGGTGTTGGTCACGACGAGGACGAGGGTGTCGCCGGCAGGGACCTCGATCTCGCTCGGGACGAAGCGCATGTCGGCGGCCTCGACCTCGACCGTCGTGGTGCGGCCCGTCGCGGCGACGGTCCCCGCGGCACCGGCCGCTGCCGACGTCGCGCCGCTGCCCGTGCCGAGCGCGGCCGGGTCCAGTGCGACTCCGCCGGCCGCGACGAGGAGCAGGACGCTCAGCGCAGCCACGGCCAGGCCTTTGCGGCGGGGGCCGGTCACGGCCTCCACGGGCGGCCCCTGGCGAGCGCCGCCGGCTCGCGCACGCAGGTCCTGTCCCAGGGCGTGGGCCGCCGCGACGTCGTCAGCGGTCGGTGGGACGAACGGCGTGCGCCGCGCACGGCGGTGAGCGAGCACCGCACCGACGAGCAACGGCAGGAAGGCCACGAGAGCGCCCAGCGCGGTCAGCGACGCGAGCACGTGCACCAGGCTCGGCGCGGGCAGCACGAAGAGCGCGAGCGCGCCGTTGAACAGCACGACCCGCACGACGGCTCCCCGTTCGAGGACGGCCGTGGTCGAGCGCACGGCGGCCGGTCCCCCGCCGAGCACCACGGGCACGAGGTAGGTCAGCGCCCCCAGCAGGACCTGGGCCGCGAAGCCCGCGACGAGCGGCACGGTCACGGTCCCGACGCGATCGGCGGCCGTCTCCCAGCCTCCGCTGAACGCGAGGACACCGGTCAGCGTCGCGAGCGACCCCACGAGCCACGCGAGCGCGCACGCCGCCGACCACGTCGCGAAGGTGGCGGGCGGTCGCCGTCGGGCCGCCGTGACCATGGGGCGCACCGAGACCAGGACACCCGCGAGATACGTCGCGAGGCCCACGGCCGCGACGGGCGGCGCCGCGAGCAGCACCGCCGCGACACCGGCCGCGAGCCCGCCGAGCACGAGGGCGAGCGTCGTACGCGCGGCGCGGGGCGCGTCGTCGGCCATCCTGGTCCGCAGCATGGTCGGCCACAGCGTCATGAGCGTGCCCATGACCGTCAGGCCCACGAACCCGAGCAGGTTGACGCCCGCGTGGGCCAGCACCACGCGCGTGTGCCAGGCCTCGTCGAGACCGCGCGCGAGCGTCGCGCCGAGCCCGGCCCCGAACGGCAGGAGCCAGGCCGCGGCGACGTAGAACGCGACGCAGATCCGGAAGCGGGCCGCGAGCGCCTGGCGCGACTGCCGCCACAGGGCCGTGCCGTGCGCCGCGACCGCTACTCCGACGCCGACCGCCCCGACCAGCGTGACGACCCACGCCGCGGTCACCATGCCCGCGACGGTCGTGACGACCGCGACGTTGAGCAGCACGAGCCGGGCAACCTGCCACCGCCGCGACGCGGGCGTGACCCGGCGGCTCAGCAGCGCGTCGGTGAAGTGCTGGCTCCAGACGCAGATCGCGTTGGTCACCGCGCCGAGCAGCAGCAGGTGCACGAGCAGCCAGGGCGAGGCGGGCACCCACCGGTGGCCGACCGCGACCACGACCGTGGCCAGCAGCCACCCGACCACGGGCGCGTTGGCGCGCAGGTGCCACGTGCTGCGGTCGGTCAGGGGCCGCAGCGGGGCGGGGGCGGCGGACAGGTCGAGCTTCACGGGACGGTCTCCTCGAGGGCAGGTGCAGGCCCGACGGCGTCGCACCGGCCGGGTGCGGCCGTGGCGGGGGGCGCGGCATGGCGCAGGTTCGCGCGGATCCCGACGGTGACCATGAGGGCGACGAACGCGAGCAGCGCCACGACGTTCAGGACGCCGCCGACCTGGTGCGCCACGGGCAGGCTGCGGGCGTCGCCCAGCCCGAGCCGGACCACGAGCCCGACGTGCAGGAGCACGGCCGGGCCGTACATCAGGGGCGTGTACGGGAGCCGGATCCTCAGCACCGCGGGCAGGATCACGGGCGCGTGCGCCATGACCATCGAGATCGTGAACCCCAGGAAGACCGCGTGGATCACGGCGTCGTACCCCGGTCCCGTGTCCTGCCTCCCGCCGAGGAGCCAGACCGCGCCCGCGACCGCGAGCCACACGTACGCCGCGAGCAGGCACGCCGCCATGCAGCGCGCGAGGCCCGTCGAGCGGATCGTGCGCCGCGCGACGTCGTGCACGGCGAGCCAGCCGCACAGCACCAGGACCGCCGCGCCCAGGATCACGTAGCCGGCCCCAGGCCACAGCAACGTGGCCACGCACCCCGCCGCGAGCGCCCAGCAGACCCACAGGACGAGGGCCGCGCCCCGGCCGAGGAACGCGATCCGGGCGAGCTCGAGCCGCTCGCCCGCGATGGTCGCCACGACGAAGCACGCGAGCCACGGCAGCACGTCCGCGACACCCACCCCGCCGAGCCACAGCAGGGCGCCGCCCGTCGCGAGCAGTGCGCCGATCAGCTGGGCGAGGACCGCGTCGTCGTGCTGCCGCCGCCACAGCGGCACGTACACCGCGCACAGCGCGGCACATCCCCCGACGAGGAGCACCTGCCCGACGACGAGGGGCACAGGGCTGAGCAGGGCCAGCGCCCCCGCCCCCAGCAGACCCGGGGCGACGAACCCCCAGCGGGTGCGCAGCGCGACGGCCCGTTCGAGCGCGACGACCGTGCCGACGAACCCCAGGACGAGCAGCACGCCGTGGACCACGGGCAGGCGCTCGGTCGTGACGGGAGCCGGCAGGCCGAGCAGCAGGAGCGCCGCGTCGAGGCCCGCGAGAAGAGCGAGCCCGGCGGGCAGGACGAAGACCGCACGGCGCATCACGACGCCTTGTTCCTGCGAGGCTCTGGCTGGGGGCGCAGGCGCAGCCGGCAGGCGCCCGGCTCGGCGAACGGCAGCAACGAGGTGCCCTCCCGCGGAGCGCCCAGGCGCTCGAGCGCCCCCTGGGCGAGACCGAGGTGCACCGCGCACACGACCTCCGGGTTGCGGTACGCAGCCTCGAGCAGCGGGCACCGGGTCAGCGCGACCGATGCCGCGTCGTCGTCGGCCTGCGGTGCGAAGCCGAGCCTGTCCAGCAGGGCGACGACCTCGTGGCGCGCGGCGATCGCGACGTGCGCCCTGTCCGGAAGCGCCGTCGCCTGGAGCGCGGCGCCGTCGGCTCCCTCGCCGCTCGGCCCGTGGCCTCGGTCGCCGGACGGGGGCTCGTGACCCGCGACGAGGTCCGCACCCCACGCACGGCCCGCTGCCAGGGCGTCGCCGACCGGGTCGGCGCTCGACCGGGCGATCTGGGCCGCGAGCGCCGACGCGAGGCCCGCGTACTCGGCGGCTCCTGCCGTCGTCGGGGACTCCGTCGCCGGAGAGTAGAGCCGGGCCGGGCGTCCGCGCCCCTGCGCCGGAGCGTTCTCGCTGGTCGCGAGCCCGGCCTCGACCAGGCCCTCCAGATGCTCGCGCACCGTGTTGGGGTGCTGGTCGAGCGCCGTCGCGACCGAGGCGACCGAGCAGGGCTCGGACTGCGACGCGAGGACGTCCAGCACCGCGAGCCGCGCCCTGGACAGCCGCGCGGGGCGCACCGGACGTCGGACCAGCGGGGGGCCGTACCCCGGGCGCGGGGAGATCGCTCGTCCTGCCTGACCCAGAGGCTCCGTATTTTCCACGGAATAAAGTGTACTAATCTCGAAGGCGTTCGGAAACCACACCCGCCCCGGAGGACCCACGTCATGAGCAGCAGCATCGTCCTGGCCACGTCGGCCGAAGACTCACGCGCGGTCGAGGCCGTCGTCGCCCACCACACCGAGATGAACGGGACCCTCGGCCTCCTCGTCGAGGCCCTCGTCCGGGCGGTCGAGACGGGCGACGCGACGGCGACCAGCGCCGCCCACCAGCGGCTCGTCGACTGGGCCCGCTCCGACCTGCTACCGCACGCGCTCGCCGAGGAGGGCGCGATGTACCCGCACGCGCACCGCACCCCGGACGCCCGCCTCCTGGTCGACGCCATGATCGCCGAGCACGGCGTCATCGGCGGCCTCGTCGACGCGCTCGCCGGCGCGACGGGCCCCGTGCGCGCCGCCGCGCTCGGCCGCGCCCTCCAGGTCCTCTTCGAGGTGCACATGACCAAGGAGAACGAGCAGATCCTGCCGCTGCTGGCCCTGTCCTCCGACGTGTCGCTCGCGACCGTCCTCGACGGGATGCACGAGCTGCTCGGCGGGCACGAGCACGGGCGGACGGGCAGTCCTGGGCCTGCCGAGGCCGGCGTCGGGTGCGGGTGCGCCAGTGTCGACGGAGGCTTGGGCGGCGGGTGCGGCAGTGGCGCCGAGCCGGCCGACGAGCCCCGGACGGCTGACCCGGCCACGGACCCGACCGCCCCGGCCCCGGGCGGGCACTCGTGCGGGTGCGGCGGGCACGACGACGCCGGGAACCTCCCCGTCCTCGACGCCCGCGCGGTGCCGCACGCCATCCGGCACGCGACGATCTTCGGTGCGCTCGACGGCGTCGTCCCCGGCGCGGGCATGGTACTGCTCGCCCCGCACGACCCCCTGCCCCTCCTGGCCCAGGTCGACGCCCGCTGGCCGGGCACGTTCACGGTCGACTACCTGGAGCGCGGTCCCGAGACGTGGGCGTTGGCGTTCATGCGCTGACCCTGGGCGGCAGTCAGCCCACCGGAGTCCACGGCGGGCGGTTGACGACCTGGCCGCCCGAAGGTTCACGAGATGCGCCGACCACCACCGGCCCCCTCCACGCCCCGCACCGGTGGCCCCCACGCACCCCCTCTGCCACGATCGGCCTCATGGGCACGAACACCACCGGATGGACCGAGGGAACCGTCGAGGTCGAGGGGCACCCCGTGTTCTACCGGCGCAGCGCGGAGGTGCCCGGCAGCCTGCCGATCGTCCACGTGCACGGCTTCGCGATCTCGGGCACCTACCTCATGCCGACGGCGCGCGTGCTCGCCGGGCGGGCCATGAACCTCGTCCCGGACCTACCGGGCTACGGCCGGAGCGAGAAGTGGGACTACACGCTCGGCATCCCGGCGCTGGCGCACGCGCTGATCCGCATCCTCGACGCCCTCGAGCTCGAGAAGGTGGTCCTGGTCGGCAACTCGATGGGCTGCCCCATCAGCCTCGAGGTCGCCCACAGCGACCCTGACCGCGTCGAGCGCATCGTGCTCGTGTCTCCCGCGGGCGGAGTGCACAACCAGGGGTTGGCCCGCGCGATCCGGCAGCTCGCGATGGACGGTCCGCGGGAGAGCCGGCAGATGGCTCGCGTGGCGGTCCCGGACTACGTGCGGTTCGGGCCGGTCAACACGTTCCACCTGTTCAGCGAGCTCACCCGGTTCCCGTCGTTGGAGCGCATCGTCCGGTCGACCGTGCCGACGCTCGCGGTCATCGGGAGCAGGGACCCGCTCATGCCGCCTCCTGCGCGCGTGCGGGAGGTGAGCCGTCTCGCGGGCGACAACACGACTGTCGCCCTCATCGAGGGCGCCGCGCACGCGATCAACTTCAGCCATCCCGGCGAGCTCGCGCACGTCATCGGGTCCTGGCTCGACGACGTCGAGATCGTCGACGACCCGGACTCCCCCGGCCTGACGCGCGTCCTGCAGCTGCCGCGCAGCTAGCCGGGACATCGTCGGCACGCCGACGGCGTCGGCCAGGACGTCAGGACGGCCGCGGCCCGCGGATCTGCTCGACCAGGAGCTCGTGGAGTCGCGGGTCGGCGAGCGGCCGGAAGTGTCCCGGGGTGTCGAGCACGACGTCGTGCGCGCCGTCGAGCGTGCTTCCGGCGGGGATGTGCGGGTCCCAGCGGCTGTGCACCGAGGTGATGCGTTCGTTGACGGCGCGCTCGGCGGACAGGGCCACGATCGTCGCGTCGCTCGGGATGAACGCCCGGACGGCCGGCGCGACGAACCATCGCGCGTAGACGGAGCCCGCGAACGGCGTGTTGATCGCGATCATCGACGCGATCCGGCCCGGGCTCTCGCGCACCATGGCGAGCTTCCCGATGAGCCCGCCCTTGCTGTGCGCGACGACGACGACGTCGTGCAGGTCCTGCTCCCGGAGGTACCGCGCGAGGAGGACGGCGCCGTCCGCGACAGGTCGCCGGTTGTCCCGGAGCTCCGGGAGCACGTGGACCGCGACCCCGTGGTCGTGCAGGAGGGTGGCCAGGGGCAGCAGGAAGTGCCAGGACTCGTACACCCCGGGGACGAGGACGACGGGCGGTCCGACGGGCCGGTCGGGTTGGCGCAGCTCGTCGGGCCCCACCCGGGACACGAACCCTGTCGCCTGCCAGCGCAGCACGCAGGCGTAGTCGCGGACGCGCCACCAGGTCCGCCGCAGGCCCAGCCCCAGACGCTGGCCCAGGTCCCGGCTCCCGTCGCGCATGGCTCCCCTGTCGTCGTCACCTGCGGTCACCGTCGGCAACGGTCAGCGTCACCCTCGGCGGCCCACACAGTCACCCTCGGCGTCGGTCGCCATCACCTTCGGCGTCGGTCACCGTCACCCTCGGCGGCCACCACCCGATACTCGCGCGTCAGGCGCCGAAGCGCGCGTTCGTCGGCACGATCTGCTTGCCGAGCGGCAGCAGCGAGACCGGGATCATCTTGAGGTTCGCGATGCCCAGCGGGATGCCG
Source organism: Oerskovia sp. USHLN155 (assembly GCF_037145535.1). Classification (NCBI taxonomy): domain Bacteria; kingdom Bacillati; phylum Actinomycetota; class Actinomycetes; order Micrococcales; family Cellulomonadaceae; genus Oerskovia; species Oerskovia sp. USHLN155. The sequence continues at coordinate 64,648 of NZ_JBBCXG010000013.1, forward strand.
ATGATCGAGACGAACAGCGGGATCGAGGTGATGACGTGCCCGATCGCGAGCCAGATCCCCGCGAAGACCACCCAGATCACGTTGCCGATCGTGGAGAACGCGCCGGCCGTGGGCTTGTCGACGACGGTCCGCCCGAAGGGCCACAGCGCGTACCCGGCGATGCGGAAGCTCGCGATGCCGAACGGGATGGTGATGATGAGGATGCAGCAGACGATCCCCGCCACGACGTAGCCGATCGCGAGCCAGAGCCCCGCGAAGATGAGCCAGATGACGTTCAGGATCGCGTTCATGCCCCGATTCTGCCTCACGGACGTCGGCCGGACGCCCACCCCGGTGACGCCGTCGGAAAACTAGACTGCTCCCGTGCCCTCCCCCTCCCCTGACTCGCCCCTCGACGTCCCGGCCGAGCCGTCCCGGACGATCGCCGACCGCTACACGGCCGTGCGCGCCCGCGTCGACGCCGCGGCGCTCGCCGCAGGCCGCGCTCCGCAAGAGGTGCGGCTGCTCGTGGCGACCAAGACGCAGGACGCCAGCGCGGTGCGCGCGGTCGTCGCCGCGGGCGCGACGCTGATCGGCGAGAACCGCGTCCAGGAGCTCGTCGCCAAGGCACCCGACCTCGCCGACCTGGTCGCAGGCGGCTCGGTGCGGATCCACATGATCGGGCACCTGCAGCGCAACAAGGTCAACCAGGTCCTCGCGACGGCCACGGGTGTCGAGTCGGTCGACTCGCTCGCGCTCGCCGAGGCGCTCGCGAGCCGCTGCGCGCGCGAGGGCCGCACGCTCGACGTCATGGTCCAGGTCAACGTGTCGGGAGAGGGGTCCAAGGCGGGGGTGGGGCCCGAGGACGCCGCACACCTCTCCCGTCAGGTCGCCGCTCTGGAGGGTCTTCGCCTCACGGGGTTCATGACGATCGGGGCGAACTCCCCCGACACCGCGCTGGTGCGCGCCGGGTTCGAGCGGTTGCGCCGGATACGTGACGAGGTGCTCGCGAGCGAGGCCCCGGGGACGGGTGAGGCGCGTGAGCTGTCGATGGGCATGAGCGGCGACCTCGAGGCGGCGATCGCCGAGGGCGCGACGATCGTGCGCGTGGGGACCGCGGTGTTCGGGGCACGTACCGCCACCGCGCCCGTCGGCTGACCGGCGAGGGACGTGACGCGGGACCGTCCGCTTGACGTGGACGGTCCCGCGCCCTGTGCCGGGCGACCTCCGCCCGGCTACGACGTCGCGAACTGCTGCAGGTGCGCCAGGACGACCGCCTCGACGGCGCTGCGCGTCCCCAGGACGGCACGGTCGACCCGCGGCATCTGCTCGGCGTGATAGTTGGCCGCGTCGGCCGACCAGTGCACGATCGCGTTGCCGACCAGCACGTAGCCGTTGTAACCCTCGGTCACCCAGTAGGCGTCGGCGGAGAGGCGCGCGTCCTGGGCGAGCGAGGGGAAGGTCCCGGTGGTGTCCGCGGTGCCCGAGACCTCGACGTTGATCGGGTCACCGGCCTCGACGTAGTCGATCGTCACGGTGGGGCACGACGCCGCCCGGTCCTGGACGATCGCGTAGGCGGACTCGGCCGCGGCCGCGTCCGCAAAGAGGTGAGCTTCCTGCTGGACGCGGCCCCCGGGGCTGATGGTGTCCTGCAAGGCGTAACCACTGGTGCCGAGTCCCGCGAGGATCGCCGCGATGTCGCAGTCCGCCGGGGACTGGGTGTTCGCCGGGGGTACCCGGGGCTCGTCACGAAGGATCGTCACGACGTTCCCCTGGATCGCCGGGATGCCGCTGAGGACCCCGGCTTCCGGCAGGAGCAGGGACCGGATCGCGGACGGGTCGACGTGAGGTGGTGCCGGAGCCACGACGGACGCTCCCAGCTCGGCGGTCACCTGCGCAACGTCGTCCCCCGCGGACGGCACGGTGGTCGTCCCCGCAGTCTCGACGGGACCTTCGCTGTCGGCGGGCGCCTCGGTCGCGCACGCTGCGAGCGTCGCGCCGAGGACCAGCACGAGTCCCGCCCTCGTGGCCCGGCCGTAGGCGGCGGGCCCTGCTCCGACCGATGGACGACGACGTGCTCCCATGACTCCCCCAGAATGTTCGGACGTCACCGCGTGGTGCGGCGAGATGTCCTCCTATCCTCGACCGTGGGACACGTGTACCGCATGCCGGCCGGATAACGATTCGGCGCCAGATGTCGCGATCCGACCTTGCGGCCGTCTGCTTCCCGACCTGGCCCTCTGACCAGGGACGTCGCGCGACCGAGACCCTCAGGCCCCCAGCAGCTCGAGCGCGCGGCGCACGCCGGGCGCCCCGGCCCCACGCAGCGCCTCGCGGGCCTCGTCGACGCCGACGCCGGCGAGCAGCATGACGAGCGCGACGTGGATCTCGCCGCCGGCCCGGTGCAGGACCTGCTCGCACTCGTCGGTGCCGAGTCCCGTGGCCTGGACGAGCATGCGCACGATGCGGGCGCGCAGCTTCTGGTTGGTCGGGCGCACGTCGATCATGAGGTTCGAGTACGTCTTGCCGAGGCGGATCATGGTCGCGGTCGAGAACGTGTTGAGCACGAGCTTCTGCGCCGTGGCGGCCTTCATCCGGGTCGAGCCCGTCACGACCTCGGGGCCCGTGTCGAGGAGGATCGCGACGTCGACGCGCGAGGCGAGGCGCGCCTGCGGGTTGGCGCTCACGAGCACGGTCGCGGCGCCTCGCTCGGCGGCGACGTCGAACGCGCCGCCCACGTAGGGGGTGCGGCCGCTGGCGGCGAGCCCCACGACCAGGTCGCCGGCCCGGACGCCGTCGGCGTCGCGCCGTCCGAGCTCGACGTCGTCCTCGGCTCCTTCGACCGCGAGCATCATGGCGCCGGCGCCGCCCGCGAGGTGCGCCTCGAACCACTCGTCCCCCACGCCGTACGTGGGCAGGAGCTCGACCGCGTCGAGGACACCGAGACGCCCCGACGTGCCGGAGCCGAAGTAGTGGACCTTCCCGCCGCCGCGGAGCGCGGCCACGGCGAGGTCGACGGCCGCGGTGATGCGGTCGGCCTCGGCACGTACGGCGTCGGCGACCCCGGCGTCCTCGTCGGTGATGCGCCGCACGACCTCGGCCGTGGGCAGCAGGTCGATGTCCGTGGTGCGCGGGTTGCGGTCCTCGGTCGGCGACGCGAGCCGGAGCACCTCCTGCCAGTCCTCGTCGGAGGACGTGAGTCCTGCCGGTCCGGCGTCCGTCGCGGGGCGGGTGTCGGTCATCGGTGCGTTCCCTTCGGCATCGGGGCGAGCCCGAACGGGGTGTTGGCCAGCACGAGCCGGCGGATGGGCCCGGTGAACGCGGGCCAGACGAGCGGGGTGGGCGGGGTGAGCGAGCCGAGGACCGCGGCGCGGCGCGCCCCGGTCGAGCGGCGGCGCTGGACCCCCTTGGCGGTGCCGGCGACCCCGTGCGCCGACAGGAAGCCGAGGAGCGCGAAGAGGTACGCCTCCTTGGCGTCGATGGGCATCCCGAGCTGGTCGGCCGTGAGGAGCTCGCAGCCGTCCGGCAGGTAGGCGCGGAGTCGCTCGAGCAGCGTCGGGTTGTGCGCGCCACCGCCCGAGACGACGACGCGGCGCACCTCGCGCTGGGGTTCCGCGGCGGCGTCGCCCGCGCTGCGTCGGTCGGCGGGGATCGACTGGGCGACCGTGAGCAGCCCTTCCGCGATGGTGACCGCGGTGAGCTCGGTGAGGGTCGCGACGAGGTCGGGACCGGTGAGATCGGGGCGCACGGACGCAAGCTTGCGCGGCACGTAGGTCGCGTCGAACAGCTCGCGGCCGGTCGACTTGGGGGCCTTGGCCGCGAAGTACGGGTCGTCGAGCAGGGCGCGCAGCGCGGCCTGGTCCACCGTCCCGGCGGCGCCCAGGGCGCCGTCGCGGTCGAACGGCTCGCCCGTGAGCTGGCGGGCGGTGAGGTCGATGAGGCAGTTGCCGGGACCGGTGTCCCACCCGGTCACGGGTGCCTCGACCTCGCCGACGAGCGTGACGTTCGCGATCCCGCCGATGTTGAGCGCTGCGCTCAGCCCGGCCGGCGCGCCGTCGGGCGACTGCGGGTCGCGGCCGAGCCACAGGGCGTCGAGGACGCTCACGAGGGGCGCGCCCTGGCCGCCTGCGGCGATGTCGGCGACGCGGAAGTCGCTGATGACGGGCCGCTTGGTGCGCTCGGCGATCCAGGCGGCGTTGCCGAGCTGAAGGCTGCCGTGCGCGCGGGCGCCGACGACCCAGTGGTAGAGCGTCTGCCCGTGCGACGCGACGAGGTCGACGTCACCGCCGGCGACGTCGTCGATGGCCTGGCGTCCGGCGCGGCCGAACTCCTGCCCGATGAGCGTGTCGAGCTGCGTGACCTCGCCCATGTCGACCGCGGCGGGCGGCAGCGCCTTGAGGATGCGTTCGCGCAGCGCGGCGGGCCACTCGTACTCGGTGTGCCCGAGGGGCCGCATGCGCAGGACCCCGTCGGGGCCGAGGTGGAAGTCGGCGGCGGCCGCGTCGATCGCGTCGACCGACGTGCCGGAGGACAGGCCGAGGACGATCATCGGGTCACCTCCGAGGTGAGCGCGGTCAGCTGCCCGACGGCGGCGCGCGCGTTCGCACGTCCGGTGCCGCAGGCGACGACCACGGTGGTCCGGTCCCCGAACCAGGCGGGGACGGCGTCGGGGAAGCCGGTGTGGACGGCGACGAGGTCCGGCCGGGCGGCGCGCAGGGCGTCGAGCATGCCTGCCTCGCGGCTGCCCGGGACGGGCTCACGGGTGATGACGACCAGCGGCCGGGCGGGACCGTCCGCCTGTCGTGCCGAGACCGCGGCGAGCGCGTCCTCCCACCCGGCCTGGTCGGAGAAGGCGTGGAGGGTCGTGTCAGGGAAGGCCGTGACGAGCGCGGTCTGGACGTGCTGGGCGGTGCGCCCGGCGGCGTGGTCGAACCGCTGGCGCAGGTCGACGACGTCGGGTGCGGGGCCGGACGGGTCGAGGTGCGTGGCGGGACCGTGCACGCGCACGGCCCGCTCGGCGGCCTCCTGCCCGACGGCGGCGAGCGCCTCGAGCGCGGCCGTCGCCTCCTCGGGGCCGCAGGTCGCGCCCGCGGACGCCTGGCGCTCGCGCACCCGGCGCACCGTGCGTGCGGTGCGGGCCGCAGACTCCTGGAGGCGCTCGATCGTGACCCGACCCTCCTCGACCGCGGCGAGGAGCGCGGACTGCGCCTGGCGGAACAGCGCCTCGTCGTCGCGGCCGACCGTCGTGCCGAGGCACAGCAGGTCCGCGCCGCCCTCGACGGCCTGGACGGCGACCTCGCCGATCCCGTCACCGCCCGAGACCGCGCCCATGTCGAGCGCGTCGGTGATGATCGGGCCCTCGAAGCCGAGCTCGCGCGCCAGGGCGGCGGCAGCAGGCTCGAGCGAGACGGGTCGCGGACCGATCGCAGGGACCAGCAGGTGCGCGGTCATGATCGAGTCGATGTCGACGTCGGGCTCGAAGGCACGCACGAAGGGCGGCAGGTCGCGCTCGCGGACCGTCTCGAGCGAGTCGTCGACCACGGGCAGCGACAGGTGGGAGTCCACGTCCGTCGCGCCGTGCCCCGGGAAGTGCTTGCCGCACGCCCCGACGCCCGCACGGTGCAGGCCCTGGACGAACGCGGCGCCGTGCCGGGACACGAGCCCGGGCGTCGCGCCGAACGCACGCACGCCCACGACGGGGTTCTCGGTCCGGGAGTTCACGTCGAGCACGGGCGCCAGGTCGAGGTCCACGCCGGTCGCCGCGAGGAGCCGCCCGAGGGCGAGCGCGACCCGCTCCGTGAGGTCCTCGTCGTCGACCGCCCCCAGGGCCGCGGCCCCCGGGATGCTCGACCCCGTGACGGCCTCGAGCCGGCTGACGTCCCCACCCTCCTCGTCGATCGTGATCAGCAGGTCGGGCGAGACCTCGTGGAGGTGGGCCGAGAGCCTGGCGGTCGTGGCGACGTCGGGCGTGTTGTACGCGAAGTAGACGACTCCCGCGAGCCCCTCCTCGCAGGCCGCGAGGAGCCAGGCCGGGGCGTCGGTCCCCGTGAAACCGGGGAGCAGGACGCCGTTGACGGCGCGCAGCGCGTCGTGGTGCACGGTGGTCATCCCTTCACCGACCCAGCGGTCAGGCCGGAGGACAGGTTGCGCTGCACGAGGACGAAGAAGACGATCACGGGCAGCGTGATGAGGGTCGAGGCGGCCATGACGGCGCCCCAGTCGGTCGTGTTCTCGCCGAAGAACTTCTGCAGACCGATCGGCACGGTGTACTTGGCCGACTGCTGCAGGAACGTCAGGGCGAAGATGAACTCGTTCCACGCGGTGATGAACGAGAAGACGCTCGTGGCGACCACGCCGGGGGCGACGAGCGGCAGCAGGATCTTCCAGAACATGCGGCCCCACGAAGCACCGTCGAGGTACGCGGCCTCCTCGAGCTCGACCGGGACCGCCGCGACGAAGCCGCGCAGCATCCAGATCGCGAAGGACAGCGAGAAGGCGATGTAGACGATCGTCAGACCCAGGAGCGAGTTGAGCATGCCCAGCGTGCGCATCTGGAGGAACAGCGGGATGACGAGGGCCTCGAGCGGCACCATCTGCACCATGAGGACGAGCACGAGGATCGACTTGCGGAAGCGGAACCTGAAGCGGCTCACCGCGACGGCCGCGAGCAGCGCGAGCACCGAGGAGAACACGACCGCGCCGATCGCGACGACGATCGAGTTGCGCAGGTAGTGCCCGAACCCGCCGTCGTCGATCACGGTCACGAAGTTGTCCCACGTGACCCCGGCGGGCAGGATCCGCGCGCCTCGCGTCGCGGCCTCGGGGTCGATCGCCGAGGAGAACATCCAGTACGCGGGGAACAGCGCGAAGGCGAGCAGCGCGACGATGCCGACGACCTTGCCCGCGGTCGGCAGGGGACGCTTGCGCGCCTTGACCCGCAGGGCCTGCGGGGGGCGCGGGGCGCTTCCGTCGATCGATGCGGCCACCGTGCGACCCGCGCGGCCGGCCGTGGGCGGGGTGCTGGACGGGGCACCGGTCAGGGCGCTCACAGCTCCTCCTCCTTGAACAGGGTGCGCATGTACACGATGGTGATCCCGAGCAGGATCAGGGTGAGCAGCACGGCGATCGCCGAGCCCATCCCGTACTTGCCCTGCGCGAAGGACTGGATGTACGACCACACGCCGAGGTTGAAGACCTCCTTGTTGCCGCCGTTGCCGCCGGGCATCAGGTAGATCTGCGTGAAGACCTTGAAGTCCCAGATGGTCGACAGGATCGTCACGACCGCGAAGACGGGGCGCAGGATCGGCGCGGTGATGGTCCAGAACCGGCGCCAGGGCGTGGCGCCGTCCATCATCGCGGCCTCGTGCAGCTCCTTGGGGATCGTCAGGAGGCCCGCGAGGACCGTGATCGCGACGAAGGGGAATCCGTGGTGCACGACGTTGAGGGTCGCGATCGCGTAGAAGCTCAGACGCTCGGTGAACCAGTTCGTGGTCGCCGGGTCGATGAGCCCGACCGAGTCGAGCACCGAGGAGACCAGACCGTTGAGCGGGTCGAAGATCCAGATCCACACGTACGTGCCGGTGATGGCCGGGACGGCCCAGGCGACCATGATCGCCGTCGAGCAGACCGTGCGCCAGAGCGTCCCGAGGTTGTTGAGGAACAGCGCGACGGCCGTGCCCAGGACCACCGTCAGGACCACGCACGCGACCGCGAAGCCGATCGTGTTGGGCAGGACGACGGTCCACAGGAACGAGTCGCCGAAGATCGCGGCGTAGTTGTCGAAGCCGATGTAGTTCGACTCGCCCGAGGCGATCTGCCGCAGGCCGTAGTCCTGCAGCGAGATCATCACGACGCGGGCCAGAGGCCACAGGAGCAGGACGCCGAGGACGCCGAGCGCGGGGGCCAGGAGCAGCCAGGGGCGCAGCGGCGACTTGTGGCCGAGCACTTGCATGCCACGTCGGCCGACGCCGCGGCGCGGGCTGGAGGAAGGGGCCGGGGCCGGGGCCCGGCGCGTCAGCTGGTCGGCCGACGCGCCGGGAACCTGGTGCAGATCTGCCATGGGCTCGTCAGGACCCGAAGGTCTCGTTCATGTCGGCGGCCGCGGTGTCAGCGGCCTCCTGCACCGTGGCGCTGCCCGAGAGGATCGACTGCAGCATCGTCTCGACCGTCTTCTTGCCCTGGATCTGGCCGTAGAGCGGCGTCACCGGGACCGAGGCGCCGGCCTCGACCATCTGCTGGGCGAACGGCGCGACGAGCGGGTCGTTCTCCTCGATGACCTTCTCCAGGAGCGAGGTCTGGCCGGGGAAGTAGCCGGACTGGTTGCCCCACTCCTGCGCGAACTTGCCGGTCGTCATCATCTCGACGAACTCCCACGCGAGGTCCTGCTTCTCGCTGGCCGCGAAGACACCCAGGTGCGACCCGCCCAGGAACGAGTCCGACAGACCGTCGGTCTCACCCGGGATGGGGAACGCGCCGATCTTGTCGGCCATGTCCGGGACGTCCGTGAGGATCTTGCCCGGGGTCCAGCTGCCGGAGATCATCATGCCGACGTTGCCCTGCTCGAAGTTCGACAGGAGGTCGGTCTCCTTCCAGGTCGTCGCCGCCGCGGTCGACAGGCCCGCGTCGGTCGCGAGACCCGTGTAGAACTCGAGGCCCTTGACGGAGTCCGCGGAGTTGATCTCGGACTTCCAGGTGTCGCCGTCCTTGACGGCCAGGTCGCCGCCCGCACCCCAGATGAAGGGCATGGCGCCGTACTGGGAGTCACCGGCGATCGGGAAGGGGATGAGGCCCGGGTTCGCGGCCCTGAGCGTCTCGGCCGCGGACTGGAGCTCGGCCCACGTCGTCGGGATCGCGATGCCGGCCGCCTCGAAGAGGTCCTTGCGGTAGATGACCGAGCGCACACCGGCGTACCAGGGCATGCCGTACTGCGCGCCGTCGAGCGTCGCGGACTCGACGAGCCCGGGGACGAGGTCCTCCTCGAGGCCCGCGTCCTTGATCCGGTCGGTCAGGTCGGACAGGGCGCCGACGTCGGCGAACTCACCGGTCCAGGTGGTGCCGAGCTCGGCGACGTCCGGCGTGGTGTTGCCCGCGATGGAGGTCGTGAACTTGTCGTGGGCGCTGGCCCACGGCTGGAACTCGATCTGGAGGTCGGCGCCGGTCTCTTCCTTGAACGCGGTGGTGACCTCGTCGAAGAAGGCGTCCCCGTCGGGGTTGGTGCCTTCCATGATCCAGACGGTGAGGGTCTCGCCGGTGTGGTCGGCGGAGGCTGCGTCCCCCGTGGCCTCGCCGCCGCTGTTGTCCCCACCGCCACACGCGGTGAGGCCGAGCGCCAGGAGGAGGGTGCCCGTGACGGCCACCGTGCTGCGTCGCTGCATGCCGTGACTTCCTTTCTGGTCGGCTGCCGCGTCGCGGCCAGCCGTTCGTCCCTGCGGACCTGATCGTTCGTGGGGGCGCCGGGTCGTCGGCACCCTTCGACTCTGAAACAAACTTACATCAGGTTGGGTGTTCGTGAAGATTACCGCCAACGACGGGCAGAGGGAAGCCGGTCGCGAAGTTGTGACCTGTTGGTAACCTCGGCGACCCGACGGCGCGGGCCCCGGCGACGCCACGGCGCGCGACCTCGCCCCGACCGCGACCCGCGGCTACCGCGTCACGGCACGCGCGCCGTCCACTCCTCGGTCCCGAACTTCGTGCGCACGAGCTCCTCGGCCTGTGCGCGCTCGTCGGCGGTCACCGCGCCGTCGACCGTGCGGTACCGCGACCGGAAGTGCGCCTTGAAGGCCTCGATGACCTCTTCGCGCGCCATGCCGGTCTGCGAGCGCACGGGGTCGACACGCTTGTTGGCGCTCTTGGTCCCCTTGTCGCTCATCTTCTCGCGCCCGATGCGCAGGACCTCGAGCATCTTGTCGGCGTCGATGTCGTAGGCCATGGTCACGTGGTGCAGCACCGCTCCCCCACGCAGGCGCTTCTGCGCGGCACCCGCGATCTTGCCCGCCGGGGACGCGATGTCGTTGAGCGGCTTGTAGGTGGCGTTCACGCCGACGTCGGCGAGCGCCCCCAGCACCCAGTCGTCGAGGAACGCGTACGAGCGCTCGAAGCTCAGACCCTCGACGAGCGAGGCCGGGACGGTCAACGAGTACGTGATGGTGTTGCCGGGCTCGACGAACATGGCGCCTCCGCCCGAGATCCGGCGGACCACGGTGATGCCGTGCTTCGCGGCGCCCTCGGGGTCGACCTCGTTCCTGAGCGACTGGAACGACCCGATGATGACGGCGGGCGCGCCCCACTCCCAGATACGCAGCGTGGGACCGCGCCGGCCGGCATCGAGCTCCTCGGTGAGGACCTGGTCGAGCGCGAGGTGCATCGCAGGTTGCTCGGGGCCCTCGTGGATGATCTCGAAGACGTGGTCGTCCCAGCCGGTCGCATGACCGAGCGCGCGGCGCACGGCGATCGCGACGGCCTCGGGCGAGAACCCGACCATCGTGATGTCGTCGGTCAGCACGGCCTCGATCGCACGCGTCAGGTCCGCGACGGTCGACGTCTCGGGCAGCCCGGTCAGGGCAGCGTTGATGTCGTCGAGCGCGTCGTCGGGCTCGAGGAAGAAGTCTCCGCTCAGCGCGACGCGGGACAGCCTCCCCCCGTCGGTCTCGACGTCGACCGCCACGAGCTTGCCACCAGGAACCTTGTACTCGCCTCTCATGGGCTCCACGGTACGTGCCGCTGGACGCGAGTCCGCGCTCCACGGGTCGCCCGCACCGCCGGACACCTGGTGACCTGGGCCACACGCAGGAGTAGCCTCCAAGCAGCAGGGCCCGGCCCCCGGTCGAGGGCCCGCCCCGGGGCTCCGGTGCGAGGTCCGGTCGGGGGCCCGGCCAAGGACCCGGCCACGAACCGGGCCGACGGCGAGAGTCCCGGGCGCAGGGCCGGGTGAACCCCGTGGCACTTTTCTCCGCGCTGTGGCGCTGTTGTGAAACTTCATGCCACAATGAGGCGTGACCAGCACGCAGGACCCCGACCCCGCCCGCCCGGAGGCTCGTGCAGACGTCCCGGCGCCACCCACGGGCTCCCCCCGCTGGATCGTCGCGATCGACGTCGGCGGGAGCGGCAGCCGCCTCGTCGCGGCAAGGCTCGACATCGATCCCAGCAGCGATGCCGACCCCGACGCGCACCGCACGAGCCTCACCGGACGCCCGGTCGCGATCGGACCCGACGGCAGCGACGTCGCCGAGGTCGTGCACGACCTGGGCGCAGCCTTCGTCGCGGCCTGGACCGAGACCCACGGCGAGCCCCCCGTGGTCGCCGCCGCCGCGGTCGGCGCGACGGGCGTCGCGACCCTCGTCCCGGACCCGACCGCCGTCCACGACGCGCTCCGCGCGAGCCTCTGCGCCGAGCGCACCGCGGTCGCGGCCGACGCCGTGACCGCCCACCTCGGCGCGCTCGGCGGCCGGGCCGGGGCGGTCGTCGCGGTCGGTACGGGCACGATCGCCCTGGGCACGGACCTCGCCGGGACCTGGCAGCGCGTCGACGGGTGGGGTCACCTCCTCGGCGACCTCGGCTCGGCGTCGTGGATCGGCGCCCACGGGCTGCGGGCGGCGCTCGCCGCGCACGACCGCCGTTCGACGGGCGGTTCGCGCCCGCTGCTCGCCGCCGCCACGGCGCGGTTCGGCCCCGCCCCGACCTGGCCCGCCCAGCTCTACACGCGCCCCGACCGCGCCCAGGTCCTCGGGTCGTTCACGCCCGACGTCGCGGCGGCCGCCGCGGCGGGCGACCCGGCGGCCGTGCAGATCCTCACCGAGGCCGGCCGGCACCTGGCCGAGTCGCTCGCGGCCGCCCTCGTGCCCGGGCTGCCGCCGCTCGCCGCCGCGACGGGTGGCGTCCTGGCAGCAGGCCCGTCGCTGACGGGTGCGCTCGCGCGCCGCTTCGCCGCGCTGCGCCCCGACGCCGAGCTCGTCCCCTCCGCAGGCACCCCGCTCGACGGCGCGCTGCACCTGGCCCGGCTGCTCGCCGAGAGCGCCGAGAGCGCGGGGAGCGCCGGGCGCGCCGGTGGCACCGGCTCGCTCGTCGCGCACGAGCCGTGGCTGAGTCTCGGGGGCTCGCCCCCGGACCCCGCGCCCGCCACCGGCGCCCGCCCCCGAAGCGACAACCCCACCGCCAGCCACCCCGCACCGATCACAGGAGATCCGACATGACAGGTGATGGACTCGTCCGCATCCGGCAGGCCCTGCCGACCCTCCGCCCGGCCGAGGCCCGGATCGCGGAGGCCGTGCTCGCGGACCCGACCGCCGTCGTCGGGTCCACGATCAACGAGCTCGCGGCGCGAGCGGGCGCCTCCCAGGCCACGGTCGTGCGCTTCTGCCGGGCGATCGGCTACGCGGGCTACCCCGAGTTCCGGATCGACCTCGCCCAGGCCACGTCGCGCCGCGAGATGGAGCTCGAGCGCTCGAACGTCGCGCACGGCGAGATCAACGAGACGGACACGGCCGAGGACGTCGTCGCGAAGATCGCGTTCCACGAGGCGCGGACGATCGAGGAGACCGCGCGCATGCTCGACCTCGGCGCGCTCGAGCAGGTCGCGGCGGCCGTCGCGGCCGCGCCCCGGGTCGACGTGTTCGGCGTCGGGTCGAGCCAGCTCACCGGGCAGGACCTCGCGCAGAAGCTCCAGCGCATCGGGCTCGTGTGCTTCGCCGCGCCCGACCCGCACCTCCAGCTCCAGTCCGCGGCGCTCCTGCGCCCGGGCGCGGTCGCGATCGGGATCTCGCACAGCGGGCAGACGGTCGAGACCAACCACGCGCTCGGCATCGCGCAGGCGCGCGGAGCGACGACCGTCGCGATCACCAACTTCCCCGAGTCCCCCCTGGGGCAGGAGGCCGGCATCGTCCTCGGCACCACGGCGCGCGAGACGCAGTTCCGCTCGGGCGCCCTGTCGAGCCGCATCGCGCAGCTCGCGGTCGTCGACTTCCTGTTCGTCCGCGTGGCCCAGCGCCTGTACGAGCAGACCAGCGCCAACCTCAAGGCGACCTACGACGCGGTCCAGCCCCACCGGCTCGACGGGGAGCGCAAGGCCCGGGCATGAACGTCTCCGCCGCGACGACGCGGGCCCTCGAGATCCGGACCGACCTCCTGACGCGGGTCGCCCAGGCGCACGACGCGTCGCACTACCTGCTGCGCCCCGAGGCGGTCGCGCGCGCGCAGGACGTGCCCGACGTCGTCGCCGCCTTTGCCGAGGCCCGTCACCGCGGGCTCTCGGTCACGTTCCGCTCGGGCGGGACGAGCCTGTCGGGACAGGCGTCGGGCGCGGGCCTGCTCGTGGACACGCGCACGCGCTTCACGCGCGTCGAGGTGCTCGACGACGGCGCCCGCGTGCGCTGCCAGCCCGGCGTGACGCTGCGATCGGTCAACGGGCGGCTCCTGCGCCACGGGCGGCGCCTCGGCCCCGACCCCGCGAGCGAGATCGCGTGCACGATCGGCGGGGTCGTCGCCAACAACTCCTCGGGCATGGCCTGCGGGACGGTCGACACCGCGTACCGCACGATCGAGTCGATGACCCTGGTCCTGCCCAGCGGGACCGTGCTCGACACGGGCGCCCCGGACGCGGACGAGCGGCTGCGGGCCCTCGAGCCCGCGCTGCACCGCGGCCTGGCCGAGCTGCGCGACCGGGTGCGCGCGAGCGCGTCGATGCGCGCCACGATCGCGCACCAGTACTCCATGAAGAACACCATGGGCTACGGCGTCAACACGTTCGTGGACCACGACTCCCCCGTCAAGATCCTCGAGCACCTGGTCGTCGGGTCGGAGGGGACGCTCGCGTTCGTGGCGGACGTGACCTTCCGGACGGTGCCTCTGCTGCCCGCGGCCTCGACCACCCTCCTGGTCTTCGACGCGCTCGAGCACGCGACCGACGCCCTGGCGACCATCACCGGCTCGGGCGCGCGGGCGATCGAGCTGCTCGACGCGGCCTCGCTCCGCGTCGCCGCCACCGACCCGCTCACCGACGCGTCGATGCGGGCCTTCGCGGCCGCCACGACCCAGACGGCCCTGCTCGTCGAGTACCAGGCCACGTCCCCCGACGGGCTCGAACCGTTCGAGGAGGCCGCGCGCCGCGTCATCGGCGACCTCGCCCTCGCGACGCCTGCCGAGCTCACGCGCGACCCCGCGGCCCGCGGGCGCCTGTGGCGTGTGCGCAAGGGCCTGTACACCGCGGTGGCCGGGGCCCGGGCGCCCGGCAGCACCGCGCTGCTGGAGGACCTGGTCGTCCCCGTCCCCGACCTCACCGCGACGGTCGGCGACCTGGGCGGGCTCTTCGAGCGGCACGGCTACGACGACGCCGTGACGTTCGGGCACGCCAAGGACGGCAACCTGCACTTCATGATCACCCCGCGCCTGTCCGACGACGGCGAGCTCGACCGGTTCGCGGCCTTCACCGAGGACATGGTGACCCTGGTGCTCGACCGCGGCGGCTCGCTCAAGGCCGAGCACGGCACGGGTCGCATCATGGCGCCGTTCGTCCGTCGGCAGTTCGGGGACGACCTGTACGCCGTGATGCGCGAGGTCAAGGCCCTGTGCGACCCGACCGGACTGCTCAACCCGGGTGTTCTCCTCACGGACGACGACGAGGGGCACCTGGCGCACCTCAAGCTCGTGCCGCCCGTCGGGGAACCGGCAGCGGGAGACCTCGCCGAGGTCGTGGACCGGTGCGTCGAGTGCGGCTACTGCGAACCCGCGTGCCCGTCGCGGACCGTCACGACGACCCCGCGCCAGCGCATCGCGCTGCTGCGCGAGATGGTCACGGCTGCCCCGTCCGAGCTCGCGGAGCTCGAGCGCGCCTACGAGTACTCGGCCGTCGACACGTGCGCCGTGGACTCGCTGTGCGTGACCGCATGCCCGGTCGGGATCGACACCGGCAAGGTCATGAAGGTCCGCCGCGCGCAGCGACATGGGCCGGTCGTCCAGCGCGCCGGGCGCACGGCGGCCGACCACTGGGGCGGCGCGGTCACCGGCCTGCGTGGGGCGCTCGGCGTCGTCGACCGCCTGCCCACCCCGCTCGTGTCCGCGGCCTCGAAGGTGGGGCGCGCCGTGCTGGGTGCGGACGTCGTACCGCTCGTCGGGTCGGACCTGCCCGGGCCCGGACCACGTCGCGTGGCGTCGGCCGGGGCCGTCGCTGACGCGTCGGTCGTCTTCTTCCAGTCGTGCATGGGCTCGCTCTTCTCCCCCGCCGAGGCGTCGCCCAGCCCGGGCGGCGTGGGCCCGGCATTCCTCGCGCTGTGCGAGCGCGCGGGGATCACGGTCGCGATCCCGGCGGGGATCGCGGGCCTGTGCTGCGGCACGCCGTGGGTCTCCAAGGGGCTGACCGACGGCGCCGCCGCGATGGCCGAGCGGACCTTCGACGCGCTCTGGGCCGCGACCGACGGCGGTCGCCTGCCCGTCGTCTCGGACGCGTCGAGCTGCACGCACGGGCTCGAAGGGGTCGGGTCCCACCTGGCCGGCGAGGCGCGCGAGCAGTTCGAACGGCTGCGCGTCCTGGACGCCGTGACCTTCGTGCGGAGCGCCGTCCTGCCCGCGCTCGAGGCGAGCGGCCGCTCCCCCCGGGCCGCCGGTACGACGCTGGGCTCGCTCGTCCTGCACCCGACGTGCTCGTCGATCCACCTGGGGGTCGTGGGCGACCTCGAGGCGGTCGCACGCGCGGTGGCCGACGACGTCGTTCTCCCCCTCGACGCGGGATGCTGCGGGTTCGCCGGCGACCGCGGGATGCTCCACCCCGAGCTCACCGCCGCGGCGACGCGCGCCGAGGCCGCCGAGGTCGCGGCCCACGCACGCGATCACGGCACCGCGGACGCGTACGCGTCGAGCAACCGGACGTGCGAGATGGGCCTGAGCCGGGCGACGGGGCAGGACTACGTGCACGTCGTCGAGCTGCTCGAGGCGGCCACGCGTCCCTGACGGGTCCCGCACCCCGACGTGTCGGAAGGAGCGTGACCCGGAGGTCACGCTCCTTCCGACACGTGGGCGCAGGCGCCCGGAGCGGGGCGCAGGCTCAGCGCGGCTGCACGCCCGCGTGGATCAACCCGTAGATCGCGGAGTCCGTCAGCGCCTCCCAGGCCGCCTCGATGAGGTTCGGCCCGACGCCCACCGTCGACCAGGACGTCGCCCCGTCGGTCATCTCGATGAGGACTCGCGTGATGGCGTCCGTGCCCTGCTCGGTGTCGAGGATGCGGACCTTGAAGTCGATCAGCTCGAACGCCTCGATCTCCGGGTACACGCGCCGCAGCGCGAGCCGCAGCGCGTGGTCGAGCGCGTTCACCGGTCCGTTGCCCTCGCCCGTCTTGACGATGCGCTTGCCCCCGGCGTGCAGCTTGACGGTCGCCTCCGCCGTCGCCTCGGTGCCGCGTCCCCCGGCCCGCTCGACGATCGTGCGCCAGCTCTCGACCCGGAAGAACTGCGGCCGCTCGCCCGCGATCTCCTCGCGCAGCAGCAGCTCGAACGAGGCGTCTGCCGCGTCGTAGGTGTACCCGCGGGCCTCGGCCTCCTTGACGCGGTGCGTCACGCGCGAGAGCACGTCGGCCTGGTCGGAGAGGTCGAAGCCCATCTCCCGGCCCTTGAGCTCGATCGACGCGCGGCCCGCCATGTCCGAGATGAGCATGCGCATGTCGTTGCCGACGAGCGTGGGCTCGATGTGCTGGTAGAGGTCCGGGTCGACCTTGATCGCCGAGGCGTGCAGCCCGGCCTTGTGCGCGAACGCGCTGGCCCCGACGTACGGCTGGCGCGCGTAGGGCGAGATGTTGGTGATCTCGCTGATCGCGTGCGCGATGCGCGTGGTCTCCTGCAGGCCGCCGTCGACGAGCAGGCTCCGGCCGTGCTTGAGCTCGAGGTTCGCGACGACCGTGATGAGGTCCGCGTTCCCGGTGCGCTCGCCGTAGCCGTTGACGGTCCCCTGGACGTGCGCGGCGCCCGCGGCCACGGCCGCGAGCGAGTTCGCGACCGCGCAGCCCGAGTCGTTGTGCGCGTGCATCCCGAGCAACGGGTCGCCGGCCCGGGCGTGAAGGCCGTGCGGGATCCCGACGGCGTCGCGCAGCTCCGTGACGATCTCGCCGACCCACTCGGGCAGCATGCCCCCGTTGGTGTCGCACAGCGCGACGACCTCGGCCCCCGCCGCGAACGCGGCCTCGACCGCCGCGCGCGAGTAGGCGGGGTCGAACCGGTAGCCGTCGAAGAAGTGCTCGGCGTCCAGGACGACGCGGCGCCCCTCGGCCACGAGGAACGCGACGGTGTCGGTGATCATGGCGAGGTTCTCGGCGCCCGTGGTCCGCAGCGCGCGCTCGGCGTGGCGGAGGTCGGACTTGGCGACGAGCGTGATCACCGGCGCCTGCGATGCGACGAGCGCGCGCACCTGCTGGTCGTCGGCGGCCTTGATCCCGGTCTTGCGGGTCGCGCCGAACGCGGCCAGCACCGCGTTCTTGAGCGTGAGCTCCTTCGCGGCACGGGAGAAGAAGTCGGTGTCCTTGGGGATGGCCCCGGGCCAACCGCCCTCGATGAACCCGACGCCCAGCTCGTCCAGGAGCGGGGCGATCGCGAGCTTGTCGGCGACGGTGAGGTTCATGCCCTCCTGCTGCGCGCCGTCGCGCAGGGTCGTGTCGTAGACGTGGAACGTCGAGGGTGCGCTCGCTGTGGCAGGAGCTACGGGGTTCACCTGGGAAGTCATCGTGCCGCTCTCTGGGGAGATCTCGGGGTCCAGCGGTGCCGCCTGGGCGAGACCACTCTAGGTGGATCGGGCGATCCGCTTCCGCGTCCGCCGGGGGTTCCTCGTTCCCACGCGCCGGGCGGTCGCTCTCGTGAAGCTCGTGCCCGGCGCTTCGGTGCCCGACCGGGGTGGTGTCAGGCAACAAAAAAACCCCCCGAGGGTGCGGGAGGTTTGCGCGTCCGGTGTGGTGGCCGGGCGCGCTACTCGATAATGAGGTGGGATACGAGGTGTGTCACAGGACACATGCTGCCACAGCAGCCGCCAGGATGGAACGGTGTCCACGGACTGAGCACGCCAACCAGCGAGCGCCCGGAACGACAGCCTGCAACGACAGGAGACGCATCATGAGCGACCCGAACTTCCCGCCCCGCGGCAACGTCCCGCAGCCCGGTTCCCCCGGCCACCCCCAGGGGGTCCCACCGGCCATCCCGCCCACGGTCCCGCCCGACCCGCACGTCGACTTCCCTGCGCCCCACGAGCCCGTCAACCCCGCGGACCCGCGCCTCGCGGTCGAGGTCGGCCGCTTCTGGGCGGGGGCGGCCGCCACGGCGCTGGTGGCCGCGCTCATCGGCCTCGTGGCCGTGATCATCCTCGAGCGGATCTTCTCGTTCACGCTCGTGCCGCCGCCGGACATCTTCTCGACCGCCTCGCACCAGGCCGCGTTCGCGATCGACGGGGCGATCCTCGCCCTGCTCGCCGCGGGGCTGCTGCACGTGCTGATCCTCACGACCCCGCGCCCGCGGGCGTTCTTCGGCTGGATCATGGCGCTCGTGATCGTCGTCATCACGGCCCTGCCGTTCGCCTGGACCACGGACACGACGTCGGCCGTGCTGTCCGGGCTCGTGAACCTGCTCATCGGGGTCGCCGTCTGGTCGCTGCTCGCGGGCGTCGCAGGCCGGACGATCGTGCGCCGGCCGGTCTGAGCCCCCGCCGACACGCCGAGTGCGGAGCAGCTGTCGCCGACCGGGTCGATCGGCGACGGCTGCTCCGCACTCAGCGGTACGTCGGTGGTGACCTCAGGCCAGGCGTGTCATCCAGCCGTGACGGTCCGCCGCCCGGCCGTTCTGGATGTCGGTGAGCTCGCCGCGGATCGCCAGGGTCAGCTCGCCCGCTCCGCCGTCGGCGATGGTGTGGTCGAAGTTCGACCCGCCCAGGCGGCCGATCGGCGTGACGACCGCAGCCGTGCCGCACGCGAACACCTCGGTCACCCCGCCGGACCGGATGTCGGCCAGGAGCTCCTCGAGCGGGATGCGCCGCTCGGTGACCTCGTGACCGCGGTCGTTGAGGAGCTGGATGATCGACGAGCGGGTCACGCCCTCGAGGATCGACCCCGTGAGCTCGGGCGTCTCGACCGAGCCGTCGGCCTTGACGACGAACACGTTCATTCCGCCGAGCTCCTCGAGGAACGTGCCCGTCGACGAGTCGAGGAAGCAGACCTGCTCGAAGCCCTTCTCCTGCGCGAGGGTCTGCGGCAGCAGGCTCGACGCGTAGTTGCCGCCGCACTTGGCGTCGCCCGTGCCGCCGGCACCGGCGCGGCTGAACTCGCGGTCGACCCAGATCGACACGGGCTTGACGCCGCCCGAGAAGTACGGGCCCACGGGCGAGGCGATCACGAGGTACTCGGCCTCGAGCGAGGCCCGCACACCGAGGAACGACTCCGAGGCGTACATGAACGGACGCAGGTACAGGCTCGCCTCCTCGCCGCTCGGGACCCACTCGACGTCGGTGCGCACGAGCGCCGTGATCGAGCCGATGAAGTCGTCGACCGAGAGTGCCGGCAGCGCCAGACGGTGCGCGGACCGGGCGAACCGAGCGGCGTTGGCCTCGGGACGGAAGGTCCACACGGACCCGTCCTGGTGCCGGTACGCCTTGAGGCCCTCGAAGATCTCCTGGGCGTAGTGCAGGACCGCGGTCGCGGGGTCGAGCTGGAGGGGGCCGTACTTCTCGATGCGGCGGTCGATCCAGCCGTCCGTCGAGTTCCAGCTGATCCGGGCCATGTGGTCCGAGAACACGGTGCCGAACTTCGGGGCGGAGATCGCGGCCGCCCTGGCCTCGGGGGAGGTCGGGGTGTCCGAGGTGCGGATGTCGAAGAGCGCGACGAGATCCTCGGCCGAGGAAGCGGGCTGCGCTGTGAGGGGGGAAGTCATGTCATGGGCCTTTCACCTGGCGACCCGGGTGGGTTCCTCGCCTAGTTTTCCATGACAGAGCGCCCTTCGGCGCCCGCAGGGCGGGCGAGAACTCCCGGACCTTCGACGAGGACGTGGGAGCGGTGAGGACGGCAGAGGGTGCGCGCCGCCGTCGGGCCCCCGAGCAGGGACACGACGGCGGCGCGACGGCAGGTCGGAAGGACCGATCAGCCGGCGACGCGGGCGGCGAGCTCGCGCCCCACCTCGGCCGTCGACCGTACTCGGGTCCCCCGCTCGGCGAGGTCCGCGGCGACCGCGGCCTCGACGCGCTGCGACTCCTCGGCGAGGCCGAGGTGGTCGAGCAGCATCGCGACGGACAGGACCGTGGCGGTGGGGTCCGCCTTGCCCTGGCCCGCGATGTCGGGGGCCGAGCCGTGCACCGGCTCGAACATGGAGGGGGCCGTGCGGTCGGGGTTGATGTTGGCCGAGGCCGCGAGGCCGATGCCGCCGGTGATCGCGGCGGCCTGGTCCGTCAGGATGTCGCCGAACAGGTTGTCGGTGACGATGACGTCGAAGCGCGACGGGTTCGTCGTGAGGAAGATCGTGGCGGCGTCCACGTGCAGGTAGTCCGTGGTGACGTCGGGGAACTCGGCGTTGACGGCCTCGACCGTGCGGCGCCACAGGTGACCGGCGTGCACCAGGACGTTGTGCTTGTGCACGAGCGTCAGGTGCTTGCGGGGGCGCGCCTGGGCGCGGGCGAACGCGTCACGCACGACGCGCTCGACGCCGAAGGCCGTGTTCACGGAGACCTCGGTCGCGATCTCGTGGGGCGTGCCGACGCGCAGCGCCCCGCCGTTGCCGACGTAGGGACCTTCGGTGCCCTCGCGGACGACGACGAAGTCGATCTCGCCCGGGTCCGCCAGCGGGGACCTCACGCCCGGGTACAGCTTGCCCGGGCGGAGGTTGACGTAGTGGTCGAGCGCGAAGCGCAGCTTGAGCAGCAGACCGCGCTCGAGGACACCCGACGGGACGGTCGGGTCACCGATCGCACCGAGGAGGATCGCGTCGTGCGTGCGGATCGCCGCGAGGTCCTCGTCGGTGAGGGTCTCGCCGGTCGCGTGCCAACGGCGCGCACCGAGGTCGAAGGGCGTCGTGGAGACCTTGACGTCGGTTCCGGAGAGGGCCGCCTCGAGGACCGCGAGGCCCTGCTCGACGACCTCGATACCGATGCCGTCTCCGGCGACCACTGCCAAGTCGATGTTGCGCGTCATGCTCGAACCGTACGCCCCGGGCCAGCCCTCGGGACGCCCATCTCACACCGTGGGCGGGTCGAGGGCCACGATCCGCGTCATCTCGCGGTCCGAGCGTCGCCGTCTCGGCTGGTCGCGCTCCCACGGTGTCCGCGCCGACCCGCGCGACGCTCGATGGTGGTAGGCGCGGACCGCGCGTCGACTTGCGCAAACCGCCAGAGTACGCAACTCTTAGGAAACTTTCCTAAGATGCTGGCAGAGAGGCCACCACGCCGTGTCCCGCACGCACGTCCCGGGGACCCCCGGATTGCTCCGCACGATCAACGACCGCGCCGCGCTCGAGCTCCTGCTCGACACGGGCCCCATGACCCGGTCGCAGATCGGAGACCTCACCGGCGTCTCCCGTCCGACATCCTCCCAGATCGTGGCGCGCCTGGAGTCGGCCGGTCTCATCGAGCCCACCGGGGCCGTCCAAGGAGCCCGCGGCCCGCAGGCGGTCACGTACGCCGCGCGCACCGACGTCGTCGTCGGGCTGGCGCTCGACGTCCTTCCCGGAGGCGTCCAGGCCCGCCTCGTCGACGCCCACGGAACCGTCCTCGGCGGCGCCGAGGTGCCCACCTCGGACGACCGCACCGCGGTGAGCGACGTCCGCGCCGCATGGCACGCCGCCTGCGCCGACGCCCACGTCCCCGTCGAGCGGGTCGGCGCGGTCGTCGCAGGGGTCCAGGCCGCGGCCGACCCGACGACCGGAGACCTCTGGCTCGTCGGCGACCTGCCGGGATGGCCCCGCCTCGCCGTCCGCTCGCTCCTCGAGCAGGAGTTCGGCGTCCCCGTCCACATCGAGAACGACGTCAACCTCGCCACGATCGCCGAGCACGACGCCGGCCGGGGCGACGACGCGAGCTTCTCGTTGCTGTGGATCGGCGGCGGCATCGGCCTCGGGACCCTCATCGACGGCAGGCTCCACCACGGCGCCACCGGTGCCGCCGGCGAGCTCGGCTACCTCCCCGTGCCCGTGACCGTCCGCGACTACGACGACCACTCGGTCAACCTCCAGGACCTCGTCGGAGGCCGCCGGTTCGAGGAGCTCGCCGAGCGGCACGGCGTCCCCGGAGAGAGCTACACGGACTACCTCGCAGCCATGACCGCCGCCCCGGACAGCCCGGCGGTCGTCGCGCTCGTCGAGGACTTCGGCCGCCGCCTCGCCACCGTCGTCCAGCCGGTCGTCGCGGTCGTCGAGCCGCACCTCGTCGTGCTCAGCGGCCCGACGTGCATCGCGGGGGGGCAACGCCTCGCCGACGTGACCCGCAGCCACCTCACGGACACCGAGCAGGGCGTGGCGCTCATCGTCCCGACCCTGGCCCCCTCGGCCCCTGTCCTCCGCGGCGCCCAGGCGGTCGTCGCGGCCGACGTCCGCGCGCTCCTCCTCGACCGCGTCTCGACCCACCCCTCGGACCACGGCGCGCACGGCGTGCCTGCCCAGACGGTGCGCGCGGGCACGGCGACCAGCGGCGCTCCGGCGCCCTCCTACTCGGGGTAGCTCCTCTCGCTGCCCCGACGGGCGGTGGTCGCGGCCTGGGACGGCGACCACCGCTCACCCCCGGGCCGACGGCTCGCTGCCCGACGGCGTCACGCCGACCCCTCGAGGCACCTCACCCGTGCGCGTCACCACCGGGCACGCAGTCCCTGGGTGGGCCCGGTGGGCGCGGCGGCTTCACCGCTGCCGCGGGAACCGCAGCTCGAACCGTTCGCACACCACGGGCATGTCCTCACGGAACTCGTGGCCCACCAGGACCCGCGTGAAGTACGTCCGGTGACCGGCACGCCAGGACTCGAGCGTCCGGTCGTCCTCGCCCTCGGCCGCCGCGAAGTCGGCCGAGACCTGGTCGAACGGGACGACCTCGACCGACGTCGTGCGGATGAGCGCCCGCGGGTGCCCGTCGCCGTCGAGGATGATCGAGAGCTCGCCGACCTGCGGCAGCGGCACGTCGTCGCCGTACTCCCAGTGCGACGAGGAGGTCGCAGTCTTGTCACCCGACAGCACCGCTGCGAGCAGACCGTCGGCGAGCGCGGGGTTGTCCCCGAAGGACCAGGCGGGCGGCGGCACGGTCGCCGAGATCCCGAAACCGGTCACGACGCCCACCTTGCCCTCCCCCGCACGGACGCGCGCAGTCTCCCAGAACTCGAGGATCTCCTCGCCGCGCGAGTCGTCGTCATCCCGAGCGGGATCCGCGCCCGCGGGGACGGCCGAAGCGGCACGGTGCTCGTCGCCTGTGGCGGGCAGCGGCGCCGGCTCGGCGCTGTCGTTCGTGCTGTCCGGTCCGCGGTCGTCGTGGTGGCTCATACGTCCATGGTGGACCACGGACACCCGGAGTGCCCGCCTTGTCGTGCTTTGACCGACGGGGTGTCGGCGATTCCACCCTGTTCCCATGGCGCCCCGCTGCGCCGACGGTGACCGCGGGACACGCCGACCCATGATCCTTGGCGACGGAGCGTCACCGTCGGCGGGCAGGGCCGTCACCCTCGGCGGGCCGCACCCTAGGTGACACGAGCACCCCGGGGAGGCTCCGCCGTCGGGCATCGGAGCAGCACGCGGGCGAGCCGGACGCACAGAGGAGGGTGACCCGTCCTGCGCGATCGTGGTCGGGTCCGGCGGGAGGCCGCCGGGCCGGACGGAAGATCGCGCAGGACGGGTCACCCTCCTCAGAAGGTTCGCCGTAGCGAAGCGAGGGTCAGCGACCGACCGAGCCCTCGGTGTAGTCGTCGTCGCCCGACTTCGCCCACGCGAACATCCCGCGCAGCTCGCGGCCCGTGGCCTCGATCGGGTGCGCCTCGCCCTTGGCGCGGAGCTCCTTGAACTCGGGGGCGCCCGCGTCCTGGTCGTCGATGAAGCGCTTCGCGAACGCGCCGTTCTGGATGTCCCCGAGGACGGCCTTCATGTTCTCCTTGACCCGCGGGTCGATGACCCGGGGGCCCGAGACGTAGTCGCCGTACTCGGCGGTGTCCGACACCGACCAGCGCTGCTTGGCGATGCCGCCCTCCCACATGAGGTCCACGATGAGCTTGAGCTCGTGCAGGACCTCGAAGTAGGCGATCTCCGGCTGGTAGCCGGCCTCGGTCAGGGTCTCGAAGCCGTACTGGACGAGCTGCGACACGCCACCGCACAGGACGGCCTGCTCGCCGAACAGGTCGGTCTCGGTCTCCTCGGTGAACGTCGTCTTGATGACGCCGGCGCGCGTGCCACCGATCGCCTTCGCGTACGAGAGCGCGATGTCCCACGCGTGGCCCGACGCGTCCTTCTCGACGGCGATGATGTCGGGGATGCCGCGGCCCGCGACGAACTCGCGACGCACGGTGTGGCCCGGAGCCTTGGGCGCGACGAGGATGACGTCGACGCCCTCGGGGGCCTCGATGTAGCCGAAGCGGATGTTGAAGCCGTGCGCGAACGCGAGCGTCTTGCCGGCGGCCAGGTTCGGCTTGATCTCGTCGTTGTAGATCGAGCGCTGGTGCTGGTCCGGCGCGAGGATCATGATGAGGTCCGCCCACTGGGCTGCCTCTGCGACGGTCTTGACCTCGAAGCCCTCGTCGGTCGCCTTGGCGATCGACTTGGAGCCTTCCTTGAGGGCGATGACGACCTGGACGCCGGAGTCGCGGAGGTTCTGCGCGTGCGCGTGTCCCTGGCTGCCGTAGCCGACGACCGCGACCTTCTTCTGCTGGATGATCGAGAGGTCGGCGTCGTCGTCGTAGAAGAGCTCTGCCACGGTGTTACTCCTTGGGTTCTTGAGGTGATGCCGAACACGATAGTTCGACGTCGGTGGGCAACGTGGGGGGTGTCCACCGGGATGGACTGGGTCAGGCGGACCGGTGGGCGCGGTCGAGCGCCCGGTCGGTGATGGAGCGGGCGCCACGGCCGACGGCCACGGTGCCGGACTTGACGATCTCACGGACGCCGTAGGGGTCGAGCGCGCCGAGGAGGGCGCTCAGCTTCTCCGGGGTGCCCGTGGCCTCGATCGTCACGGCGTCGGGGACGACGTCGACGACCTTGGCGCGGAACAGCTCGACGACCTCGAGGACGCCCGTGCGGTTGGCGCCGTCGGCGCGGACCTTGACGAGCAGGAGCTCGCGCTGGACCGAGGACGTCTGGTCGAGCTCGACGATCTTGATCACGTTGACGAGCTTGTTGAGCTGCTTGGTGACCTGCTCGAGCGGGTTCTGGTCGACGTCGACGACCACGGTGATGCGCGAGATCTCCTCGTGCTCCGTGGGGCCCACGGCGAGCGAGTGGATGTTGAACGCGCGGCGGGCGAACAGGCCCGCGACGCGCGTGAGCACGCCGGGCTTGTTCTCCACGAGCACGGAGAGGGTGTGTCGGGACATGGTTGCGGCTCTCCCCGGTCTCAGTCTTCGCGGTCCCACGCGGGCGAGATGCCGCGTGCGTACTGGATGTTGTCGTTGCTCACGCCCGAGGCGACCATGGGCCACACCATCGCGTCGCGCGAGACGTTGAAGTCGACGACGACGGGCCGGTCGTCGATCTCCATGGCGCGCTTGATCGCGGCGTCGACCTCGCTCTTGGACTCGACCCGGATGCCCTCGCAGCCGTACGCGTCGGCGAGCTTGACGAAGTCGGGCACGCGCTGCGTGCCGCGACCCGTGTGCAGGTCGGTGTTGGAGTAGCGGGACTCGTAGAACAGGGTCTGCCACTGGCGGACCATGCCGAGCGAGGAGTTGTTGATCAGCGCGACCTTGATGGGGATCTCGTTGATCGTGCAGGTCGCGAGCTCCTGGTTGGTCATCTGGAAGCAGCCGTCGCCGTCGATCGCCCACACGGTCTTGTCGGGCTGGCCGACCTTGGCGCCCATCGCGGCCGGGATCGAGTAGCCCATGGTGCCGAGGCCACCCGAGTTGAGCCAGGTCTTGGGGTGCTCGTAGCGGATGAACTGGGCGGCCCACATCTGGTGCTGGCCGACGCCCGCGACGTAGATCGAGTCGGGGCCGGATATCTCGCCGAGGCGCTGGATGACGTGCTGCGGGGCGAGGTGTCCGTCCTCGGGCTCGGAGTAGCCGAGGGGGTAGGTCTCGCGCCAGTCGTCGATCTGGCGCCACCAGGCGCCGAGGTCCGGCTGTCCCTTGGCGGCGTGCTCGCGCTCGAGCTCGGGCAGCAGGTCGGAGATGACCTCGCGCAGGTCGCCCACGATCGGGACGTCGACCTCGCGGTTCTTGCCGATCTCTGCGGGGTCGATGTCGGCGTGCACGATCGTGGCGTGCGGTGCGAAGCTCGAGAGCGTGCCCGTGACGCGGTCGTCGAAGCGGGCACCGAGGGCCACGACGAGGTCGGCCTTCTGGAGCGCGGCGACCGCGGGGACGGTGCCGTGCATGCCGGGCATGCCGAGGTTCTGCGGGTGCGAGTCGGGCAGCGCGCCGCGGGCCATGAGGGTGGTCACGGCGGGGGCGCCCGACAGGTCGACGAGCTTGCGCAGCTCGGCCGAGGCGTTCGCGCGGATCGCGCCACCGCCCACGTACAGCACGGGGCGCTTGGCGGTCGCGAGCAGGCGGGCGGCCTCGCGGATCTGCTTGGAGTGCGGCTTGGTCACGGGGTGGTAGCCGGGCAGCTGCAGCTCCTGCGGCCACGAGAACGTGGTGCGCGCCTGCATCGCGGACTTCGCGATGTCGACGAGGACGGGCCCGGGGCGCCCGGTCTGGGCGATGTGGAAGGCCTCGGCGATGACGCGCGGGATCTCGTCGGGGTCGGTGACGAGGAAGTTGTGCTTGGTGATCGGCAGGGTGATGCCGACGATGTCGGCCTCCTGGAAGGCGTCGGTCCCGATCAGGGACGCGCCGACCTGGCCCGTGATGGCCACGAGCGGGATCGAGTCCATGTTGGCGTCGGCGATGGGCGTGACGAGGTTCGTCGCGCCGGGGCCCGACGTCGCCATGGTCACGCCGACGCGGCCGGTCGCGTGGGCGTAGCCCGAGGCCGCGTGGCCGCCGCCCTGCTCGTGGCGCACGAGGATGTGGCGAAGCTTCTTGGAGTCCATGAGCGGGTCGTACGTCGGCAGGATCGCACCGCCGGGGATGCCGAAGACGACGTCCACACCGGCTTCCTCGAGCGAGCGGACGATCGACTGCGCGCCCGTCACCTCCTCGGGCCCGACGACGAGGCTGGGGGTGCGCTCGCCGGTGACCGAGGCGCGTGCTCGGCTGTCGGGGCGGGCTGCGAGGCTCGCGGGGGAAGGGGCTGGCTTCGGCGCCACGGCCTCGCCGGCGGGCGCGGGGGCGCTCGGCGTCGGCGGGGCCGGGTGGGGACCCTGGACCATCGGTATCTCCTGTTTCTCGGTGGCGACTGGCTGCCACCGGCTGGATCGAGCTCACCGTGGTGGTGCTGGTACTTCTGGTGCTCTCCGTGCTGTTCTGCCGCGGGGTGGTGCGGTCCGGTGACCGGCTCCGGAGCGGGGTGTGCCCGGAGGGGGTGGTCATGACGGTCGTGGTCGTGACATGAAAAAACCCCTCGTACCCGGTGAGGGCTCTTCGAGGGGTGAGCGCGCTGACGAGACCTGGTTGCTTGGCCTCAGCCGGCGCGCTCAGGAAGTACTACGAGAAGGATCGTCTGCACGTTGTGCACACTACGCCCTCGATCCGGCGATGTCATGCGTCGGGCCGGACATCTCAGGGAATGGGACGTCCGGCCCGACGACGATGGTCCGGCCGGGCGCGCGGGGCACCGAGGACGGGGGCTGTCCGAGTCCCTGCCCCGTGCTGCGGGGCAATGCAGTAGGGCCGGAGCCGTGGGACCAGGCACCATGGACCCATGACCACCACGATCGAGCGAATGACAGCCGACCTCACCACCGCCATGAAGGCCCGCGACGAGTTCGCCAAGAACACCCTGCGCCAGGTCATCGGCGCCGTCCGCACCGCGGAGAAGTCCGGCTCGACCGCGCGCGAGCTGACCGACGCCGAGGTCCAGACGGTCCTGGCCGCCGAGGTCAAGAAGCGTCGCGAGAGCGCCCAGATCTACACCGACGCGGCCGCGACCGAGCGTGCCGACAACGAGACCCGCGAGGCCGACTTCATCGAGAAGTACCTGCCTGCGAGCCTCACGCCCGCCGAGCTCGACGCACTCGTGGCCGCCGCGGTCGTCTCGACCGGCGCCTCGTCCATGAAGGACATGGGCACGGTCATGAAGACCGCCACTGCCGCGGCGGCCGGGATCGGCCGTGTCGACGGCAAGGCGCTCTCGCAGGCCGTCCGTCAGGCGCTCGGGGCGCTCTGACCTGGCACGGGGCGACCGGCCCGCGCGTCACCAGTTCTCCGCCCCCGCGAGCGACGTCGCCCGGGGCTCGACCCCCAGGACCTCGCGCAGCACCGTCAGGTCGTAGGTGCGCTCGGCCGCGAGGTGGCTGATGGCGTACCGGGTCAGGCGCGGCGGCTCGGGCCGCCGCGTCCAGCGTGCGAGAGCCTCGGCGCACGCGGCGAGCACCCACGCGGGGCGGGCCGGGATCCCGGCGAGGGTGACGCCGTCGTGCCCCCTACGGCGCAGGAGCTCGACGACGACCTCGCCCAGGACCACGGGCCCGGCGTCCGCGACGTTGACCACGAGGGGCTGACCGTGCGGCAGGTCGACCGTCGCGGCCGCGAGCGCCGCCTCGACGAGCGTGTCCACGTGCGTGAGCGACTGCAGCGCCGACCCATCCCCGACGAGCACGAGCCGCCTGCCCCGGATCGCACCCTCGATGCGCGGCAGGAGCGTCGTGTCCCCCGGGCCGTACACGGCGTGGGGGCGCAGCACGACGACGGGTCCGCGCCCGGGCGTGCGGGCGTCGGTGGCGAGGACCCGCTCGGCGGCGGCCTTGGTCGCGCCGTAGGCGTTGAGGTACCGCTCGACGGGTGCCTCGCCCTCCCGTCCCCGGACCGTAGGGATGAAGGGGTCGTAGACGCTGCCCGAGGACACGTGCACGAACCGCGCCGCCGGGAACGTGTCCCGCACGGCGCGCGTGCCCTCGACGTTGGTCGCCCACGCGACGTCGTGGCGCGCCCAGTCGGAGACCGCCGCCCCCGCGTGCACGACGACGTCCAGCGCGGGCGGTGCCGCGAGCACCCCTGCCTCGAGGTCCCACGTCCGGTGCGTTGCCCCGGAGACGTGCGCGTCGCGCCGCGAGAAGGTCCACACCCGGTGACCGTGGGCCACGGCGCGTCGAGCGACGGCTCCCCCGACGAACCCCGACGCCCCCGTGACGCCGACGCGCAGGCTCACGTGGGCCGCGCCCCGGTCGTCGCGAGGTGGCGCGCCGCGGCGCGGGAGAGCGTCGCGCGGTCGGGCTTGCGGCTGCGCCCCGCGAGCGGCAGGCGGTCGGCATGCAGGACCAGGTCCGGCAGCGCTCCATGGTCCAGCACGTCCGGCAGCGCGGACCGGACGCCGACGAGCAGCGGGTGGTCGGCAGTCAGGACGGGCTCGCCCTGGCCCTCTGCCGGCCCGACGACGCCCGCCGCCCTGGCCGCGTGCGTCCCGGCGGGTGCACCGGCCGCGCAGGCGGGGGCGGAGGTCACCACGAGGACGACCTTCTCGTCGCCGTCCTCCTGGAGGACGCCCACGAGGGCTGCCTCCCCGACGCCGGGCAGCGCGGCGAGCCGCGGCTCGAACAGCCCCGGGTAGATGTTGACCGTGCCGCGGATGATCATGTCGCGGGTGCGCCCCACGAGGACGATCCGACCCAGCTCGTCGAGGTGCGCGAGGTCGCCCGTGCGGTGCTCGCTCACCGGTGGCCGTCCGCCGTCGAGGTGGGCGAGATACCCCTTCATGAGGGACGGGCCGCGCAGGACCAGCTCGCCCACCGTGGGGCCGGTCGGTCGGGCGTCGTCGCCGGGCTCGCTCGCACAGCCCTCCACGGCCGTGGCGTCGATCCGGGCCTCGACGCCCGGCAGCGGGCGACCGACCAGGTCGCCGTCCCCGGCGTGCGCGAGCTTGTCTGCGGCCTCGACCACCGCGACGGGCAGGATCTCGGTCATGCCGTAGACCCCGATCCACCGCGTGGTCGGCAGCGACCGGCGGGCGCGGTCGAGGATCGACCGCGTCACGGGCGCGCCACCGACGAGCCCGACCCGCGGGCCCAGCGCGGGAGCCCGGCCGGTCTCGACCGCGTCGAGCAGGAGCGTGAGGTCCGCCGGGACCAGGTACGTCCCGGCCTGCCCGGCCGCGTGCCGACCGAAGGCCACGACGTCCTGCGCGGGGGTCCCCGGCGGGATGGACCAGGTCCCACCCGCGAGCAGCGCCGGGATGCCCAGGAGCATCTGGTCGGTGTGCACCACGTCTCCCGGCATGAGCTCGAAGGCCGCGCCCAGCAGGGCGCAGCCCGCACCGAGCGAGCCCGCGGAGTGGACGACGGCCTTCGGGTCCGACGTGGTGCCCGACGTGAAGACCACGAGCGCCTCGCCGTCGAGCGGCAGGCCCGTCACGGGCGTCGGCCCGACGCCCTGCCCGCCGGCCCCACGTACCCCCGAGGCGAGCGCGCGCGCCGGCAGCGACCGCCGGGGCACCCCGGGCAGCCACGGGCCGGACCGGACGTGCCGCAGCGGGAGGCTCGCGTAGTCGGGCAGCAGGAGGCCGCGCGAGCGGGCCAGGCGCCGCAACGGACCGCGCGAGATCGCGTAGAGCAGCGACTCGGTCATGGCCCAGCGCGGGCCTGCGGCCGCGACGCGCGCGGCGAAGAGCTCGGGCGTCGAGCCCGGGTCGACGAACACGATCACGGCCCCGAGCCGCACGACGGCGAGCGCGAGAACGATCCCCCCGGGCCGGGGGCGGACCGAGAACAGCACGCGGTCCCCCGGTCGCATGCCCTCCCGGTGCAAGGCGTCGGCCGTGGCCTCGATGCGGCGCGCCAGCTCGCGGTACGTGACCTCCTCGCGGACCCGGTCGAGCGGCTCGCCGCCCGGTGCGGGCGCGCCGCCCGCACTCTCCCGGCCCCGTCGTGCGCGGTGCGCCGGACGCGCCCACCAGCGCAGCGCCACCTCGTCGCCGCGCGCCCCCCGCGCGTGGCCGCCGATGGTCGCGAGCAGGTGCTCCGTCGTCGGGCCGCTCACGGCGCCTCCTCCACCGGCACCGAGGCCGACGCGGCGGCCTCGATCCGCAGGCGCCGGTAGGACGGGATGAGGACGCCCCGCGCGACCTCGCGCCCCGCGACCCGCAGCGAGCGCCCGGCCGTCGCGACCGGGCGCAACGCGTCCAGGACCGCCCCCACCTGCGCCATCGCGAGCGGCATGCCGAGACAGAAGTGCGGACCAGCGCCGAACCACAGGTTGCGCAGCGCCGGGTCCGCGTCACGTGCGGGGTCGAACGCCCCGCCCGCCCGGCAGCACGTCACGGTCGCGATGACGACGCGCTCCCCCGCCCGCACCGGCACGGCTCCCACCCTGTGGGCCGAGCGCACGGACCGGAGCATCGCCGGGGTCGGCACCGTGACGCGCAGCGCCTCCTCGACCACGCGGCCGCGCAGGGCGTCGTCCGGTCCCGCGAGCAGCAGGCGATCCATCCACCCGGTGTCGACCGCGAGCGCGACCAGGCGCGGCGTGAACGACTGGATGGTCTCGGTGCCCGTCATGACGAACGCCCCGACCGCGCCCAGCGCCTCGCGCTCGCTCAGCCCGAGACCGCGCATGCGCCCCGGCACCGTCGCGGGGTCCCCGTCGTGGTACGCGGCCCGCGCGGGCTCGCTCAGCGTGCCCAGCACCTCGCGGGCGTAGCGCACCTGGGAGGGCGTGAGGCTGCGCCGGTGCAGGCGCACGAGCCCGACGACGGACTGCGCCGCGACCATCGCGTCGCGCACCGCGGCGTCGGTGGGCGGCAGACCTGTCATGCGGCAGATGACCGTGCCCGCGAGCGCCCCGACCTCCTGCACCAGGTCCACCGTCTCGCCCGCGAGCAGGCGAGGGGCCAACGTCCCCAGCGACGCCCCTGCCTCGGTCGCGGTGAGCTGCGCGACCGAGCGCTGGGTGAACAGCCCCGACAGGGCCCGCCGCAGCGTCGCGTGGTCCTCGCCCTCCATGTTGAGCAGGACCGACGGCCCCAGCACGGGCGTCCACAGGTCCGAGGGCGCCCCGGGGCCGACCTTGGAGAAGTGCTCGGTGTCGAGCAGGACCTCACGTGCCGTCACGGCGTCGTTCACCACGACCCCGAGCCCCGGCACGCGCACGACCGGGCCACGCCGGGCGAGCGCCCGGAACGCCGGGTAGACGAGCGGGTGCGCGCCGCGCTGGACGCGCTCCTCCCAGCGGTGCGCGTCACGGGCGGATCCCTGGGCGGTGCTCGACCCGGCGCCCGGCGCTCGCGGGGACGTGTCTGCCGTCATCGGATGTCCACGACCTCGGGCTTGTAGCGGTGGTCGGCGTACCAGCCCAGGGTCCGCACGAGCCCCCAGGCGTGCGCGCGTCGCGTCGAGGCGCGCACCACGACCTCGGGGTGCGCGCCGTAGGCCGACGTGAGGCGGCGCACGGCGTTCACCAGGGCGCGGTCCTCGTGCAGGTCCTCGATCGCGGTGCGGGGGAAGCCGCCCGCGCGCTCGTACAGGTCCGCCGTGACGGCCATGTTGCACCCGGGCGCCATGACGTACGGACCCAGGTAGGACGGGTCCTGGTTGCCGGGGCGGAACTTCCCGAACGTGCTCGCGAGGCTCACGGCCCCCGACAGGATCGCCTGCCGCGCACGGGACACGGGCAGGTCGTCGGTGCGCGCGACGATCCGCCCCGCCACCAGGTCGTGCCCGACGGCGAACGCGGCCTTCACGCGGACCGTCCAGTCCGGCGGGGGCACGCAGTCCGCGTCGGTGCGCGCGAGGTGGGTCGCGCCCGCGGCGATCGCCGCGCGCATGCCCGTGTCCGCCGCGGCGCCCGTCCCCTTCTGGGCTTCGGTCACCAGACGCCAGCGTGGCTCGTCCCAGTCCGCGAGGGTCGCCCGCACGAGGTCCGGGGTGCCGTCGGTCGAGCCGTTGTCGACCACGACCAGGTCGAAGTCACGGTCCTCCTGGACGCGCAGGGCGCGCAGCGTCGCGAGGATCCCGTGCTCGTGCGCCTCGTTGAGCGCCGGGACGACGACCGCGAGACGGACCGGGAGCGGTGGCGTCCGCTGCCCGGGCGCCGCACCCGTCCCCGCGGGGCCCTCCGCGGTCACAGCCGCACCGCCATGGCTCCGATGCTGATCCCGCCGGCCAGCCCGACGAGCAGCACGACGTCCCCCGGACCCACGCGGCCGCTCTCCAGTGCGGTCACGAGCTGGAGCGGCAGCGTCGCCGAGGCGACGTTCCCGTGCTCGGCGACCGTGACGATCGTCCGCCCCTCGGGCAGGCCCAGGGCCTCGTGGACGTCCGCCAGGTAGGCGACCGCGACCTGGTGCACCGCGACCAGGGCCACGTCGTCCCACGTCAGTCCCGCGCGGTCGAGCGCCTCGAGGATCACGCCCGGCCCGAGCGCCAGGAACGCGTCGCGCAGCCGCGACCCGTCGATCTCGAAGTACGTGCGGTCGAGATCTCGCGGGAAGGCCGTCCCCCCACCGGGGAGCATACCGACGTCCCAGTGCGTCGACTCGGCACCGAAAGCGCTCGCGAGGATGCCCGCCGGGGCGGGCGCGTCGTCGCTCGTGCCGACCACCGGCTCAGGTGCGCGTCGCACCAGGACCGCCGCTCCGGCGTCGGACATGGTGTAGCCCGGCGCGGACAGCAGGTACGTCGCCCGGTCCGGGACGTCCCACCGGACCGCGCGCGACGGCGCCTCGCCGCACGCGACGAGGACCGTCCCGTACCGGCCCGTGGCGACGAGGGCCTCGGCGACCTCGATCGCGTTGAGGACCGAGTTGCACGCGTTCTTGACGTCCATGACCGGGGAGCGCACCCCCAGCCTGGCCGCGACGATGTGGCTCGTCGCCGGCTCGACCATGTCCTGGCTCGCCGAGGCGAAGATCAGCAGGTCGACGTCCCGGGCGTCGAGCCCCTGCGCAGCGAGGAGCTTGGCCGCGGCGGCGGCCGCGAGGTCCGAGGCGTTCCAGTCGTCGGGCAGGACGTGGACCTGCCGGACCCCGGTCAGGCGCGAGACCATGGGCAGGCGCGGCACGGCACCGGGAGCGCTCGTGCGGGCCAGGTCCCGCTCGGCGTCGGCGACCCGCACGGTGCGCTCGGGCAGGTGGACGCCCACCCCCGCGATCACGGCGGCAGGAGCCGGGCCCCGGACCGGGGCGAGCGTCGCGCGGGTCCCCGAAGGGTGCGCTGGAGGGTGGGCGATGATCGGCACCCGCGACAGCGTAGCCACGAACCCGAGCCCCACCGAGGTTGTCCACGGGTGAGAGTCGGGCGCTCGGCCCACAGGCCGTCGCCCCGCCGTCGCCCCGCCGTCGCCCTGCCGTCGCCCCGCCGTCGCCCTGCCGTCGCCCACAGGACGACCCCGGACGACCACGACCGGCCGCCGGATGCGCCAGACTGTCCGTCGTGCTCCCCACGACCCGCCACGAGGTGGACCTCCTGCGCCGTGCCCGCCCCGGCATGGCCGCCGTGCTGCTCGGCGGCCATCTCTCGCGCCACCTGCCCGGGCCGCCCCTGCGCAAGGTGCCCGGCCTGGGCTGGGTCACGGCCGACCCCGTGGTCTCCCGCACCGTCCTGGGCGACCACCGGTCGTTCACGATCGTGGGCGAGGGCGGGGTCGGGCACCTGTGGGCGCAGATCCTGGGCGACTGGGTGCTCGACCTGTTCGACGGCCCGGGGCACCACGACCTGCGCTCGCGGTCGCGCGAGCTGTTCACCGAGGCCAGCTCGGCCGAGCTCGTCGAGGGCGCGTGGTCCGGTCCTCTCGCCGCGGCCCGTGAGGCGCTGCGGGCGGGCGGGACGGTCGACGTCGCACGCCTGGCGCGAGTGCTCGTGGGTCGCATGATGATCTCGCTCCTGGGCGTACCGGGGCCGGACGCCAGCGCCGACGGCGACCCCTCGCGAGGGTCCAGGCGGGCGCCAGGTACCTGGCCCACCGACGAGGACGCCCTGACGGTCTTCGAGACCGGCGAGCGCCTCGCGACGATCGCCCTGGGGAGCGCGGGGTCGACGCACCTGTCCCCCGCCCAGGTCGCCGCGGCCCGCGAGATCGTCGCCGAGCTCACCCGCGGCGT
This sequence comes from Oerskovia sp. USHLN155, assembly GCF_037145535.1. Taxonomy (NCBI): domain Bacteria; kingdom Bacillati; phylum Actinomycetota; class Actinomycetes; order Micrococcales; family Cellulomonadaceae; genus Oerskovia; species Oerskovia sp. USHLN155. The sequence continues at coordinate 99,871 of NZ_JBBCXG010000013.1, forward strand.
CCCGGCGGGCTGGCGCGACGCGCCCGCCGACACTCTGCTCGGCCGCTGCCGAGAGCTGGGGCTCGGCCTCGAGGAGACGACGGGGCTCGCGTGCCTCCTCATGGTCGCGGGCACGGAGACCTCGGCCTCCGCCATGGCACGGACGACCGCGCTGCTCGTCGACACGGGCGAGCAGCACCGCCTGCTCGACCGGATGCGCGCCGATGCCGACCGCTCGGCGGCGGGAGAGGTCCGCGCCCCGGGCGAGCCCGACGCCGTCGAGAACGCCGTGCGTGAAGGGCTGCGTGTCACGAGCCCCGCCTCGGTCATCGGCCGGGGCGTCGCGGCCGACGTCGAGGTCGCGGGTCGCCGTCTCGCCGAGGGCGAGCGCATCATGATGCTCGTCTGGAGCGCGAACATCGGTGCCGGACCGTTCCGTGCCGACCGCCCCTACGTCCGCGAGAGCCGCCAGCTCTGGTTCGGTGCGGGGCGTCACCTGTGCCTCGGGGCGGCGCTGGCCCGCGCGGAGATCGGCGCGCTCCTGCACACGCTCTGGGACGACGGCGAACCGTTGCGGGTCGTGTCGCGCAGCGCGCAGCGCGGGGTGCTGATCCCGGGCTACCGGACCCTGGTCGTGGCGCGCGACTGACGCCCCGCAACCTGTCGGAGCGAGCCTGCCCTCGGGGGCACGCTCGCTCCGACAGGTTGTTCGGTCGAGCCTCGCGACTCAGTCGCGCGCCTGCCACGTGCAGATGCACGCCTCGTTGCCCTCGACGTCCGCGAGCACCCAGAACGCCGGCGCCCGGGAGTCGGAGACCAGGTGCCCGCCCGCCGCGATGGCCGCGGTGACGCGCGCCTCGGCCTGGTCGTGCGGGACGGAGACGTCGAGATGGATGCGGTTGCGCTGGGGGCGCGGCGCATCCATCTGCTGGAACCAGACCGACGGCCCATACCCTGCCGGGTCGGTGAGCCCCAGCCCCTCGTCCTCGGGCGGCGCCTCGGCGTAGCCGAGCACCGCCCGCCAGAAGGGCCGGACGGCGGGCCGGTCGAGGGCGTCGACCGCGATCTCGACCTCGAGCAGCCCGTCGGTCTCGGCCGGGTGCTCGAGCTCCTTGGCCACGAGGGAGATCCGCCGGGCCAGGGTCACGTCGCGCCTGCTCAGCCCGCCCACGTCGTGCGAGGACACCCGGACGGTGACGGTCGCGTACCGCAGGTCGACGTCGGGGTGGTGGTTCATGCCCTCGGCCAGCTCGCCGATCGCGTCGACCAGCTCGACCCCGGCCGTGAACGAGTCGGTCCGGAAGCGGGCCTGCGCGGGGCCGAGCACGACGCGCCAGTCCTCCACCCCGTCGCTGTCGTGGAACTGTCGGGCGGTGATCGCGTCGCTCATGGCTGCTGCTCCGGTGCGGTTCGGCGCGGACGGTGGGCGTTCCTCGTCCACTATCCCGCAGCCCGGACCACGTCGCCAGCAGTCGCGACCGCGGGTGCCGAGCACGGGGTCGTGGTCGTTCCGACCGTCGGAACGGCCCCCACCCCGTGCTCGACCGCGCGCAGCCCCCTACTCGAGGATCGCCCCGCGCGAGGCCGACTGGACGAGCTTGGCGTACTTGGCGAGCACTCCCCGGGTGAACGTCGGGGCGAGAGGTTCCCACCCGTCCTTGCGGGCCTCGAGCTCGGCCGGGTCGACCAGCAGGTCGAGCGTCTTGCGTGCGACGTCGAGGCGGATACGGTCGCCGTCACGCACGAACGCGATGGGCCCGGCGTCCACGGCCTCGGGGGCGACGTGCCCCACGCACAGCCCCGTCGTCCCGCCCGAGAAGCGCCCGTCGGTCAGGAGCAGCACGGTCTTGCCGAGGCCCGCGCCCTTGATGGCTCCCGTGATCGCGAGCATCTCGCGCATGCCCGGCCCGCCCTTGGGCCCCTCGTACCGGATGACGACGACGTCGCCGTCGGTGATGGTCCCGTCCTCGAGGGCGTCGAGCGCCGCGCGCTCGCGCTCGAACACGCGGGCCGTGCCCTCGAACACGTCGGAGTCGAAGCCTGCCGACTTGACCACGGCTCCCTCGGGCGCGAGCGAGCCGCCGAGGATCGTGATGCCGCCGGTGCGGTGTATGGGGTTGTCGAGGGCGCGCAGGATCTTGCCGTCGGGGTCGGGGGGCGCCAGGTCCGCTAGGTTTTCACTCACCGTCCGGCCAGTGACCGTGAGCGCGTCACCGTGGATCAGGCCCGCGTCGAGCAGCGCCTTCATGACCACGGGCACGCCGCCGATGCGGTCGACGTCGTTCATGACGTAGCGGCCGAACGGCTTGAGGTCGCCCAGGTGCGGGACCTTCGCAGCGACCCGGTCGAAGTCGTCGAGGGTCAGGTCGACCTCGGCCTCGTGCGCGATCGCGAGGAGGTGGAGCACCGCGTTGGTCGAGCCGCCGAACGCCATGACGACCGCGATCGCGTTCTCGAACGCCTTCTTGGTCATGATGTCGCGCGCGGTGATGCCACGACGCAGCAGCTCGACCACGGCCTCGCCCGAACGGTGCGCGAAGTTGTCGCGGCGTCGGTCGGCCGAGGGCGGTGCGGCCGATCCGGGGAGCGACATGCCCATGGCCTCGGCGACCGACGCCATGGTGTTCGCGGTGTACATGCCGCCGCACGCGCCCTCGCCCGGGCAGATCGCGCGCTCGATGCGGTCGAGGTCCTCACGGCTCATGAGCCCGCGCGAGCACGCGCCCACGGCCTCGAACGCGTCGATGAGCGTGACGTCCTTCTCGGTGCCGTCCTCGAGCTTGACCCAGCCCGGCATGATCGAGCCCGCGTAGAGGAACACGCTCGCGAGGTCGAGGCGGGCGGCAGCCATGAGCATGCCCGGGAGCGACTTGTCGCACCCGGCGAGCAGCACCGACCCGTCCAGGCGTTCGGCCTGCATGACCGTCTCGACCGAGTCCGCGATGACGTCGCGCGACACGAGCGAGAAGTGCATGCCCTCGTGACCCATCGAGATGCCGTCGGACACCGAGATGGTGCCGAACTGCAGCGGGTACCCGCCGCCCGCGTGCACGCCCTCCTTGGCCCCCTGCGCGAGCCGGTCGAGCGACAGGTTGCACGGCGTGATCTCGTTCCACGAGCTCGCGATGCCGATCTGGGGCTTGCCCCAGTCCTCGTCTCCCATGCCGACGGCGCGGAGCATGCCGCGCGAGGCCGTGGCCTCGATGCCGTCGGTCACGGTGCGGGAGCGGGGCTTGATGTCGATGTCGTCGCTGGCCATACCCGAGTATCTCCTCGCGGTGGGCGGCGGGCCACCAGACACCCGCAGTGGCGCCGCTGTACCTGTGGCAGGATGCCCGCGTGACTGCAACGACGCCGCACAGCGCCCGCGCCCGCCCCGGTCGTGCTCTCGCCGTGGCGGCTCTCGCGCTCGCCGCGCTGACGGCCTGCGCCGGGGGCGCGTCGACCGGCGCGTCGACCCGCACGGACGCGTCCGCCCCGGCTAGGGGTGGCACAGGCTCCGCTCACTCGCCCACCGTGACCGCACCCGCCGCACCCCCGGCCCCGGCCCCGGCCCCGGAGTCTCCCGACGCACCGCCCACCCCCCAGAGCGCCGAGGCACCCGAGGACGCGTTCCGCGCGTGGCTCGCCGCGAGCCGCGTGCCGGACGTGGAGACGGCCTGCGGGTACCTCGCTCCGGCGCTCGCCGACCGGATGGTCGCGGAGATGACCGCGCAGGGGTGGCCGGGCATCACGGACTGCGCGTCGATGATCACGACCACGGCCGCGCTCTACGCCGCGGTCGGTGACGTCGCGCAGGTCGAGGTCACGGTGCGCGAGGAGCGCCCCGACGCGACGGTCCTCGCGGTCGCGTACGCGGGCGGGGACTGCGGTACGGCCGTCATGGCGCCGGCCGGGTCCACGTGGGTCGTCACGGAGCAGTCCGAGGAGCAGTGCTGACGCGCGCTCGTCCCTGACCAGCCCGTCCCAGCACCGCGCCGACGACGACGGGCCCGCACCCTCCAGGGGTACGGGCCCGTCGTCGTGGGACCTGCGGCCGGGTCAGCGCCGCTTGAGCAGCGACACGTCGCGCACGGCGCCGCGGTCGGCGGACGTCGCCATCGCGGCGTAGGCCTGGAGCGCCGGGGACACGTAGCGGTCGCGGTCGACGGGCTGCCAGGGGTTCTCGCGCGCCTCCATCTTGGCGCGGCGCTCGGCGAGGACCTCGTCGGACACGTTGAGGCGGATGAGGCGCGTGTCGACGTCGATCTCGATCTCGTCGCCGTCCTCGACCAGCCCGATCACGCCGCCGGCCGCGGCCTCGGGCGACACGTGGCCCACCGAGATGCCGCTCGAACCGCCCGAGAATCGGCCGTCGGTGATGAGCGCGGTCACCTTCCCGAGGCCGCGTCCCTTGATGAAGGAGGTCGGGTAGAGCATCTCCTGCATGCCGGGCCCGCCTGCGGGGCCCTCGTAGCGCACGACGACGACGTGACCGGGCTCGACCTGCTTGGTGAGGATCTTCTCGACGGCCTCGTCCTGCGACTCGCAGACCAGGGCCTTGCCGACGAAGTGGAACACGTCGGGGTCGACGCCTGCGGTCTTGAAGACCGCACCGTCCTCGGCGAGGTTGCCGCGCAGCACGGCCAGTCCGCCCTCGACCGTGTACGCGTGCTCCAGGTCGCGGATGCACCCGTTCGCGGCGTCGGTGTCGAGGTGGTCCCAACGGTTCGACGTGGAGAACGCCTGCGTGGTGCGCACCCCGCCGGGGGCCGCGTGGAACAGCTCGACGGCCCGCTCGGTGGCCTTGCCGCCGCGGACGTCCCAGTCGTCGAGCCACTCGCGCAGCGTCGGGGTGTGGACCGAGGTGACGTCGTGGTCCAGGAGCCCGGCGCGGTCGAGCTCGCCGAGCAGCGCGGGGATGCCGCCCGCACGGTGGACGTCCTCCATGTGGAAGTTCGGGTGGTTGGGTGCGACCTTGGACAGGCACGGGACCTGGCGGCTGATGCGCTCGATGTCGGTCAGGTCGAAGTCGATCTCGCCCTCCTGCGCGGCGGCGAGGATGTGCAGGACCGTGTTGGTCGATCCGCCCATGGCGACGTCGAGCGTCATGGCGTTGGCGAAGGCGGCCTTGGTCGCGATGTTGCGCGGCGCGGCCGAGTCGTCCTCGTCGTCGTAGTAGCGGCGCGCGAGGTCGACGATCGTGCGGCCCGCCTCGAGGAAGAGCTCGCGGCGCGCCGAGTGCGTCGCGAGGGTCGAGCCGTTGCCGGGCAGCGACAGGCCCAGGGCTTCGGTCAGGCAGTTCATCGAGTTGGCGGTGAACATGCCCGAGCAGGAGCCGCACGTGGGGCACGCGTTCTCCTCGACCTGGGCGAGGGCCGCGTCGCTCACGTTGTCGTCCGCGGCGTAGTTGATCGCGTTGACGAGGTTCAGGTGCGTCGATGCGACGCCGTCGGCCACGACGGCCTTGCCGGCCTCCATGGGCCCGCCCGAGACGAAGATGACCGGGATGTTGAGCCGGAGCGCGGCGTTGAGCATGCCGGGCGTGATCTTGTCGCAGTTGGAGATGCACACGATCGCGTCCGCGCAGTGCGCGTTGACCATGTACTCGACCGAGTCGGCGATGAGGTCGCGGCTGGGCAGCGAGTACAGCATGCCCGCGTGACCCATCGCGATGCCGTCGTCGACCGCGATGGTGTTGAACTCCTTGGAGACGCCGCCGGCCTCGCGGATCGCCGACGCGACGAGGTCGCCCATGTCCTTGAGGTGGACGTGGCCCGGTACGAACTGCGTGTACGAGTTCGCGATCGCGATGATCGGCTTGCCGAAGTCCTCCGAGCCCATGCCGGTGGCGCGCCAGAGCGCGCGGGCACCGGACATGTTGCGGCCGTGGGTGGACGTCCGAGAGCGCAGGGGGCGACTCATGGCGGTTCAGCTCCTTCACGTGGTGCTGCGGCCTGGGAGGTGACCGCCCGGACACACTACGCCCGCGTCGGGGCCGCGACGTCGGTCGTCCGGCTCGTGGTCCACGTACGGGTGCAGCGCTCCCACCCGCACCTCGATGTGCGATCCCCCTACGTAGCACCACCGATACGGGAAAACCCGTCAATCTGCTCAAAAGGTTGCAGCGAACTTCACCCGGGTGGGAGGTTGGCAGGGCTGCCCCGGTAGTGCACCGCACGCCGCTCGCCCGCCGATGCGTGCCGTCGACACGACGGTCGTGACGGACCGCGGCCCCTCGCAGCCAGACCCCCTTCCCATCCCCGGCGACCCCGGTATCCCCGGCGCCCCGCGCCCCACCGGACGAGCCACCACCGATCAGGGAGACCAGCCCTCATGAGCCAGGCCACCGCTGCAACGAACCGGAGCGCTCGCTCCACGTCGACCGGCACCGACCCCTCGGACACCGACACCCCGACGACCGCACCCGTCACGGGCGAGCGCGTCGTGACGAGCGCCGCCGCACGCGGCGCCCTCGCGGTCCTGCGCATCGCGATCTCGTTCGTCTTCCTGTGGCCCGTGCTCGACAAGACGCTGGGCCTGGGCTACGCGACGCCGTCCGAGCGGGCGTGGCTCAACGGCGGCTCGCCGACCACGGGCTACCTGTCCTCGCTCGAGGGGCCGCTCTCGGGACCGTTCGTCGAGATGGCGGGCCCGGCCACCGACTGGCTCTTCATGCTCGGCATGGGCCTGACCGGGCTCGCGCTGCTGCTGGGTGTGGGGACGCGGGTCGCCGCGGTCTCGGGCACGCTCCTCATGGCGCTGCTGTGGGTCACCACATGGCCCCTGGCCGCGGGCTCGAACAATCCGGTCGTCGACGACCACGTCGTGACGGCTCTCGTCGTGATCGTCGTCGCGCTGACCCGCGCGGGCGAGACGTTCGGCCTGGGCCGGGTCGCGGCGCGCGTGGGCGTGCCGGGCTGGATGCGCTGACGCCCCCTGCCCGACGGCGGAGCGTGCCCGGGTGCGTCGGTGCAACCGGGCCCGCGGCGCCGTCGGGCACGTGCGTCCCTGCAGGGCGAGCGTCAGGCGACCGCCGCAGCCTCCTCCTGCTCGTCCGCGTGGCGGATGTGGCGCGTGACCCAGGGCGCGATCGCGAAGAGGATCAGCGCGAACACCATCGTGATGCCGCCCACCGCACCGAAGTACGCAGTGTCCGAGGCGCCCTCGGTGACCTGGACGATCTGGGCCGTGATGGCCTGACCCGCGGCCGGCGCGAGGAACCACAGCGCCATGGCCTGGCTCCGGAAGGCCCGGGGCGCGAGCAGGGTCGTCGCGGCGAGGCCCACGGGCGACAGGCACAGCTCGCCGAGCGTCTGGATGACGTACACCGACACGAGCACCCACGCGGGCGCCTTCTCGTCGGCGAAGATCGCCGACGCGCCTGCGAGCCACACGAACGACAGCGCGGCCAGGGTCAGGCCCATCGCGAACTTCACGGCCGTCGGCGGACGGTCCTTGGTCTTGACCCAGATCCACGCGAACACCGGCGCCAGGACCACGATCGAGAACGGGTTCACGGACTGGAAGAAGGCCGGTTCGATCGGGACGCCGAAGAACGAGAGCTCGGTGCGGTTCTTCGCGAAGCTCGAGAGCGTCGTGGCCGCCTGCTCGAAGATCATGAAGAACAGCATCGCGGCGACGAACAGCGGGATGTACGCCGTGAGGCGTGAGCGTTCGGGCGCGGTGACCTTGGGCGAGCGGAACATCACGATGAAGTAGGCGATGGGGGCGGCGAACGCGACGTAGGACAGCGTGTCGATGAACGTCGAGATCCCGAAGGCCCCCGAGACCGCCCACGCGACGAGCGCCGCGACGACGAGCCCCGCGAGGATGACGAGCCCGATCCGGACGAGCTTCGGGTACTCCTCGGGGTGGATCGGGTTCGGCACCGAGTCGCCCGCACCGCCCAGGTACTTGCGCCCCGCCACGAAGAACACGAGGGCGATGGCCATGCCGACCGCCGCGACCGCGAAGCCCGCGTGGTAGCCCCACTGCCGGTTGACGAACCCGACGATGATCGGGGAGACGAGCGAGCCCAGGTTGATGCCCATGTAGAAGATCGAGAAGGCCGAGTCGCGGCGGGGGTCGTTGCGCGCGTACAGCTCGCCGACCATCGACGACACGTTGGGCTTGAGCAGACCGGTGCCGAGCGCCACGAGCGCGATGCCGAGCATCGAGAAGCCGGCCCCCGGGATCGTCAGCGAGACGTGCCCCGCCGCGATGACGATGCCGCCGTACAGCACCGAGCGCCGGGAACCGATGACCCGGTCCGCGAGCCAGCCGCCGACGACCGAGAGCAGGTACACGCCCGTGCCGTAGATCGAGACCAGGGCGAGCCCCGTGACCTCGTCGAGCGCGAGGCCGCCGTTCGCGATGGTGTCCGTCAGGTAGAAGAGGAGGATGGCCCGCATCCCGTAGTAGCTGAACCGTTCCCACAGCTCGGTCGTGAACAGGGTCATCAGCCCGATCGGGTGCCCGAAGAAGGCGTGGTCGCGCGGGATCCGCCCCGCTGCGGCGGCCGTCTCGGCCTCGAGCCGGGGATCCGGGAGGTCGGGCTGGACGGGCCTCTCGTCGTTACCGCTCATGGATCGATGCTGCCACCGGCGGTGACGACCGGCGACTGCTGAGCACCCGACGAGACGCACCTGCGCGGGCCCGTGAGACACGGGCTAGCGTGGGCGGATGCCCTCCCCTGCACCGACCGTCCTGTGGTTCCGCCGCGACCTGCGCCTGGCCGACAACCCGGCTCTCGGCGAGGCCGTGGGCGAGGCGCGCGCAGAGGGGAGCGACGTCGTCGGGCTGTACGTCCTGGACCCCGCGCTCTGGGCGACCGCCGGGCCCGTGCGGCAGGCGTACCTGGCCCGCAGCCTGCGTGCGCTGCACGCATCGACGGACGGTCGGCTCGTGGTGCGCCACGGCGACCCGCGCGCGGTCGTGCCCGCGGTCTGCGCCGAGGTCGGCGCCCGGAGCGTCCACGTCGCCGCGAGCTACGAGCCGTACGGGCGCCGCCGCGACGACGCGGTCGAGGAGGCGCTCGCCACCGCCGGTGTGCGGTTGCGCCGTACGGGGTCGCCGTACGCGGTCGCACCGGGCCGCGTCCGCACGCGCGGCGGCACGCCCTTCCAGGTCTTCACGCCGTTCCGTACGGCGTGGCTCGAGCACGGGTGGCGGGCCCCCGCTCCCCTGCCCGACGACGTCGCATGGGCCGCGCTCGCGTCCGACGGTCTCCCGGACGCGCCCGAGCCGGGGGCGCGCCTGCCCGAGGCGGGCGAGGCCGCGGCACTCGCTCGTTGGCGCGCCTTCCTCGCCGACGGGCTCGCGGACTACCCGACCGACCGCGACCGTCCGGACCTCGTCGGGACCTCGTACCTGTCCCCCGCGCTCAAGTGGGGCGAGATCCACCCGCGCACACTGCTCGCCGACCTCGCGTCGGCCGTGCGCTCGGGCGCGGTGCCCGAGGAGGCTGCCGCGACCTACCGCTCCGAGCTCGCGTGGCGCGAGTTCCACGCCGACGTCCTGTTCCACCATCCGGGCGCCGCGAGGCGGTCGCTGCGCACGGTGGTCCCCGAGGACGCGTGGGCGACGGGGGCCGCCGAGGACGCGATGCTCGCCGCGTGGCGCGAGGGGCGCACGGGCTACCCCGTGGTCGACGCCGGGATGCGTCAGCTCCTCGGGACGGGCTGGATGCACAACCGCGTGCGCATGATCGTCGCGTCGTTCCTCGTCAAGGACCTGCACGTGCGCTGGCAGCGCGGCGCCGAGCATTTCATGGCGCACCTCGTCGACGGCGACGTGTCGCAGAACCAGCTCAACTGGCAGTGGGTCGCCGGGACCGGGCGCGACGCGGCGCCGTACTTCCGGATCTTCAACCCCGTCACGCAGGGGCAGAAGTTCGACCCCGACGGCGCGTACGTGCGCGAGTGGGTCCCCGAGCTGCGGGGCATCGCCGGCAAGGCCGTGCACGAGCCCTGGAAGCTGGCCGGTGCCGCGCCCGGGTACCCCGAGCGGGTCGTCGACCACGCGCTCGAGCGCAAGGTGTCGCTCGAGGACTTCGAGCGCGGCCGGGGGCGATGACGCCCGGACATGGCAGGACGGGCGTGACCCGAAGGTCACGCCCGTCCTGCCAGGCGGTGAGGAGGTTCCTCAGAGCCCCGCGCGGAACTCGTCCTCGAGGATGCTCATGACGACCGCGTCCGCCCAGCCGTCACCGTCCCGGAACGCGTCCCGGAGGCGGCCCTCCTCACGGAAGCCCAACGACTCGTAGAGCATGCGCGCCCGAGGGTTGATGCTGAGCACGTCGAGGCTCACCCGGTGCAGGTGCGGGCCCTCGGGGTGGTCGAACGCGAAGCGCAGCACCTCGAAGATCGCCTCGCGCCCGTAGCCGCGCCCACGGTAGTTCGTGAGCAGGACAAGGCGGAGGTTGGCCGAGAGCGCGTGCTCGTCGATGTCGTTGAGGACGATCTCGCCGATCATCTCGTCGCTCACGAGCTGACCGTCGCGCTGGGCCGCCGAGGTGATGGCCCAGTCGTAACGGCCCTCACGGTCGCTGATCGTCGCAGCCCACTCGTCGATCTGCTCGCGCGTGAACTCCGCCGTCGTCCCCGTGAGCCGGTTCGACTCCGGGTCCTGGACGGACTCCCACATGCGTTCGGCGTCGCGAGCCTCGATGGGCCGCAGCCGCATCATCTCGCCGACGAGCTCCGGTCCGCGCGTCACGCGACCACCTCCGTCGTCCGGGGCACGGATCAGCCGATCCGCTCGATGACCAGCTCGCGGACGCGACCGGCGTCGGCCTGGCCCTTGGTGGCCTTCATGACCGCACCGATGATCGCACCGATCGGCCCCATGTTGCCCGAGCGCACCTTCTCGACGATGTCGGGCTGCGCCGCGAGGGCCGCGTCGATCGCGGTGAGGAGAGCGCCGTCGTCCGACACGACCTCCAGGCCGCGTGCGACCACGACGGCCTCCGGGTCTCCCTCGCCGGCGAGGACGCCTTCGAGCACCTGGCGGGCCAGCTTGTCGTTGATGCGCCCCGAGTCCACGAGGGCCTGGAGCTGGGCGATCTGCGTCGGCGTGACCGCGATCTCCGCGAGCTCGGTCTCGCTCGTCTTGGCGTACCGGGCGAGCTCGCCCATCCACCACTTGCGAGCGGCTGCGGGGCTCGCCCCGGCCGCGACGGTGGCCTCGATGAGGTCGAGCGCACCCGCGTTGACGACGTCGCGCATCTCGGCGTCGGCGTAGCCCCACTCGCCCTGGAGGCGGTTGCGGCGGGCCACGGGCAGCTCGGGCAGCGTGGCACGGATCTGCTCGACCCAGTCACGGCTCGGGGCGACCGGGACCAGGTCCGGCTCCGGGAAGTAGCGGTAGTCCTCGGCGTCGGACTTCACGCGACCGGCGGTCGTGATCGACGTGTCCTCGTGCCAGTGACGCGTCTCCTGGATGACCGTGCCGCCCTCGTCGAGGACCGCCGCCTGGCGCGAGACCTCGTAGCGGACGGCGCGCTCGATCGAGCGGAACGAGTTCACGTTCTTGGTCTCGGTGCGCGTGCCCAGAGGGGACTCGGGGGTCGCGCGCAGCGACAGGTTCACGTCCGCGCGGACGTTGCCGCGCTCCATGCGCGCCTCCGACACGTCGAGAGCGCGGAAGATGTCGCGCAGCGTCTGGACGTACGCACGAGCGACCTCCGGGGCGCGCTCGCCCGCGCCCGTGATGGGGCGCGTGACGATCTCCACGAGCGGGATGCCCGCACGGTTGTAGTCGACGAGCGAGTACTCGGCGCCGTGGATACGACCGGTCGAACCACCCACGTGGGTGTTCTTGCCGGCGTCCTCCTCCATGTGCGCGCGCTCGATGTCGACACGGAAGATCGTGCCGTCCTCGAGCTCGACGTCCAGGTAGCCGTCGAACGCGATGGGCTCGTCGTACTGCGACGTCTGGAAGTTCTTCGGCACGTCCGGGTAGAAGTAGTTCTTCCGGGCGAAGCGGCACGACTCGGCGATCTGGCAGTTGAGCGCGAGCCCGATCTTGATCGCGTACTCGACGGCCTTGCCGTTGACGACGGGCAACGCACCGGGCAGGCCGAGGCTCACCGGGGTCACCTGCGTGTTGGGCTCGCCGCCGAACTCGACCTCGGCCGCGCAGAACATCTTGGTCTTCGTGCCGAGCTCGACGTGCACCTCGATCCCGATGACCGGGTCGTAGCGGCGGACGGCCTCGTCGTAGTCGACCAGGTCCACGGTTGCGTGTGCGCTCATCGCGCGACCTCCAGCTCCGGGGCCTTGGCCAGCAGCGGCCCGCCCCACGTGTTCTCCAGGGCGCCCTCGAGGGCGGCACCCACGCGGTACAGACGGTCGTCGGCCTTGGCCGGCGCGAGGATCTGGAAGCCGACGGGCAGGCCGTCGTCCGAGAGACCGTTCGGCAGCGACATGCCGGGGACGCCCGCGAGGTTCGCGGGGATCGTCGCGACGTCGTTGAGGTACATCGCGAGCGGGTCGTCGAGCTTCTCGCCGAACTTGAAGGCCGTGGTGGGGGCCGTCGGGGAGACCAGGACGTCCGCCTGCGCGAACGCCGCGTCGAAGTCGCGCTGGATGAGCGTGCGGACCTTCTGCGCGCTGCCGTAGTAGGCGTCGTAGTAGCCCGCCGACAGGGCGTAGGTGCCCAGGATGATGCGGCGCTTGACCTCGTCACCGAAGCCCTGGCCGCGGGTCGCGGACATGACGCGCTCTGCGGTGATCGGGCCGTCCTCAGGCTCGACGCGCAGGCCGAAGCGCATGCCGTCGAACTTCGCGAGGTTGCTCGACGCCTCGCTCGGCATGATCAGGTAGTAGGCGCCGAGCGCGTACTTGAAGTGCGGGCACGAGACCTCGATGATCTCGGCGCCGAGCGAGCGCAGCAGGTCGAGCGACTCCGCGAAGCGCGCGCTCACGCCCTCCTGGTAGCCCTCGCCCGAGAGCTCGGAGACGACGCCGACCCGCAGGCCGCGCAGGTCGCCGATCGCACCCTGGCGGGCCGCGTCGACGAGGAGCGGGAGGTCCTCGTTGATCGAGGTCGAGTCACGGGGGTCGTGGCCGCCGATGAGCTCGTGCAGGAGCGCCGAGTCGAGGACGGTGCGCGTGACGGGGCCCGCCTGGTCGAGCGAGGACGCCATGGCGATGAGGCCGTAGCGGGAGACGCCGCCGTAGGTGGGCTTGACTCCGACCGTGCCGGTCACGGCGCCGGGCTGACGGATCGAGCCGCCCGTGTCGGTGCCGATCGCGAGGGGGGCCTCGTACGCGGCGACGGCCGCGGCCGAGCCGCCGCCCGAGCCGCCGGGGATGCGGTCGAGGTCCCAGGGGTTGTGGGTGTTCCCGTACGCCGAGTGCTCGGTCGAGGAGCCCATGGCGAACTCGTCCATGTTGGTCTTGCCGAGGATGGGCAGGCCCGCGGCACGGATGCGCTCGACGAGCGTCGCGTCGTACGGAGGGATCCAGCCGTCGAGGATCTTGGAGCCGGCCGTCGTCGGGAGACCCTTGGTCACCACGACGTCCTTGACGGCGATCGGCACGCCCGCGAGCGGGTGCAGGTCCTCGCCCGCGGCGCGGCGCGAGTCGATGTCACGAGCCGTCGCGAGGGCGTCCTCGGTGCTCACGTGCAGGAACGCGTGGACCGCGGGGTCGACGTCGCCGATGCGGTCGAGGTGCGCCTGCGTCGCCTCGACGCTGCTCACCTCGCCCGAGACCAGGTGCGCGGCGAGGTCCGCGGCGCTCAGCCGCGTCAGGTCGTTGCTCATCATTCCTCCCCGAGGATCTGCGGGACGCTGAAGCGTCCGTCTTCGCTGGCCGGTGCTGCGGCGAGGACGTCCTCGACGGGCAGCGGCGGCACGGGGACGTCGTCACGGAAGACGTTGGTCAGCGGCAGCGGGTGGCTCGTGGCGGGGACGTCAGGAGTGGCGACCTCGCTCACCTGGGCGATCGCATCGACGATGACGTCGAGCTCGCCGGCGAGGCGGTCGAGCTCCTCGGGCCGGAGGTCGATGCGGGCCAGCACGGCGACGCGCGCGACCTCATCACGGGAGATGGTGGACATGGTCGCCAGTCTAGTGCCCGACGACGGCGCTCACCGGGGCGTCCCGGCCCGCCGCGCGGCGGGCCGCGTCGCGGGTGTCGCGGGTCAGGTCCGCGCCTCGTGGCGACGGGGCGTGAGCCGCTCGGGAGCGTCGTGCGCGGAGGTCCACTCGCACGTGAACGACCCGCGATGCCCGAAGAGGAAGCCGAACCGGTCGTTCGTCACCTCGAGGTCGACACGGAACACCTCGGCGGCCTCGTCGTACCACTCGTGGAGGTGGGCACGGCCGCTCATAAGGAGGGGGAAACGGAACCCCAGCGGACCTTCGTAGAAACGCTGCGCACCGGACGTCAGGATCAGTTCAACGTAGATCCCTCGTTCGGCCATGCGAGCAGGCTGGTACCGCGGCCTGTCTCGGTGACGGAGGGCGGACCGTGCCCGGGCCGAGGACGTGGAGGCTCCGGTCGTGGGCGTCGCGGCGGGGTGATGGGGTCCGGGTATGCCAAAGGCCCACCCCTGTTGGGGTGGGCCTTTGGTGAATGGTTGTCCGGCGGCGACCTACTCTCCCACCCCGTCTCCAGGGCAGTACCATCGGCGCTGAGAGGCTTAGCT
>NZ_JBBCXG010000014.1:0-100821 GCF_037145535.1 Oerskovia sp. USHLN155
GGGGGGGGGGGGGGGGGGGGGGGGGGGCCTGCGCCCCACCCCCCCCCCCGGGGCGGGGGGCCGGGGCTCCCCGGGGGGGGGGGGGGGGGCCCGGGGCCGGCCCCCCCCCCCCCCCACGGGTCTAACTCGGCGGGGGCGGCGGGGATGTCAGCTCCCCGCACGCCAGCTCGACCGCGAGCGTGTTCCCGGGTGGCGCGAGCGGGCACGCCCACGCCGGGTCGTACGCGCACGACGGGTTGTACGCGAAGTTGAGGTCCACGACCAGGGGCGCGTCGCCCTCGGGCAGGAGGGACGGGCCCGACCCCAGGTCCGCGCCCTTGATCGTGTCCAGCAGGTACCGCCCGCCGCCGTACGTCGCGGTCGACCGGTCCTTGACCGGCACGAACAGCCCGCCGCCGTACGACCGCAACGCCCACACGTCGAGCGACCCCAGGCCCGGGAGGTCGAGGCGCCCGACGCGCTCGAACGGCACCACGCCGTCGGTGCCCGTGGGGACGTCGAGGCGGGCGGCATCGGGGGTGCCGCGCGCAGGATCGGGCACGAGCAGCACCTCGAAGCGCAGCGCCGCGTCGTACGGGGCGACCGGGACCCCGGTGAAGGCGGGGCGGTTCTCGGGCAGGATCGGCGACGCCTGGTGCTCGGCCAGCAGGTCGTCGCGTGACGCGACCCAGTACTCGTGCGCGGCCGCGGGGTCCTCGACGGCCAGGTCGCGGACGTGCGCGTACAGGTGCTGGACGCGGCGGCGCCAGTCGACGACGTGCAGCTCGGTGATCATCTGGCCAGGGTGCCAGCCGGGACGTGCACCGGCACCCTCGCAGGCCGTGGCAGCGATGCTCAGTGCGCAACCCGCCATCGCGGACTCGTCCCCGACCTGCGGGAGACCATCACCGACGCGACGGCAAGAATCACCACTGCCGCGTTCGCGATGAGAGTGCCCGCCCAGGTCGTCGGCGGGATGCCGAGGGCGAAGCTGGCGGCGTTGAACACCGTGTGGCTGAGGATGCACAGGAACACTCCGTTCCTGCCCGACATTCGGAAGATCGCGCCGTAGAGGAAGCGGAACGCCATGATCTGGACCGCGAACATCCAGAAGTCGATCAGACCGGACTCGTGGTTCGTGCCGGGGATGAAGAACAGCGGTACGTGCCAGAGGAGCCAGATCACCCCGACCACCAGCGAGGACGTGAAGAATCCCCACCGTCGGTCGAGCTCGGGCTGCAGCCCGGTCATCCAGCCGGCCTCCTCCATGCCCCCGATGATGAGATTGCCCGGCAGCGACAGGAAGAACATGTACCACGGAAGCAGGTGCAACGAGGGGCCTGAGATCAGCAGGTGGAGAGAGAAGTACACCGCGAGCACCGAGAAGGCGAACAGGTACCCCGCCGGGCGACCCCGGGCGGAGAACACGACCCTCAGCCACTCCCGGGGACCCGAGACCCTGCGGTTCGCTCTCAGGACGACGTAGGAGGCGATCGCAGGCGAGAGGATATAGATCGAGAACGGCACGTTCGCCAGGAACTCGGGGACCGTGGTGACGACGTTGTTCACCTCGTAGCCAAAGCGGGACGCGAAGATCAGCCCGCCGGAGAAGCCGTAGGCGATCAGGAACGTGAGCGCTGTGAACTGCCGGGCGATTCGCGTGTCCGTCACCCCGCAACGATAGAGCCTGGCCCAGTCTCCCCAGGGAACCATCAGTCAGCACGAGACGAACCGACCTGCCGAACGATGCGCGTCGGGACGGAGCGAATCGGGTGTGATTCACCATCTTCACCGTGCCCCCCGAGACCGCGGCCTAGAAGGTCGGCAGGAGCCGCAGCCACCCGAACGTGTACCGGAACGGTGATCGGGGACGCTCAGCACTGGCCGGATGCTCAGTGGTGCAGCCGGTAGAACCGGAAAAAGCTGAACCCCTCGATCGGCAGCACCTCGACGCGCTCGAACCCGGCGTCGAGCGCGTACCGCTCGAGCGTCGCGGGCCGCATGACGGTGCCCGTGCCGACCGACGGCGAGGACGACAGGCCGTCCGGCAGGCACACGAACTGGCTGAAGCCGTACATGAGCCGCTCCACGTCGTCTCCTGGCGCGGCGAACTCCTCGGCGACGGCCTCGTCCATGACGACCACGGCGCCGTCGGGCAGGACGGCGCGCCGGACCGCGGACAGGACCTCGACCGGGCGCGGCATGTCGTGCGTGCACTCGAACGCGAAGGCCGCGTCGAGCGGCACGTCCGCAGGCAGGGTCGCGGCGTCCGCGGCGTGGAACGCCACGCGGTCCGCGACGCCCGCGGCCTGCGCGTTCGCGCGGGCCACGTCGACCGACGGGCCGTCGATGTCGTACCCGTCGAACCGGGCCTGCGGGTAGGCGCGCGCGAGCGCGACCGTCGACCACCCCGCCCCGCAGCCCACGTCCGCGACGCGCGCGGTGGGTCGCGACAGGACCGCGTGCAGGTCCGGTGCCCGGCCGAGCGCCCCCGCGAGCTCGTGCTCGAACCACGGCCGGTTGAGGTCCGCCTGCGCCTCGCGCGCGTCGGCACCGAGGCGCCCCCACGACACCCCGCCGCCGTCGCGGTACGCGTCGAGGAGCTCGTCGAACGTGCGCCCCACGGCCGCGAACAGCCGCGGCAGCGGCGCCACGTACGCGAGGCTGTGCTCGTCCGTCAGCACCTCGGCGGGGCCTGGCGGCAGGGCGTAGCGTCGCGTAGCGCCGCCCGGCACGCCCGACGGCGGAGCGTCGCCCTCCGGCCCACGTGTGGCGGGCGCCGCGAGCGTGAGGATCCCCGCGACCGCCTGGCCTTCCAGCCACTCGCGCGCGTACCTCTCCTGCGTGCCCGTCCGGGCCGCGAGCTCGGCCGAGGTCGCGGGGCCGTCGGCCGCGAGCGAGCGGTACCAGCCCAGCCGGTCGCCCAGGTAGACCGAGAAGACGTCGAGGGCGCCGAGCGCCGAGGCGAACAACCGCTCGGCGAACTCCTCGGCTCCCGGGCCCTCGCCCGTCGGGCCGCCGGGGGTGCCGGGGCCGCCGGGTTCGCTGAGCGGGACCTGCGCTGTCGTGGACATGACTGCTCCGTCCGTCGAGGACGCGGCGCTCGCGGTCGTCGTCGACGCGCGGACGCACGGACCACCTCCAGCGTAAATCCGTTGCGCCCCCGTGGGACCATGCACAGCATGCTGGTCACCCTCACGACGACCGCCGGTGCGCCGGCCGGGTCCGTCGAGCACGGAGCCCTTCTGGACGCGACCGACCTCGGGTACCTGCTGCACAAACATCCAGCGCGGGCCCAGTCGTTCGACCTGCCCGTCGGCACCGCGCACGTCTTCTACCCCGAGGCCGACGCCGCCCGCTGCACGGTCGCGCTGCTGCTCGAGGTCGACCCCGTGGGGATCGTGCGCAACAAGCGGTTCGGCGGGCGCGACGCCTTCTCCCTGGCCCAGTACGTCAACGACCGCCCCTACGCCGCGTCCTCGATGCTCGCGGTCGCGCTCGGCGCCGTGTTCCGCACCGCGATGACCGGACGCTGCGACGCGCGGCAGGCGCTCGCGGACGGCCCGGTCCCGCTCGAGATCCACGTCCCCGCGCTGCCCTGCCGCGGTGGTGCGCGGCTCGCCGAGCGCCTGTTCGAGCCCCTGGGCTGGACGGTCGAGGCGACGCCCGAGCCGCTCGACCCGACCGTGCCCGAGTGGGGCGACTCGCGCTACGTCGACCTGCGCCTGAGCGGCACGGTCCGCCTCGCCGACGCCCTGCACCACCTGTACGTCCTGCTGCCCGTGCTCGACGACGCCAAGCACTACTGGGTCACGGGCGACGAGGTCGACAAGCTGCTGCGCGCGGGCGCGGGATGGCTCGCCGAGCACCCCGAACGGGACCAGATCATGCGCCGCTACCTCGCGCACCAGCGACGGTACGTCGAGGACGCGACCGACCGGCTCGTGACGCTCGACGGCGTCGCGCCGCCAGAGGACGTCGCGTCACCAGAGGACGGCGCCGCCGAGGGCGACGTCCCCGCCGCGGGGAGCGACGCCGTCGGGACCACGGCGCCCACGCTCGCCCGGCAGCGCGCCGAGGCCGTGCTCGCGACGCTGCACGAGGTCGGGGCGAGCAGCGTCGTCGACCTCGGGTGCGGCGAGGGCGCGCTCCTGCGCCTGCTCGCCGCCGACCGCCGCTTCACGCGCGTGCTCGGCACCGACGTCGCTGCCCGCGAGCTCGAGAAGGCCGCGACCCGGCTGCGCCTGGAGGACGCGAGCGACGCCGAGCGCGAGCGCGTGCGGCTCGTGCAGTCCTCGCTCACCTACCGCGACGAGCGGATCGCGGGCTTCGACGCCGCGGTGCTCATGGAGGTGATCGAGCACGTCGACCCGCCCCGCCTGGGTGCGCTCGAACGGGTCGTGTTCGCCGAGGCGAGGCCGGGGACGGTCGTCGTCACGACGCCCAACGTCGAGTACAACGCGCTGTACCCGTCGCTCGAGGAGCACGGGCACCGGCACACCGACCACCGCTTCGAGTGGACGCGCGCCGAGCTCCAGGCCTGGGCCGACGGCGTCGCGCACCGCCACGGGTACGCCGTGACGTTCCGCGACGTCGGGCCGCAGGACGTGGGGCCGGGAGCGCTCGGGTCGCCGACCCAGATGGCGCTGTTCACACGATCGACGGAGGCAGGGGCATGACCGAGCAGCACGTGACCAGCGGGGAACCGCGCGTCCTGACCGTCCCCGAGCTCTCGCTCGTGGTGCTCGTCGGGGTGTCCGGGTCCGGGAAGTCGACGTTCGCGCGCGAGCGCTTCGCGCCGTTCGAGGCAGTCTCCTCGGACTTCTGCCGGGGACTCGTCTCGGGGGACGTCAACGACCAGTCGGCCACGGCCGCGGCGTTCGAGGTGCTCGAGACGATCGTGAGCAAGCGCCTGGAGGCCGGGCACCTGACGGTCGTCGACGCGACCAACGTCCAGTCCGCGGCGCGCAAGAACCTCGTCGCGCTCGCGCGGGCGCACGACGTCCTGCCCGTCGCGATCGTGCTCGACGTGCCCGAGTCGGTCGCGATCGAGCGCAACCGGTCGCGCCCCGACCGCGACTTCGGCGACCACGTCGTCAAGCGTCAGCGCCAGGCGCTGCGGGCCTCGCTCAAGGCGCTGAGCCGCGAGGGCTTCCGCAAGGTCCACGTGCTGCGCGGCGTCGACGAGATCGAGCACGCCACGATCTCCCGCGAGCCGCTGCTCAACGACCTGCGCGCCGAGACCGGGCCGTTCGACGCGATCGGCGACGTGCACGGCTGCCGCGCCGAGCTCGAGACCCTGCTCGCCGAGCTCGGCTACGTGATCGAGCGCGACGACGCCGGCCACCCGGTCGACGCCGCGCACCCCGCGGGACGTCGCGCGCTGTTCCTGGGTGACCTCGTCGACCGCGGGCCCGACTCGCCGGGCGTGCTGCGCCTCGTGATGGGCATGGTCCGGGCGGGTCACGCGCTCGCCGTCCCCGGCAACCACGAGCACAAGCTCGTGCGCGCTCTCTCGGGGCGCAACGTGACCGTCAGCCACGGGCTGGAGACGACGCTCGCGCAGCTCGCCGAGGAGCCCGAGGAGTTCCGCAAGGACGTCGAGACGTTCTGCCGCGACCTGGTCTCGCACCTCGTGCTCGACGGCGGGCGCCTCGTGGTCGCGCACGCGGGCCTCAAGGAGTCGTACCACGGGCGCGCGTCGGGCCGGGTGCGCAGCTTCGCGCTCTACGGCGACACGACGGGGGAGACCGACGAGTTCGGGCTGCCCGTGCGCTACCCGTGGGCGAACGAGTACCGCGGCCGGGCCATGGTGCTCTACGGGCACACGCCGACGCCCGAGGCCGAGTGGGTCAACAACACGATGTGCCTCGACACGGGCGTCGTGTTCGGCGGGAAGCTGTCGGCGCTGCGCTACCCGGAGAAGGAGCTCGTGTCCGTCCCCGCGGCCGAGGTCTACTACGAGCCGGCGCGCCCGTTCCTGCCGGCCGACGACGCTGAGGCCGCCGCGCGCCCGGCGCGCGAGCCCGACGTCCTCGACGTGACCGACGTGCTCGGCCGCCGGTCGGTCGTCACGGGCACGCGCGGGCGCATCACGATCCCCGAGGAGAACGCCGCCGGGGCGCTGGAGGTCATGAGCCGGTTCGCGACCGACCCGCGCGCGCTGCTCTACCTGCCGCCGACCATGAGCCCCGTCGCGACGTCGCAGCGTCCCGGCTACCTCGAGCACCCCGAGGACGCGTTCGCGGCGTACGCGGGCGACGCCGTCGGGCAGGTCGTGTGCGAGGAGAAGCACATGGGCTCGCGCGCCGTGGTGCTCGTGTGCCGCGAGGCGTACGGGGCCTCGGCCCGGCGCTTCGGGGTCGACGTGCAGCCGGGCGGGCGCGGGGTCGCGCACACGCGCACGGGTCGCCCGCTCTTCTCCGGGCCGACGGCGGAGGCTCTCCTCGAGCACGTCGCGAAGGCCCTCGACGGGGCCGGGGTGTGGGACGAGCTGGGCGCCGACTGGGTCCTGCTCGACGCCGAGATCCTGCCCTGGTCCGCGAAGGCCGACCAGCTCATCCGCGACCAGTACGCGAGCGTCGGGGCCGCGGCCCGGGCCGTCATGCCCGCGGCGCTCGCGGTGCTCGACGCGGCCGTGGCCCGCGGCGTGGACGTCGGGGACCTGCGAGCGCGCACGGCCTCGCGGGCCGAGGACACCGAGCGGTACACGCAGGCGTACCGGCGCTACCGCTGGCCCGTGGACGGCCTCGACGGCGTGCAGCTCGCGCCGTTCCAGGTGCTCGCGAGCGGGTCGGACGGGTCCGGGTCGCCGACCGGTACGACCTACGCGACCCGCGACCACCTGTGGCACCTGGGGGTCGCCGACCGGCTCGTCGAGGCCGACCCCGTGCTCTTCCGCGCGACGCGACGCCTCGTGGTCGACCTCGACGACGACGCCTCGCGGGCCCGCGGCGTCCGGTGGTGGGAGGAGATGACCGACGCGGGCGGCGAGGGCATGGTCGTCAAGCCGCTCGCCAACCTGGTGCGCGGCCCCAAGGGGCTCGTCCAGCCGGGGCTCAAGGTCCGCGGCCGTGAGTACCTGCGGATCATCTACGGCCCCGAGTACACCCAGGCGCACCACCTGGAGCGGCTCCGGGTCCGGTCGCTGGCGCGCAAGCAGTCGCTCGCGCTGCGCGAGTACGCGCTGGGGCTCGAGGCGGTCGAGCGCGTGGTCGGGGGCGAGCCGCTGTGGCGGGTCCACGAGGCCGTCTTCGCGGTGCTGGCCCTCGAGTCGGAGCCGGTCGACCCACGGCTCTAGCGACCTGTCGGAACGGGCGTGACCTCGAGGTCACGCCCGTTCCGACAGGTGTGCAGGGAAGTCGGCGGCCCCTGCCGCCGCGGGTCAGCCCAGCGTCGAGAACGAGCTCAGCGCGAGCGCCGAGAACAGCGCGATGGCCACGAGGACAGAGCCGGCGACGAGCCAGCCGTTCGCCCGCTCGGACGGGTCGGACGACGCGCCGGGGCGACGTTCCTGCGGGCGGGGCGCTCCGCCGTCGGGCCGTGTGGCGGGGGAGGAGCCCGCGGGGCGAGCCGACGAGCGCGCGCGGCGGGTCGTCGTGTCGTGGCCGCGGAGTGCGACGCGGATCGGCGTCGAGGTCGTGACCTGCGTGGTCATGGCTTCCTCCCCAGGAAAAGTTGGCCGCCCTCGCTGTCGCGGGGCGTACCACCAGTCTCTTCGGGGCGGGGGTGCGGGCACATCGGCCCTCCGAACCATCCTCGGCGGGGGCCTCGTCCTCCCGGAGGATGACGGGCGCCCGTCGGATGGGGGACATCCCTTCCGGGACGCCCCTGAGCCGGGGGCCGGGGTCAGCGCGGGGCGTTGCGCTGATGGTCGCTGCGCTGCAGGTAGCGAATCTCGCGGAAGCCTACCGCCACGGCGACGAGCAGCGGGAACCAGGCCCACGTGCGCCCTCTGAGCAGCGAGAACAGGCTCACGAGCCCCACGACGACGCACCCGAGCACGGTCAGCAGGCTCGCCCAGCGGATGGTCTTCATGCGGTCCTCGGCTTCTCGGTGGGGCTCGCGGGGGAAGGGGCGGGGGGCTGCGAGGAGGGCGCGAGCACGACGCCCTCGATGCTGCGGACCGCCATGCGCAGCGCGTCGCTGCGCGAGGTGCAGTCCTCGGTCACGACCGACCACGCGTTGAACAGGGTCCACCACAGCGTGCGCTGGTCCCACGAGATCGTGAGGCTCCGGTCGAACACGCCGTCCCGCTGCCCGCGCTCGAACAGGTCGCGCACGGGGCCCTCGGCGGTGTCGCTCTCCTGCCAGAACGCCTCGTCGTCGGCGAGCAACGGGTCGGCGAACAGCAGCATGTACCAGGGGCCGAGGTCGAAGTACTCGACCACGAGGCGACGCAGGGCGGTCACGGGACTGCCGTCGTCGAGCCGCGCCGCGAGGATCGCGGCGCGCGTGCGGTCGAGAGCCTCGGCGCCGACGGCGCGCATGAGGTCGGCGCGCTCGGGGAAGTAGCGGTGCAGCGTGCTGCGGCCGACCTGGGCGGCCTGGGCGACCTCGCCGAGGGACGCCGCCTGGTTCGAGCTGAACACCGAGACCGCGGCGTCGAGGATCGCGCGCCGTGTCCGGGCGCGCGCGCCCGTGGCGGGGGCGTCGGACGGAGCGCCGGCGCTCGCCTCGCCCGGTGCGGCGGCGGTGTCGCTTGCTGTCACGTGCTCAGCGTAGCCGCCATCTCGTGGGACGCCCCTTGTCTAAAATGGGACAGCCATGTTCCACTGGAACATGGCCGACACCGATCCCGCGCCGACGACCGAGCCGACCCCGGCGACACCGACCGCTCAGGCGACCGAAGGCGCGGAGAACCCGCCCACGGAGCCCAAGGGGCCGCTGCTCCCACGCCTCAAGATCCTCTGGACGTTCGTCACCCCCCACCGCAGGACGCTCGCCGTCGGGCTCGCGCTGGGCCTCGGGACGACGGCCGCGAGCCTCGCGACCCCCATGGTCACCAAGGCCGTGCTCGACACCCTGGGTACCGGCGCCTCGCTCGTCCCGGCCGTGAGCCTGCTGATCGGCCTGCTCGTCGTGGGCCTCGTGCTGGGGATGTGGCAGTGGATCCTGCTGGGCGCGCTCGCCGAGCGCGTCGTGCTCGACGCGCGCACCTCGATGGTCCGCCGCTTCTTCCGGGCCAAGGTCGGGGCGCTCGGGTCGCGCCCCACGGGCGAGCTCGTCACGCGCGTCACCTCGGACACGGTCCTGCTGCGCGAGGCCGCGTCGTCGAGCATCGTGAGCCTCGTCAACGGCGTCGTGAGCCTGGTCGGCACCGTCGTCCTCATGGCCGTGCTCGACATGGTGCTGCTCGGGACCACGCTCGCCGCGATCGTCGTCATCGGCATCCTCGTCGGTCTCCTGATGCCGCGGATCGCCAAGGCCCAGGAGCAGGCGCAGGAGTCCCTCGGCCGGCTGGGCGGCGTCCTCGAGGGCGGTCTGCGGGCCCTGCGGACCATCAAGGCGAGTCGCGCCGAGGAGCGCCAGATCGACCGCGTCGTCGCCGACGCCCAGGACTCCGCGCGCCACAACCTCAAGGCCGTGCGCACCGGGGCCGTCGCGTGGACCATCGCAGGCGGAGGCATCCAGCTCGCGATCATCGTGATCCTCGCGCTCGGCGCGTGGCGCGTCGACCAGGGCCTCCTCGCGGTCTCGAGCCTCGTCGCGTTCCTGCTCTACGCGTTCCAGATCGTCGACCCCGTCACGACCCTCACGCAGAACGTCACCGAGCTCCAGGCCGGCATCGCGGCCGCTGGCCGCATCCGCGAGGTCGAGGCCATCGAGACGGAGGAGCCCGGGCGCACCTCGGGCGCGCCCGGGCCAGGTGCTGCGGGGAGCCGCGTGCCGTCGTCGGGCACGGGGACCTCGCTGCCCGACGGCGCCGCGCACCACCCGCCGCACCTCGCCGACGCGTCGGGCGAGCCGCCCGTGCTCGCGTTCCAGGACGTCGCAGCGCGCTACCTCCCCGGCGGCGAGCCCGTCGTCCGTGACCTGACGTTCGAGGTGCCGCGACGGGGGCAGGTCGCGATCGTCGGCCCGTCGGGCGCCGGGAAGACCACGACCTTCTCGCTGCTCCTGCGCTTCCTCCAGCCCGAGTCCGGGACCCTGCTGCTCGACGGCCGCCCGTACTCGGACTACACGTTCGACGAGGTGCGCGCACGCATCGCGTACGTCGAGCAGGAGACACCCGTCGTGCCCGGGACGATCCGCGAGAACCTCCAGCTCTCCGACCCCGACGCGTCCGAGGACGCCATGTGGGACGCGCTCGCCAAGGTGCGCCTCGACGCCAAGGTGCGTTCGCTCGCCGACGGGCTCGACACGTCGCTCGTCGGGACCACGGTCTCGGGCGGTGAACGCCAGCGCGTCGCCCTCGCCCGCGCGGTGCTGCACGCGCCAGAGGTCCTGCTGCTCGACGAGGCCACGGCTCAGGTCGACGGCCTCACCGAGGCCGCGGTCCACGCCGTGATCGAGGACCTGTCGCGCGACCGCGCCGTCGTGACGATCGCGCACCGGCTCTCGACCGTGATCGACGCCGACCAGATCCTCGTCATGGAGGACGGGCGCGTGCGGGCGCGCGGCACGCACGCCGAGCTGCTCGCGGCGGACGAGCTGTACCGCGACCTCGTGGCCGCGCTGCGGATCTCGACCGAGGCGCGGACGGACGAGGAGGCGACCGTCGGTCAGGCGGCCCGCGACCAGGCCGAGGCGGAGACGCCCGCGGGCGCCGAGGTGCGCTGAGGCCCGTCAGCGGCGCGCCGTTCAGCCGAGCTGCGCGAGCCCCTCGACGGCGATCTTCTCGAACGTCGCCTGGTCGGCCGCGAACTGCGAGCCGGCGATGGGCCAGTGCAGGACGATCTCCGTGATCCCCTGCTCGCGGTAGGCGTTCGCGGCATCGACGAACGCGTCGACCGAGTCGAGCGGCCGGTCCGGCGTGAAGCCTGTCAGGAGGATGCGCTCGATGCTGCCGGGGTCGCGCCCGGCCTCCGTGCACGTCGCCTCGAGCCGGGACACCTGGGCGCCGACCGCGGCGCGCGACGCGGCAGGTGTCCCGTCCTCGCCGACGGCGCCGTCGCCCGTCGTGACCCACGCCTGCCCGTAGCGGGCGGCCAGCCGCAGCCCGCGGGGCCCGGTCGCGGCGATCGCGAACGGGATGCGCGGTTCCTGGACCGGGCCGGGGATCGTCCGGGCCTCGTGCGCACGGTAGTGCCCCTCGTCGTGCGTGACGACGGGCTCGGTCAGCAGGCGGTCGAGCAGCGCGGTGAAGTCCCGCAGCCGGTCCGCCCGCTCGCGCGCCGACCATCCCTCGCCTCCCAGGACCGTCGCGTCGAAGCCCGTGGTGCCGGCGCCGAGCCCGAGCGTGATCCGGCCACCCGACAGGTCGTCGAGGGTCATGAGGTCCTTGGCGAGCGTCACGGGCTCGCGGAAGTTCGGCGAGGTCACGAGGGTCCCGAGCCGCATCCGCTCGGTGAGCCCGGCCGCCGCCGCGAGCGTGGGGACCGCACCGAACCACGGGCCGTCACGGAAGTTCCGCCACGACAGGTGGTCGTACGTGTAGGCCGCGTGGAAGCCCAGGTCCTCTGCGCGGCGCCAGACGTCGCGCCCCTCGGACCAGCGGTAGATCGGCAGGATCACGGTGCTCAGTCGCATGGTCCGACCCTACGTGCCCGTGGGCCGCGCGTCCCGGCTCGAACCGGACCGCGGACCTGTGATGTGCTGTCCGGAGTCCGCTCACGCACCACCGGAGGTCCCCATGGCTGTCGTCGTCAACGTGTCCCACCGCTTCCCGCGCACCGGCTCGCGCGCCGAGCAGCTCGCGGTGGTCCGGGGCGACTGGCCCGTGCCCGAGGTCGACAACCCCGAGGCGTTCGCGGACTCCGACGACGCGCAGGAGCTCCTCGACGCGGCGGACGTGCTGATCGCCGCGGCGGGCAACGAGGTCGTCGACGTCCAGCGCATCACGGGGCTCCAGGTCGACGAGGGCGGGCACGTGCGTTTCGAGACGGTCGACGAGCCGGTCCTCGTGGGGATGATCGGGCAGCGCCTGCGGCCGGGGGCGGCCTGGGAGCCGGGGGAGAGCTGGCCCGTGAAGCTCGCCGACGCCGCGGGGGCCGTGAGCGGGTACCTCGAGCTCGTCGGGGAGGCGGCCCGGGGGGAGGGCGAGCCAGCGCCCGCCGACTCACCGGACGCCGCGGACGCGGCGGCGGGCGACCTGTCCGACGACCTCGAGCTCGGCGGGTTCCGCCTGGTCCTGGGCGTCGACGGGAACCTCGTGGTCACGGCCCCGGCGGGGCGTTCGGTGACCGTGCTCGCCACGCACGAGGGGTGAGCCGAGGCGTGCGGGAGCGCGACCACGGCACCCTGCGCGGCATGGCAGGGTGGAGGCCATGACGATCGACCTCCGCATCTTCACCGAGCCCCAGCAGGGCGCCACCTACGACGACATCCTCGCGGTCGCACGAGCGACGGAAGAGCTCGACTTCGACGCGTTCTTCCGCTCCGACCACTACCTCGTCATGGGAGACGGTGACGGGCTGCCCGGACCGACCGACGCCTGGACCACGCTCGCGGGCCTCGCACGTGAGACGAGCCGCATCCGCCTGGGCACGCTCGTGTCGTCGGCGACGTTCCGGCACCCGGGCGTCCTCGCGATCCAGGTCGCGCAGGTGGACCAGATGTCGGGCGGTCGCGTCGAGCTGGGCCTGGGCGCGGGCTGGTTCCCGCAGGAGCACTCGGCGTACGGCATCCCGTTCCCGGCCAAGCGGTTCGGGATCCTCGAGGAGCAGCTCGCGGTGATCACCGGCCTGTGGGAGACGCCCGTGGGGGAGCGGTTCGACTTCGCGGGCGAGCACTACACGCTCAAGGACTCCCCGGCGCTGCCCAAGCCCGCGCAGTCCCGCGTGCCGGTCGTCGTGGGCGGGCACGGACCGCGTCGCACGCCGGCGCTCGCGGCGCGCTACGCGACCGAGTTCAACGTGGCGTTCCCCGACCCGGGCGTGCTGGGCGACCGCATCGAGAACGTGCGCGTGGTGTGCCAGGACGCGGGCCGCGACCCCGACGACCTGATCTACTCGGCGGCGTTCGTGGTGTGCGTGGGCAAGGACGAGGCCGAGTTCCGGCGTCGCGCCGAGGCGATCGGCCGCGACCCCGAGGAGCTGCGCACGAACGGCATCGCGGGTACGCCCGCCGAGGCCGCGGACAAGCTCGCCGCCGCGAGCGAGCAGGGCGCGACGCGCTTCTACCTGCAGGTCCTGGACCTCGCGGACCTCGACCACCTCGAGCTGGTCGCGCGCGAGGTCAAGCCGCAGCTGAGCTGAGCGCACCCTCCTGCCCGACGGCGGAGCGCACCTTCTTCCCGAGGGTGCGCTCCGCCGTCGGGAGTCCTGGGAGGTAGGTGGTGAGGCGGGCGCGAGGGGGGCGCCGGGCCGGGGCCGTGGGACGTGGCTGTCCACGACGTACCGGTCGGTAACGGAGGCTGCGTGCGCGGCAGTACCCTTCCCTTCGGCACTTCACCAAAACTTCACGAACGGAGCCCCCCATGGCAGCACTCGGCTGGAAGATCCACGGAGACGGGAAGCGCGTCGAGCCCGGCGCCGTGGTCAGCACCGACGAGCGCCTGAGCTGGCCCCGCACGATCGGGATCGGCATGCAGCACGTCGTCGCGATGTTCGGCGCGACGTTCCTCGTCCCGCTCCTGACGGGCTTCTCGCCCGCCACGACGCTGTTCTTCTCGGCGATCGGGACCATCGGGTTCCTGCTCATCACGCGCAACCGGCTCCCCAGCTACCTCGGGTCGAGCTTCGCCTTCATCGCTCCCATCACCGCGGCGACCGCCTCCGGGGGGCAGTCGGTCGCCGTCGGCGGGATCCTGGTGACGGGTGTCGTGCTCGCGCTCATCGGCGTCGTGGTGCACTTCGCGGGACCGCGCTGGATCGACCTCACGATGCCGCCCATCGTGACCGGCACGATCGTCGCGCTCATCGGCCTCAACCTGGCGCCCGCGGCGTGGAACAACTTCCAGCAGTTCCCCGTCACGGCCGTCGTCACGCTGGCCTCGATCATCCTCATCACGGTCCTCTTCAAGGGGATCATCGGACGCCTCGCGATCCTGCTCGGCGTGATCGTCGGGTACATCACGGCGACGATCCGCAGCGAGGTCGACTTCGCGCCCGTCGCCAAGGCGGCCTGGCTCGGCCTGCCCGAGTTCGTGACCCCCACGTTCGACGTCGCCGTGCTCGGCCTGTTCGTCCCGGTCGTGCTCGTGCTCGTCGCGGAGAACGTCGGCCACGTGAAGTCCGTCGCGGCCATGACGGGCAAGAACCTCGACGACCTCACTGGTCGCGCGCTCTTCGCCGACGGCCTCGCGACGACGTTCGCGGGCATCGGCGGCGGCTCGGGCACCACGACGTACGCCGAGAACATCGGTGTCATGGCAGCAACGCGCGTCTACTCGACCGCGGCCTACTGGGTCGCGGGCGCCACGGCCCTGGTGCTGAGCATGTCGCCCAAGTTCGGAGCGCTCATCGCGACCATCCCCGCGGGTGTCCTGGGCGGGGCGACGACCATGCTCTACGGCATGATCGGCATCCTCGGTGCGCGCATCTGGGTGCAGAACAAGGTCGACTTCTCCGACCCGGTCAACCTGACCACGGCGGCCGTCCCGCTCGTCGTCGGCATCGCGAACTTCACGTGGGTCATCGGCGACGTGACGTTCGAGGGCATCGCGCTGGGTACGGCGTCGGCCCTCGTGATCTACCACCTCATGCGCAACATCGCCCGGTGGCGCGGGACGTCCCAGGAGCCCGCGAGCCCGGCGTCGGTGCCGGGCGGCACGGAGATGGCGGACCGCTGACCCTGCTGTCGGACGCGAGGTCGGTCAGGCACCCTCTGACCGGCCTCGCGTCCGGGCACCCCGAGACCGGTCGGCCCTAGAGCTTGAGCCCCAGCACGTAGCCCTCGTCGGTCGGGACCCGTTCGAGGCCGAGGTGCTCGTAGAAGCCGATCGCCGACGTGTTCGTCTCCGAGACGCCCAGGTGGACCCCTTGGACACCACGCTTCCGGAGCGCGTCGAAGAGCACCTCGAGCAGACGACGCCCGTTTCCCCCGCCCTGGGCCGCGGGCAGCAGGTCCACGTGGAGGTGGGCGGGGAAGAGGTCGAGCACCTCACGGTCCGCCGTCGACGGAGAGTGCATGGCGTGCACCAGGCACGCGTCGTCCGTGTCCGCGGGGAAGGAGTCGACCGGGTAGCGGGCGCGCAGGGCCGGCCACCAGTCCCGCGCACAGCGTTCCTCGAACGCCGCCGTGTCCACCGTGCCGACGACGTACCCGAGCGCACCCGACCCGTCGTCGACCACGAACGCGAGCTCCGGCTCGAACGCCAGGTACGCCCCGAGGTAGATCTCGCCGAGCAGTCGGGGGTCGCGATACCTCGCCGTGGCGTCGCCGCCGTCAGCACCGGTCCGCAGGCAGATGTCGTACAGACGGTCGACCTCGCGGGGGTCGGTGGTGCGAGCAGGGCGGATCGGGAGGGAGACCATCGTGTGCCGGACCGTTCGAGAGCAGGGAGAAGAAGGCGCCGCGCCCAGACAGTAGTCGCGAACCCGGCTCAGGGCCACCGGTGCATGTGCGCTGCCGCGGAGTGCGTCAGCCTCCGACGGTGGGGGCCTCGTCGGCAGGGTCGACGTCGGCGGGGGCCTCTTCGGCGGGCGGCGTCGGCGGGACGTAGGCCGCCTGCGGCGTGATGGTCTCGACCCCGACGCACTTCGCCGGGTTCACCAGCGGCACCGCAGGGTCGACCACCACGAGCTCCTCGTCCACGAGGTTCACGAAGTTCTCGCCCAGCACGAGGTCGACGCTGGTGTCGGGCCGGTCGTCGAGGACGAGCACAGGGTCCTGGTAGTGGGCGGCGAGCGTGTACGCCTGGGCGATCCCGGTCACACCGAACGAGATCTGGGTGGTGCGCTGCGTCGTGTTCTTCCCCTCGGGGGTCTGCAGGTCACCGACCGTGGCGACGGTGAACCCACGGCTCTCGAGGATCTGCTCGTTGGCTGCGGCCATCCCACCCTTGCCCGAGGCGTTGAAGATCCGGACCTGCACCTCGCCGTAGGGGGTCGGCAGGGTGCCTTCAGCCAGGCAGGGAGCCTTCACGTCGGCGATCGCGTCGTCGACCTTGGGCGAGCTGAAGGTACGGTCGAACGGCGGTTCGACGGCACCCGTGTAGACGGCGAGGGCGCCGATGCCGGTGATAGCCAGGAAGGCGACGAGCAGCCCGAAGACCACGGCCTGTCGCTCGTGCATGTGCCGTCGACGGACGGATCGAGAGGGATCGGAGCCGGGCTGCGTGGTCACGCCAGAAACCTACCCGACCGAGGGGGCGTTGAGCATGAGCACACGAGCGTGCAGGATGGCCCGCTGCTGCAGTGCTGCGCGGACCGCCCGGTGCAGACCGTCCTCGAGATAGAGCACCCCCTGGTACTCCACGACGTGCGCGAAGAGGTCACCATAGAACGTCGAGTCCTCCGAGAGCAGGTTGTCGAGGTTCAAGGTCCGTTTGGTCGTCACGAGCTCGTCGAGCCGTACCTGCCGGGGCGGGACGCTCGACCAGTCCTTGGGCGTGACCAACCCGTGATCCGGATACGGGCGCCCGTCACCCACGGCCTTGAAGATCATGCGGGCCAGTCTAGGGGGAGGCCTCGGCGCGGTGCTGCGGATCGCGTCCCGGTGCCCCACAACTCCACAGGCCCCGCACATCCGACCCTCACCACCCGGGTCGGGATTCGGGACCCCGTCACGCGCCCCCCACGTCCCGGCGCCGGAACCCGGCGTAGGAGACCGCGACGAGGGCTGCGGCGATGCCCGTCAGGGCCAGGACGGGCCCGAGGGAGAACGGGTCGAGCGGGACCTGCGGCACGTGCGTGAACGGCGACAGGTCACGGACCCACTGCGGCAGCCCGAACAGCTCGCCGAGCTGCCCCACGACCAGGAAGACCGTGACGGCGCCCCAGCCCAGGGCGACGAGCCGCGGCCACCACCCGTAGAGCACGAGCACGAGCCCGGCGACGACCATCGCCGCAGGGACCTGCACGAGCCCGGCACCGACGGCGTCGCCGAAGGCGCTGCCCCACCCGCCCGACACGAGCGCGTGCCCCAGACCCATCATGAGCCCGGCCCAGAGCGGGACGGCCACGACGCCGACGACCAGCAGCACCACGGAGGCCGTCAGGTACCGCGTCCGGGACGTCCCCGTCGCGAGCACGAGCTCGGTGCGGCCGGAGGTCTCCTCGGCGTGGACCCGGGACACGAGCGTCACGGCGAAGGCGGCCGCGGCGATGCCGACGAAACCCATGATCGCGACCTGGAAGACCTGGGCGAGCGCCCCGGCGCCGCCGAGCTGCGCGATGATCTGCTGCATCTGCGGGGACGACCCGGCGATGTCGTCGACCGAGTCCAGGAGGAACCCGACGAGCAGGCAGTACGCCCCGACGCCCAGCGTCCACGACACGACCCCGGGGAGCTGGAGCCGCGTCGCGAGCGCGAGCGGGCTCGTGAGCGATGCGGAGCCGGCCGGACCCGGGCGCGGCTGGACGAGGCCCGCGCCGAGGTCTCGCCCGAGCGAGAGCCGGGCCGCGACCGCCACGCACACGACGAACAGCGCGAGGCACGGCAGCGCAGGCCCCCAGGCGTTCGCACCGAACGGGTCGATCTCCTGGACCCACCCCACGGGGGAGACCCAGTGCAGCCAGTCCGCGGAGTCGATGTCGGCCACGCCGCGCAGCGCGTACCCGGCGACGAGCAGCAGCACGCCGATCGTGTTGGCGGTCCGCGAGGACGTGGCGACCTGCGCGCACACGGCCCCGATGCCCGTCCCGGCCAGGCCGAGCGCCGCGAACTGGAGGCCGAACGCGACGGACGAGGCGCCGTCGGCTCCTTGTGCCACGTACATCGCGGCCATGAGCGCGCCCGTGACCACGGACATCCCGGCCGCGACGAGGACCCCCGTCGTGAGCGGGGCGAGCGACCCCACGCGGGCGGCGCGCACGAGCTCGAGCCTGCCCGTCTCCTCCTCCTTGCGCGTGTGACGCACCACCGTGAGCACGGCGAGCACGCCCAGGACCAGGATCATGAACAGGCCCACGCGCCAGGCGGCCGTCGAGGCGACCGACCCGGTGTGCTCGAGCGGACCGAGCAGCGCGAGGAACGCGCTGTTGGTGCCCATGCTCGCCGTGAGCTCGTCGCGCTCGGCCTGCGTCCCGTACACCGTGGCGACCGACGAGTACGTGACCGCGACCATGAGCAGCACCACGACGACGGACACGGGCAGGACGACGCGGTCACGGCGCAGCGCGAGGCGCGTCAGCGCCGCCGTGCCCGCGAACGCCCCGCGCAGGGACAGGGGAGGGGCGGCGTCCGCGCGCCGGGGCGAGGCGGCGGCCGGGTCGGCGGAGGTCAGCGCGGTCATCGCAGGGCCTCGCCGTCGAGCAGGGCGAGCTCGTCGCCGTACTGCCGCAGGAAGAGCTCCTCGAGGGACGGGGGCTCGATCGTCAGGCCGTGCGGCGCCAGGTCGGCGAGCGCGCGCGTGACCTGCGGCAGGGCGTCGTCGTCGACGTGGAACGTCACGTGCGAGCCGTCGACGACGAGGTCGTGGACCCCGTCGAGCGCCTCGAGGGCACCCGTCGAGGGCGTCCCCGATCCCACCGTCGCGACGACCTTGGAGCGCGTGAGGTGCCGCAGCTCGCGCAGCGTGCCGGACTGCACGGCCCGGCCGCCCCGGATGATCGTCACGGTGTCGCACAGGGCCTCGACCTCGGCGAGGATGTGGCTCGACAGCAGGACCGACGTGCCGCGGGACGTGGTCTCGCGCACGCAGTCCTGGAACACGGCCTCCATGATGGGGTCGAGGCCCGACGTCGGTTCGTCGAGCACGAGCAGCTCGGCGTCGGCGCTCAGCGCGGCGACGAGCGCGACCTTCTGCCGGTTGCCCTTGGAGTAGGTGCCGGTCTTCTTGGTCGGGTCGAGCTCGAAACGTTCGAGCATGCGGGCCTTGCGCCGTTCGTCGACGGTCGCGCCGCGCAGTCGCAGCAGCAGGTCGATCGTCTCGCCGCCCGAGAGCTGGGGCCAGAGCGTCACGTCGCCCGGGACGTAGGCGAGGCGTCGGTGCAGCGACACGGCGTCGCGGAACGGGTCGCCGCCCAGCAGGGTCGCGGTGCCCGAGTCCGGGCGCAGGAGGCCGAGCAGCACGCGGATGGCCGTGGACTTCCCGGCACCGTTGGGCCCGAGGAAACCTGCCACCTCCCCGGCACGGACCGTGAGGTCGAGTCCGTCGAGGGCCGTGGTCGTGCCGAAGGACTTGCGCAGGTCGTGGATCTCGACGGCCGGCCCGCGGGTCGCGGCGGTCGTGCGTGCGGTCGTGGTCATGGTTCCTCGTCGGGTGAGGGAGGGAGTGGACGGAGAGGGGCGACGGTGCGTGCCGAGGTCGGGTGGGAGCGGGGTCCCGGTGCCCGACGGCGCCGCTCGTCCAGGGGGGCCGGGCTGCGGAACGCGCCGGTCGTCCTGGGCTACGGGGCCGGCGCTGCGGCCTGCTCGCCGGGTGGCGGCTCGGCGTACCGGAGGTATGCGTCGAGGAGCGTGCGGTCGGTGAGGAACCCGCCGGTGAAGAGCTCGATCGACGGCAGGCCGTGCCGGTCGACGTACCCCCGGATGACGGACCCGGTGTCTCCCGGGTCGGTGGGTGGGTTCAGCGTGAGGTCGAGGAGGATCGTCCCGAGCGACTGCGTGACGAGGTACCGGGCGCGCGCGCTCTCGTCGAGAGAGGGCTTGATGGTCCCCGTGGCGACCCCGTCCGCGATGTAGGCGACGGCGTCGTCGATCATGCTCGCGACGAACGAGCGGGCGAGGTCGCCGCCCTCCTGGAGGCTGCGCAGGACGTAGCCGAGCACCGGGCCGTACTCCTCGATCGACCCGAGCTGCGCGAGGACGTCCACGGGACTGCCCCGGGATCCCTGCTCGTCGCCCAGGACGTTGCGCTTGTTCTCGCGGACGAGGACGAGGACGTGCTCGTCGCACGCGCGGCGCAGCCCCTCCTTGGACCCGAAGTGGTGGATGACGAGCCCCGGGCTGACCCCGGCGTCGGCCGCGATGGTGCGGACCGGGACCCGGAAGCCCTCGGACGCGAACCGGAGCAGAGCGGCGTCGCGGATGCGGGCGCGCCCGGTGAGGTCCGGGACGTCGGGCGCCTCCGGGACGTTCGGCGTCCGCGTGCCGGGGCCGGTCGGGTCGGGCTCGTCACCCCGTGGGACTGAACGCATGTTCAACACGCTAAACACTCGTTCAGCAGGATGCAAGAGGTTGTGCGTCAAGAAGACGTCAAGGTTCGAGGGCTTCGAAAGGGGACCCCAGGGCCGGGAAGTCCCCCGCGAGGATGACGATCGAGCCCCCGAGGACGGGGGACGGATCAGGGGAGTCCCCGATGTGCGCGAACCGAGCCCCGGCGTACCGTCGAAGCATGAGCCACATCCTCGCCAGACCGCGCCACGGCGCCGTGATCGCCGGCGTCTGCGCGGGCCTCGCCCGCCGCTTCGACATCAGCCCGACGCTCGTCCGCGTCATCGCGGTCGCCTCGTGCATCCTGCCCGGGCCGCAGATCCTGGCCTACGTCGTGCTGTGGATCATGCTGCCCCGCGACCCGGAGTGACAGGGGGCCGCCGCGGCGCGGCCCGTCGTCCTCGTCAGAGCCGCAGCGCCAGCCACCGTTGCGCGTACCGGTCCTCGTTGAACGCCGGGACGTCCACGTACCCGCGCCGTGCGTAGAGGGCCAGGGCCTCGACGAGGTCGTGCCTGGTGTCGAGCCGCACCACCACGGCGCCGAGGCCCCGCGCCGCGGCCTCGGCCGCCTCGAGGAGGGCGCTCGCGACGCCTCGCCCACGGAACGCCGGTTCGACGAAGACGCGCCTGAGCTCCGCGGTCGGCTCGGGGGCGTCGGGCGCGAGCTCGACCCCCGCGCACCCGACGGCCTCGGGGCCGTCACCGCCGTCCGCCCAGGCGAGGTGGAACGAGCCGCCGGGAGCAGCCAGCCCCGTGGAGTCCTGGGCGGCGAAGCCCGTCGCGAGGTCCTCCGGCGGCGTCGCGTGGCCGAAGAACCGGTCGCTGACCTCGGTGTAGTACCGGAACAGGATCTCTCGGGACTCCGGCGCGTGGACCGAGTGCTCGGCGACGTGCCAGGCCGTCGGCCGGTCGACGGGGAGCGGGCGGTCTGCGGGGGGCACGCCGGCCAGTATGCACCGAACCCACCCGGCCTCGGACCGTTGCCCGAGGCTTTTGTCCGACACAGGTCGGCATGGCACCATCCGAGGGTGCGCTCCCACCCCACCCGAGTCGTCCTGCTGCCCCTCTGTCTCGGCGTCGTCGCCGTGACGCTCGCAGGGTGCGTCTCCACCGCCTCGTCCATGGCCACCGCGGAGCAGACCCCTGCCGCCGCAGCCCCTGCCACGCCCCTTCCGACGTTCGACGGGTCGACGAGGGAGGGGGCGCTCCTGCGGGCCGCGGCGGGCGAGCTCGACCCGGCCGTCCTCCCCGCCGAGTTCCACTACGTCGAGACCGTCGACCTCGACCTCTCGGGGTCGACGAGCTCGGTCTACGTCCAGGGGCAGCCCGAGGACCAGGGGCCGGGCCTGTACGTCCACGCGATGCACGCGGGCGTCACCGTCGAGGGCCTCGGCGACGGCTGGGCGTTCGAGGAGGTCCCCGAGCTCTCGGGCGAGGAGGACGTGACCGTGGCCTCGGACCCCGAAGGGCTGGAACGCTCGGTCGTCTCGATCGACGCGGCCCCTGCCGGGACCGTGCGTCTCATCGGCGACGGGGTCCCGCGCGACGAGCTCCTCGCGACGGCGGGGCGGCTGCTCGACTCGGTGGGCTGACGCGCCCAGGCACCCGGCACCCGGCGCCGGGCGCCCGCTCCGGCGCCGGGCGTCAGTCGGCCTCGACCTCGGTCGTCCGCGTCACCGTGATGCGGTCGGGTCGACGGCGGCGGGCGGGGAAGATCGATCCTGTGGTACGCAGGTGCCGACCGCTCCCCGCAAGCTGCCAGCGGGTCTTGGCGACCTGTCCGTGGACGAGCCAGTCCAGCTTCTCGACGGGCCGGTGCAGCTGGCGGTCGAGCCAGTCGGCGGCCCAGGCCCCGAACGTCTCCGCGCCGGCCACGACGCCCAGGACGGTGAGGTCGTCGGGGCCGTCCGAGTGGTTGCCGAGGACGTGCTGGTCACCCCACCCGCCCGTGAGCCGCCAGGAGTGCAGGGAGTCGTCCGCCCAGAAGGCGATCTGGAGGAAGGCACCCACCACTGGCAGGTCCACCGTGACGAGGAGCGGGTCCCGCGACGTGTCAGCCCCGGTCAGGTCAGGGTCGAGACCGGCCAGGTCCCACCGTGCGGCGCCGGCGCGGAGGCCGGCGAGGAACGCCTGCTCGTGCGGCGTCCGCGGCTCGTCGCCCGAGAACCAGGTGTCGTCGGTCATGGGCTGCACGCTACGCGTTTCCGTGCGCGCAGGGCCGGGGGGAGGTGGGCCCCGGGAGCGACGAAGGGCCCGCAGCGCACGCTGCGGGCCCTTCGGTCTGCGGAGGATGGGGGATTCGAACCCCCGAGGGCTTTTAACCCAACACGCTTTCCAAGCGTGCGCCATAGGCCACTAGGCGAATCCTCCGTGCTGCAGCGTCGACCCACGCGGGGCGTCAGGCAGCGTGTCGAGAATACCGGACGCCGGGCCTGCGACCGAATCGGCCTGTCCGGGGCCGTGCCGCCCTGGCCCAGGAGGGCCGGTTTCGGACGACCGGCCCTCCTGGGCTAGGCTGGGTCCAGACCCCTCGTGCGGCGCTATCTCACTGAACTCCCCCAGGGCCGGAAGGCAGCAAGGGCAGGTGGGCTCTGGTGGGTGCACGGGGGGTCCTTTCATGTCCGGGCACCTGGCCGGCGCGGAGGCGTCCAGCGCCCCGACGGCGTCGCTCGCCCGCGCGCCCGGCGTGCTCGTCGTGTCAGGGGTTCCGGAGTGTGGCCTGCGTCATAGATGACGTGCTGATATCGCCACAGAACATGACATGTCGCCCACGATCGACCATGATGCGGACGGTTTTCCGTCCAGCATTTGGAATATCGACCACCGCAGTGGTTTTGAGGCGTCGAGCGTGCGCATCATGGAGCCATGACCCGCCCCACGAGCACCGAGCTCACGACGCACCGCGCAGCAGTCCGCTGCCGAATGTCGTGTCGCTCCGTCCTGCGTGGCGCCGGTCGAATGTGCTGTCAGCTCTGACCTGACCCCAGCACCGCACCGCCCGCTTCGCGAGCGCAGCCCGGAGACGACCGGAGCCCGCGCCGCAGCGCCCGCCTCATCCCTTCCTGAACCACCGACCACCGGTGACGTGTCCTCGCGACGCGCGCTCCGTCGTCGGGCAGGAGGACGTTCCACCTCCCACCCGTCACCACCGTGACGCCCCCCACGGACGCCCCGCGACAACCGCCGGCGCCCGTCACCGGAAGGACAGCCCATGCTCCGCAAGAACCTGACCCTCGCCGCCGTCGCGGCCGCCGCCGCCCTCACGCTCGGGGCGTGCGCCACGACGCCCGCCGACAGCGGTGCCTCGGCAGGCAGCGCCGACGACGTCGTCAAGATCGGCGTGGTCGGTGCGCAGGAGGACAAGTGGGCCGTGTTCGAGAAGGTCGCCAAGGAAGAGGGCCTGAACATCGAGATCGTCGACTTCGGCGACTACCAGCAGGCCAACCCGTCGCTCTCGCAGGGCCAGATCGACCTCAACCAGTTCCAGCACCTGCAGTTCCTCGCGGGCTACAACGTCGAGGCCGGCGACGACCTCCAGCCGATCGGCGCCACCGCGGTCTACCCGCTCGCGCTCTACTCGTCCAAGCACACGGCGCTCGAGGACATCCCTGCGGGCGGCGAGATCGCGATCCCGAACGACGCCACGAACCTCGCGCGCGCGCTCCTCGTCCTCCAGGAGGCGGGGCTCATCGAGCTCAAGGACGGCGGCAGCTCGCTGTCGACCGAGGCCGACGTGCTCCCGTCCTCGAAGGTCAAGGTCACTCCGGTCTCGGCCGAGCAGACCCCGATCGCCCTGCAGTCGGTCGACGGCGCGGTCGTCAACAACGACTTCATCAAGGACGCCGGGCTCAACCCCGACGACGCCCTGTTCCAGGACGACCCCGACTCCGCCGCGGCCGAGCCCTACATCAACGTGTGGGTCGCGCGCGCCGAGGACAAGGACGACGAGACGCTCCTGAAGATCGCCGCGCTCTCGCAGAACGAAGAGGTCATCGCCGCCGAGAACGAGTCGTCGGGCAACTCCGCCGTCATCAAGAGCAACTCGGCTGCTGAGCTCCAGGAGATCCTCGCGGGGATCGAGAAGAACTACCGCGCCCAGGGCTGAGCCCTCGGCACGAGCCACGGGTGCCCGACGGCGTCACTCACCTGACGCCGTCGGGCACCCGCGTGCCCTCGCCCGACGCACCACCCGCGTGTTGGACTGTCCGTACACGCCTGTCGTCCCCCGCACACGACGCGTGGCCACGCGGCTCTCACGAGGAGCCCGGCCGCCGTACCCCCGCACGAGAGGTTCCTCCGTGAGCATCACCTCGGACACGATGGTCAGCTTCCGCGACGCGACGAAGGTCTTCGGGACCGGTCCGTCCGCCGTGGCCGCCGTCGACGGCGTCACCCTGGACATCCGGGCGGGTGAGATCTTCGGCGTCATCGGCTACTCGGGCGCGGGCAAGAGCACGCTCGTCCGCCTCATCAACGCCCTCGAACCCGTCACCAGCGGGAGCGTCGTCGTCGACGGCGACGAGGTGAGCGCCCTCGGCGAGCGCGAGCTGCGTCCC
Source organism: Oerskovia sp. USHLN155 (assembly GCF_037145535.1). Lineage (NCBI taxonomy): Bacteria > Bacillati > Actinomycetota > Actinomycetes > Micrococcales > Cellulomonadaceae > Oerskovia > Oerskovia sp. USHLN155. The sequence continues at coordinate 24,897 of NZ_JBBCXG010000014.1, forward strand.
GTGCGCGCGAGCATCGGCATGATCTTCCAGCAGTTCAACCTCTTGTCCTCGCGGACCGTCGCCGGGAACGTGGCCTACGCCCTCAAGGTCGCGGGCTGGGACAAGCCCCGCCGTGAGGCCCGCGTCGCCGAGCTGCTCGAGTTCGTCGGCCTGTCCGAGAAGGCCAAGGCCTACCCGTCGCAGCTCTCCGGCGGGCAGAAGCAGCGCGTCGGGATCGCCCGTGCGCTCGCGACGTCGCCCAAGATCCTGCTCGCCGACGAGGCCACGAGCGCGCTCGACCCCGAGACCACGCGCGACGTGCTCGCGCTCCTGCGCCGCGTCAACGCCGAGCTCGGCGTGACGATCGTCGTCATCACGCACGAGATGGACGTCGTGCGCTCGACCTGCCACCGCGTCGCGGTCATGGAGCACGGCAGGGTCGTCGAGGTCGGCGAGGTCTACGACGTGTTCTCGTCGCCGCAGGCGCCCGCGACCAAGAAGTTCGTCGGGACGGCGCTGCGCGACCGGCCCGGCCCCGAGGCGCTCGAACGCCTGCGGCGCCGCCACCCCGGGCGCCTCGTGACCGTCGGCGTCCACGAGGACGGGACCTCGGGCGCGAGCCTGACGCGGCTCCTGCGCGAGCACGGGCTCGACGGCGCCGTGGTCTTCGGCGGCATCTCCGAGATCGGGGAGCGGCCCTTCGGCTCCCTCACCCTCGAGCTCGCGGGCGACGACGCCACGATCGCGGCGTTCCTCACCGAGCTCGCGGCGACCACCGACGTCGTGGACCTCGGGACCGCCGCGGACCCGCGCGACGACCCGCGCGTCGTGGCCGGGGCGAGCGACGAGTCGGGCGAGGCCGACGACGCCACCGGGGCTCCGCCGTCGGGCCGCGTCGACGAACCCGACCCGCGCGACGCCTGGCAGAGCGAGAGATGGCCCGGGACGGGAGGCCCCGGCACGCAGGGGACCCAGCCCGGTGACCGCGGCGGCAGGCCCGGCACGTTCGGAGGGGAGCGATGAACCGCGACTGGTCCACCCTGTGGCCGATCCTGCTGTCCTCGCTGGGCGAGACGCTCTACATGGTCTCGATCGCGCTCCTCGCGGGCGGGCTCGGAGGCCTGGTGCTGGGGCTCGCGCTCTACTGCACGCGCAAGGGCAACCTGTTGGCCAACAGCGTGGTGTTCAACGTCCTCAACGTGCTCGTCAACATCGTCCGGCCCATCCCGTTCATCATCTTCCTGACGATGATCTACCCCGTGACGCTCGCGGTCGTCGGGACGACGATCGGTACCGAGGCGTTCATCCTGCCGCTGTCCGTCATGACCGCGTTCGGGACCTCGCGCATCGTCGAGCAGAACCTCGTGAGCATCGACCCGGGCGTGGTCGAGGCCGCGCGCGCCATGGGCGCCTCGCCGTGGCGGATCATCCGGACGGTCCTCATCCCCGAGGCGCTCGCGCCGCTCATCCTGGGCTACACGTTCATCTTCGTGGCCGTGATCGACATGTCGGCGATGGCTGGCTACATCGGCGGCGGTGGCCTGGGCGACTTCGCGATCCGGTACGGCTACCAGCGCTACAACTGGGCCGTGACGGCCGTGACGGTCGTGGTCATCATCGTGATCGTGCAGGTCGTCCAGTTCTTCGGGAACTGGCTCGCGCGCAAGGTCCTGCGGCGCTGAGCCGCCCCGGGCGGCTGCCCGACCGTGGGCGGCCGGGCCCGCCCACGGGCCCCCGGGACACCTGCCTGGGGACCTGCTGTGCGGGCTGTCAGCCTCGCCGTCTAGAGTTGCCGGGGTGAGCACCGCCCTGTACCGCCGCTACCGGCCAGAGACCTTCGCCGAGGTCATCGGGCAGGACCACGTCACCGGACCGCTGCGGCAGGCGCTGCGCAGCGGACGCGTGAACCACGCCTACCTCTTCTCGGGCCCCCGCGGCTGCGGCAAGACGACCTCGGCGCGCATCCTCGCGCGCACCCTGAACTGCGCGCGCAACACCGAGGAGACGCCCGTCGACACCCCCTGCGGGGAGTGCTCGTCGTGCGTCGAGCTCGCGCGCGGCGGCTCGGGCAGCCTCGACGTGATCGAGATCGACGCGGCGTCGCACAACGGTGTCGACGACGCCCGCGAGCTGCGTGAGCGCGCGACCTTCGCGCCCGCCCGCGACCGGTACAAGATCTTCATCCTCGACGAGGCCCACATGGTCACGCCGCAGGGCTTCAACGCGCTCCTCAAGCTCGTCGAGGAGCCCCCGCCGCACGTGAAGTTCATCTTCGCGACCACCGAGCCGGACAAGGTCATCGGGACCATCCGCTCGCGTACCCACCACTACCCGTTCCGCCTCGTCCCGCCGGACGTCCTGGGCCCGTACCTCGAGCAGCTCTGCGCCGCGGAGGGCGTGACCATCGGCACAGGCGTCGTGCCGCTCGTCGTGCGCTCGGGCGGTGGCTCGGTGCGTGACTCGCTGTCCGTCATGGACCAGCTCATCGCGGGCGCCGAGGCCGGGAACGTCGACTACGAGCGCGCCGTGGACCTCCTGGGCTTCACGCACGCCTCGCTGCTCGACGACGTCGTGGAAGCCCTCGCGGCCCGCGACGGCGCGAGCATCTTCCGCGTCGTCGAGCAGATCATCACCACGGGGCACGAGCCGCGCCGCTTCGTCGAGGACCTCCTCGAGCGCCTGCGCGACCTCATCGTCATCTCCGTCTCCGGCGGGGCCGCGGACGCCGTGCTGCGCGACGTCCCGTCCGACCAGCTCGACCGCATGAAGGCCCAGGCGCAGACCCTCGGCGCGGCCGAGCTCTCGCGCGCGGCGGACCTCGTCAACGCGGCGCTCACCGAGATGAGCGGCGCCACGTCACCCCGCCTGCACCTCGAGCTCCTGTGCGCGCGCCTCCTGCTCCCCGGCGTGGACGACGGCGCCGCGGGGCTCGCGGCCCGCATCGACCGGTTGGAGCGGGGCGGGCTGGGAACCGGTGGGCTCGCGCCTGGCGCACCGCGACCCGGCGCCCCCGAGGGCCTCGCCGCTGCCGCGCCCCGTGGGCCGCGGGTCGAGGACGACGCACCCGTCGCCCCCGTGAACGGGCTCAGCGGAGCCGCGGCCGCACGTGCCGCGCTCCAGGCCCGCAAGGCGGGGGAGGGGGCTGCGGCTGCTTCGTCCGCGCCGGGCGCACCCGCCTCGCCGACAACGGCTCCCGTGCCTTCTGCTGTGCCCGACGTGGTGCCCGTCGACGTGGTGCCCGTTGTGGAGGTGCCGACCGAAGCGGTGGCTCCTGCTCCTGCCTCGTCGGGCGCGCCGGACGCCCGGGCGACCGACGAGTGGCCGGTCGTGGTGCCGGTCGGCACCGCCGAGGCCGCACCTGCCACGTCGGAGGCCGGTGCCGAGGCCGCACCCGGGGGTGAGGACTCCCCGGCCGTCTCCCCGGTTCCCGACCACGGGACCACGCCCACGGCCGAGCCGGTGCACGCCGCGCCGGTCGAACCGGCGGCGCAGCAGGTCGCCGTGCCCGCCGCGCCTGCCGCACCGGCAGGGCCCTCGGCGACGTCGACCGACACCGCGGCGCTGACCCTGCGCTGGCCCGAGGTCCTCGAGACGCTGAGCACCATCAAGCGCCTCACGTGGATGCTCGTGCGCGACAACGCCGAGGTCGCCGAGCTCACGGAGAGCACGCTCGTGCTCAGCTTCAGCAACGGTGGCGCCGCAGGCTCGTTCCGCAACGGCAACAACTCGGCCGCGCTCCAGGAAGCGGTGCACAAGACGCTCGGGTTCCAGGTCCGGATCGACGTCCAGATCGACGAGGGCGACGGGACCCCCCGGGCCCGGACCACGGCTGGTCCCGCTCCCGTCCCCTCCCCGCAGCCCGCGTCGGGGGCGACGCCCCCGGCGCGTCCCCTCGACGCACCGGTGACACCGCCGACGCCTTCGACACCTCCGCAGCGGGAGGCGTCGGGTGGTGCCGCTCCCCCGACCGCTCAGGTGCCCGGTGCCGGCTCGGTGCCGAGCGCCCCCACCGCACCCCAGGGCACGGGAGCGCTCCAGGTCTCCGGCGAGACGGCGGCGGTCACCGACCAGCGCGGCGGCGTCGCCCTCCAGGAGCGACCCGACCCGGCGTCGCAGCCCTCCACCCCGGTTGCGGTGGCACCTGTCGTCGAGCCCCCGGTCGTGAACGCGGCCGACGAGGCCTGGCTCGCGGGCCTGCCCGTGACCGAGCCTCCCGCCGACCTCGACGAGGGCCACGAACCGCCGCCTGCGGACGTGCGGCCAGCCGCGCCGTCGGGCAGCGGGACCGGGCAGCGCCCCTCGGCGCCGACGGCACCCAGTGCGCCGACACCCGCCGTCCCCACGGGGCCCGCGCCGGGCGTGCGCGAGACGCGCCGCCAGACGCTCGAACGGCAGGCCGCCGAGCAGAAGGCCCGGCAGTCGTCGGCGCGCGTCGCGGTCTCGATGGACGACGACTCGCCGTCCGACGACGACCCGGACCTCGCGTCGTCGGGCCTGGTCGGTGCGCCGCTCGTCGCCCAGCTGCTGGGCGGCGTCGTGATCGACGAGACCATCGACACCGGGATCTGACCGTGAGCCCGCGCGGGGAGCTCCATCACGTCGAGCTGTGGGTCGAGGACCTCGACGCGGCGGAGAGCTCGTGGGCGTGGCTGCTCGACGAGCTCGGCTACACGCGGTTCCAGACGTGGGCCTCGGGCCAGAGCTGGCTGCGCGGGGCGACGTACATCGTGCTCGAGGCGAGCCCGGCCGCCCGCGCCGCGAGGCACGACCGCCTGCGTCCCGGCCTCAACCACCTGGCGTTCTCGGGCGGGCGCCGCGCCGAGGTCGACGACCTGGTGACGCGCGCGGCCGAGCACGGATGGAGCCTGATGTTCGCCGACGCCCACCCCTACGCGGGCGGCCCGCAGCACTACGCGGCCTACCTCGAGAACGCCGACGGCTTCGAGGTGGAGATCGTCGCGGCCGACGACTGACGCGGCCCCCGTGACGTCCGCGCGGCGGACCGCGGAGTCGGCGGCGCCACGTAGGCTGGGGGCGTGTATGAAGGCGCGGTCCAGGACCTGATCGACGAGCTCGGCCGACTCCCCGGGGTCGGCCCCAAGAGTGCCCAACGCATCGCGTTCCACCTCCTCGCGGCCGACGCCGCGGACGTGCGGCGGCTCTCCGACGCGCTCACCGAGGTCAAGCTGCGCGTGCGGTTCTGCGAGATCTGCGGCAACGTCGCGGAGTCCGAGCAGTGCCGCATCTGCCGTGACCCCCGGCGCTCCGCAGAGGTGATCTGCGTCGTCGAGGAGCCCAAGGACGTCGTCGCGATCGAGCGCACGCGCGAGTTCCGCGGCAAGTATCACGTGCTCGGCGGGGCCATCAACCCGATCGACAACGTCGGTCCCGACGACCTGCGCATCCGTGAGCTCCTCACCCGGCTCGCCGACGGCGCGGTCCAGGAGGTCATCCTTGCGATGGACCCCAACGTCGAGGGCGAGGCCACGGCCACCTACCTCACGCGCATGCTCTCGCCCATGGGGCTGCGCGTGTCCCGCCTGGCGTCCGGACTGCCGGTGGGTGGAGACTTGGAGTACGCCGACGAGGTGACGCTCGGGCGGGCGTTCGAGGGACGGAGGGTCGTCAGTGGTTGAGACCGAAGAGGCCGTGGGGTCGGACCTGCGGTCCGTCGCGGCCTCGGTGTCCGCGCAGGCGCGCACCTTCCTCACGACGACCGCGGAGGTCGCCTCGGGCGCGGCCCCGGAGGCCGCGATCCCGCTGCTCCTCCTCGCCACGTCGGACCTGCTGGCCGTCGGCGCACGACTGGGCGCCATGATGGACGTCGTCCCGGACCAGCGCTTCGAGCCCGACGCCGGGCCCGAGACCGACCTCGACCCGTTGCGCGAAGGCCTGGCCCGGCTGCTCGACGGCCTCGACGACTACCCGGAGATCGAGGACCCGGTGCTCGGTGCGGTCGTCGGTCAGGCGTCCGTGTCCGGGGACATCGCGTGCATCGCCGAAGCCCTGGCCAAGGGGCTCCAGCACTACGACTCCGGCCAGGAGCTCGAGGCCCTGTGGTGGTGGCAGTTCTCCTACCTGTCGCTGTGGGGCGAGCGGGCCGCGAGCGCGCTGCGCGTCCTGCAGCTCGTGCTCGCGCACCTGCGGCTCGACGTCGAGGACGACGTCGCCGCCGAGGCGGAGTACGACGCGCTGCACTCCTGACGCGAACAGTGCTCGGGAGGCGTGGCGCGTGCAGTGTCCTGCGGCGTGACCACCGACCGCTAGGGTCTGGCAGCAAGACAGCACGCGGACGTCTCGTCGCCCGTCGTGCAAGACTTCCGTGTGACCTGGGACCTCGCCGCGACCCTTCCCACCGCCGACGGGATCGTGCTGCCCGGCTCGGGCGGGCTCGAGCTCGACCTCCTGACGATCGCCCTGCTGGTCCTCGCGGGCCTGACCGCCGGCTGGATCGACGCCGTGGTCGGCGGGGGAGGGCTCGTCCAGCTCCCCGCGCTGCTGCTCGTCCCCGGGATCAGCCCCGTCCAGGCCCTCGCGACCAACAAGCTCGCGAGCATCATGGGCACGTCCGTGAGCGCGACGACGTACTACCGGCGCGTGGGGCCGGACCTACGGACCGCCGGACCCATGGCGCTCGCGGCGCTCGTAGGGGCCGTGGGCGGCGCAGCGCTCGCGTCGAAGATCCCCGCCGAGCTGTTCAAGCCGATCATCCTCGTGGTCCTGATCGCCGTGGCGGCGTACACGATCGCCAGGCCGAGGCTCGGTCACACGACGAACCTGCGCTGGGAGGGCAACGGTCACCGGTGGGCCGCGGCGGGGATCGGGCTCGCGATCGGGTTCTACGACGGGCTGCTCGGCCCCGGGACGGGGACGTTCTTCGTCATCTCGCTCGTGAGCATCCTGGGGTACGCGTTCCTGCCGGCCTCGGCGCTCGCGAAGATCGCGAACTTCGCGACCAACGCCGGGGCGCTCATCTTCTTCGTCCCGTACGGCGCGGTGCTGTGGGGACTGGGGCTCGCGATCGGGGCCGCGAACCTGCTCGGCGCCTACATCGGGGCACGCATGGCAGTGGCCAAGGGCAGCGGGTTCGTGCGGGTCGTGTTCGTGGTCGTGGTGGGCGCCTTGATCTGCAAGCTGGGGTACGACGTCCTCACGAGCCTGGGGGAGTGACCGTGCGCGAGGAGGGGGTGTCGGGCGGGGCCGGTCCGAAGGGGTCCGGCCGGCCGGGGCCGAGACGGGTCGTCCGGTCCGAGACGGGTGGTTACGCACCTGACCTGGAGACCCGTCTCGTGCGCGAACACCCGTCTCGTGCGCGACCGCGGGTGCGGGCGCCGGGTGCGACGAACCGTGGCGGCGACCTCGTGCACGACCTGCACGACCTGCACGACCTGCACGACCTGCACAACCTGCACGACCTGCACGGTCGGCCTCGTTCGCGGTGGCGCCCTCTCGTCGGGGTGCTCGTCGCTGTCGTGGGGTATGTCCTGGTGGCGATCCCCGCCATGATCGCCTACGACCGCGGGATCGACGGCTACGGCTACCTCTGTCAGACGGGACCGGGCGTCGAGGCTGACCTTGCCTGCATCGGCGATCCGGCGCCTGCCACCGAGGCGTTCGCGGACCTCGTGGTGATGGTCACCGTGCCTGCCGCGCTCGGGATCCTCGTCGCCTGGCCGCGGCGGCGGGGTCTCGTGCTCCTGGTGCTGGCCTGTGCGGGCCTCGGGCTCTACACCTGTCTCGTGCTGGCCAACCCGCGCACCTGACCCCGCCCAGCCACCACCCGGCTGCCCACGCCGCCGAGAACGGGATGGAGGCCGTCAGGGGCCCCGAAACGGCATCGACAACGTTCTCGGCACCCGCTGATCACGGCGTCGTCGCAGGTCAGCGCCCGACCCCCGTTCCCGGCCGGCCGCATCCTGAGCACCCTCCCGGCGACCCCGGGCCTCGGGCTATCATCGACCGACTCGTAAAACACCCGGCGGGCCGTTGAGAGAGACGGAGGCCGGCGACGTAACGGAGCAGCAAGTGGCACTTGTCGTGCAGAAGTATGGTGGCTCGTCGGTAGCTGATGCGGAGAGCATCAAGCGGGTGGCGAAGCGCATCGCAGAGACCAAGCGGGCCGGACATGACGTGGTCGTCGTGGTCTCGGCCATGGGTGACACGACGGACGAGCTCATCGATCTCGCCCAGCAGGTCACCCCCCTCCCTCCCCAGCGCGAGATGGACATCCTGCTCACGGCAGGCGAGCGCATCTCGATGTCGCTGCTGGCGATGGCGATCAACAACCTCGGTGTGAAGGCGAAGTCGTTCACGGGCCAGCAGGCCGGCGTGATCACGGACGCCGTGCACGGCAAGGCGCACATCGTCGACGTCGTCCCGCACCGCATCCGCGAGACCGTCGAGAAGGGCTCGGTCGCGATCGTCGCCGGGTTCCAGGGCGTCACCCAGAGCACCAACGACGTGACGACCCTCGGTCGCGGCGGCTCGGACACCACGGCCGTGGCGCTCGCGGCGGGCCTGAGCGCCGACGTGTGCGAGATCTACACCGACGTCGACGGCGTGTTCACCGCGGACCCGCGCATCGTGCCGACGGCCCGCAAGATCGACCACATCTCCTACGAGGAGATGCTCGACATGGCGGCGAGCGGGGCCAAGGTCCTGGTTCTGCGCTGCGTCGAGTACGCGCGCCGCTACGGCGTGCCCATCCACGTCCGTTCGTCGTTCTCGACGAAGGCCGGGACGATCGTGTCGAACGACGCGCGCTCGGTGCCGAACGTCCCCCAGCAGGCTCCCGGCTCCCCGGCCGGCAACGAGGCAGAGGTCATCATGGAAGCTCCGATCATCTCCGGCGTCGCGCACGACCGCAGCGAGGCCAAGATCACCGTCGTCGGCGTCCCGGACGTGCCGGGCACGGCCGCACGCATCTTCGAGGTCGTGGCCGGTGCGGGCGCGAACATCGACATGATCGTCCAGAACGTCTCGGTCGCGGCCACGGGCCTGACGGACATCTCGTTCACGCTGCCCATGGACGACGGCGCGCTCGCGACCACGGCCCTGGACGCCGTGCGCGAGGAGATCGGCTTCGCGTCGCTCCAGTACGACGACCAGATCGGCAAGGTCTCGCTCATCGGGGCGGGCATGAAGTCGAGCCCGGGCGTCTCGGCGCAGCTCTTCGGTGCGCTGCGCGACGCGGGCATCAACATCGAGATGATCTCGACGTCGGAGATCCGCATCTCGGTCGTGACCCGCGCCGACAGCCTCGACGACGCGGTGCGGGCCATCCACACCGCGTTCGAGCTGGACGGCGAGAGCGAAGCAGTCGTCTACGCCGGCACCGGCCGTTGAGCGAGGAGAGAACCATGAGCAACCAGAACTCTGCAGGCCTCGTCGTCGGCGTCGTCGGGGCGACGGGTCAGGTCGGCGCCGTCATGCGTCGTCTGCTCGAAGAGCGTGACTTCCCGGTCGCGCAGATCCGCTACTTCGCGTCGGCGCGGTCCGCGGGCAGCACGCTGCCCTGGAAGGGTGAGGACGTCGTCGTGGAGGACGCGGCCACGGCCGACGTGTCGGGCCTCGACATCGCCCTGTTCTCCGCGGGGGGCGCGACCTCGAAGGCGCAGGCCGAGCGCTACGCCGCGGCGGGCGTCGTCGTGATCGACAACTCGTCCGCGTGGCGCATGGACCCGGACGTCCCGCTGGTCGTCTCGGAGGTCAACCCGGAGGCGATCCACGAGGCGCGCAAGGGCATCATCGCCAACCCGAACTGCACCACGATGGCCGCGATGCCGGTCCTCAAGCCGCTCGCGGACGAGGCCGGTCTGGAGCGTCTGATCGTGGCGACGTACCAGGCGGTCTCGGGTGCGGGGTTGGCCGGTGCGGCCGAGCTGCGCGACCAGGCGGTCGCGGGGGCCGAGCAGGACCTCACGGGCCTGGTGCACTCGGGCAGCGCGGTCTCGTTCCCCGCGCCGGACAAGTTCCCGCGCAACATCGCGTTCAACGTGGTGCCGCTCGCCGGCTCGATCGTGGACGACGGCGAGGAGGAGACCGACGAGGAGAAGAAGCTCCGTCACGAGTCTCGCAAGATCCTCGGCCTCCCGGACCTGCTGGTCGCGGGTACGTGCGTGCGGGTCCCGGTGTTCACGGGTCACTCGCTCGCGATCCACGCCGAGTTCGGTCAGGCCATCTCTCCTGACCGTGCGCGCGAGCTCCTCGCGGACGCCCCGGGGGTCGCGCTCTCGGACGTCCCGAACCCGCTCGAGGCCGCAGGTGCCGACCCGTCGTTCGTGGGCCGTATCCGTACCGACCAGAGCGTGCCGGGCGGTCGCGGCCTGGTGCTGTTCGTGTCGAACGACAACCTCCGCAAGGGTGCCGCGCTCAATGCGGTGCAGGTCGCGGAGCTGGTCGCGGCGGACCTCGCGAGCAAGGCTTCGACTCCCGCGTGACCCGGCTGTCAGAACCAGCGTGACATCGAGGTCACGCTGGTTCTGACACGGACCACGCATCGCAGTGCCCGACGGCGCCCCTCACCTTCCGGTGGGCGGGCGCCGTCGTGCTGTGTGCCGTCCCGGGAAGTGAGCTGTGGCCCCTGGTCCGACGGGATCAGGGGCCACAGCTCACTTCTCGTCGAGGAAGCCCCTTGCGCGCACCCACGGTTCTGTGGTTCATTACTCATGTAATGAACCACAGAACGTGCGATCGACGAGAGGATGGGCCCCATGTTCGACGGACCTGAACCCATCTACCTGCAGATCGCCCAGCAGATCCGCGCCCAGATCCTGAGCGGCGACCTCGCCGAGGAGGAGCAGGTCATGTCCACGACCCAGTACGCGACGACGTTCCGCATCAACCCCGCGACGGCCGCCAAGGCCTTCGCCGGGCTGGTCGACGAGGGCGTCCTCTACAAGCGCCGTGGCGTCGGCATGTTCGTCGCGACCGGAGCCCGCGAGAAGCTGCTCGCCGAGCACCGCGACCGCTACTTCGCCGAGGTCCTGCGCCCCGCGCTGGTGCAGGCCGACCTCCTGGGTATCACGCCCGCCGAGATCGTGGACCACGTGCTCGGCCGCGGACCCCAGGGCCGCCCCACCCCGACGGGAGAGACCTCATGACCGCCCCCACCCGCCCCGAGCCGTTCGGCGTCGAGCTCCAGGACGTGACCCTGAGCTTCGGCAAGGACGAGAAGCACCCTGCGCTCGACGGCCTGAGCCTCCAGGTACGCCCGGGCACCATCACGGGCCTGCTCGGCCGCAACGGCGCGGGCAAGACCACCGCCCTCTCGCTGATCGCCGCCATGCGTCGGCCTGACGCCGGCACGGTCCTGGTCGACGGCGAGGACCCGTTCGAGAACGCCTGGGCCATGGCCGGCACGCAGCTCGTCCGCGAGAGCGGCGACACGATCGCCGCGACCAAGGTCGCCGACAGCCTGGGCTACTACGCCGAGCTGCGCGAGCACTGGGACGCGGACCTCGCTGCCGGCCTGGTCGACCTGTTCGAGATCGACCTGCGCAAGGCTCCCGAGAGCCTCTCGCGCGGCAAGCGATCGGCGCTCGGAGCGGTCATCGGGCTCGCGTCGCGGGCGCCGCTGACGATCTTCGACGAGGTCTACCTCGGGATGGACGCGCCCAGCCGGTACGCGTTCTACGACGCGCTCGTCGAGGACTACACCGAGCACCCCCGCACGATCATCCTGTCGAGCCACCTGATCGACGAGGTCGAGCGGATCTTCGAGGACGTCGTGATCGTGGACAAGGGGCGTGTCCTGCTCGCGGAGAGCGTCGAGTCGGTCCGCGCCAGGGGAGTGAGCCTCACGGGGACCGCTGCCGTGGTCGAGCAGTTCGTCGACGGCCGCCGTGTGCTGGCCCGTCAACGCCTGGGCAGCACGGCCCAGGTCACGCTCTTCGGCACGCTCGACGACGCCGAGCGCGCCGCGGCGACCGAGGCGGGCCTCGAGCTCGGCGCGGTGCCGTTGCAGGACCTGTTCGTGCACCTGACCCGAGAGGAGCGGTCATGACCGAGAACCTGGCGGGCCCCACGGCCCTCACCGATCGCGAGGTGCAGCGTGCCACGATGCGTCGCGCTGCCGAGAGACGGTCGCTGCGCACCTCGGCGTGGTCGATGTGCGCCGGGACGTGGCAGATCGGCGTGTGGTTCTGGGCGATCGTGCTCATCATCGCGGGCATCATCGGCTACGTCGAGGTGCGCACCGACATCCTCGACGGCAGCGTGATCGACGGCGTCGTGAGCGGGTCGGCGAAGTTCTTCCTGTTCGTCATGGGCATCATCACGCCCCTCGCCATGATCGCGGTGCACGTCGCGGCGGGAGGCACCCGACGGTCGTTCATCCGTTCGGCCTGGTTCACGGCGGTCTTCCTCGGGCTCACGTTCGCGGTCGTGGCGGCAGCGCTCGGCTACGTGGAGTGGCTCGTCTTCCGGTCGCAGGGCTGGTCGCCCGAGCTCGACCGGGCCCAGCTCTACGTCGACGGCGGGCAGGTCGGCACCGCGTTCCTCGTGCAGCTCTTCTTCTGCAGCGTGTACTGGCTCTCGGGCGCGGCGATCGGCATGGGGTACTACGGCTTCGGCGTGTGGCGCGGGACCTTCGCCATCCCGCTGTTCCTGGTCCCACTGGTCCTCGTCGAGCTCGCGTTCCAGAGCGGCTACTTCGGCAGGCCGTTCGCCCAGGCCGTCGGTCTGGCCGATGCCCAGGTGCTCACCGCGGTGGTGGGCGGTCTTCTGGGCCTCGCCGCAGCGGCGTTCGCTTTCCACCTGGTCACGAGGTCGGTGGCCATCGCTCCCGTCACGACCTGACGGTCGACTGACGCACTGGCGTCCCCGACGCCTTAGCGCGGCGCGTCCCCTCCGCGGGGCCGGCGCACCCACCACGAACGCTCATCCCGTCCAGCGGACGGCGCCCGGTCCACCGGTGCGCCGCCCGGTGGGCGAACACACCCTCAGGGAGGTCGCCATGACCACCGCACATCCTGTCCCGTCCGTCCCACCCTCGCCGTCGCTCGCGGCACGCACCGTGCCCGACGGCGCCGCACCGGCCATCGAGGTCGTCGCCCTGCGCAAGGCGTACGGGAGCACCGTCGCCGTGCGCGACGTGAGCTTCGCCGTCGGGCCGGGGGAGATCTTCGGCGTCCTCGGCCCCAACGGGGCCGGCAAGACGACCACGGTCGAGTGCCTGGCCGGGCTCCGGCAGGCCGACGCCGGGACCGTCCGGATCCTCGGCCTCGACCCGCAGTCGGACCCTGCCTCGGTGCGCGAGCTCCTGGGCGTCCAGCTCCAGGAGGCCGAGCTCAACGAGCGCATGACCGTGGCCGAGGCGCTGCGGCTCTACGCCTCGTTCTACGAGGACCCGGCCGACACGGCCGAGCTCATGGACCTGCTGGACCTCGCCCCGCACCGCGACCAGCAGTTCGCGAAGCTCTCGGGCGGGCAGAAGCAGCGGCTCTCGATCGCGCTCGCGCTCGTCGGGAACCCGCAGGTCGCGATCCTCGACGAGCTGACCACGGGGCTCGACCCGCAGGCCCGCCGGGCGACCTGGGAGCTCGTCGAACGCGTGCGGGAGCGGGGCGTGACGATCCTGCTCGTGACGCACTTCATGGACGAGGCCGAGCGCCTGTGCGACCGCCTCGTCATCATCGACCAGGGTGTCGTCGTCGCGGCCGGGTCCCCGGCCGAGCTCATCGAGTCGGTCGACTCCTCGCGCGTGCTGCGGCTGCGGGTCGAGCCCCACGAGGAGCCCGTCGTGCTCGAGGTCCTCGGCGGCCTCGCGGACGTCGGTGCGGTGGCGCGAGCGGGCCGCGAGATCGAGGTGACGGGGACGCGGCGGGTGCTGCCCGCCGTCGTGCTGGCACTCGCAGAGCGTGACGTCGTGCCCGACGTCCGGACCATGACCAGATCGCTCGAGGACGTGTTCGTGCACGTCACGGGCAGGACGTACGACCACACGGGGGCGACGGGCCCCGCCGCGACCGACGACCGGTCCGACACCGAAGGAGCAGCGCGATGACCACGCAGACGGCACGGACGACGACACAGGGCGCGCGGCAGGCGGGCGGCCCCCGACGCCGCAGGATCGCGGGCACGGGTTGGCACGGCCTGCGGACGCTGACCCTCACCGAGGCCCGCCTGCTGCTCCGCGACCCGGGGACGGTCTTCTTCGCGCTCTTCTTCCCGACGGTCCTGCTCGTGGGTGTGGGTTTCGCGTTCCCCGGCATGCGGGACGTCATCACCGACGCGCCGCCACCCTGGGAGGGGCTGACCGCGGTCGCGGTCTACGTCCCCGTGGCGCTCGCGACCGCCGTCGCGACGGTCGCGCTCACGACCCTGCCCGTCTACTTCGCGACGTTCCGCGAGAAGGGCGTGCTGCGCCGGCTCTCGACGACCCCCATGAAGCCGCAGGGGCTCATCGGGGCGCACCTGTTCATCAACCTGGTGACGGTCTGCGTCGCGGCGCTGCTCGCGGTTGTCGTGGGGAGCCAGGTGTTCGACCTCGCGGGCCCCACGAACCTCACGGTCGTCCTGGGGAGCTTCCTGCTGGGGATCCTGTCGATGTTCTCGATCGGGATGCTCATCGCGTCGCGCGCCGGGAAGGCGAGCACCGCGTCGGCGATCGGGATGACGCTGTACTTCCCGATGCTGTTCCTCGCGGGCATGTGGACGCCCGGGCCGGTCATGCCCGAGGTAGTGGAGACCATCGCCGGATACACGCCGCTCGGCGCGGCGACGCAGGCCATGACGACGGGCTGGTTCGGGACCGGCGTCCCGGTGTCGCAGCTCGTGGTCATGGCGGTGTGGACCGTGGTGCTGCTGCCGCTCGCGGCGAGGCTGTTCCGCTGGTCGTGAGGACGGGCTACCGGACGAGGTGCGGGCCCGCGGTCGGGTCCGCGAGGTAGCCCAGCGTGTGGCCGAGGCGCTCGCTCGTCGACGCGGCGAGGTCGGTGGGCAGGTCGTCGGGCGAGAACCACGCGACGGCGAGCGACTCGTCGTCCGCGACGTGGGCCTCGGCCGCCGCGGCGGGGGAGACCGGGCGGCACAGGAAGCACAGGTCGAGGTACTGCGACCGGTCGCCGTTCGGGTACTCGACGGGCGGCGTCACGGTGACCCCGGTCAGGGCGTCGACGTGGACCGCGACGCCGGTCTCCTCCAGGATCTCGCGGGCGAGGCCCACGGCCGGGTCCTCGCCCGGTTCGAGGATGCCGCTGACGATCGCCCACTGCCCGGTGTCGGCGCGCTGCCCCAGGAGGAGGCGGCCTGCGTCGTCGATCACGACGCCCGACACCCCCGGCATCCACAGGAGGTCGGTCCCGACGCGGGACCGGAGGGCGGCGACGAAGTCGGGGATCGGCATGGGATCGAGCGTAGACCTGCGCGCCACGGGGAGTGTCGGAACCCGCGAGACCTCGGGGTCTCGCGGGTTCCGACATGAACGAGACGCGCCGGCCGCCCGGGGAGTGAGACAGCCCGCCGGTGCCCCGAAACCCCTGTGCTACGGTCGTCGGGTGAACACGGTTCGTTGGTATTGGCGCTTTACGCTGGCTCCTGGAGGGGCCGAGCGGGCGTTCGCCTGACCAACCTTCCCCGGAGCCAGCACAGGGCCTTGGACGCGGACCGCGTCCGGGCCCTTCGTCATTCAGACGGGCCGACTCCGGACACAGAGCAGGCCGCACGGCTCCGTCTGAGTCACCTTCAGATCAGGAGCCCTCGCATGACCGCCACGACCGCGACCGCCGCCTCGCCGGACGAACGTCACCACGAGACGACCACGTCACCCGCCGGTGCAGGTGACACCATGGAACGCGTGACCTCCCACCCCGAGTACGAGCTGCAGGCGCCCACGAGCGACCTGCGCATCCGCGCCCTCGACCCTCTGCCCGCCCCCGTCGACATGCTCGCGGAGCTGCCGCTCGGCACGGCGCGCGGTGACCTGGTCACCCAGTCGCGCCGCGAGATCCGTGACGTCCTGGCGGGCGACGACGACCGTCTGCTCGTCATCGTGGGGCCGTGCTCGGTCCACGACCCCGAGGCCGCGCTCGACTACGCGCACCGCCTTGCGGCCGTCGCGAAGGACCTGTCCGAGGATCTCGCGATCGTCATGCGCGTGTACTTCGAGAAGCCGCGCACGACGGTCGGCTGGAAGGGGCTCATCAACGACCCCGGCCTCGACGGGTCGCACGACGTCAACCGTGGCCTGCACCTGGCGCGCGAGGTCCTGCTCGGCGTCCTCGACGCCGGTGTCCCTGCGGCGACCGAGTTCCTCGAGCCCACGAGCCCGCAGTACATCGCGGACGCGGTGTCGTGGGGTGCGATCGGCGCGCGCAACGTCGAGAGCCAGGTGCACCGCCAGCTCGCGTCGGGTCTGTCGATGCCGGTCGGCTTCAAGAACGCGACCGACGGCGACATCCAGATCGCGGTCGACGGCTGCATCACCGCCGCGAGCGAGCACACGTTCTTCGGCACGGACGGTGCGGGCCGCGCGGCCGCGGTCGAGACCGCGGGCAACCCGGACTGCCACATCATCCTGCGCGGAGGCCGCAGCGGCCCCAACTACAGCCCCGACGACGTCGCGTCCGCCCTGCGCGTGGCCGCGGCCTCGGGCCTGGGCGGGGCCGTCGAGCACGGCCTGGTCATCGACGCGAGCCACGGCAACTCGGGCAAGGACCACGTGCGCCAGGCGGAGGTCGTGCGCGAGGTCGCGGCCAGGATCGCCGAGGGCGAGGCGGGCATCACGGGTCTCATGATGGAGAGCTTCATCGTGGCGGGGGCGCAGGCGCCGGCTCCGAGCGGGCTCGTGTACGGGCAGTCCGTGACGGACAAGTGCATCGACTGGGAGACGACGGCCGAGCTCCTCGGCGAGCTCGCCGAATCGGTGCGGGCGCGCCGGGCGCTCTGAGCCCCCTCGCTCCAGGACGGCGGCCGCTCTCCCACGGGGAGGGCGGCCGCCGTCGTCCTGGGACGGGGGTCAGGGGGTCGTGCTGCTCGGGGTGGTCCAGGAGCCGACCTCCACGGTCGCCCCGCCGAGGATGTCGACGCCGCCCTCCCCGCCCATGTGGGAGGTCACGGGCAGACGGACGGCGTCGGCGCCGACCACGGTCTTGACGAGGAAGCTCGTGGTCACGTCCGGGTCGTTGGCCGTGGACATGGCACCCCACCGGACCAGGGACTCGACGGTCTGGCCGGGGAGGACGACCAGCCGGACGGAGCTGCCGCCGTCCATGTACGGCTCGAGCGTGACCTCGGGTTCCGTGCCCGAGGCGCGGAGGAAGCTCAGGTCGGGACGACCGTCCACGGCGCACGGTGCGCCCGAGCCGTTCGTCGCGCGGAGGATCGCGAAGCGTGACCCGGCGGCGGCGTCGAACCCGACGAGCTCCGGGGTGAGGTCGGGGCCGGTGCAGGCAGGGATCCCGTCGGCTGCGGCGGCCGCGGCGTCCACCGCGTCCTGCTCGGCGAGCGCCGGGTCGGGTCCGGCCGGTTCGAGGTCGCTCACCCAGCCCGTCTGGGACGTCCCCTCGCCGTCGACCACGAACTGGATCGGGCGTCCGAGCAGCTCGGCCTGGCCCGAGGCGCGCAGCCAGGTGGCTGTGGGTGCCGGGTCGCCGTCGACGCGGACCGTCAGGAGGGGGGCGTCGCCCTCGCCGGGAGTGCCCTCCTCGATCGAGGGTCCTGCGTCGTACGAGACCTCGGTGACCTCGTCGCGCGCGGAGGCCTCGGCGAGGAGCGCTACGGCGGGCAGGGGCGGGGGCGTGAGGTAGTGGCCGCCGAAGTACCGGGTGCGGGAGTCGTCGGTCGAGAGGGAGACGATCCCGTGCCCGAGGTCCTGGGCGGCCTGGGCGATCGTCGGGAGGTTCTCCGGGGCGCGGACGGTCACGGCCGCGGTCGTCGCGTCGAACAGGACCGAGGTGGCCCCGGCGTCGAGCAGCCCGACGCCGGCGGCGACCGAGTACGTCCCGGTGCCGTCCATCCCGACGCGCAGCGTCGAGCCGGTCCCGGGGATCTCGTCGACGACCCAGGTCTCGTGGAAGCCCCGGATCCCCGCCTCGAGGAGAGCGGCGCGCGCCCTGTCCGCGGTGTCCTGCGAGGCGTCGGGGCCGGTGAAGCTCTCGAGGTCGATGGTCATGACGAGCCGCAGGACCGGGACGTCGAAGCCGGGCTCGTCCGTCTCGGTCTTCTCGACCTCGACCGACTCGACGCCGTCGAGCGCCCCGACCTTCCTCTCGAGTGCGGCGACGGCCTCCTTGTCGGAGAGGGGGGCGGGGGTGGTGGCGGCGTTGCCCGGGCGGTTCAGGGCCCAGAGCGCCAGGGCGACCAGGACGACGAAGAGTCCGGGCACCACCAGGTAGACGGGCTGGGTCCGGGGGCTCTGCGGCGTCTCGGTCACCCCGCGAGGGTAGCGGCTCCCGAGCGGTGCCCGCCGCGACCCATCCACCGGCCCGTCGGCGACGAACCACAGATGCCTCGGTCGTCGCGGGAGGCCACGTGCCGCGGGTGGTCCGCCGGTGCGCCGCGTCGGCGGGCCTGGGGCAGACTGGGCGGGTGCCACCTGTGAGGACGAGCGAGCCCGACGCTCTCGATGCCGCGCTCGCCGCGTGCGCCGGGGGCGACCCGGACGCGTTCGCGCCGGTGTACGACGCGTTGGCCCCGGCCGTGTTCGGCACCGCGCTGGGCGTGCTGCGCGACAACGACCATGCGGCCGAGGTGACCCAGGAGGTGATGATCGAGGTGTGGCAGACGGCGGTGCGCTTCGACGCCTCACGGGGCTCGGCACGCACGTGGGTGGTCACGATGGCCCGACGGCGCGCGGTGGACCGGGTGCGGTCCGAGCAGTCCCGCCGGGTCCGGGACCAGAAGGACGTCGACGGACGTCTCGCGGGGGGCGGGCACGACGTCGTGGCGGAGGAGGTCGAGCACCTCCTCGAGTCCGCCGCGGTGAGGCAGTGCCTGGGGAGCCTGACGCAGACCCAGCGCGACGCCGTCGTGCGTGCGTACTTCGGTGGGCTGACGTACCGGGAGGTGGCCGTGGAGCTCGGTGCAGCCGTGCCGACCGTGAAGTCGAGGATCCGCGACGGGCTCCTGCGCCTGCGTGACTGCCTGGGGGTGAACCGTGGCTGACGACACCGGTCGCCCGCCCGGCGGCGCCCAGGGCTCGGGCGGGTCGGACGCCCAGGACCGCCCGGGCGGTCCGGACGAGTCTCGTGACCTGCTCGCGGCCTACGCGCTCGACGCGGTCGACGACCTGGACCGCCGCCTGGTCGAGCGGTTGCTGGCCGCCGACCCCGAGGCTCGTCGTGAGCTCGACGAGCACCGCGCGGTGGTCGCGGCGTTCACGGTGGACTCGGCGCCGCCCGTGGCGCTGCGCGAGCGCGTGCTCGGGAGCATCGCCTCCGTGCCGCAGGTCGCCGAGACCCCCCGGAGCGCGGACGCGGCCGGCACGTCCGGCGGCGCACGCCCGGGCACGGCGCGGCGCCCGCGGAGGCGGTGGGCCGCCGTCGCGGTGGCCGCTGCGGCGGTCGTGGCGGTCGCGGTCCCGACGACGCTCGCGATCCAGGCCCGGCAGGAACAGGTCCGGCTCCAGACGCAGGCCGACGCGCTGGCCTCGATGCTGGCCGACCCGACGGCCGAGATCGTCCGCGGGGAGATGGTGGGGGGCGGGGACGCGAGCGCGCTCGTCTCGGGGGACCGTGTCCTCTTCTCCGTCACGGACCTGCCGCAGGCGGGCTCGGCGGAGGACTATCAGCTCTGGCTCGTCGAGGGTGAGGAGATGGTCTCTGCCGGGGTCTTCGACGCACGTGACGGGTCGGCGGCACTCCTCGTCGAGGCGGCGGGGAGCGCGGGGGTAGCGGTGACCCTCGAGCCTGCAGGCGGTTCTCCGCAGCCGACGAGCGACCCGCTCGTCGTGCTCGAGACCTGATACTCGACACCGGATAGAGATTCCTCGGAAAACGGGTGCTAAATACCCGTGCTCGGGTAGTTCCTTGGTCCGATTCCGGATATATGCCAGGGTTTGTAAAATTCTGGGTATTGGTGATGCAATACGACACGTTCCCACCTGTGTCGTCGTGCGAAGGCGCTCCGACATCACCCCGGAAGGAATCCACCACCCGTGAAGAAGCTCCTGGCGAGCGGCGCTGCCGCGCTGCTCGCACTCGGCGGACTGGTCGCCACCGCGGCCCCTGCCTCCGCGCACACCCCCCGCGTCACCGCGGACTGCTCCGGCCTCGAGGTCGACCTGAAGGCCTACTCCGACAACGCCAACTCCGTCGTCGTGAAGGTCGACGGAGAAACCGTCAAGAAGGACACGTTCAAGCGGTCGTACTCCACGTCCTACACCTTCACCGACACGACCGTCGGCCACTCGTGGGAGGTCGTCGTCAAGGCCTCGGACGGCAAGCGGTACGACTTCAGCGACGACGGCACGACCGAGGCGTGCACCGGCACCTCGACGCCGAAGCCCGGCAAGGAGGTCGGCCTCTACGTCTACAAGAAGAACGACCCCGCGAAGCCCGCTTCCTGGGCGAACTCGGGGCCGCAGACGCTCGTCGACCACAAGCCGGGGACCGAGTGGTACACGACGTTCCCGACCGTCCTGCCGACAGAGGTCTGCGGCGAGGGCTGGGCCGTCCAGCAGGACAGGGTCAGGCAGGACGGCACGTTCGTCTGGCCCGGGACCATCACCCCGCCGACGTCGGCCCTGGGCGGCGTCCTCGTCGACTCGAAGCACCATGACCTCGGTGACCTGATCGAGGTGCCGGCGTGCGACCAGCAGACGGCCCCGCCGCGTCCGTCGAAGCCTGCCCCCGAGACGCCGGCGGAGCCCGTGACCCCGGTCGTGCCGACCGTCGGTGACGTGTGCACCGCCGAGGGCCAGGACGTCGACCTGCCGACGGACACCGACGAGGTCACCTACGAGCGATCGGGCGACACCGTGGTGGCCCGCCCGGCCGCCGGACGCACGCTGGCCGCCGTCGAGGGCTACGTCCTCGCCGAGGACGGCTCGTCCGCGACGTTCACGATCGACCGGACCGCGGCCGACTGCGCCCTGGTCCCGGGTGAGATCGGCGCGGTCTGCGAGGCCGACACCCCGTACCTCGGCTACGAGGTCTTCCTGCCCGAGGGCTACGTCGCGGACAGCGACCGCCCGTTGAGCATCACGTTCCTCAACCCCGGTGAGGGCGAGGACTACACGGTCGAGGGGCTGCCGCTCGACGGCACGCTCCTGTGGCCCGGCGCGTCGGCGAGCGAGCCGCTCTCGTGGCCCGGCTGGGAACGTCAGGCCGACGGCACCTACACCGAGACCGACGGCAACTACGCGTGGACCCGGTCGGGCGTCGAGGTCCTGTTCGAGGTCAACCCGGGCTGGTCGACGACCGTCAGCTACCCCGAGGCCACGGAGGCCTGCGCGAACCCGCGCGTCCTGGCCGCGACCGGTCCGCTGGAGGGTCCTGCGACCCCGGTGAGCGCAGAGAAGCCGTCCGGCCCGTCGCTCGCGGCGACCGGAGCGACCGTCGGCGGGGCCGCCTTCCTGGCGCTGCTGCTCGTCGGTGGCGGCGCGGGCATCATCTGGGCGCGGCGTCGGGCAAACGCCTGAGCCGCTGAGGTGAACCGGGCCCACCGATGACGGGTGGGCACGAAGAGGAGCCGGCCGCTCCGGGCATCCCGTCCGGTGCGGCCGGCTCCTCGCTCGTCGTCCCCGTGGGCGGCTCGCGGACCGCTGAGGGCCGACCGCCGCGGCACGGGGACAACCGCGGCGGCCGGCGTCGGGGGTCACATGGTCGGCATGAGGACCGTGTCGACGAGGTAGACCGTGGCGTTCTGCGTCATGACGCCGCCGCAGATCACCTTGGCGTCGTTGACCATGAGGTCGTCGCCCGAGCCCGTGACGGTCACGGTCCCGCCCTCGACGGTCTCGTGCTCACCGACGACCTGGTCCGGGGTGAGCTGGCCGGGCACCACGTGGTACGTGAGGATCTTGGTCAGCGTGTCGGAGTCGGTCTTGAGGCTCTCGATGGTCGCCGGGTCGATCTTGGCGAACGCGTCGTCGACCGGCGCGAACACCGTGAACTCGCCGCCGTTGAGCGTGTCGACCAGGTTCACGTCGGGGTTGAGCTGCCCGCTCACCGCGGCGGTGAGGGTCGTGAGCAGCGGGTTGTTGGAGGCGGCGACGGCGACCGGGTCGGTCGACATGCCGGTCACGGAGCCTGCGCCGTCGGGGACCTGCTCGGCGTAGGCCGCACAGCCGGGGCCGACGAGGTTCGCCGCGGGGTCGACCTCGGGGGTCATGGCCTCCTGCGACATGTCGTCGGACGGCGTCGTCATCTCCGACGCGCTCGACGAGTCGCTCCCGGAGCCGGAGTCCGAGTCGGAGCTGCAGGCGGTCAGGCCCAGGATCGCCAGGGCGGCGACGCCGGCCACGGCGTACGAACGGGTTCGAACGTTCATCGGTCTCTCCTCGTTGTCGTCGCCCCGTCAGGTGCGGGGCGTCTCGCAGGAGGTTCGGAGCCGGGGGCGGGGTGGATGGGTCGGACTTCCGGCGAGCCGCGCGACCCATCCGTGCGGAGGGCCGCGCCGAACCCCGGCCATGGAAACCCTCGTGCTCATCGGCCTGATCGGTGGCCTCATCACCGGCATCTCGCCGTGCATCCTCCCGATGCTCCCCGTGATCTTCTTCGCGGGCGGCGTGCAGGGCGCCCGCGGTACCGCGGCCGCTGCGCCCTCGCTCGTCCCCGTGCCCGACGGCGCAGCGGCCACCGCGGCCCCGTCGCCCTCGGTGGGGGCCGGGTCGGGCGCCTCGACCGCCTCGCTGTTCGCCGGCGTCCCCGGCGCGGTCCAGGTCGGTGCACGCGGCCAGGTCGTCACGGCGGTCCGGCCGGACGTTGGCACGGCGCCGGGGGGCACGTCCGACCCGACCACGGCGGTCAAGGCGCCGTCCGCGGGCGGTGAGCGGCGCCGTCGGGCGGGGAAGGGCGGTGACGGCGCCGGCAGCACCCGGGGCGCGCGCCGCTCGTGGCGGCCCTACCTCGTGATCGCCGGGCTCGTCGTGAGCTTCAGCGTGTTCACGCTGCTCGGATCGCTGCTCCTCGGGGCGCTCGGGCTCCCGCAGGACCTGCTGCGCTGGGTGGGGCTGACGCTGCTCGCGGTGATCGGCGTGGGCATGATCGTGCCCCGGTTCGAGGAGGTGCTCGAGCGGCCGTTCCAGAGGATCGCTGCGCTGGGTTCACGGCGCGGTGCGCGCAGCCAGGACCGCGGGGCGTTCGTCCTGGGCCTCGGCCTCGGGGTCCTGTACGTCCCGTGCGCGGGGCCGGTCCTCGCGGCGATCACGGTCGCGGGCGCGACGGGGAACATCGGGCCGGAGACGGTCGCGCTCACGGTGTCGTTCGCGGTCGGCGCCGCGGTCCCGCTGCTGGTCTTCGCGCTCGCGGGACGTCGGGTGGCAGAGCGCGTCAAGGCCTTCCAGCGCCACACGCGCGGGATCCGCGTGGCCGGGGGCGTGGTCATGATCGCGCTCGCCGTCGGGCTCGCGTTCAACCTGCCCGCGTACCTCCAGCGCGCGCTGCCCGACTACACGGGCAGCCTCCAGGAGCGTGTCGACGCGTCCGGGACGGTGCGCGAGGCGCTCGACCTCGGCGGGATCGTCACGGACGAGAACCGTGGGCTGTCGAACTGCTCGAACGGTGCGCCCGAGCTCGAGGACTGCGGGCCCGCCCCCGCGCTGCGCGGCATCGACACGTGGTTCAACACCCCTGGCGACCAGCCGCTCGCGCTCGACGGCCTGCGGGGCAAGGTCGTCCTCGTCGACTTCTGGGCGTACTCCTGCATCAACTGCCAGCGCGCGATCCCGCACGTCAACGCCTGGTACGAGCAGTACAAGGACGTGGGGGAGGGCTTCGAGGTCATCGGCGTGCACACGCCCGAGTTCGCGTTCGAGCGCGAGACGCGCAACGTCGTCGCGGGCGCCGAGGACCTCGGCGTCACGTACCCGGTCGCGCAGGACAACTCCTACGCGACGTGGACCGCGTACCGGAACCGGTACTGGCCCGCGCAGTACCTGGTCGACGCCGACGGGACCGTGCGGCACATCCGGTTCGGCGAGGGCGGGTACGAGGACACCGAGGGGCTGATCCGCGAGCTCCTCGCGGACGCGAACCCGGGCGTGAGCCTGCCGGGCGCGACCTCCGTCGAGGACGGCACCCCCGAGGGGTCGACGACCCCCGAGACCTATCTCTCGGTGGGCAAGGTGGGCAACTACGCGGGCGAGCCGCGCTACGCCGCGGGCGAGCAGGGCTTCACGCTCGCCGACGAGCAGGCTCCCGACACGTTCTCGCTGGGCGGGACGTGGGACGTCGACTTCCAGGGCGCCACCGCGGTGTCCGACGGCGCCCGCGTACGACTGGCGTACCGCGGCACCGACGTGTTCAGCGTCCTGGGCGGCGAGGGGACCGTCACCGCGACGGTCCGGGACGCGGCGGGGAAGGTCGTCGAACGTCGCGAGATCGACGTCTCGGGGAACCCGACGCTCTACCCCGTGCTGGAGGGGGACGCGCCGAGCGAGGGGACCGTCGAGCTCGACGTGCCTGCGGGGATGCAGGTCTTCACCTTCACGTTCGGGTAGCGGGCGGAGCGGGGCGCGGACTGAGACCGCGCGTTCCACCTGACGACCCTCGCCGCGACCTTAGATGGAAGGGGTGGATCATGAGAGGGTGCTGAGCCTCTCCGAGAACCTGACCGAGCAGTCCCGTGCAGCTCGCACCAAGGTCGACGGCGCCCGACACCCGTGGCGCTACCTCGTGGCCGCGATGCTCGCGGGCGCCTACATCGGCGTCGGGGTGGTCCTCATGGTCGCCACCGCCGGCCCGTTCCTCGCGGCAGGGGCCCCGGCCGAGAGGCTCGTCGCCGGCGGCGTGTTCTCGGTCGCGCTGACCCTCGTCGTCTTCGCGGGGGCCGAGCTCAGCACCTCGGCCATGATGATCCTGACGCAGGGAGCGGTGACCCGGACGATCCCGGTGCGCTCCGCCGTCGGGACGCTGCTGTTCTGCTTCGGCGGGAACCTGCTCGGGTCCATGCTCTTCGGCTGGATGGTCGTCCAGTCCGGCATCCTGCACACCAACGCCGCCGCGGGCGAGATGATCGCGTCGATGCTCGCGGGCAAGGGGCACGAGACCGGCACACAGCTCTTCTTCCGCGGCGTCCTGTGCAACATCCTGGTCTGCGCCGCGATCTGGGCGTGCGGGCGGCTCCGCTCCGAGGCGGGCAAGGCGATCGTCATCTTCTGGGCGATCTTCGCGTTCATCTCCTCGGGGTTCGAGCACGTCGTCGCGAACATGACGACGTTCAGCATCGGGCTCTTCAGCCCCGAGGCGCTCACGACGTGGGGCGAGTTCGGGCGCAACATGCTGTTCGTCGGGCTGGGCAACGTGGTGGGCGGGGCCGTCGTGGTCGGGCTCGGCTACGCAGCCGTGTCGGGGCGGCGCCGGGCCGTCGCGAGCGACCCCGACGACGTCGAGGAGCTGGTGAGCGGGCCCCTCGTCGAGCTCGAGACCGAGGCTGTCCGGGCCGGGAACGTCGAGCGATAGTCTCGTCAGATGGACTGCCCATCGGGTGGTTTTCGGCGGAATTCCGGGGTTTGTGCGCCAGGAAAGTCCGGAAAAGATGCACACATGGGGCGGATCCGGTAACGGAATCTCCGCGAGGTGTCGGAATTCACTGCCGTCCATGGCATGATCCCCGATCATGGGCATCAGGACGGTGGTGGATCTCACGCAGGTCGAGGAACCTGCCTGGCCCACGCTCGCGCGGATGTTCCAGCGACCGGGCGTCGAGGTGCTCGCGCCCCCCGAGTGGGCGCCCGAGGTCCTGTACCGGCTCCAGATCACGACCCGCTCGACCCTGGGAGCGCTTGCGCTCCACACCGGGGGAGTGCTGGTCGACCACGGCTGGCTGCGACTCCTCGGCGGCGGCGCCTACGGCCTGCCCGACCTCGCCACGATCAACGGGCTCGGCGACCCTGCCGAGGGCAGTGTCGCGCCGCAGCGACTCGTGGTCGCGTTCGACGTGCTCGGCGGCACGTTCGCCGTCAACGGCGGCGGGCTGCCCGGGCCGCTGGGCGACGTGCACTACTTCGCGCCCGACACTCTCGAGTGGCACTGCCTGGGGTTCGGGCAGGGGGCGTTCACCGAGTGGGCGGTCAGCGGCGGCCTCGGCGAGTACGTCGCGGACCTGCGGTGGCCGGGCTGGGAGCGTGACGTCGAGGCGCTGCCTCCGGACATGGGGTTGAGCGTCTACCCGCCGCTGTGGTCAGGGCAGGGCGCGGGGTCGTGGGTCGAGCGACGGGCCGTGCTGCTCGAGGGCCTCGCGGTCTGGCACCACGAGCTCGCCGAGCGCATGCGGCCGCTCGACGACGACGCCCCGCTGGGCAACCCCTCGGCCGACGGCTGCTAGCCACTCCGGGGGCGGTTGAGGGGCCCCGTCGGCAAGGGCACCGGTGAGGACGTCCTCCTGCCAGTACTCCCAGTCCGCGTCCGGCGACGGGTCGAACGTCCCGAGGGCCGCGTCGTCCGATGTGCAGGGGATTCCTGCGCAGCCCGCAGCAGAGTTGTATACAAGTACGCAGGCGGTGTGGCACGATGGCCGCATGGTCAGCGCCCCGACGACGTCGTCCCCACCTCGTGACGAGCCCCTTGCCGTCGTCCGCCGCCAGTCCGGGGCCCGTGCGGTCTACGACCTCCTGCGTCAGCGCATCATCGACGGCACGCTCGCGGCCGACGCCCGACTCACCGAACCCGTCCTCTCGGCCCAGCTCGGCGTGAGCCGCACCCCCGTCCGAGAAGCCCTGAGGCTCCTCCAGGCCGAGGCCCTCGTGGTCGAGCAGCCGACCGGGGGAGTGCGCGTCGCGCCCCTCGCGGTCACCGACCTGCACCGCGTGTACGACGTCCGGGCCCGCCTGGAAGGCCTGCTCGCCCGGGACGCGTGCGAACGTGCGCGGCCTGCCGACGTCGCCCGTCTCTCCCGGCTCGTCGACCTCATGGACGCCGTGCGCGACCACGAGGACGAGGTCCTGCGCATCGGCGCCCAGTTCCACGGCGAGATCGCGACCCTCGCCGACAACCGGTGGTGCTCCGAGCTGCTGCGTCAGATCCGCGGTCACGTCGACCGCTATCGTTCGCTGTCCGCGCGGGAGCGAGTCGGGACCACCGACCACGTCGACGAGCACCGTGAGGTCGCGTCCGCCATCGCGAGCGGCGACCCGGACGCGGCCGAGCGTGCCATGCGCGAGCACATCGAACGCAGCGGCGCCATGGCGGCCAAGGCCCTCGGCGAGCAGGAGAGCCCGCCGCCCGGCTGACGACGCGCACCTCACCCGGCCCCCACCGACCGCAACCGGCCCCCACTGCCCACGCGACGCCGTCGGGCAGGGAGCACGCCCTACGTCCCCCGACGCACCGCAACAGACCACCGGAGGCACCGATGCCCACGACCCACCACCTGCGGACCCACCGCTCCGCGGAGAACCTCGCCCGCACCGACCAGCTCGCCTGGAAGCTCGCCGAGCTCGCGACCGACCAGGTCGAGGTGCCCGACGAGGTCGTCGACATGATCGTCAACCGCGTGATCGACAACGCGGCCGTCGCGGCGGCGAGCCTCACCCGAGCCCCGGCCGTCGCGGCCCGCGGGCAGGCCCTCGCGCACCCGTACGAGCCGGGCGCGACGGTCTTCGGGACGCCGCTCGCGACCCGCACGAGCCCCGAGTGGGCCGCCTGGGCCAACGGCGTCGCGGTCCGCGAGCTCGACTACCACGACACCTTCCTCGCGGCCGAGTACTCGCACCCGGGGGACAACATCCCACCGATCCTCGCGGTCGCCCAGCACGCGGGCTGCGACGGGGCGGCGCTCGTGCGCGGCATCGCGACGGGCTACGAGATCCAGGTGGACCTGGTGCGGGCCATCAGTCTGCACGCGCACAAGATCGACCACGTCGCACACCTGGGCCCGTCGGCAGCGGCAGGGATCGGGACCCTGCTCGGGCTCGACACGACCACGATCTTCCAGGCGATCGGCCAGGCCCTGCACACCACGACCGCGACGCGGCAGTCCCGCAAGGGGCAGATCTCCACGTGGAAGGCGTACGCGCCCGCCCTCGCGGGCAAGGTCGCGGTCGAGTCCGTGGACCGGGCGATGCGCGGGCAGACGTCGCCCGAGCCGATCTACGAGGGCGAGGACGGCGTGATCGCGTGGCTGCTCGACGGCCCCGAGGGACGCTACGACGTCGTGCTGCCGTCGCCCGGTGAGCCCAAGACCGCGATCCTCGACACCTACACCAAGGAGCACTCGGCGGAGTACCAGTCGCAGGCGCTCATCGACCTGGCGCGCGCCCTGCACGCCGAGCACCCGTGGCTCGCGGACCCTGACAACATCGCGAACATCGTGATCCACACGAGCCACCACACCCACTACGTGATCGGCTCGGGCGCGAACGACCCGCAGAAGTACGATCCGGCCGCGTCGCGCGAGACGCTCGACCACTCCATCCCGTACATCTTCGCGGTCGCGCTCCAGGACGGCGGGTGGCACCACGTCGACTCCTACACGCCCGAGCGCGCGGGCCGCGCCGACACGGTCGCGCTGTGGGGCAAGGTCACCACGGCCGAGGACCCCGGGTGGACGCGTCGCTACCACTCGGTCGACCCGGCCGAGAAGGCGTTCGGCGGTCGCGTCGAGATCGAGCTGGCCGACGGCGGACGGATCGTCCGCGAGATCGCCGTCGCCGACGCGCACCCGCTCGGCGCGCGCCCCTTCGCCCGGGCGCAGTACGTCGCCAAGTTCAGGCTGCTCGCCGAGGGCGTGCTCGAGCCCGCCGAGATCGAGCGCTTCCTCGACCTCGCGCAGCGGCTCCCGTCGCTCACGCCCGCCGAGGTGCGCGAGCTCTCGATCGTCGCGCGGCCCGGGCTGCTGGACGCGGTCCCGGTGCCCACGGGCATCTTCGAGCTGGGCCGCCCCGACACCACGGACGCCGGGGGTCCCGGCGAGACCGGTCCCGGCGAGGGCGCCGCGGGCTGGACCATGCACGAGGCGGCCGACGACCCCACCGGCTCGACCACCGCAGGAGGCAACTGATGCTGTACTCGCACGTGACGCCGTCGGACAAGCGGGCGGCGCTGCGCGCCCGGCTCGCGGCCGGCGAGCTGCTCCAGCTTCCCGGTGCGTTCAACCCGCTCTCGGCGCGCCTCATCGAGGACAAGGGCTTCGACGGCGTGTACATCTCGGGGGCCGTGATCTCGGCGGACCTGGGGCTCCCGGACATCGGCCTCACGACCCTCACCGAGGTCGCGACCCGTTCCGGGCAGATCGCGCGCATGACGAACCTGCCCGCGCTCGTCGACGCCGACACCGGCTTCGGGGAACCCATGAACGTCGCGCGCACCGTCCAGTCCCTCGAGGACACCGGCGTCGCGGGCTGCCACATCGAGGACCAGGTCAACCCCAAGCGCTGCGGCCACCTCGACGGCAAGGCGACCGTCGACCTCGAGACAGCGACCAAGCGCATCCGTGCCGCGGTCGACGCCCGGCGCGACCCGAACTTCCTCGTCATGGCGCGCACCGACGTGCGCGCGAGCCTGGACGGTGCCGCGGGGCTGGCGACCGCGATCGACCGCGCCAAGGCGCTCGTCGACGCGGGCGCCGACGCGATCTTCCCCGAGGCCATGCGCGACCTCGCCGAGTTCGAGGCCGTGGCCGCCGCCGTAGACGTGCCCGTGCTCGCCAACATGACCGAGTTCGGCAAGTCCGAGCTGTTCACCCGTGACCAGCTCGCGGCGGCAGGCGTGCAGATCGTCATCTACCCCGTGACCCTCCTGCGTAGCGCGATGGGGGCTGCGGAGCGCACGCTGGACATGATCCGGGAGACCGGCACGCAGGACGGGGTGGTCGGTGAGATGCAGACGCGCGCGCGGCTGTACGAGCTGGTGGACTACGCCGGCTACAACCACTTCGACACCGAGATCTTCACCTACCGGCCGTAGGGCGCCCAGGACTGCCGCAGCACGACCCCGCATCACGAAGGAGTGAGCACATGACCACCAGCACCCCCAGCGTCGGGACGCCCGCGACCACCCCTGGAGCCGTGGCCCCGGCCGCGCCCCCCGAGATCCGCAAGGGCCTCGCGGGCGTCGTCGTCGACACGACGTCGGTCTCCAAGGTCAACCCCGACACGAACTCGCTGCTCTACCGGGGGTACCCCGTGCAGGAGCTCGCCGCGCGCAAGAGCTTCGAGGAGGTCGCCTACCTCCTGTGGCACGGCGAGCTGCCCACGCCCGAGCAGCTCGCCGAGCAGACCGCCGTCGAGCGCGCGCACCGTGCGCTGCCGGGCGCCGTGCGCAACGCGATCCTCGAGCTCCCCACGACCTGCCACCCCATGGACGTGTGCCGCACCGCGGTGTCGGTCATCGGCGCGCACGACCCGACCGCCGAGGACTCGTCCCCCGAGGCCGAGCACGCCAAGGCGCTGCGCCTGTGGGCGATGCTGCCCGCCGTCGTCGCCCTCGACCAGCGCCGACGCCGTGGTCAGCAGATCGTCGACCCCGACGAGGACCTGGGCTACGCCGAGAACTTCCTCCACATGACCTTCGGCGAGGTGCCCGACGAGTGCGTCGTGCGGGCCTTCGAGGTGTCGATGATCCTGTACGCCGAGCACTCGTTCAACGCCTCGACGTTCACGGCCCGCGTCATCACCTCGACGCTGTCCGACCTGCACTCGGCCGTCACGGGCGCGATCGGCGCCCTCAAGGGGGCCCTGCACGGCGGCGCGAACGAGGCCGTCATGGCGACCTTCGCCGAGATCGGGACGGCCGACCGGGCCGCCGCCTGGCTCGACGAGGCGCTGGTCGACAAGCGCAAGATCATGGGCTTCGGCCACCGCGTCTACAAGCACGGCGACTCACGCGTCCCGACCATGAAGAAGACGCTCGACGACCTCGTCGCACACCTCGGGACCGACGAGGCGACCGCGCTCGACGCGCTCTACGACGCGCTCGAGGCCGCCATGACCGAGCGCAAGGGCATCCTGCCGAACCTCGACTACCCGACCGGCCCCGCCTACCACCTCATGGGTTTCGACACCCCCACGTTCACGCCCCTGTTCGTCGCGGCGCGCGTCGTGGGCTGGACCGCGCACGTCGTCGAGCAGCGGTCCGCGAACGCCCTCATCCGGCCGCTCAGCCAGTACGTCGGGCAGGCGCAGCGCGAGGTGCCGTAGGGGCGGTGCGGGACCGGCCCTTGCCGGTCCCGGGGCCATGCCGGACCGGTCAGGCGC
The DNA here is from genome assembly GCF_037145535.1 of Oerskovia sp. USHLN155. Classification (NCBI taxonomy): domain Bacteria; kingdom Bacillati; phylum Actinomycetota; class Actinomycetes; order Micrococcales; family Cellulomonadaceae; genus Oerskovia; species Oerskovia sp. USHLN155. The sequence continues at coordinate 56,170 of NZ_JBBCXG010000014.1, forward strand.
GGAACGCCTCCAGCGCGTCCCGGTCGACCGGCCCGGTGGCCCGGACGAGCTCCTCCACGTGTTCCATCTGCTCCCAGACGTTGACCGTCATGCCGGCCTGGACCCGGTCGCCCGACACCCAGAACGCGACGAGCTCGTGGTCCTCGAGGGACCCGCTGACGACCACCTCGGTCCCGGCCGGGTCCTCGACGAACCCCAGGTACTCCATGCCCACGTCGTACTGGTCGGAGAAGAAGTAGGGCAGCTTGTCGTAGGGCTCACGCGAGCCCAGCATGGCGCGCGCCGCGTGCGGCCCGGTCTCCAGGGCCACGGCCCAGTGCTCGACCCGCAGAGGGCGGCCGTAGCGCGGCGAGGGGACGCTCGCGATGTCTCCCGCCGCCCACACGTCCGGGGCAGACGTCCGCAGGGTCGCGTCGACGGCCAGCCCACCACCCAGGCTCGCGTCGCGCAGGTCGATCCCCGCGGCCTCCGCGAAGCCGACGTTGGGCGTCACGCCCACACCGACCACGACGACGTCGGCGGCCACGTGCGTCCCGTCCGCGACGTCGAGCCCTGTGACCCGCCCCTCGCTGCCCGTGATCCCCACGACCTGGGCGTTACGGTGCAGGTGCACGTCGTGGTCCGCGTGGACCTTGCCGTACATCTCGCCCAGCAGCGGGCCCAGCACGCGCCCGAGGGGGTGCACGCCGCGCCCGACGACGGTCACGTCCAGGCCGAGGCTGCGCGCCGAGGCCGCGACCTCCATCCCGATCCACCCGTCACCCACGACGGCGAGCCGACCCGCGCCCTCGCGGGCCGAGGCCTCGAGCGTCGCGGCGAGCAGGTCGGCGTGCTCGATCGTGCGCAGGTAGTGCACGCCCTGGAGGTCGGCACCGGGCACCGCGAACGAGCGCGGCGTCGAGCCGGTCGCGAGGAGCAGGCGCGCGTAGGGCAGGGACGTCCCGTCGATCAGCGTGAGGGAGTGCGCGTCGACGTCGATCCCGGCGGCCCGCGTCGCGGTCCGCAGGTCGACGTGGTGATCGGCGTACCACTCCTCGGACAGGGGGAACAGGACGTCGCGCTCGGCCTCGCCGCGCAGATAGTCCTTCGAGAGCGGCGGACGTTCGTAAGGCCGGTGCGGCTCGCTCGAGACGACCACGAGGTCGCCGTCGTACCCCTCGGTCCGCAGGGACTCGGCGGCCTTCGCGGCCGCCAGGCCGCCTCCGACGATGACGATCGGCTCCTCAGCCATGACGACGACCTCCGACGCTGGGGGTGCAGGACCCTCATCGTGACACCGGAAGGGGGGACCCGCATAGGGCGGTCGCGGGCGAGGGAACGACGTCGTCACCCTCGACGTGCGGTGCGGTCGCCCTCGACGGGCGGGGACGTCACCGTCGGCGGGTGGGAACGTCACCCTCGGCGGGCCGAGCGGGAACGACGAAGGCCCGGAGTCCAGTGGACTCCGGGCCTTCGTGCTGGTCGGGGTGACAGGATTTGAACCTGCGACCTCGTCGTCCCGAACGACGCGCGCTACCAAGCTGCGCCACACCCCGATTGCTCCTGTTGCGACCGGCCTGCGGAGGGTCCTCGAAAGGTCCCGCCAAACCTGCGCGCTGGAGCCTGCCTAGGATAGCCGACGTTTGCCCCTGCGACGAAACCGGCCCCTCGGCGCGTGCTCACGGTGCCGTGAGGGTCACGAGCGTGGCCTCCGGGCGGCACGCGAACCGGAAGGGCGCGTAGGGCGAGGTGCCCGCCCCGGCCGACACGTTGAGCCAGGTCGAGTCCTCGCCGCCCGGGGCGTCGGGCCGGGCTCCGGGCCACCCGTGCAGGCCCTTGGCCCGCCCGCGGTCCAGGTCGCAGTTGGTCACGAGCGCCCCGTAGAACGGGACGCAGAGCTGCCCGCCGTGGGTGTGGCCGGCGAGGATCACGTCAGCGCCGTCGTCGTGCATCTGGTCGAGGACGCGCACGTAGGGCGCGTGCACCACGCCCATCCGCAGGCCCGACGACGCAGCGTCCGTCCCGTGGTCGCCCGCCGCCCGTTCGCGTGCGGCAGGGAAGACGTCCCTGTCCAGGTGCGGGTCGTCGACGCCCACGAGGTCGATGTGCACGCCGCCGACGTCGATCGCGTCGCGGCGGTTGGTGAGGTCGATCCACCCCGCGGCACTGAACGCGGCGGCCAGCTTGTCCGCGGGGAGCCGCGGCGGGTCGATCTTGTGGAAGATCCGCGCGTCGGGCAGCAGGTACCGGGCAGGGTTCTTCGGCGAGGGCGCGAAGTAGTCGTTCGACCCCATGACGAATGCTCCGGGAGCGCTGCTCAGGAGCGGCTCGAGGGCGTCGAGGAGCGGCTCCAGCGAGTCGACGTGCGCCAGGTTGTCGCCCGTGTCGACCACGAAGTCGGGGCGGAGGGCCGCGAGGGACCGGATCCACTCGATCTTGCGTTCCTGCGTGGGCGTGAGGTGAAGGTCCGAGAAGTGCAGGACCCGCACGTCGGACGCCCCCCGAGGGAGCACCGGTACCGTGACCTCACGCAGCGTGAAGAGCTTGGTCTCCAGGTGGGCGTAGGCGAGCGCCCCCGCTCCGGCGGCGGCGAGTGCGCCGACGCCGACGAGCGCGGGGTGCACGCGGGCCCCGGTCAGTCCTGCTCCCCGCCCGGCGTGCCGGTCTCGCCGCCGCCGTTCCCGTTCCCGCCGCCATTACCGCCGCCGTTGCCGTTCCCGCCGTTGCCGTTCCCGTTGCCGCCACCGTTCCCGTTGCCGCCGTTGCCGGTCCCACCATCGCTCGGCGGGGTCGTGGGGGTCGTGGGGGGCGTCGTGGTCGGCGGAGCCTGGACCTGGCCGACCATCTTCGGGTCCGGCGCCGGGAACGGCTGGGCGGGGGTGCCCGCGAGGACGGTGTTCATGTAGTCACGCCAGGTCGGCGCCGCGAGGTCCGAGCCGAACCACCACTGCTTGCCGACGCCGTTGATGACGAAGCGACCGCGCCCGTTGCTCCGCATCTCGACGTTCTTCTCGGCGTTGCCGATCCACACGGCCGTGGAGACCTGCGGGGTGTAGCCGACGAACCAGGTGTGGGTGTTGAGGTTCGCGGTACCGGTCTTTCCTGCGCTCGGGCGCCCGTCGAGCTGCGACTTCTTGCCGGAGCCCTGGGTCATGACGTTCTCGAGCGCGTAGGTCACGGTGTTGGCCACCGCAGGGTCGAGCGCGGCCGTGCAGTTCGCCGACGGGACCTCGAGGTCCTTGCCCTCCGCGTCGACGATGCGGGTGATCGCGATGGGGTCGCAGTAGGTGCCGCCGCTGGCGAACGTGGCGTAGGCCGCGGCCATCTGCAGGGGAGAGGACTCCTGGGTGCCGATGACCATCGACGGCATCATCTTGACGCCAGCCTCCTTGTCGGCCGTGACGGCCGGCTTGAACCCGATGGCCTCGGCGGTCGACTTGACGTCGCACAGACGCAGCTGGGACTCCATGGACGCGTACGCGGTGTTGATCGAGTTGTACGTGGCGCGCAGGACGGAGATGTTGCCCTGGTCGTTGTTGCCGTCGGAGTTGCTGGGGCTCCAGGGCTTTGCCTCGTTGCGCACCCGCGCGCCGCACCAGTCGAAGTCGGTGTTGTTCCATGCGCGCTTGTTCGCGCTCACCGACTCGTTGAGCGTGTGGCCGGACCTGAGCCACTCGGCCAGGAGGAAGGGCTTCCACGTCGATCCAGGGGAGAAGCCTCGGGAGGAGCCGTGAGCCTGGTCCGCGCTGTAGTTCTGCGCCGTGGTACCCGGCTCGGGTTCGAGGGCCGCGTCGTACGGTCGGTTCTGGGCCATCGCCAGGATCTTCCCGGTGCCGGGCTCGATGGAGACGATCGCGTCCTCGATGCCGCTCGGGTCGTTCGTCGGCACCGCTGCCAGCGCGTTCTCCTCGGCCGCGGCCTGCATCGCGGGGTCGAGCGTCGTCGTGATGTCGAGGCCTCCGCGGTAGAGCAGGGCCTTGCGGTCCTTCTCGGTCTCGCCGAAGCTCGGGTTGGAGATGATGACCTTCGTGACGTAGTCGCAGAAGAACGCCGCGCCGTTGGCGGCCTCGCAGCCGACCTCCACGGGCACGATGTTGAGGGTCGCGGGCAGCGGGGTCGCGACGGCCTCGTCGTGCTCCTGCTGGGTGATGTAGCCCTGTTCGAGCATTCGACGGAGCACCAGGTTACGTCGCTCCTCGGACTTCGCCGGGTTGCTCACAGGGTCGTACTTGCCGGGAGCGTTGGTCACGCCGGCGATGGTCGCGGCCTCGACGATCGAGAGATCGGACGCGCTCTTGCCGAAGTAGTGCCGCGCCGCGGTCTCGACGCCGTAGACCCGGACGCCGAACTGCGCGATGTTGAGGTAGCCCTGGAGGATCTCGTCCTTCGTCATGCGCTTCTCGAGCGAGATCGCGAGCTTGGCCTCGCGGGCCTTGCGCTCGATGCTGCTCTCCTTGACCGCCTCCATGGCGATGGGGTCCTCGGCGCGGACGGCCTGCTCGATCAGGACGTTCTTGACGTACTGCTGGGTCAGGCTCGACCCACCCTGCTGCGACTTGCCCATCGCGTTGTTCACGGCGGCACGCACGGTGCCCTCGGGGTCGATCCCGCCGTGCTCGTAGAAGCGCTTGTCCTCGGTCGCGACGACCGCGTTCTTCATGTGCTCGGAGACCTGGTCCAGGGGGACCACGATGCGGTTCTCCTGGTAGAAGGTCGCGAGCAGCGTGGTGCCGTCCTTGGCGTAGACGCGCGAGAGCTCGGCGAGGGGGCCCGGCTCGAGCTCGTCGGGCAGCTCCTCGAAGATCTGGACGCTGCTGTCGGTGACCTGGCTGGCGCCCGCCGCGAGGGGGATGAGCAGGCCCGCGCCGAGCACGCCTCCGACCCCGGAGACCAGGACGAACGCCAGCAGCAGGGCGATGAGCTGATAGGCGTTGACTTGTCGACGGGGACGCGCAGGGGAAGCCATAGGCGCAAGCCTACGGGAGGGCCCAGACGGTCCCCGGGGGATTCCGCCCTCGTCCGGTGTGCGGGTTGTGTGAGCATCCGTGGGCCGGTTCGGGGAGCGGGTGTGACCTGTGCGCAGGCTGGATGGCGACTACGCTCGGGCGCATGGCAACCACCTGGGAGTACGCGACCATCCCCCTCATCATCCACAACACCAAGGCAGTCCTCGACCAGTGGGGCTCGGACGGCTGGGAGCTCGTCCAGGTCGTCACGGGACCGGACGGGAACGGCCTCGTGGCCTACCTCAAGCGCCCGACCGGCGAGAAGTAGTGGTCGGCGTCGTCGACGCCCGGCTCGCCGAGCTGGGCATCACCCTGCCCGACGTCGCCGCGCCCGTCGCGGCGTACGTGCCCGCGGTGCGCACCGGCCGGTACGTGTACACCTCGGGCCAGCTCCCGTTCGTGGCGGGCGCCCTGCCGGCGACCGGCAAGGTGGGTGACGGCGAGGGGCTCGTCGCGCCGACCGACGCGGCGGGCTACGCCCGCACGAGCGCGCTCAACGCGCTCGCGGCGGTCAAGGCGCTCGTGGGGGATCTCGACCAGGTCTCGCGGATCGTCAAGGTCGTCGGGTTCGTGGCGAGCGACCCGTCGTTCACGGGTCAGCCGGCCGTGATCAACGGCGCCAGCACGGTGCTCGGGGAGATCTTCGGCGAGGCCGGAATCCATGCGCGCAGCGCGGTGGGCGTGGCGGTGCTCCCGCTCGACTCCCCGGTGGAGGTGGAGCTCGTCGTCGAGCTCGCGGACCCTGCGGACGCCTGAGCGACGCTTCCGAGACGGCGAGAGGCCCGGGGGGCGCCCCGCAGGGGGCGCGCCCCGCCGCGCGCGCGGGGGGGCGCGGGGCCGGGGGGCGCCCCCCCCCCCCCCCCCCCCCCCCCCCCCCCCCCCCGGCCTCTCGCTGGTCTGGTGCGTCCGCGGTCAGCGCGCGCGGCGCTCGAGCCGGTCGACGTCGAGCAGGACGACCGCCCGGCCCTCGCGGCGGACCCACCCGCGCGTGGCGAAGTCGGCGAGGGCCTTGTTGACCGTCTCGCGCGACGCGCCGACGAGCTGGGCGAGCTCCTCCTGCGTGAGGTCGTGCGCGACGCGCACGCCCTCGTCGGTCTCCTCGCCGAAGCGGGTCGACAGGTCGAGGAGCGCCTTGGCGACACGGCCGGGCACGTCCGAGAACACCAGGTCGGCGAGCGTCTCGTTGGTGCGGCGCAGCCGGCGGGCCAGCGCGTTGAGCAGGTGCTTCGCGACGCTCGGGTGCTTCTCGATCCACTCGATGAGCTGCTCGTGGCGGAGCTCGTAGAGCAGAGCGTCGGACACCGAGCTGGCCGTGGCGGTGCGTGGCCCCGGGTCGAAGAGCGAGAGCTCACCGAACATCTCGCCCGGTCCGAGGATGGACAGGAGGTTCTCCCGACCGTCGTTCGAGCGGCGGCCGAGCTTGATCTTGCCCTGTGCGATCACGTACAGCCGGTCGCCGGGCTCACCCTCGCGGAAGAGCACGTCTCCACGGGTGAGCTCGATCTGCTGCATCGAGTCGAACAGCGTCCGGGTCTCTTCGCGGTCCATGGTGGCGAAGAGGGGGGCCGAGAGCACTACGTCGTCGTCCACGCGATGTCCTTCGAGTGTTGAGCGGACTTTCCCGGTATGAGCCCGTCTGCATCGGCGGAGTTCGAGCGAACCGGTACTCGTGATTCCTCCCACAAGTCTGCCTCATGCGCGCAACTCGGATCGCCACCGACCTGGTGAGACCTGCGCGGAAGGCGTGGGGGAGGTGTGGGTGGGGCCGAGTAGGCTGCCGGACGTGACCACTTCGGGCGGTACCTCGAGTCCTGCACCAGCCCCGCACGTCGAGTCACGGCTCGCCCTGGTGCGGCGAGCACGGCGCACCAACCGCGAGCTGGCGCTGACGTACCCGGACGCGCACTGCGAGCTGGACTTCACCACGCCTCTCGAGCTGCTGATCGCCACCGTCCTGTCGGCGCAGACCACGGACAAGCGCGTCAACCTCACCACCCCGGAGCTCTTCGCCCGCTATCCGGACGCCGCGGCCTACGCCGCCGCGGACCGGGAGGACCTCGAGGACATCCTGCGGCCCACGGGCTTCTTCCGGGCCAAGGCGCAGTCGGTCATCGGGATCGGGCAGGCGCTCGTCGAGCGCTACGACGGTCAGGTCCCCCGCAGGCTCGACGACCTGGTGACGCTGCCCGGCGTCGGGCGCAAGACCGCCAACGTCGTCCTGGGCAACGCGTTCGGCGTCCCGGGCCTGACGGTCGACACCCACTTCGGGCGCCTCGTGCGCAGGCTGGGGTGGACCACGGAGGAGGACCCCGTCAAGGTCGAGACGGAGGTCGGCGAGCTCATCGAGAAGCGCGAGTGGACCATGCTCTCGCACCGGCTGATCTTCCACGGCCGCAGGGTCTGCTTCGCGCGCAAGCCCGCGTGCGGGGCGTGCACCATCGCGCAGCTGTGCCCGTCGTTCGGGGTCGGCGAGACCGACCCGGCGGTCGCGGCGGGCATGGTCAAGACGGACTGAGGTGCGCGGCGGCGCAGGGCCTGCAGCCTGCAGGGCCCGCGCCACGCACCCTGCTCAGCCCTGCGTGGTGGGCAGCCAGTCCAGCAGGAGGCGGGTGACGTCGTCGGGCGCCTCCTCCGGGAGGAAGTGCCCCACCCCGTCGAGGACCTCGAAGCGCAACGAGCGCGAGACGGCGGCTGCGTCCGCGTCGGTGAGCTCGCGGCGCAGGAAGCCGTCGGCCCCGCCGTGGACCTGGAGCGTCGGGATGGCGATCGGGCGGCGCAGCGCGCTGCGGAAGCGGCGCCCGTCGGGCCGTGGTGCGGAGCGCACCGACCAGCGGATGGCCTCCATCGCGGAGTGCGCCGCGAACGGGATGCGCATGACGGTGCGGTACGTGTCCACCGCCTCGGTGGCGAACGGGGTCGCGGACCCGTCCGCGAGCACCCGGCCGACCAGGTCGTCCTGCGTGAGGGCCCGCTCGGGGAACGTCGGGAGCTGGGCGAACGCGAGGTGCCGCTGCGCGAGCGGCGTCAGGAGCCTGCGGCCCGAGGTGTGGACGTGCGAGGGGTGCGGCGCGGCGAACGCCGCGACGCCGGCGGTCACCGCGGGCTGGAGCGCGGCCATGGCCCAGGCGAGCCCGCCGCCGGTCCCGTGCCCGACGACGACGGCGCGGTCGGCGCCCAGCGAACGGACCACGCCCGCGACGTCGCGCGTACGGGTCGGGGCGTCGTAGCCGATCGGAGGCTTGTCCGACGCACCGGTGCCGCGCAGGTCCATCGCGGCGACGCGGTAGCCGGCCTCGGCGAGCGCCTCGAGCTGGTGCCTCCACGCCCACCAGAACTGCGGGTACGAGTGCAGCAGGAGCACGAGGGGAGCGCCCGAACCGCCTCCGCGGGACTCGGGGCCGGCCACCGCGAGGTGGAAGCGGGCGCCGTTGGCCGGCACGAACTCGTGCCGCCAGGGGCCGTCGACGAGGGCTGCGGAGAAGTCGCTCGAGTCGGTCGTCACCCGGACGAACCTACCTGCTCGCTCGAGGCCGTGGGTTCGGTCGCCTCGGTTCCCGGCGCGTCGCTCGTGCTCCCGTCGGCCGCCGCGGACGCGCGCCGGTCCTTGGGCGGGTCGAACCGGTAGCCGACGTTGCGCACCGTCCCGATGAGCTGCTCGTGCTCGGGGCCGAGCTTGGCGCGCAGGCGCCGCACGTGGACGTCGACCGTCCGGGTGCCCCCGTAGTAGTCGTAGCCCCAGACCTCCTGCAGGAGCTGGGCGCGCGTGAACACGCGGCCCGGGTGCTGCACCAGGTACTTCAGGAGCTCGAACTCCTTGTAGGTCAGGTCGAGCGGGCGTCCGCGCAGGCGGGCCGTGTACCCGCCCGCGTCGATCGCGAGCTCGCCCGCGGAGATCTCCTGCGGGGCGTCGTCGGCGCGGCCGTGCGACGAGCGCTCGATCACGAGCCTCAGCCGGGCCTCGACCTCCGCGGGGCCCGCATGCTCCAGGAGCAGGTCGTCGGCCCCCCACTCGGCGGTGACCACGGTCAGGCCGCCCTCGGTCAGGACGAGCACGAGGGGCACCGTCAGACCGGTCGCGTGGAGCAGGCGGCAGGTGGTGCGGGCGGCCGCGAGGTCGCGGCGCGCGTCGAGCAGCACGACGTCCGAGTCCGGAGCGTCGACGAGTGCCGACGGCTCCATGGGCAGCACCCGCAAGCGGTGCGACAGCAGTCCCAGCGCAGGCAGGATGTCGACGGACCCACCTGTCGCCGGTGTCAGGATCAACAGCTCTGCCACCGACGCACCTCCTCCCAGTGACCCCCGAGGAGGCCGGAATCATTACCGTAGCGCGTGGAACAGGGGTCGACGGGGTGACCAAGGCCTTTGCGCTGTTACAACCTTGTTTCGTGTTCTCGTGCGGCGTCATCTGGGAGACTCATGTTCGTGCTCAGCCTCTTCGGACCCGGTGCCGACCCCGCCCTCTCACCGCTCATGCTGTCGGGGGAGTGTGCCTAGTGGGTCTCTCCTCGCGCGCCGTCGCCACGTCCGTGGTGGCTGCGGCGGTCGCTGCCGCCGCGTTCTTCGGACTCCTGCCCCTGACGATCGCGGCCGCCGTGCTCGTCGTGCTGGTCGCGGTCGGGTGGCCCGCGCTGCTGGGGCAGCCCGCCCCGGGCGGTTCCGGCCTGGTGATCGGCCTGACCGGGGTCGGTGCGGTCGCCGTCGTGGCTGCGACCGACGGCGAGCCCGCGCTGCGCAACCTGCCGCTCGTCCTCGCGATGGGCATCGTGCTGGCGTTCGTCGCCGAGATGCTGCGCCGGGACGGCCGCCCGCGACTCGTCGAGTCGCTCCTGGGCACGGTGAGCGGACTGGTCGTCGCGGTCTCGGCCGCAGGGTGGATCGCGACCGACCGCACCGACGCCGGGGCGGAGCTCGTCGTGACGTGCGCGGCGACGCTCGCCGTCGCGTCCGCGATCTCCGCGCTGCCCCTCGCCGGGTGGTGGAGCTCGGTCGTGACGGTCGTCGCCGCCGCGGCGGCCGGGGCCGCCCTCGGGTACGTGCTGCCCGAGGTCGCGATCAGCAACGGGCTGTGGACGGGCGTCGTCTCGGGGATGCTGGTCGCGGGGCTGCGCGCCCTGTTCGACCAGCTGCCGGCCCTCGAGCGCAGGCAGGCGGCCGTTGCTGCGATAGTGCTGCCCGTGACGGTCGGGGGGATCCTGGTCTTCGTGGTCGGTCGCGTGCTCGTGGGCTGACCGGCCCGCCGCACGGCGGGCCGCCGTGCCGCTGTCCGAGAGAGAGGTCGACGCCATGGTCTGGCGCATCGTGGTCCTGGTCGTGGTGCTCGCCGCGAGCGTGCTGCTCGGGCTCTGGTGGCAGCGCCGACAGGGGGTGGTCCGCGCAGCCCGGCCCGCGGCCGAGGACGGCGCGGTCGACTGGGCGGCCCTCGGCATCGTGCTCGGGGAGCACCGGACGTTCGTGCAGTTCTCGAGCGAGTTCTGCTCGCCCTGCCGGCACACGGCCCGCGTGCTCGACGAGGTCGTCGCGGCGCGCACCGATGTGACACATCGCGAGATGGACGTCGACGAGCACCACGATCTCGTGCGAACCTTCGGCATACTGCGCACTCCGACGGTGCTCGTCCTCGACCCGTCCGGTCGAGAGGTCGCTCGGATGAGCGGCAGCGTGAACCGGACCCAGGCGGTCGAGGCGCTCGACGTGCCCGCGGGGTCCGTCGCCTGACACCGCTCGCCCACCGGGGCGGGCCGACCGAGGAGCCGCCATGTCGCACGACCCGCACCCTTCTTCGAGCGTGGCTCGGGGCATCGACCCGCGTGGTCCTCGCGTCGGGGCCGGGATCACTGCTCTGCTGCTCGCCGTGACCCTCCTCCTGGGCACCTCCCAGGCTGCGCTGTGGTTGCTGACGTTCATCGCGCTGAGCTTCCTGCTGGGGGCGCTGCGCGGTGCGCAGGGCACGTGGCAGGGCTGGGTCTTCAAGACGCTCGTCCAGCCCAGGCTCGGCCCGACGGCGGAGCGCGAGGACCCGCGTCCGCCCCGGTTCGCGCAGGGCGTCGGGTTCGTCATCACCGGGGTCGGCGTGCTCCTGGGCTTCACGGTCTCGCTCGTGGCCGTGCCGGTCGCAGCGGCGCTCGCCCTGGTGGCGGCCGTGCTCAACGCGGCGTTCGGGCTGTGCCTGGGCTGCGAGATGTACCTGCTGATCCGACGGTTCGCACCCGCCCGCTGAGGTCCCGCGCCGGCAGCGAGGCGCCGAGGGTGCCGTGGCAGGAAGCGCGTAGGGTCGTGCGGTGCCTGCGCAGAACGACTCCTCGACCACCGTCCCTCCCCGGATCAAGCGGCTGCGTGCCGGGGTCCGTCCCCCGGGCGACGCCGAGGGGATCGGCGCGGAGGAGCGTCGCCACGACGAGCGGTTCGAGGGTGGCGACCTGTCCCACGCGGACCTGTCCGACGTCACGTTCGAGCGGTGCGACCTCGTCGGGCTCTCGCTGCACCAGGCGGACCTGCGGGCCGCGACGTTCAGCGAGTCCCGGCTCGAACGGATCGACGCACCCGTCCTGAGCGCCCCGCGGTCCGTGTGGCACGACGTCGTCGTGGCCGGGTCGAGGATCGGGTCCGCCGAGCTCTACGAGTCGGGGTGGCGGTCGGTCGAGCTGGTCGACTGCAAGCTCGGGTACGTCAACCTCCGGGGGGCGACGATCCGCGACCTGCGGCTCACGCGGTGCACCGTGGACGAGCTCGACCTGACGAACGCCCAGGCCACGCGGGTCGCGTTCGAGGACACCTCGGTCGACCACCTCGTCCTGGCGAGCGCCCGGCTGGCGCACACCGACCTCCGCGGGGCGACGCTGCGCCGGATCACGAGCCTCGAGAGGCTCGCGGGGGCCACGCTCAGCCCGTCCCAGCTCGTCGAGATGGCGCCGCTGTTCGCGGCGGAGCTCGGCATCCGCGTCGAGGACTGAGCGCGAGGTCCGCCGCCCGGAGCCCGCCACGCCACCGCGAGCCGCTCCGGACACGCCACGCCGCAGTGCAGCGCGAGGCGAGGCGCTCGCGCGGGGCGAGCGCCGCCGTCGGGCAGAGGGGTACCCCGCTGCGAGGACCGCGGCGCGTCAGTAGACGAGGGCCTGGGCCCCCGGCCGCAGCGCCTCCTCGACGAACACCGACGCCCCCGCGATGCGTACGCCCGGCAGGAGGTCGGCCTCCGTGATGCCGCGGCGCACGGCGCACTGGGTGCACACCGTGACGGTCCCTGCGGACAGGATCACGTCCAGCAGGTCCGGCAGGGCCGTCGCGTGCTCGAGCTCGAGCTCGCTCGCACGTCCCGGGAGCCCGAACCACGCGGACTCCCCGGTCAGCCACACGCTGACCTCGACCCCGGCGGCCACCGCGGCGGCCGCGACCGTGAAGGCCTGGTTGGTCGCCTCGGGGCGTTCGAGGCCCGCCGTCGTCTTGACGACGAGCGAGCGGGAGACGGCGGCCGGGGCGGCCGAGGACAGCGGCGGGACGGGCTGGGAGGTCACGTGCGCGAGCCTAGAGGCCGGACGGTAGGATCGGCGACATGTCCACGCATGCACTCGAGCTCATCTTCCTGGGACTGCTGATCGCCGCGACCGTGACCATCACGTGGTTCGCCGGGTTCGTCGTCTACAAGCTGTACAAGGGTCAGCGCTGACCTGAGCGTCGCTCCGGGCGTCCGCGCCCGGTGGGACCACGGTCCCGCTCCCCTCGTCGTCGTCACCGGTCCGCTGGGACCGCCGGAGGTACCACCAGATGGCTTTCGCGTTCCCTGAGGGGCTCGCCCCCGAGGCCTACCCGCTCGCGTGGCTCGTGGGCTCCTGGCGTGGCGAGGGAGTCATCGCCTACCCCGGGATCCCCGAGACCCCGTTCGTCCAGGACGTCGTGTTCGACCACGACGGCGGCCCGTACCTGCGGTACGAGTCGACCCTCCGCGTCCTCGAGGCCGAGGTCCCGGAGACCGTGCCGGAGGCCTGGACCGCGAACGAACCCGTCGACCCCGAGGCCGACGCGTCGAGCGACCAGACCGAGCCGAGCACCGAGGGGCACCTCGCGCCCGGCCGCATCTGGTCCACCGAGACGGGCTACTGGCGCGTCTCTCCCGAGCGCCCCGAGGGGCTGCCCGAGGACAAGTCCGCGATCGAGGTCATGATCGCGGACCCGTCGGGCCGCATGACCCTGTACCTGGGGGTCGTCGGCAACGGTCGGGTGGACCTGTCGAGCGACGCCATGATGCGCACGGCCACCTCGGCCGAGGTCACGGCGTCGAACCGGCTCTACGGCAACGTCCAGGGCCAGCTCCTGTGGGTCTGGGAATTGGCGGCCTTCGGTCAACCGTTGCAGTCGTATGCGTCGGCGAAGCTGGACCGCCTCTAGCCCTCCGACGCATGAGGCACGGCCGACGCCACCGCGCGGCCGGACGGACGTGCGCCCACCGGCGCCGAGGAGGTTGTTGCACCGTGACCGCTGGACCTGACGACGCCACCCAGACCGACCCTGTGACCGAGACCCCGGTCCGGACGAGCCCGCTGCTCGCGCGCCCCGGCGCGGTCGCCGGCTCCGGCCCCGACGCGGGCGTGGCATGGCACTACGGCGACCCGACGGGCGAGCAGCGCGCGCTCGGGTCGGGCGGTGCGGTCGTCGACCTCTCGCACCACGGCGTCGTGCGGGTCACGGGCCCCGACCGCCTGACGTGGCTCAACTCGATCACGTCGCAGAACCTCCTGGGCCTGGCGCCCCGCACCTCGACCGAGCTGCTCGTCCTGAGCCCGCAGGGGCACGTCGAGCACGCGGCAGGGGTCGTCGACGACGGCGAGTCCACGTGGCTCGTGACCGAGGGCTCGCACGCCCCGACCCTGGCCGCCTGGCTCGACCGGATGAAGTTCTCGCTCCGCGTCGAGATCACCGACATGAGCGACGAGATCGCCGTCCTGGGCGAGCCCCGCGACGCGGAGGGCGTGGAGGGGGAGCCCGTCACGTGGCGCGACCCCTGGCCGCGCACCGCGCCCGGAGGGACGCGCTACGGCCCCGCGGACGACGAGCACCCCGGTGCCCACCGCCCGTGGCGCCTGGTCCTGGTGCCCCGCGCCGAGCTGTCCGACGCCGTCGCGGCCCGAGAGGCCGCCGGGTGGCGGCTCGCCGGGACCTGGGCGAGCGAGGCGCTGCGCGTCGAGGCCTGGCGCCCCCGCCTCGCGACCGAGGTCGACCACCGCTCGATCCCGCACGAGCTCGACTGGCTGCGCACCGCGGTCCACCTGAACAAGGGCTGCTACCGCGGCCAGGAGACCATCGCGCGCGTGCACAACATGGGCCGTCCGCCGCGGCGCCTCGTGATGCTCCACCTCGACGGCTCGGGACACCTGCTCCCCGTCGCCGGGGCCGAGGTGCGGCTGCCGGGCGGAACCCCGGGGCCGGACGGGGTGGCGGCACCGGGCCGTGCCGTGGGGGTCGTGACGTCGGTCGCCCGGCACCACGAGCTGGGCCCCGTGGCGCTCGCGGTCCTCAAGCGCAGCGCCCCCGAGGACGTCGAGCTCGTCGTCGACTGCGACGGTGGCGCGGTCGCCGCGGCCCAGGAGGTCGTGGTCCCCGGCGAGGGCGTGTCGGTCGACCGCCCCGCACCCCGCGGTCCGGTCGCACGAGGCATCACTCCCAAGGGCGCGGGCGCGCCCCAGAGCATGATCTAGAACAGAGTCTGAGGACCGTGCCGGGACTCCGGCACGGTGGGACGCGGTGAGCAGGAGCACATGACGCAGGCGCGGGAGTCGGCCGGGGGAGCGACGACCCCGGAACCGGGGGCGGTCGAGACGGCTCGCAAGGCGTTCCGCCGGCTCGTGCTCCGCGCCCGGCTGCGGCAGGGGACCTCCCGGGTCCGGGTCGCGTTCTGGCCCGTCATCCAGGCCTCGCTCGCCGCGGGCGTCGCCTACGGGATCGCGCACTACCTGCTCGGGCACCCGTACCCGTTCTTCGCCCCGGTCTCGGTGTGGATCTGCCTCGGGTTCAGCCAGGACCGTCAGGTCCGCAAGGTCGGCGAGCTCGCGATCGGGGTCGCGGTGGGCGTGGGCCTGGGGGACCTGATCGTCCACTTCATCGGGTCGGGCTGGTGGCAGGTCGCCGTCGTCCTCGCGACGTCCGCCCTGGTCGCGCGCTTCATCGACCGCGGCGCCCTCCTCGCGACCCAGGCCGGTGTGCAGGCCATCGTCATCGTTGGTCTGCCCGCGACCCAGACGGGTGGGCCCGGGGGGCGCCTGGTCGACGCCCTGGTCGGTGGCGCGGTGGCGCTGCTCGTCGCGACGCTCACCCCCGGCGACCCACGCCGTCGGCCTCGGATCCTGGGGGACGAGGCGACGACCGAGCTCGCGGAGACGCTCGAGCTGCTCGCCCGTGGCTTCCGCTCGGGCGACATCGACGACCTGGACGCCGCACTCGTGCGGGGGCGGGCGTCCGAGCCCGCGCTCGAGGAGTGGCAGGCCACCGCGACGAGCGCCCAGGAACTCTCCCGGGTGAGTCCCGTGGGGCGCAAGCACCGCAGCGAGCTGGGCGACATCGAGCGCAAGGCGGTCCTGGTGGACCGTGCCATGCGCAGCGTCCGCGTCCTGGCCCGGCGTGCCCGCCCGGTCGCTGGGACCGATCACGACCTCCTGCCCGTCGCGGCGATCGTCGACCGGTTCGCGGCCGGCACGCGTGTCCTGGCCGAGGCGATCGGCGCGGGCCGCGACCCGTCGACCGCGCGCGAGATCCTGGCCGACACCGCGGCCGCGGCCGACCCGCGGACCGTCGGTGCCGGGGACTGGCAGGTCCAGTCGCTCGTGATGCTGCTGCGCTCCCCGATCGTGGACACGCTCGAGGCCGCGGGGATGTCCCCCGAGGACGCCCGGGCAGCCCTGCACGAGCTCTGACCGGGGTCGTGGCGCGCGCCGGGAGCACGCGGGAGCGCGTCTGGCGGGGCGCCGATCGTGCCGGGGCGTGCCCGGGCGTGCCGGGGCTCGCACCCGACACATCCGCAGGACTGGCACGCGTGGAGGTCTACGCAATCCGGGCGCTGGCCGGTACCTTCGGGGGATGGAGGTTTCCGTCAGCGCCCTGCGGGCCGAGCTGAAGTCGTGGATCGAGCGGGCGCGTGACGGGGAGGACGTGGTGATCACCGAGCGCGGCATCCCGGTCGCCCGCCTGAGCGCGATCGACAGCGCGGACCTGATCACGTCGCTGACCCGGGACGGCCTGCTGACGCCGGCCACCGAGGAGCGGCCCGTGCACACGCCGCCCGCTCGCCCGGCTGCCAAGCAGTCGGCGATGTCGGGCCTCGTGCGCCGCATCCGACGCTGAGCGGGCGCGCCCCATGGCACTGGTCTACTTCGACGCGAGCGCGCTCGTGAAGCTGTGCGTCGCCGAGCCCGGGTCCGAGCTCGCGAGCGCCCTGTGGAACCGGGCGGACGTGGTCAGCACGAGCCGGCTGTCGGACACCGAGGTCCGCGCTGCGCTCGCCGCGGGCGAGCGAGCGGGGGTCCTCGACGCCGCCGAGCGTGCTCAGGCGCTCGCCACCTGGGAGCGGCTGTGGCCCGCGCTGCACCTGGTCGAGGTCTCGCCCGAGGTCCTGGACCGGGCGAGCGCCCTCGCGGGGGGCAACGGGCACTCGCTGCGCGGCGCGGACGCCGTGCACCTTGCCTCGGCGCTGGTGCTGCGCCACGAGGACGCGATCTTCGCGGTGTGGGACGAGCGCGTCGCGAGCGCGGCGCGCGCGGAGGCGCTACGGGTCCTGCCGTAGGCTCGTGTCGTGTTCGGAGCAGCCCAGACCCTCGTCTACCTCGTCCTCTTCCTCGCGGTGTTCGTCGCGCAGCTCGTCGCGCTCATCGACGCCGCGAGCCGCCCCAAGAACGCCTACACGGCCGAGGGGAAGCTGACCAAGAACCTCTGGCTGCTCATCCTCGGTGTCTGCGCCGCGCTGGGCTTCATCGCCCTGCCGCCCATGGGGGCGAGCGTCGGCTTCCTCAACATCTTCGCGGTGGCTCCCGCCGTGATCTACCTCGTCGACGTGCGTCCCCGCCTCAAGCCGTACGGCCGCGGGTCGGGCGGCTCGGGAGGGTCGGGCGGCAACCGTGGCGGCCGTCCGGGCGGGTGGTGACCCCCGTGCTGCGCTCCGCCGCTCCGCTCGCTGAGGTCGTCCGGGGCGACCTGGTCGAGTCTGTGCACCTGGGGCACCTGGTGACGCTCGACGCCTCGGGCGCCGCCGACCTCGTGGTGGGCGACCCGTCGACCGTGATCTGGCCCCGCTCGTCGGTCAAGCCGTTCCAGGCCGTCGCGATGCTCCGTAACGGGCTCTCCCTGCCGCCGCGCCTGCTGGCCCTCGGTGCTGCGAGCCACAACGCGGAGGACTTCCACCTCGCGGGGGCACGCGAGATCCTCGCGGGCGTCGGGCTCGACGAGTCGGCGCTGCGCAACACGCCCGACATGCCGGTCTACCCGCCTGCGGCGTTCGCCTGGCAGGAGCAGGGCAACGGCCCGGCGTCGATCACCCAGAACTGCTCGGGCAAGCACGCGGCGATGCTCGCGACGTGCGTCGCGGCGGGCTGGGACACCGCGACGTACCTGGATCCCGCACACCCGCTGCAGGTCGCGATCCGCGAGACGCTGCTCGAGCTCACGGGGGACGACGCGGCCGACCTCCACGTGACGGTCGACGGCTGCGGTGCACCCCTCTTCTCGACCACGCTGCTCGGGATGGCACGGGCGTTCGGCCGGTTGGCCGCGGCACCGTCGAGTGCGCCCGGGTCGCCCGAGGCGCTGGTGGCGCGCGCGATGTCCTCGTTCCCCGAGATGGTCGGTGGGACGGGGCGCGACGCGACCGACGTCATGCGGGCCGTGCCGGGCCTCGTCGCCAAGGACGGCGCGGACGGCGTGTACGGCGCGGGCCTGCCGGACGGGCGTGCGCTCGCGTTCAAGGTCCTCGACGGCTCGCCGCGCCCGCGCCCCGCGGTGCTGGTCGCTGCTCTGGCGTCGCTGGGTGCGGGGGACGTCCCAGGGGTCGACGGCGCCGCGCTGGACCGCGTCGGCCGCACCCCGGTCCTGGGCGGAGGAAAGCCCGTCGGTGAGGTGCGGGCCACGTTCGGACCGGGCCACGCCGCATGAGGGCCGTCCTGCAGCGCGTGGCGCGCGCGAGCGTGAGCGTGGGCGGCGAGGTCGTGGGCAGCATCGACCGGCCGGGGCTGGTCGTGCTCGTGGGTGTGACGCACGACGACGGGCCCGCGCAGGTCGAGCTGGTGGCGCGCAAGGTCGCCGAGCTGCGGATCCTGCGCGACGAGCGGTCGGTGCTCGACGAGGGTGCGCCCGTGCTGGTCGTCAGCCAGTTCACGCTCTACGCGGACACGAAGAAGGGGCGTCGGCCGTCCTGGAACGGTGCGGCAAGGGGGGACGTGGCCGAGCCGCTCGTCGCCCAGGTGGTCGCCGCGCTGCGCGCGAAGGGCGTCGAGGTCGCGACCGGTGTGTTCGGTGCGGACATGCAGGTCGAGCTCGTCAACGACGGCCCGGTGACGATCCTCGTCGAGGCGTAGCGCCTCGTCGAGGCGCGGAAGGCTACCCTTCGTAACGTTTCGAACGATTCGCCGCGTTGGTAAGGGAAATCCCTTATGTGACCGCTGTGAACCATGTGGAAGCCCCGTACATCATTCGCGCGCCCCCCTGGCTAGGTTCGGAAGTGCCCAGCCGCTGGTTCCCGTTCAGGGATCCCCGGTGCCTGGGGCTCCGGAACGGACCGGAGTCAGCAGCACGGAAGACGAAGAGGCCTCCCTTTGCACGCATCCCGCAACAACCCCTCGCTACCACGCCGCACCCGCCGTGCCGCCGGTGCCGTGGTGACCGCGACGACCCTCGCCCTCGTGGGCTCGGGCCTGGTCGCAGCAGGCACCGCGACGGCCGCGCCGGCCGCGCCCGCCGCGGTCAGCCCCAACGGTGACAACGACATCAACGGGTACCGCAACGTCGGCTACTTCATGTCGTGGGCTCCCGAGAACTACGGCTACACGGTCAAGGACTTCCAGGAGTCCGGCCAGGCCGACCAGATCACGCACGTCAACTACGCGTTCGCGAACATCCACCCGACCGACCTGACGTGCTTCATCTCCGACAAGGACGGGTCGCCCGCACCTGGCGGCAACGACGGGGCCGGCGTCGCCGGTGCCGACTTCGTCGACGCGGTCAGCGCGGCGGACTCGATCGACGGGGTCGCCGACACGGCCGACCAGGCGCTCGCCGGGAACTTCAACCAGCTCCTCAAGCTCAAGGAGAAGAACCCCGACACCAAGGTGCTGGTGTCGATCGGTGGATGGACCTGGTCCAAGTTCTTCTCGAAGGCCGCCGCGACGCCCGAGTCCCGCGAGAAGTTCGTCTCCTCGTGCATCGACCTCTACCTCGAGGGCAACCTGCCGGAGATCGACGGCCGCGGAGGCGCGGGCGCAGCGGCCGGCCTCTTCGACGGAATCGACATCGACTGGGAGTGGCCGGGGGCACCGAGCTGGTCGCAGCACCCCGAGAACTTCGTCGACCCGGTGAACGACAAGGCGAACTTCACGGCGCTGCTCGCGGAGTTCCGCGAGCAGCTCGACGAGTACGGCGCCTCGCAGGGCGAGGAGTACCTCCTGTCCTCGTACATCCCCGTGAACCCGACGGTCATCAACGCGGGCTGGGACGCGCCGAAGATCTTCGACTACCTCGACTACGGCAACATCCAGGGCTACGACCTGCACGGCGGCTGGTCGCCGAACCTGGCCGGGCACCAGTCCAACCTGCACGACGACCCGACCTACACGGGCGAGATCTCGGTCGAGCAGGGGATCGACCTGTACCTGAGCCGCGGCGTCGACCCGCAGCAGATCACGCTGGGCATCCCGGCGTTCGGCCGTGGCTGGACCGGCGTCGTGGCCGGCGACTCGAACGGTGCGTGGCAGTCCGCCGCGGGCGTTGCCGAGGGCACGCACGAGCCCGGCTACAAGCAGTACTTCGAGCTGCGTGACCTGGGCACCGAGTACTTCGACGAGACGACCGGTTCGTCCTGGCGCTACGACGGCAACGAGTGGTGGACGGTCGACACCCCGCGCGCCGTCGAGTTCAAGGCGAAGTGGGTCGCGGAGAAGGGCCTGGGCGGCTCGATGTGGTGGGACCTCGCGGGTGACTACGAGGACGAGCTGGTCGGCACGGCCGCGGACGTCTACCGTGCGTCGCAGGCCGGTCCGGTCGACTCGGACGCTCCCGGTGGATGCTACGGCGACTGGACCAAGGCGGGCATCTACACTGCTGGCCAGGTGGCGTCCCACCAGGGCGTCAACTACCAGGCCAACTGGTGGGTCCACACCAACGCACCGGGCACCGAGACGCACTGGAGCCCGTGGCGCGTGGTCGGTTCCTGCGTCTGACCTGACGCGGTAGCGGCCTCGGCCCTGCGCAACTCGACGCCGTCGGGACCACGACCTGCCTGTCGTGGCCCCGACGGCGTCCGCACGTCCTTGGGACGGGGAGCGTGGCTCAGCGGAGCCAGCCGCGCCGCTTGATGTACACGAGCGGGATGACCGCGGCGACGAGCGTCACGAGCACGACCCACGGGAACCCGAGCTCCCACTCGAGCTCGGGCATGCGCGTGAAGTTCATGCCGTAGAACGACGTGATGAGCGTGGGCGGCAGGAACACTGCGGTGATGATCGTGAACACCTTGACGATCTGGTTCTGCTTGACGTCGAGCGAGGTCATGATGGCCTGCTGGAGGTAGCGGACCTTGTCGTGCTCGAAGCTCGCGTGCTCCTTGACGCCGTCGACGTCCGCGATGAGGGTCTCGACCAGGCTCGCGAGCACGGGGTCGGTGTCGGCGATCTCGCTGCGCAGGTGTCGTGCGGCGCGCGCGAGGGAGAGCTGGGACTCCTGGGTGCTGGAGACGATCTCCTCGGCCCGGTTCATGCGCGAGATGGTGCCCTGCATGTCGGTCACGCCGATCTCGCGCCCACGCCGGTCGTAGCCGAGCGTGGCCTCCTCGATCTGGTCGGACATGTCCTCGAGCAGGTCGCTGGCGTGGTGGATGACGCGTTCGGCGGCCTCGTTGAGCGCGTACAGCAGCGCGTACGTGACGCCGTAGGACGTCTGGGTCAGTCGCGGTGTGCGCCGCATGCGGGCGATGGCC
Source organism: Oerskovia sp. USHLN155 (assembly GCF_037145535.1). Taxonomy (NCBI): domain Bacteria; kingdom Bacillati; phylum Actinomycetota; class Actinomycetes; order Micrococcales; family Cellulomonadaceae; genus Oerskovia; species Oerskovia sp. USHLN155. The sequence continues at coordinate 77,314 of NZ_JBBCXG010000014.1, forward strand.
TTGTCGAAGATCGGGTAGTGCCGGCTGGGCTGGAGGGTCACGACACGTTCGGGTGACAGCGCGAGCATGAGCACCTCGCGCTCGATGCGCTCGCCGCGCCGGTAGGTCGCCACGACCGGCAGGTACACGTGGTCGTCGGTCTCCCAGACGCGCCCGGACGCCGGGGAGAAGTCGACGCCGACCTCCGCCGCACGCTCGAGGGCGGCCGGGTCCTCGGACGCGACCTGGAGCCAGCGGGCGCGCAGGGCCTGCGGGTCGAACCGTGGGGCCGTCCGGACCGGGGCGGGCGTCCGCCGTGCAGCGGCGCGGGGCGACGTGAGGGCGCGGGGCGACTCGGCGACCGCGGGCGTCGTCCCGGTCACGGTGCCACCGCCGTCTCGCCCGTGGGCAGCGCGTCGGTGCCCGACGGCGTCGCCCCCGTCGGCGCGGTCGTCGTCACCAGCGGCGCCGGGACGGGGGCGTCGTCGTGCCCCGCGGCCAGCAGGTGCGTCCCGAGCAGGGTCGTGCAGATGAACAGGTACAGGCCGATCGTGAACGTGATCGACTGGCGTTCGAGGTCGGGGCGGCGGGGAGCGGGCGCGGGGGTGGTGGCCCGGTTCGTTCGGAGTGGTGCGGAGCCCTTGCGAGTGGTCGCGGGGCAGGGTGCACTGAGGTGTGTGCTCGTCGACATGGTGGTCCTTCCCGGCGCCGTGCTCTCGACGGTGCCGACCGGACGCCGGGCCGCCCTGCGTGCGGGCAGGGGCAGGTCCTGGCGAGGGGGGATGACGGTGCATGGAGCGCACTGGCGACCGCCCCGCGGGCCGTGCCGGGAGAGCCGACCGGAAGGGTCAGCGGGCAGGGTGGAGGGGAGCGAGCGCGCAGTGCGGGGATCTATGACTGCTGCCGTCCGGCATCGCTCTCACCTCCTTCTCATCTGCTTCTGGTTCCGTGCTCGTCTGAGGTACCGAGATCTCTCGGCAGAAGCAGACGGAGGAACGAGGTCACCCTAGACCTGGTCGAAGGCCCCGGCAAACCGCCCCCGGCGGAAGCCACCGAAGACACTGACGGGTAACAGGACAGGATGCCCGCCTTTACGTCGGGTTGTTAACATTCCTGAGAGTCGTCCGGCCATCGTTGCCCCGGACGGGAGGGTCTGACATGCCAGCCAGCCAGCAAGAAGTCCTGACCTCAGATCAGGTGCGCACGTCCCGCACGTCCACCGAGCACCGGCCCGAGCGGCTCTCGTCGCGTCGGGCGGAGATAGACCTCGCGCTCTCGGCGGTCGCCGACGGGCGGGGCGCGTTCGTCTGGACCGGGGAACCCGGCATGGGGGCGAGCACCACGCTCGAGCGCGTCCACGAGGCGCTGCACGGGGCGAGCGGTCCGCACCCGCCCCTGGTCCTGAGGGTCGCCCAGACGGTGGGCCCGCAGCGTTCCGGCGGAGCGGTGCGTTCGCTCGTGTCCCAGGTCGCCCAGGTCACCGGGTGCGCGGTGCCGGACCGGCTCGTGCGCCCGCTCGACGTCGCCGACCCGGAGTACGGGTACCTGCCCGAGGTCGGCGCGGTCGCGCTCGCCGAGTACCTGGAGGAGGCGGTGCCCGACCGCACGGTCGTGCTCCTCGCCGACGACCTCCACCTGGTCGACGAGATCAGCCGTGCCGTGGTCGTCGGGCTCGTCGCCCAGCGCCGCGCCGCGCTCGTGCTCCTCGCGACCGCCGTCCCCGGAGGGTTCGACCGCCCGCTGCCCTACCCGATCGAGGTCCGTGAGCTCGCGCCCCTGGGGCCGCCCGAGGCGCTGCACCTGCTGCTCGTCGAGGAGCGCCTGGCCGTGGCCCCGCACGTCGCGGCGAGGCTCGCCCAGAACCTCGCGGGCAACGCGGCGGCGATCGCCCAGACGGCCCGGCTGCTGTCGAGCGAGCAGCTCGCGGGCACCGCGATCCTCCCGGACCCGCTGCCCCCGGTTCCCGCGGTCCGCACGCTGCTCGGCGACCGGCTCGACGGGCTCGCCCCCGAGGAGCGGCGTGCGCTGCTCGTCGCGGCGGTCGCGGTCGTCGAGCGCACGGACGTGCTGCTCGCCGCGTCGGGGCTGAGCATCGAGGAGGTGCTCGACGGGCCGCTCTCGGGGCAGCTCTCGCTGGTCTCCGGTCGCTTCGCGTTCACGGACCCGCGGGTTCGCTCGCTGGTCCACGGCGACGCCCGCCTCGCAGACCGCACGGCCGCGCACCTGCGGCTCGCGACGGTCCACACGGCGGTCGGCGAGGAGGACATCGCCACCTGGCACACGGCGCTCGCGACGCTCGCGGGTGACCCGACGCTCGCCCCGGGGCTCGTGTCCCTGGCCCAGCGTCTCCTCGAGCGCGGGGACGTCGTGTGGGCCCACGAGGTCGCGCGCGAGGCCGCGAGCCAGGCCGCTGCGGCGGACCGCGGCGAGGCGTACGTGGTCGCGGGGACGGCCGCGCTCCAGTCCGGTCATGTCCACGACGCGGCCGACTGGCTGCGGCGGGCCGCGCGCTGCGAGGGCGGCGTGAGCTCGGCCCGCATCCTGGGCCCGCTCGTCACGGCGCTCACGCACGTCCAGGGCCAGGTGCCTGACGACGTGATCGCCCCGTTCCTCGCGCTCGCGGACAACGACGACGCCTGCACCTGTTGCGTCGACCACGAGGGCCGTCCCCGCGACGCGGCCGGGGGGTGCGAGATCGGCGACGTCGTGCAGGGGCTCACGAGCGCGGCGACGCTGCACGCCGAGCGCGGCGACGGCGTCGCCGCGTCCCAGGCGTTCGACGCGGCGAAGCGGCTCGCGCGACGCTGCACGCAGGGGGTCGGCGGGCTCGACGTCGTGCGGTCCTGGCTCGCCAACTACGGGGTGGGGGAGCGCGGCAAGGGGGCCAACCTGCCTGGTTCGTGCCTCTCTCCGGAGCAGGAGGCGTACGCACAGGTCAGCCGCGCGATCGCGCTGGCCGACGAGGACGCCCTCGACGTCGCGGGCCAGGCGCTGGCCAGCGCGGTCGCGAACCTCGCGCCGGTACGGAACGGGGGCCGCTGGTTCGACGCCCCGTCCGGTGCGGTGACCCCGTACGTCGAGGCGCACCTGCGCCTCGCGCAGGTGCTCGTCCACTTCTGGTCGGGGAACATCACCAAGGCGCGCCGCGAGCTCGAGGAGGCGGCCTTCCGCCTGCCCGTCGGGTTGCCGTTCGCGGGGACCGGGGTCGCGGTCGCACGCCGCCTCGACATGGCGGTGCACGGCAGCGTCGGGACGGTCGCGACCGCGCTCGAGGAGACCTGCTCCTGCCCGACGTCGCGGCCCGTCCGGCTGGGGCTCCTCGTGGACCGGGCCATCGGTGCGTCGTTCGCGCGCCACCACACCCAGGCGGCGACGCTGCTCGAGCTGGCCGCCGAGACGGACCGGCGCGACTGCGCCCACATGCTGCACCTGCCCGGGATGGACGACGTCGAGGCCTGGGTGCTCGCCGGACGTCCCGACGCGGCCGAACGGGCGCTCGCCCGGCGGCGCGTCGAGGCCAAGGACCTCTCCCCGGCGAACCGGGTCGCGACGCTCGCCCGTGCCGAGATCGCCCTGGCGCGGCCAGAGGACTCGGTCGCGCTGCGCGACGCCGTCGCCTCGGCGGGCAGGGGGATCGCGTCGCCGTTCGAGCACGGGCGCACCGAGCTCTGTCTGGGCCGGGCGCTGACCCGCTGGGGAGACCTGCCCGCGGCCCACGAGCACCTGCTCTCCGCGGTCGAGCTCCTCACGCAGTCCGGGGCGTGGGCGTGGGCGCGGCAGGCGCAGGGGGAGCTCGCCGGCGTCCTCGAGCACCTCCACGCGCTCCAGGTGGCTTCCGCCCGCAGCGACCACGCGCCCGTGCCGACCACGACGCCCGGGGGAGGCGTCCCGCACGCGGGGGCTGCGCCGTCGGGCAGGCCGCGCCTCGCCGCGCGCGAGAGCGACGTGTCCGACGACGCCCTCGACGAGCTGCGCGCCCGCTGGGCCGACGAGCTCACCGAGCGGGAGCTCGACGTCGCGCTGCTGGTCGTCCAGGGAGGCTCCAACCGTGAGGCTGCGGACCAGCTCTACCTGTCCGTGCGCACCGTCGAGGTGCACCTGGGCCGCGTCTTCCGCAAGCTGGGGGTGCGCTCGCGGGTCGAGCTCGCGGTGCTCGCGCACCGGGTCGGACGATGAGCCGGACGGTACGCGGGGTCGGCGCGACCCGTATGCGACGCGCGGGTACGTAGGGGGGAACACCTACGCGTCCGTGTGTATGTACGCGAGGTGAACAATGTGGGAAACGCTGATTCACGAGGACAGGGTCGCTCCCTAGGGTCGGGGTGTTCCTGGGCAACGACGTCCGGGTCACCGGGCACCCGAGCCCCCAGCCAAGTGAGGCAGACACATGCGACTGAGAACTCCACGAGGACGCGCGAGGAAGGTGGCAGCGGGACTGACCGCAGCAGCCATGCTCGCGACGTCCCTGGTCGCCGGCACCGTCGCCGCGACCGCGACCCCCCTCCCCGCAGCCACCACGACCGCCGAGACCGGCGACAGCGCGATCAACGGCTACCGCAACGTCGCGTACTTCACCCAGTGGGGGGTGTACGGGCGCGACTTCAAGATGAAGGAGCTCCAGGACTCCGGCGCCGCCGCCGACCTGACGCACCTCAACTACGCGTTCGGCAACATCCACCACCAGACGCTCACGTGCTTCGAGGCCAACAAGGCGCAGGGCACGGGCCCCAACGGGTCCGACGGCGCGGGCGACGCCTGGGCCGACTACGGCATGGGCTACACCGCGGCCAACTCGGTCGCGGGCGTGGCCGACGCCTGGGACCAGCCGCTCGCCGGCTCGTTCAACCAGATCAAGCAGCTCAAGGCCAAGAACCCCCAGGTCAAGGCCATGCTGTCGATCGGTGGCTGGACCTGGTCCAAGAACTTCTCCAAGGCCGCCGCGACCGACGCGAGCCGCAAGAAGCTCGTGTCGTCCTGCATCGACCTGTACCTCAAGGGCAACCTGCCCGTCATCGACGGCCGCGGCGGCCCCGGCTCGGCGGCAGGCGTGTTCGACGGCTTCGACATTGACTGGGAGTGGCCCGGCTCGCCGAACGGTGAGGTCGGCAACATCGTCGACGTCGCCAACGACAAGGCGAACTTCAAGGCCCTCCTCAAGGAGTTCCGCACCCAGCTCGACGCCTACGGTGCGACGACGGGCAAGAAGTACCAGCTCAGCGCGTTCCTCCCGGCGAACCCCGACGACATCGCGTCCGGCGGCTGGAACGACCCCGAGAACTACCAGTACCTCGACTTCGGGAACATCCAGGGCTACGACCTGCACGGCGCCTGGAACAAGACCCTCACGGGCCACCAGGGCAACCTGTACGACGACCCCACCGACACGCGCCCCGCGAACCGCCGCTACAGCGTCGACAAGGCCGTCAAGGCCTACCTCGACGCCGGCGTCCCCGCGAAGCAGCTCACCATGGGCCTCGCGATGTACGGACGAGGCTGGAAGGGCGCGACGTCGTCGGCCCCCTGGGGCGTCGCGACCGACGCCGGACCCGGCACCTGGGAGGCCGGCAACGAGGACTACGACAAGCTGAAGAACCTCGGCACCGGGTACTACGACCCGGTAGCGGTGGCCTCGTGGCGTCACGACGGCAACCAGTGGTGGAGCTTCGACGACCCGAAGTCCGTCGCCGTGAAGGGCGACTACATCGCCGCCAAGAAGCTCGGCGGGGCCATGTGGTGGGACCTCACGGGCAACCAGGACGGCTCGCTCCTCAAGGGCCTCGCGACGAAGTTCCGCGCGGCACCGGCCGGGCCGGTGATCGGTGACCCGACGGGTGGCGGCGGGACGACAGGTGGCACCACGGGTGGCACGACCGGCGGGACCACTGGTGGGACGACCGGCGGGACCACCGGTGGCACGACCGGCGGGACGACCGGTGGGACCACTGGTGGGACGACCGGTGGGACCGGGACCGAGTGCGCTGCGGCGTGGACCGCGACCGGTACCTACAACGGCGGAGCGACGGTCTCCCACAACGGCAAGAACTACAAGGCCAAGTGGTGGACCCAGAACGAGACCCCCGGCACGGCCGGTGGCCCCTGGGAGCTCGTCGGTACCTGCGGCACCTCTGGTGGGACGACCGGTGGTACGACCGGTGGCACGACCGGTGGCACGACGGGTGGCACGACCGGTGGCACGACGGGTGGCACGACCGGCACCGGTACCTGCACCGCCCCCGCCTGGTCCGCCACGGCGGTCTACGTCGGTGGGGCTCAGGTCTCGCACAACGGTCAGAAGTACACCGCCAAGTGGTGGACGCAGAACAACGTCCCCGGGGCCGAGCAGTACGGCCCGTGGCAGGCGCTCGGCGCCTGCTGAGAGTCGAGCCGGGGGGCGGGATCCCCGCCCCGCCCCCCGGCTCCTTCCCCACGACCCCCGCCGAGGACCGACGCCGATCGAGGCTCCGTCACCGGTGGGTACCACGTAGCGGCTCGCCGCTGCCGAACCCGAGGTCCCGTCGACCGGCCCGAGGGCCGCCCAGGATCTCGGGTTCGGCGACCTTCCTCCTGAGATCCCCGATCTCCCCTGATCTCCGCCGGGCCCCGCCCTGCGGTCTTTCGGCGCTCCACGCACACCGCGCGTTGCGCTCCGCACAACGAAGGCAGATTCGATGCACGTGAAACTCACCGGGCACCGCGCCCGGGTCGGCGCGGCCCTCGCGACCACGACGGCGCTGTTCGCGACGATGCTCGTCGCGGCCACCACCTCGTCGGCCATGGCCGCCGACTGCGCCCCGGCCTGGTCGGCGACGGCGACCTACACCAACGGCGCGACCGTCTCGAAGGACGGCGTGAACTACTCGGCGAAGTGGTGGACCCAGAACAACGTCCCCGGCGCTGAGGCGTCCGGTCCCTGGGCCTCGCAGGGGGCGTGCGGGACCGGCGGGACCACTGGCGGCACGACCGGTGGCACGACGGGTGGCACGACCGGCGGGACCACGGGTGGCACGACCGGCGGGACCACGGGTGGCACGACGGGTGGCACGACCGGTGGCACCACGGGTACGACCGGTGGCACGACCGGTGGCACGACGGGTGGCACGACGGGTGGCACCACGAACCCGGAGACCCCTGTGACGGGCCACGAGGCCTGCCGTCCGGACGGCATGTACAAGACCCCGGGCGTGGACGTCCCCTACTGCGACGTCTACGACACCGCGGGCCGCGAGAAGCTCCCCAACGGGCTCGACCGCCGCGTGATCGGCTATTTCTCGAGCTGGCGCACGGGGGCCAACGGCCAGCCGCGCTACCTCGCGAGCGACATCCCCTGGAACAAGCTGTCGCACATCAACTACGCGTTCGCGCACGTGGGTCCCGACAACAAGATCTCCGTCAACGCACAGGCCGCGGGCAACGCGTCGACGGACATGACGTGGCCTGGGGTCGCCGGGGCCGAGATGGACCCGACCCTGTCCTACAAGGGGCACTTCAACCTGCTCGCCAAGTACAAGAAGGCGAACCCGGGCGTGAAGGTGATCCCCGCCGTCGGGGGCTGGGCCGAGACCGGTGGCTACTTCGACGCGAACGGCAACCGTGTCGCGTCGGGCGGTTTCTACACGATGACCGAGTCCCAGGCGAAGATCGACACGTTCGCCGACTCGACCGTCGCGTTCATCCGTCAGTACGGGTTCGACGGCATCGACATCGACTACGAGTACCCCACGTCCAACAAGGGGGCCGGGAACCCGGACGACTTCGCGTTCTCGGACGCCAAGCGTGACAAGCACTTCCAGGGGTACGTGAACCTCCTCAAGACGCTCCGCGAGAAGCTCGACAAGGCAGGGGCCGAGGACGGCGAGTACTACGTGCTGACGACCGCGACGCCGTCGTCCGGGTGGCTGCTGCGTGGCATGGAGGCCTTCCAGGTCGTCCAGTACCTCGACTACGTCAACCTCATGTCGTACGACCTGCACGGGGCGTGGAACGAGCACGTCGGCGGCAACTCGCCGCTGTTCGACGACGGCAAGGACCCCGAGCTCACGGCCGCGGGGGTGTACACCGCGTACAAGGGCATGGGCTACCTCAACGGTGACTGGGCCGCGCACTACTTCCGCGGTGCCATGCCCGCAGGCCGCGTGAACCTCGGCGTCGGCTTCTACACGCGCGGGTTCCAGGGCGTCCAGGGCGGCACCGACGGCATGGGCGGCAAGGCCGTCCCGCCCGCGGGCTTCACGTGCCCGGCAGGTACGAACGGCAAGTGCGGGTATGGCGCCGAGGGCGTCGACAACCTCTGGTTCGACTCCGACCCCATGGGCAACGCGGTCCCGGCCGGCGTCAACCCGATCTGGCACGCGCTGAACCTGCAGAAGGGGATCGCCGGCGACTACGCGGCGTCGTACAAGGTCCCGACGACCGTCTCGGGTTCGTACGTGCACCACTTCGACCCGGTCACCAAGAACGAGTGGTGGTGGAACGCGAGCAAGAAGGTCTTCCTGTCCGGTGACACGACGCAGGCGATCGGGGCGAAGACGGACTACGTGGCCGACACGGGCCTCGGCGGCGTCATGATCTGGGAGCTCGCGGGCGACTACGGCTACAACCAGACCAAGGGCCAGTACGAGATCGGCCAGACCATGGTCGACCTCATGCACTCGAAGCTCAGCACGACGACGGCCTACGGGGCCACCAAGGCCAACGCGGACCGCGTGATGCCGAAGCAGGCGATCGACATGAGCATCGACTACACGCAGTTCGCGCTCGGTGACAGCAACTACCCGATCAACCCGAAGGTCGTGTTCACCAACAGGTCGAAGACCGCCATCCCGGCGGGCGCGACCATCTCGTTCCAGTACGGCACCACGGACACGGGCGAGATGAGCGACTGGTCGGGCATGAAGACGACGACGACCAAGCAGGGCCACACGGGTCCGAACGTCGGCGGCCTCAAGGGCGACTTCCACACGGCCGAGTTCACGGTGCCCCTCGGCGGGATCCCCGCGGGCGGGAGCATCACGAACCAGCTCAAGTGGACCATGCCGATCGCGCAGTTCTCCAACGTGATCGTGACGATCGGCGGGACGTCCTACTCGACGACCTACGACCACCCGCGGGGCGTCACCGTCGTCGAGCCCACGGGTGGGACCGGCGGCACGACCGGAGGCACCACGGGGGGCACGACCGGCGGGACCACGGGCGGCACAGGCGTCTGCACCGCGACGGCCTGGTCCGCCACGGCGACCTACGCCGGCGGCGCCCAGGTCAGCCACGCAGGGCGCACGTGGACGGCGAAGTACTGGAACCAGGGGGACACGCCGGGTGCTCAGCAGTGGGGGGCCTGGACCGACGGAGGCGCGTGCTGACGTCTCGGGACCACTGACCTCCGTGGGGCGGGCGGGCGGGCGCCTCGGTCGGCCCGCCCGCCCCACGGACGTCGTCGGGTACGGGATTACCCGTACCTCCCCGGCAAGGATGTGGGATCCCCTCATCACCCTTTCCGGCAGCCATCAGTAGCGTGAAATCGTCCGAGGCCCCGGCGCGACCCTCCCCAGTGGGTCACGCCGGGGCCGACCTACATGAGTGAGGCAGTACCCGTGCACCAGCACCGAGTGATCCTTTCTTCGGCCGCAGCAGCGGCGACGTCCCCGCAGGCCCGACGGCGTGGCACCGCACGTGCGCGTCTGGTCCCGTTCGTCGGGGTCGTCCTGGGAGTGGGGCTCCTTGCCTCGGCGTGCTCCGGTGGTGGAGCGACGGACAAGGGCACCGCGAGCACCGACCCGTCCGGCTCCGGCCCGGCGGCCGCCGACACCCACGACGGGCACGAGGGGCAGCACACGAACACCGTGGACGTCGGCCCCCTGGCTCTCTTCGCGGCCGACTACTGGTCGGTCGTGCAGCCCTCCGAGGGGCTCACCCAGGTGCGCGCGGGCGGGTGCCCCGAGTCGGAGGCGTGCCCGACCTTCGACGTCCTGAACGGCGACCCGGTCGCCGACGTCGACACGACCCAGGCCTACGTCCCCGAGGGGTCCTTCTGCCCCGGGACCGGGAAGCTCACGGTGGGCGCGTCCACGGAGACGAGCAAGCTGGACGTCGAGATCGACGGGCAGCCCGCGACGCTCACGCGCTTCGAGCTGAGCTGCGTCGACGCCTCGGGTGCCGAGCAGATGACGGTCGAGCAGATGCAGTGGTTCGTGCCGGACTCGCCCAACGGGCCGACCCTCATCGCGGACCGCTGGGCGTTCGAGGGGCTCGAGCAGCGCCTGTACGCCGCGACGTGGGCGACCGCCTCGGCGTAGCGCTCCCGGTGCCGCGCGGCGCGACCGGCGCCTGAGCCCGCCGCACAGCAGGAAGGCCCCCGGCGAACATCACCGGGGGCCTTCCTGCTGTCACGGGGTGCGGTGCGTCAGGCGTCGCTCTTGCGTCCGCGACGCGCGACCAGCACGAGTCCGCCACCGACCAGCAGGAGCGCTGCGCCGATGCCGACGAACTTGCCGACCGTCGCGCCCGTCGCGGCGAGCCCGCTCTCCTCGGCGCCGGCGCTGTTGGAGACGGTCGTGACCTTGCCGTCGACCGTCGTCGTCCCCGGGGGCGTCGTCTTGCCCGGAGGGTTCGTGTTGCAGTTGGGGCTCGACGGCGGGTAGTCCACCGAGACCGTGGTCTCGGGGTTGACCTGGAAGAGGACGTTCACGGTCGGGCGGACCCAGCCGAAGGTGCCGCCCTCGACCCACTCGCCGTTCTCGAAGACCCAGCCCGGCCAGCCCGTGGGGTTGCCGGCGTCGTCCACCGTGGCTCCAGGCCACAGGACACGACCGGAGAGGGGCAGCCCGGCCTGGACGACGTTCGCGCCCGACGGGTTGAGCCACGTGATGGTCACGGTGTCGTTCGGGGTTCCTGTCACGTCGACGTCGTACTCGAGGTAGGGCACGTCGCCGTCGCACACGGGCTGGAGCACCGTGAGCTCGATCGTGGGAGGCGGCGTCGTCTCGACGTAGTCGCCCCCGGCCGGGGTCGGTTCGGGGGACTCGACGGAAGCGTTCGCCGCGGGGCCGACGAGAGCCGTCGCACCCACGAGCCCTGCGACGAGGAGCCCCCGCGCCCAGAGTGTGGTCCTTGAAGTGCTCATGGCGTCTTCACCAGTCTTGGTCGTGGCGGTCGATGAAAGGGAGGGTCGAAGCCTCGGCGTGCCTTCGTACCGTCACTGGACCCTGGACTTTTGAGGGTAGCGACTATCGGTCAGGAAGTGGACGGTTGTCCGGGTGAAAAGACATTCCTGGGAAATCGTTGTCTCGCCGTGATTTCCGGCGGTCATCCGCAGACAGGGACCTCGATCGTCGCGAGCCCCGGCTGGTCGACGGTCGGGGTCGACCAGAGATCGATCCACCGCGTGCCCGACGAACCGTCGCCGTCGGTGGTCGCGACCGTGAACGTCACGCTCGTGCTCTGCCCTGGGGCGAGCTCTCGCGGGAGCGTCGCGACGGCACGGCCCTGGTTCTCGACGACCTCGCTGCCTGCGAGCGTCCCGTCGGCGGTCACGTTCAGGATGCGCCCCCCTCGGGGCGGGTAGAGGAACAGGTCGGTGCGGATGCTCCCGGGCGGGGTCCCGGAGATCCCGCCACCGGTCACGTACCAGGGCAGGTCGGTCGCGGCGTCGGCGGGTGCCGTCGACGTGAGGTCGACCTGGAACGTGTCCGCGCGGCCCGACGCCGTGCACTCGCTCGACACGTGCTGCACGGCCGAGTCGAGGTAATAGCTCATCTTCCCCGCGGTCGCGTCGTTGAAAAAGACGCCGACGGTGTCCGCGGCTCGGTCGGACGACGAGATGTCGCCAGAGACCACGGTGTCGGCGAGCATCGACTGCTCGTCCTCGTGGCTCGACCACACGAGGGCGCGGTGCTCGCTCGTCGCGCGCTGGACCGCGCCGAGCAGGCTCTGCGGGTCCGTGTCGCCCGACAGCGCCGTGGTGAGGACCTGCGCGGCCACCGCGGCGAAGAACGCGTCCGTCTCGGGGCCGGGCTCGAGCTCCGCGTAGGCGTCGGAGAGGAGAACGTCGACCGCGTTGCCGGCGTCGATCGTGGCGCCCGCGACGTCGATCGGGCCGGTGGCCTCGAGCAGGTAGGAGAGCGCGACGGGGTCGAGGGTCAGGACACCGTCGACGGCCTGCCCCTTCGAGGCTTCCCACATCGCCGCGGCGAGGGGAGCCGCGGTGGGGAAGTCGGGCGTGTACACGGTGTCCTGGACGTAGACGGCCATGTTCGGTCCGAAGAGCTCCTCGTCGGCCGGGGCCAGGGGGCCGATGCCCTCCGGGAAGGGGCCCACGTCCTGCGTCGAGGCCTGGTCGAGCAGCGTGATGCGCCCCGCGTCGGTGCCGATCACGGCGAACGACCCGGGGATGCCGCCGGGGGAGCGGAGCTCGGCGCTGTTGAGCGCCATGACGAGGTAGGTCCGTGGCCCGTCCCCCCCGAGCATGGCGGGCAGGAGCGTCGTCGCGCGGTGGGCGGTCGCCACGAGCCCGTCGAGCGTCCAGACCTTGTCCTGGAGGTCGGAGACCGGACCGGCGAGCACGTCCTGCAGCGCGGACACGTCGATGTCGCCGACGCGACCGACGACGGTCGACATGGTGTCGGCGGCCTCGGCGACCGCCGGCGCGGCGGCGGTGAGGGGGGCGAGGTCGACCGTCCCGCCCTGGACCTGGATCCCGCCCTCCGAGACGAGCGCCGCGGCGCCGGTGAGGGGAGGCAGGACGTCCTGCGTGATCTCGTCGACCGCCCAGGCCGCGGTCGAGAACGCGCTCACGTCGGCACCGACGAACGGCAGACGAGCAGCCACCCACCACAGGGGGCCGTCGGTGTGGCTGCGGGCGTCGGCCGTGAGGGGCTGGACCTCGGCCAGCGCGGCCTCGGCGGCGGCGCCGTCGCCGGCGCGGAGCGCCTCCTCGACCGCGGGCAGTCGGTCGATCGCGTCGGTCAGGGACGAGCGCGCGGCGAGCGCGTCGCGCACCAGGAGGCCCGCGCACACCAGCAACCCGACCAGGACCAGGAAGATCGTGAGGACGATCCAGCCTGCACGACGCCCCGCGCGACGCGGACGGCGAGAGGTCGGTGGCGTCGTCGGGCCTGCGTCGTCGGTGGCGCTCATGGCATCAGGGTAGAGGCATGATCGGAGCAGCACGCGCGGGCGCGGGCCGCATGGCCCGACGGTGGTCCGCGGCGCTCTTGCAAGGATCGACGGTGCCACGACACAGGGAGGTTGACGATGCCGGCAATCCCACCTGGAGCCTCAGTGACGCCCCCGACCCGCGACGACGCCTGGTTCGAGGCGCTCTTCACCGCGCACACGACTGCCGTCTACCGCTACTTCCGGCGCAGGCTCCCCGCAGGTGCGGGAGGAGCCGCCCCGGACACCGAGGACCTCACCGCGGAGGTCTTCGCGACGGCCTGGCGGCGCCGGGAGGACGTCCCCGAAGGGGCCGAGCTGCCCTGGCTCTACCGCACGGCAGGCTTCGTCCTCGCCAACCACCGACGCAAGATGCGTCCCGTCCTCGTGGCCGACGTGCCCGAGGAGGCCGACGACGTCGACCCGCAGTCCCTCGCGCTGTCCGACGACCACGTGCGCCGCGTGCTCGGCGTGCTCGCCCCGCGCGACCGGCGCATCCTGCTCCTCAACGCCTGGGACGGCCTCACGGGCGACCAGCTCGCGCAGGTGCTGGGCGTGAGCCGCGGCGGCGCGGACGCCGCCCTGTCCCGAGCGCGCTCCCGCCTGCGGGACGCCTGGGCCGCGCAGGCGCGCGCCGGCGACACGGGCGAGCTGCCCGTCGCCCAGGTCCGCGCCCGCGCCGCCGCACAGCCCGCGCAGTCCTCGCGGCCCGTGCAAGAGTCCGAGCGGTGACGACACAGACGGGGTAGAGGATCCGGGCCCCCGGATCGACGAGCTGGAGGCTCCCGATGAGCACCGACGACCAGGCCCCTGGATCTGCCCCCGGAACCGGACCCGGAACCGGACCCGACGCCGGTCGGACCCCGGACGAGGCGTACGAGCGCGTCCGCGACGCCGACCCGGCCGCGACCGTGACCCCCGACCTCGCGGCCATCGCCGCGAAGGACGCGACCGTGCGGGCGCACCTGGGGGAGTCCTACGGTCCCGCACCCACCACCGGTCCGGGGGAGCCGGACGCCACGGCCGGTGCGACGCCGTCGGGCGGGGCGACCGACGCGCCCGACGAGCTCGCCGTGCACCGCGAGAAGAAGCGGCGCCGTGTGCCGCTCGTCGGGGCGGCGGCCGCGGCCGTCGCGGGCGTTCTCGCGTTCGGTGTCGGGGGGTACGCGCTCGGGAGCGCGGGGAGCTCGGGGGGTGGGGCATCGGTCGCGACCGCGGACGCGCCCATCGCCCTCCAGGACCTCGCGGCGGGCAGTCGGGGGGCCGCGCCCGAGGGGGCGGCCATGGGCGCCGCCGACGCGAAGATGTCGAGCATGCCTGGCTTCGGGGGGCGGACCGTGTTCACGTCCGCAGGGCTCGGGACCGAGGGCACGTCGGCTCCCGCGTGGGCGTTCGACGCCGCAGGCACCTTCTCGGCCGAGACCGCCGAGAAGGTGGCCTCGGCGCTGGGCGTCGCAGGCGAGCCCCGGCAGGAGTACGGGGCGTGGACGGTCGGGCCGAACGACGGGCAGGGGCCCACCGTGAGCGTCCAGCCGGACGGTACGACGAGCGTCTCGTTCAACGACCCGAGCAAGGACCCGTGGGCATGTGCCGTCGTCGCGACCCCCGGGAGCGGCACGGCGACCACCGAGGAGATGGAGATCGACCCGCAGGCGGGGTGCGGCGAGTCCGACCTCGGCCCGGCACCCGCGCCCGTCGCCGCGATCTCGACGAGCAAGGACGTGCTCGGCTCGCTCGGCCTCGACCCGGCCGCCTTCGAGTACACGACCGAGTCGTACGACGGCGCGGGGAAGGTGCTCGCCGTGAGCGCAGCCCAGGTGGTCGAGGGACAACGGACCGGCATCGTGTGGAGCATGACCTACTCGGGCGCGGGACTGTCGTCGCTCTACGGTTCGCTCGCCCCGACCGTCTCGATGGGCGACTACGCCGTGGTGAGCCCCACGGCGGCCGTCGAGCGTCTGGGCGACCCGCGGTTCGGGAGCCCGGGGATGATCGCCTATGCGCGCGGCGGGGACGCGTCGGTGCTGCTGGACGGGGCCACGACGGACGTCGCGCCGGTCGAGCCCGAGGTGCCGGGCGTCCCACCGACCGCCGACGCGGGCGCTGCCTTCTCCTGGCCCGTGGAGGAGGTGACCATCACGTCGGCACGGCTCGGCTGGGCCGTGCACTACCAGGCAGACGGCGGAGCGGTGCTGGTCCCGTCGTACGAGCTGAGCGACGCGGAGGGCAGCACGTGGTCGGTCATCGCGGTGGCCGACGACGAGCTGGACTTCTCGTCGGCCGGCTGACGGGCCGGCACACCTCGCCGGGCGACGCCCCCGCCCGCCGAGGGTGACGCCGTCCTCGTCGAGGGTGACGCGCAAGGGCGCCGAGGGTGACGCGCCGGGGGGTGCCGAGGGTGACGCGAGAGCGTTGCCCTCGGCACCTTTCTTTTGTCGTCGAATCTGAGAGTCGGCGCAACAGCCATCCGGCTTTTGATTGACCATCGACAAAAGGGGGGTTAGGGTCGCTGCACGGCCACCAGCCCGGCAGGACTGGGCACGCCTCGCTCGCGCGAGCGTGCCCGCCACGGGACGGAGCCCGTCGAGGGCGACGAGGCCCTCGACTCCGCACTTCGGTCCTGTCAGCGGGGACCGACGGGACCAGGAGCGACGATGCACCTTTCACCCCACCAGCCCACCTGGGACCACGGCCGCACCGGCATCTGGTTCGTCGGGGCACGAGGATCCGTCGCGACGACCGCCACGCTCGGCCTGGCCGCGATCGCCTCGGGGCTCAGCGCCCCCACCGGCTGCGTCACCGCGCAGTCGCCGCTCGACACGGTCGCCCTCCCGGCGTTCACCGACCTCGTCGTCGGCGGCCACGACATCAGCGACACCCCGCTCGGCAAGCGCGCCGAGATGCTCGTCGAGGCGGGCATGATCCCGTACCGCCTCCTCGAGGCCGTGCGCCCCCAGCTCGACGCGGCCGACGCAGAGATCAGGCCCGGATACGACCCCGCCCACCGCACGGGCTCCCAGGCGGCGAGCGCCGAGCGCCTCGCCGCGGACATCCGGTCCTTCCGCGAGCGCCACGGCCTGGCTCGCGTCGTCGTGGTCGACCTCGCCTCGACCGAGCCCCTGCCGGACCCGGCTGCCGAGCTCGACGACCTGGACCTGCTGCGCGCCGCGATCGAGGACCCGGAGCGCGAGGTTCTGCCCGCGAGCTCGGTCACCGCGTACGCGGCGCTCCTCGCGGGGGCGCCGTACGCGGGCTTCACGCCGTCGGCGAGCATGAACCTGCCCGCGCTGCACGCCCTCGCGGTCGAGCGTGGTGTGCCGTTCGCGGGACAGGACGGCAAGACCGGTCAGACGTGGCTCCGGTCCGTCCTGGCCCCGGCGCTCGCGGCCCGCGGGCTGCGCGTGCTGTCCTGGGCCGGGTCGAACCTTCTCGGTGGCGGCGACGGCGCGACGCTCGCGGACCCGCACGCGGTCCAGAGCAAGCTCGTCTCGAAGAACCGTGGGCTGCAGGACCTCACGGGGACGAAGGTGACTCCGCTGCACATCGACAACGTCCCCGACCTGGGCGACATCAAGGTCGCGTGGGACCACATCCACGTCGAGGGCTTCCTGGGCTCGCGCCTGACGCTCCAGACGACGTGGAGCGCGTACGACTCGATGCTCGCCGCCCCGCTCGTGCTGGACCTGGCGCGCCTGCTGGCGCTCGCGGACGCGGCGGGCCTGTCCGGGCCGGTGCCGGAGATAGGCTTCTTCTTCAAGGACCCGTGGGGTTCGGACGTGCACTCGTTCGCGGAGCAGACGCGCGAGCTGGGAGTGTGGGCGCACCGGACGAGCGCGCAGGCGGACCAGGCACGCGCGGAGGTCGGCGAGCCGTGACGCTGCGCGACTACCTCGACCTGGTCCGGGCCCCGGCGGTCCTGTCGGTCCTGGGGGACACCCTCGCCGGCGCGGCGGCGGGCGGTCGGCTCGGCCCCGCACGCCCCGCGGCCGGGGCCGGGACCGACGTGAGGCCGTGGCGCCTCGCGCTCCTGCCGTTGTCGTCCGCGTGCCTGTATGCGGGCGGGATGGCTCTCAACGACTACGCAGACCGCGAGCTCGACGCGGTCGAGCGCCCGGAGCGCCCGCTGCCCTCGGGCCGGGTCTCGCCCGCGCAGGCCCTCGGGGTCGCGTCGGGGCTCACGGTCGTGGGGCTCGCGCTCGCGGGGGTCGGAGGTGGTCGGCGTTCGTTCGCGCTCGCGGTCCCGCTCGCTGCGAGCGTGTGGACGTACGACCTGGTCGCGAAGAACCACGCGACCGGTCCCGCCGTCATGGCGGCCTGCCGGGGCCTGGACGTGCTCATGGGTGCGGGTCTGGGTCGCGTGCGCGCTGCGCTCCCGGCGGCGGCGGCCCTCACGGTGCACACGGCCGGGGTCACGGTCCTCTCGCGCGGCGAGGTCCACGGCACGACGCAGCCCGTCGCCGCCGCGGTGGCCGCGGGCACGGTGGGCGTCGCGGGCGCGGTCACGGTGGGTGCGCTGCGCTCGCTGCGCACGCGCCCGACGGCGGCGCTCGCCTCTGCGCCGTCGGCGGTCCGGTCGTCGGGCGGGCAGGTGGACACGCTCGGCCGGGCACGCGCCGTCGTCTCGGCGGCGGCCGCACTCGTCTCGGCGGGGGTCTACGTGGCCTCGTGCCTGCCGCACCAGGCCGCTGCGGTGGGCTCTCCGGACGCCAAGAACGCCTTCGCGGCGACCAAGGCCGGCATCCGGTCGATGGTCCCGCTCCAGGCGGCGCTCGCGGCGCGGGGTGGGAGCCTGGGCTCGGTCGCGGTCCTCGCGGGGGTCGAGCTCGCGGGGCGCGCCCTGCGAGCCCGGGGGCGGCGCAGCGTGAGCCCGAACCCGGGCCTGAGCGAGTCATGAGCGAGACCTCGGTGCCGCCCCCCGTCCCTCGCATGCCGTACACCCTCGGCTACGGCACCAACGGCTTCACCGACCACCCGCTCGACGTGACGCTCGACGTCCTCGCGCACGAGGGGTACGGCGCGGTGGCCCTGACGCTCGGGCACCCGCACCTGGACCCGTTCGCGGACGACGCGGACGCGCAGGTCGCCCGCCTGCGCGGTCGTCTCGACGACCTGGGGATGCGCGTGGTCGTCGAGACGGGCACGCGCTTCCTGCTCGACCCGTTCCGTAAGCACCACCCGACGTTCCTCGACCCCGACGCGGACCTCGCGGACCTCCGGGTCCGCTTCCTGTGCCGCGCGGTCGAGGTCGCGGCGGGCCTGCGCGCGGAGTGCGTGTCCTTCTTCTCGGGCGTTCTGCCCGCGGGCACGACGGCGGAGCATGGGTGGGAGCGTCTGCTCGCCCGGGTGCCGCGCGTCGTGGCCCACGCCCGCGACCACGGGGTCCGGCTCGCGCTCGAGCCCGAGCCCGGGATGCTCGTCGAGACCGTCGCCGACGCGTTGCGGCTGCGCGAGGACGTCGGCGCTCCCGACGAGCTGGGCGTGACGGTCGACCTGGGGCACTGCGTCGTCGTCGAGCCCGACGGGGTGCGCGGCGCGCTGCTCGCCGCGGCCCCTCACCTGCTGAACGTGCAGGTCGACGACATGCGCCCCGCCGCGCACGAGCACCTGCCCTTCGGGGACGGCGAGCTCGACCTGGCGCTCGCCCTGGGCACGCTCGGCGAGATCGGCTACACGGGGGTCGCGGCCGTCGAGCTGCCCCGTCACTCGTACGACGCCCCCGGGCTCGCGCACCGCAGCATGGCCGCGATGACGGGTGCCTGGGCCGCCTGGCACCAGACCACCACAGGTTCCGCATCCACACCCCAGGAGGCACTCCGATGACCACCCCCGACCTCACCGACGCGCCGGGCCGCCCGACCACCGCAGGCGATCCAGGTGCCCTCGCGGGCCTCCTCACCGACGAGCAGGCCGCCTGGCTGGCCACGGCGTGCGGCGACGTCGCCGCAGACCCGGGCTCCGCCGTCGGGCACCTGGCACGCGCCGGACGCGCCGTGGGACGCACGTCCCTCGACCCCGACCTGGACCCCGCCGGGGTCCTGCACGGGACGCTCGACGACGCCGCGCGCGCCCGCCTCGTCGTGGCGCTCGCGGGCGCCCTGCCGCCCGACGGCGAGTCCCTCGCGACGCGCCTGACCGAGACCTACCAGCGCGGGGACACGCCCGAGCGGCGGGGCGTGCTGCGCGGGCTCGACGCGCTGACCCTCGCCGGGAAGCCCAGTGACACCCTGCCGCCTGCCGTAGTCCGTGCCGGGACGACGCTCGCGGCCGACGCGCTGCGCGCCAACGACCAGAGCCTCGTGGCGGCGGCCGTCGGACCGTTCGCGGCCGCGCACCTCGACGACCACGCGTGGCGCCACGCGGTGCTCAAGCTCGTGTTCATGGGCGTGAGCCTCGACGCGGTCGCCGGGCTCGACGACCGCGCCGACGACGAGCTCGCGCGCATGGCCCGCGACTTCGCGGCCGAGCGCCGGGCCGCGGGGCGCGTCGTGCCCGACGACGTCGCGCGCATCGCGCCCGGGGCGCCCGACAGGACCGGCGCCCCCACCCTGCCCACCGTGCCCACGATCTCTCTCGCGAACCACAGCAAGGACGCCTGATGCGCATCTTCGACCCCCACATCCACATGACCTCGCGCACGACCGACGACTACGAGGCCATGTACGCCGCGGGCGTCCGCGCGCTCGTCGAGCCGGCGTTCTGGCTCGGACAGCCCCGCACGACCGTCGGGTCGTTCCTCGACTACTTCGACGCGCTGCTGGGATGGGAGCGGTTCCGGGCCACGCAGTTCGGGATCCGCCACCACGCGACGATCGCCCTCAACCCCAAGGAGGCGAACGACCCGCGCTGCACCCCGGTGCTCGACGAGATCCCCCGCTACCTCGCCAAGGACGGCGTGGTCGCGGTCGGCGAGGTCGGCTACGACTCCATGACGCCCGCCGAGGACGAGGCGTTCACGCGCCAGCTCGCGATGGCGGTCGACGCGGAGCTGCCCGTCATGGTCCACACCCCGCACCGCGACAAGCTCGTCGGGACCCGGCGCACGCTCGACGTCGTCCGCGAGTCGGGGATCGCCCCCGGGATGGTCGTGGTCGACCACCTCAACGAGACCAACGTCGCGCTCGTCAAGGACGCCGGGGCGTGGATGGGCTTCTCGGTCTACCCCGACACCAAGATGGACGAGCACCGCATGGTCGCGATCATGCTCGAGCACGGCACCGAGCGCGTGCTCGTCAACTCGGCCGCGGACTGGGGACGCTCCGACCCGCTCAAGACGCTCAAGACCGGGCGGGCGATGCTCGCGGCCGGGTTCAGCGACGACGAGGTCGACAAGGTCCTGTGGCGCAACCCCGTGGCGTTCTACGGGCAGTCGGGGAACCTGCTGCTCGACCCCGTGCCCGGTTTCGTCGAGGGCGAGGCCCCCGCTGCGTCCGCGAGCTACGAGGGCAGCTCGGTGCTGCGCGGGGCCCGGGTCTGATGCAGCTCTCGTACTGCACCAACGTCCACCCCGCCGAGGACCTCGACGGCGTGGTGGACCAGCTCGCCCGGTACGCCGGGCCCGTGCGCGAGGCGGCCGGGCTCGACGTGCTCGGGGTCGGGCTGTGGCTGCCGGCCTCGCTCGCTCACCGGCTCTCGGCGTCCCCGCGCGCGGCCGAGGACATGGCCCGGCTGCGGGCCGCGCTCGACGAGCACGGCCTCCAGGTGCACACGCTCAACGCGTTCCCCTACGGCGGGTTCCACGACGACGTCGTCAAGCTCGCCGTCTACTCGCCCACGTGGGCCGACGCCGAGCGCCTCGCCTACACGCTCGAGTGCGCCGAGGTCCTCGCGGCTCTCCTGCCCGACGGCGTGGACGGGTCGATCTCGACGCTCCCGCTGGCTTGGCGCGAGCCGGACGGGGTCGCGTGGTCGCCCGCCCAGGACGCCGCGGCGACGCGCGCGTTCGAGGACCTCTCCGCGGGACTGCGGGACCTTGCCGCCCGCACGGGCAAGGTCGTGCGCGTCGCGGTCGAGCCCGAGCCCGGGTGCGTGCTCGACACCGTCGAGGACGTCGTGACCTGGCTCGAGGCGCGGCTCGCGCCCGGCCCGGTCGGTCGGGCTCATGAGCAGGTGAGCAGCGGCATCGACCCCGCGTTCGTGGGCGTCTGCCTCGACACGTGCCACCTCGCGGTCTCGTTCGCCGACCCGGCCGCCGCCGTCGAGCGCATCACGGGGGCCGGCCTGCGCGTGGTCAAGGTGCAGGCCTCGGCCGCGCTGCACCTCGCCGAGCCGTCCGCGCCGGGGGCGCGCGACGCCGTCGGGCAGTTCGTCGAGAAGCGCTACATCCACCAGGTGCGCGAGCTCGCCCCGGGCGGCGACGTACTGCCTGCCGACGACCTGCCCGACGCCCTGGGTGCCGGTGCGGCGCCCGGTCTGCCGGGGGAGGGACCGTGGCGCGTGCACTTCCACGTGCCCCTGCACCACGAGCCCGCCCCGCCCCTGGCGGCGACGACCGACGTGCTGCGCGACGCCGTCGCGGCCGTGCGTGCCGCGCCGCACGGCGACGAGGCCCACCTCGACGTCGAGACCTACACGTGGGCCGTCCTGCCGCCCGGCTCGCCTGCGTTCCCGGCCCCGGCACCGTCACCGTCGGTGGAGGACGCGTCACCCTCGGCGGACCGGCCGCTCGTCGCCGGGATCGCCGCCGAGCTGCGGTGGGCCACCGAGCACCTGCTCGGGCCCGCGCTCTCCACCACCACCCCTCAGACCTCAGGAGTCCTCGCATGAAGCCCGTGCTGCTGCTCGACGTCGTCGGGCTCACCGAGAAGGCCCTCGCCCACATGCCGCGCCTGCGGCAGCTCGCCGCGGGCGGCTGGCAGACCCAGCTCGCGACCGTGCTGCCCGCCGTCACGTGCACCGTCCAGGCGACCATGATGACCGGGCTCGCCCCCGCCCAGCACGGCGCCGTGGGCAACGGCTGGTACTTCCGCGAGCTCGGGGAGGTGTTCCTCTGGCGCCAGCACAACAAGCTCGTCTCGGGCGAGAAGATCTGGGAGGCCGCCCGGCGCGCGAACCCCGACCACCGCACCGCGAACGTCTGCTGGTGGTACGCCATGGGCGCCACGACCGACGTGACCGTCACGCCCCGCCCGATCTACCACGCCGACGGGCGCAAGTCGCCCGACGCGTACATCCGCCCGCCCGCGCTGCACGACGAGCTCACCGGGCGGTTCGGCGAGTTCCCCCTGTTCACCTACTGGGGTCCGACGGCCGCGATCGCGTCCTCCGCCTGGATCGTCGAGGCGACCCGGCACGTCCTGCGCACCCACTCGCCCGAGCTCACCATGGCCTACGTGCCGCACCTCGACTACGACCTCCAGCGTTTCGGCCCCGACGCCCCCGAGGCCGACGCCGCCGCGGCCGAGCTCGACGCCGTCCTCACCCCGCTGCTCGACGACGCGGCCAACAACGGCGTCGCGGTCGTCGTGGTCTCCGAGTACGGCATCGCCGAGGCGAACCGGCCCGTGCACCTCAACCGCATCCTGCGCCGCGAGGGCCTGCTCGAGGTCTACGTGCAGGACGGCAAGGAGCAGCTCGACCCGTGGACGTCCAAGGCGTTCGCGGTCGCCGACCACCAGGTCGCTCACGTGTACGTCGACGACCCGTCCCGCCTCGCGCGCGTGCAGGACCTGCTGCGCAGCGTGCCCGGCGTCGACGAGGTCCTCGACCGCGAGGCGCAGGCCCGCTACGGGCTCGACCACAAGCGCTCGGGCGACCTCGTCGTGGTCGCCGAGCCCGGTGCCTGGTTCACCTACTACTACTGGCTCGACGACGCCCGCGCCCCCGAGTACGCGCGCGGCGTCGACATCCACCGCAAGCCCGGCTACGACCCCGCCGAGCTGTTCTTCGACCCCGCCGACCCGCTCGCCAAGGCCAAGGCCGGCATGAACCTCGTCAAGAAGAAGCTCGGTCTCCGCTACGCCATGAGCACCGTCCCGCTCGACGCGTCCTACGTGCGCGGCACGCACGGACGGCTGCCCGACTCCGCGGCCGACACACCCCTGATCCTGTGCTCGGAGGCCGAGATCCCGGCGTCGGTCGCCGCGCTCGTCGAGCGCGGGGGACAGGTGCCCGCTGCGGCGATCAAGGGCCTCGTGCTCGAGATGCAGAACCTCGGCGTGAAGGTCTGAGGACGCGGACCACGGACTTGTCAGAACGAGCGTGAACATGGGGCCACGCTCGTTCTGACACGGTTCCCCCGGTGCCCCTCGGGCATCCGGGGAAGCCAGAAGGGGGCGCCCCCGGGGGGGGGCCCCGGGGCGGGCCGGTCACCCGGTGGGGGCGCGGGCCCGGGGCGGGCGGGGGGGGGCCCCGCCCCCCCCCCCCCCGGACGAGGGCCGGCGGGGC
>NZ_JBBCXG010000015.1:0-90278 GCF_037145535.1 Oerskovia sp. USHLN155
ACGTAGGCCTGGTGGTGCTTGGAGTGGTGCAGCTCCATGATGCGGCCGGAGATGTGGGGCTCGAGTGCGCCGTAGTCGTACGACAGCTCGGGAAGGGTGTAGACAGCCATGCCGGAATGCCTCCTGGATCGGTGTGTCGTACCGCGGACGGTGCGACAACTGTGGCGAAAGGTTCGGCCGGTGCAAAACCGAGCGAACACGACACCCGTGGAACGCGAACGACCCGTGAGATGTTCCGGCTTGGTGCCGGACCGTCTCACGGGTCGTCGTGCTCCGCAGGGGGAGCGGGTCAGTGCTTGGTGCTGCCGGTGTCGTCAGGGCTGACGATGTGGCTGCCGCCACCCACCGCGGAACCGGACTCCACGGCGTGCGTGGTGTCCGCGGCGCCGAGAGCGTCGTGCTCGCCGTGCGAGTGGGACGCCGCCACCTCGGACGGGGTCACGGGCTCGACCCGGTCCTCGTAGAAGAAGCGCGACAGGCGCTGCATCCGGCGGTCCTTCTTGTAGCCCTTGCGGCGGACACCGCGAGAGTCGGTCGCCGGCTCGATCTCCAGGGGAGCGTGCGCCGTGTAGTTCACACGGAGCCAGCGCTCCTGGTCGTCGAGCGGGCGGTGGACCTCGATGTACTCGCCGTGCGCGAAGCGCACGATGCGTCCGGTCTCGTGCCCGTGCAGGACGAGCTCGCGATCCTTGCGCTGCAGCCCGAGGCAGATGCGCTTGGTGATCCAGAACGCGATCACCGGGCCGACGAAGAGCAGCACACGGAACACCCAGGTGATCGCGTTGATCGACAGGTGGAAGTGCGTCGCGATGAGGTCGTTCGATCCGGCGAGGGCCAGGATGATGAACGCCGTCAGGAAGCCGACGCCCAGGCCCGTGCGGACCGGGACGTTGCGCGGACGGTCGAGCACGTGGTGCTCGCGCTTGTCCTTGGTCACGGCCGCCTCGAGGAACGGGTAGACCGCGAGGAACGTGAACAGCAGGCCCGGGATCACGACCGCCGGGATCAGGATGTTGAGCGAGAGCGTGTAGCCCGCGATCACGTACTCCGTCTGCCCCGGCATGAGTCGCAGCGAACCCTCGAGGAACAGCATGTACCAGTCGGGCTGAGCACCGGCCGAGACGGGGGAGGGGTCGTACGGTCCGTAGTTCCAGACGTTGTTGATGGCCATCGTGGCGCCCATCGCGGCGATGACTCCGAACACCACGAAGAAGAAGCCACCGGCCTTGGCGACGTACACGGGGAACAGCGGGAAGCCGACCACGTTGGCGTTGGTGCGGCCGCCACCCGGGTACTGCGTGTGCTTGTGCAGCACGACGAAGAACAGGTGGAGGGCGACGAGCGCCAGGATGAGGCCCGGGACCACGAGGATGTGCAGCGTGAAGAGCCTCGGGATGATGTGCTCGCCCGGGAACTCGCCACCGAAGATGAAGTACGACATGTACGAGCCGATGATCGGGATCGACTTGACGACGCCGTCGGTGATGCGCAGACCGTTGCCGGAGAGCACGTCGTCCGGGAGCGAGTAACCCGTGAAGCCCGCGGCGAGGCCGAGGATCATCAGGAGGAACCCGACCATCCAGTTGAGCTCACGCGGCTTGCGGAACGCCCCGGTGAAGAACACGCGCATCATGTGCGTCACGATCGCGGCCATGAAGAGCAGGGCCGACCAGTGGTGGATCTGACGCATCAGGAGACCGCCGCGCACCTCGAACGAGGTGTGAAGCGTCGAGGCGAAGGCCTCGGACATGAGCTGGCCGTCCATCGTGGCGGGCTCGCCGTGGTACGTGACCAGGCCCATGCTCGGCACGAAGAACATCGTCAGGAAGAATCCCGAGAGGATCAGGACGACGAACGAGTAGAGGGCGATCTCGCCCAGGAGGAACGACCAGTGGTCCGGGAAGACCTTGCGGGCGAACTCCTTGACGGCCCCGGCGATGCCGGTCCGCTGGTCCAGATAGTCTGCGGTCGCTTCAGCGGGTCCCGCGGTGCTGGTGCTCACTTGAGGCGCTCCCAGTAGCTCGGTCCGACGGGCTCCAGGAAGTCGCTCTGCGCGATCAGGTAGCCCTCGTCGTCAACGGTGATCGGCAGCTGCGGGAGCGGCCGCTTGGCGGGGCCGAAGACGACCTTGGCGCCGTCCGCGACGTCGAAGGTCGACTGGTGGCACGGGCACAGCAGGTGGTGCGTCTGCTGCTCGTAGAGCGCGACCGGGCACCCGACGTGGGTGCAGACCTTGGAGTAGGCGACGATCCCGTCGTAGGACCAGTCCTTGCGGTCCTCGGCCTCCTTGAGGTCACGAGGGTCGAGACGCACCATCAGGACGATTGCCTTGGCCTTCTCGGAGATCCACTCGTGCGAGGTGCGCACCTCTTCCGGCACGTCGGGGATGACGTGGAAGGCGCTGCCGATCGTGACGTCCTCGGCCTTGATCGGGCGGCCCGAGGGGTCGAGCGCGAGGCGCATCTTGGGCTTCCAGAGCGTGTGGCGGAACTTGTTGACGTTCCAGTCTCCACCCACCTCGGCCACGAGGGGAACAGCGATCGCGAGGGGGAAGAGCGCGAGAGCGGTGACGACCGCGCCCTTGAGCACGCCACGACGGGCGATGCCGGAGTCCTGTGCGCCCTCGGTGAGGGCCTGCACGGCCTCGGCGCGGACCGCGTCAGAGCTGCGCTGGCCGTGCCGCTCGTCGACGTGCTCGTGGTCCGACATGAGGGTCTTGGCCCAGTGCACGGCGGCGAGGCCGATGCCGAGGAGAGAGAACGCCAGGCCGAGCCCGATGATGAGGTTGGCCGTCCGGATCCCCGCGATCGAGGTGTCCTCGGGCAGTGCGAAGAACGCGACGAGCATGCCGATGGTGCCGATGATCGAGATCGTGAAGAGGATCACGACCTGCTTCTCGGCACGCTTGGCTGCCTTCGGGTCACGGTCTGCCATCCGGCTCTTGTGAGCCGGGATACCCGGATCCTGGAAGCGGTCGAGCTCGTGCCCATCCTGCTTCGTCAGGTCCGTCGAGTGCTGGTTGTCGCTCACGACGACTTCGCTCCGATCCACACAGCGGCGCCGATCAGCAGGCCCATGCCCACGATCCACACCCAGAGGCCCTCGCTGACGGGGCCGAGAGAACCAAGGTCGAGTCCACCGGCGGAACCGTCACGCTGCTCGACGAGGTAGGCGATGACGTCGCGCTTCTCGTCGGGCGTCACGTTCATGTCGTTGAAGACCGGCATGGACTGCGGTCCGGTCTGCATCGCCTGGTAGATGTTGCGCTCCGAGGTCTCCCACAGCGGGGGCGCGAACTTGCCCTCGGAGAGGGCACCGCCCGCACCGACGGCGTTGTGGCACATCGCGCAGTTGGTGCGGAAGACCGCAGCACCGTTCGACGGGTCACCGAGCGAGGCGTCGACCTGCTCGTCCGTGGGGATCGCCGGGCCGGCGCCCAGGGAGGCGACGTACGCAGCGAGCTGCGCCGTCTGCTCCTCGTCGAACTGGCGCGGCTTCTGGATGGCCTGGGGGCCTTCCATCTGCATGGGCATACGACCGGTCGACACCTGGAAGTCGACAGCGGCCGCTCCGACGCCGACGAGGGACGGGACGGTGTCCGATCCCTCGGCGCTGGGGCCGTGGCAGGTGGCGCAGTTCGCCTGGAAAAGCTTCTGGCCTGTCTCGATGTCCTCGGTGCTGGCGGTGTCAGCGCTGGCTGGACTCGGGGCAAGGGCGGCGTAGACGCCGCCGGTGACCAGCAGCGCCAGCAGCAGCAGCACGACCGGTGCGAAGCGGTGGTGCCTGCGGGCGGCGAGTGCCTTCACGAAATGATCCTCGTCTCGCAAGTGGGGGGTGCAGGGGGCAGATGTGGTTGTCCGGGCATCGGTGCCGCGGGCGTCACCGCGTCAGCGGAGGATGTAGATCACGAAGAAGAGTGCGATCCACACGACGTCGACGAAGTGCCAGTAGTAGGACGTCACGATGCCGGTGGTGGCCTCGTGGTGCCCGAAGTTCTTGGCGGCGAAGGACCGACCGAGAAGGAACAGGAAGGCGATCAGACCACCCACGACGTGGAGTCCGTGGAAGCCCGTGGCCAGGAAGAAGACCGAGCCGTAGGGGTGCGACGAGATGGTGAGTCCCTCGTGCACGAGCTCGGCGTACTCGTAGACCTGACCGCCGATGAAGAACGCACCCATGAGGTACGTGAGCGTGATCCACTCGTTCATCCCCCACCGGTTGACCTGGAAGATCGATCCGGTGCGGACGGGCTGGAAACGCTCCGCCGCGAGGACACCCAGCTGGCACGTCACGGAGGACAGCACCAGGATCGACGTGTTGATCACGGCGAAGGGGATGTTGAGCTTCTCGGTCTGAGAAGCCCACTCCTCGGCGGGTATCACCGATCGAGCGGTGAAGTACATAGCGAACAGTCCAGCGAAGAACATGAGCTCGCTGGCCAGCCACACGATCGTCCCGACCGAGACAGGGTTCGGTCGGTTGACGCTCACGTGCTGGTGGGCGTGGGGGGCAGCCGTTGCGGTCGACACATCAGCCATTATGGCCGACCGCGGAGCGATTTGGACCACTGGATCGGGGGGTGGCGCGCGGCGAATCTCACAAACTCTCCAGATTCTCCCACCAAGCCCTGCACTTCATGACGGATCACGGTGAAGTGCCATGAAACGGCGGGATTTCGGGGGTCGTGACCACGGCCTGGAACGCCCGCGTCCGTCCCGGCGCGCGAGGATGTCGTCCGGGCCTGCGACGTGCCAAGATTCCCAGGAGTGCTGTGCCTCCGGCTCGGCGATCGCGGTGGTCTCCCACCGGACGACCGGCAGGCACGCAGGCTCGACCGGGAACCGGACGAGACCCGACCCAGAAGGAGGCGACGATGACGTCGACGACGAGCGACCTGACGACCACCCACCCGGAGCAGGACACGCTGTCCGAGGTCGGTCCGGTCCAGGCCGCGCGCGCGCCGCACATCCTGCTCTACAGCGACGACGTGACGGTGCGGGAGCAGGTGCGCCTCGCCGTCGGGCGTCGTGTCCGGGCCGGAGCACCCGACATCGTCTGGAAGGAGGTCGCGACCTCCACCGCGGTCGTGGCCGCTGCCGACGCGGGCGGGTGGGACCTGCTCGTGCTCGACGGCGAGGCCGACAAGGCCGGGGGCATGGGCCTGTGCCGCCAGCTCAAGAACGAGATCTTCCGGTGTCCTCCGGTTCTGGTCCTCACCGGCAGGCCGCAGGACGGTTGGCTAGCATCGTGGTCGCTCGCCGACGAGGCCGTCCCCCGGCCGTTCGACGCGATCGAGCTGCAGCGAGCGATCGTCTCGCTGATCGAATGACCTCATGAAGGGCAGATCCCGTGACCACGACACCGGGCACTCCGGCAACCGTCCCGTCCGTCCTCGCACCCCAGGGCACCTCCCTGGTGCCTGAGCAGACGGCGCCGTCGTGGCCGGGTCTCCTCTCGGAGCTCATCGCGGGGCGCGAGCTGAGCCCGGAGCTGACGGCGTGGGCCATGGGCATGGTCCTGTCGGGCGAGGTCAGCCCCGTCCGGCTCGCGGCGTTCCTCGTCGCGCTGCGGTCCAAGGGCGAGACCGTGGGCGAGCTGCGCGGCCTGGCCGACGCGATGCTGGCCCACGCGACCCGGTTCACGGTGCAGGGCCCGACGGTGGACATCGTCGGGACGGGCGGCGACCGTGCGCACACGGTCAACGTCTCGACCATGGCCGCTGTCGTGATCGCCGGGACGGGCGTGCGCGTCGTCAAGCACGGGAACCGCGCCGCGTCGTCGTCGTCGGGCTCGGCCGACGTGCTCGAGGTCCTGGGCATCCGCCTCGACCAGTCCCCGGAGCGGGTCACGCAGCTGGTCGAGGAGGTCGGCATCACGTTCTGCTTCGCGCAGGTCTTCCACCCCTCGTTCCGGCACTCGGCGGTCGCGCGCAAGGAGCTCGGGATCCCGACGGCGTTCAACTTCCTCGGGCCCCTCACGAATCCGGCCCAGCCCCCCGCGACCGCCGTCGGGGTCGCCGACGCGCGCATGGCCCCGCTCGTGGCCGGCGTCTTCGCGTCGCGCGGGACCTCGGCCCTCGTGTTCCGCGGGGACGACGGCCTCGACGAGCTCGCGGCGACCGGTACCTCGACCGTCTGGGAGGTGCGTAACGGCTCCGTCACGACCCGGTCGCTCGACGCGGCGGCCGAGCTGGGCCTGCAGCGGATCTCGGTCGAGGACCTGCGCGGGGCCGACGCGTCGTTCAACGCCGAGGTCGCGCGTCGCGTGCTGGCGGGCGAGACCGGGCCGGTGCGGGAGACCGTGCTGCTCAACGCCGCGGCCGCGCTCGTCGCGGACGCGAGCCTGCCCGGCACCGCCGAGGGGACCCTCGTCGAGCGTCTGCGCGCGGGCATGGTGCACGCGGCGACGAGCGTCGACTCGGGCGCGGCAGCGGGCGTCCTGGAGCGTTGGGTCGCCGCCTCGACGCGGTGACGACAGGGGATGACGACGAGGGCGGGGTGGGGGCGGGAGGCCCGCCCGCACCCCGCCCTCGTGCGTGGGTCAGTCGTCGAGCCCCAGGGCGAACGCCTGCTCGAGGTCGACGTCGGAGTACGCGCGGAACGCGATGAAGGTCTCGGTGCGCAGCACGCCCTCGATCTTGCTGACGCGGTCGGCGATCACGTCGGCCAGGTCGTCGTGCTCCTTGACGCGGACCATGGCCACGAGGTCGGCCTTCCCGGTGACCGAGTAGACCTCGCTGACACCGCGGAGCGAGGCGACCTGCGAGGCCACCTCGGGGATGAGGTTCGGTTCGGTGTCGATCAGCACGATCGCGGTCAGCATGGGTCCTCCGTCGGGTCCGAGGCGCGGGGCCCGTCGTTCGACGAGCCGGGGTCCAATCTAGCCTCGACGTGCTGGGCGACGCGCTGCGCGGTGCGGTCGCGGTCCGCGAAGGCGCGTGCGGAGCGGACGGGCCAGGCGAGCGGGTGGGTCACGTCGACCAGCCGGACGCCGGGCTGCTCCAGCCAGCCGAGGACGAGCTCGGCCTCGTGCGGGTGGCACGCGGGTGCAGGGGCGACGGGCGGCGCGACGTCCTCGGCCGTCGCGACGAGCGCCTCGATGGTCGGCCAGGGGGCGGCACCCGGCGCCGAGACCCCGGTCGCCGCGAGGCGCGCGTGCCGCACGACGACGATCTCCCACCCGCCCCGCTCGAGGGGCTTGGCGGCGACGAGCTCGGCGCACTCCGCGAGCGGCCCGAGCCGTTGCGCGCGGCCGGCCCCGAGCAGGAACGCCTCGAGGCGCGCGGTGACCTCGGCGGCCTGCTCGTAGCGTTCGTCGGCGGCGAGCGCGGCGATCCGCGCGGTCAGGGGGTCGACGACGTCGCTCGGGTCCGCGAGCAGCGTCCGCCGTGCGCGCCCTACGACGGCGGGGTATCCGTCCGGTTCCTGCCTCGTCGTGCAGGGCGCCCCGCACCGCCCCATCTCGGCGAGGGCGCACGCGCTGGCCCCCGGGGCGGGCAGCAGCGGCAGGCGCGGCGTGCACTGGCGCAGGGGCAGCGCGTCGTGCATCGCGTCGATCGCCTGCTGGGCCTGTCTGCGCGACGAGTAGGGGCCGATGTGCGCGGCGTCGGGCTTGACGTCCTGGACGATCGAGAGCCGCGGGTGGTGCTCGCGCGTCAGGCGCACCCAGCTCATGCGCTCGGGGAACTTGGAGCGACGGTTGTAGCGGGGCGAGTGCTCGGCGATGAGCCGCAGCTCGCGGACCTGGGCCTCGAGCACGGTCGCGCACACGACGGGCGTGACGGCGTGCGCGATGCGCACCATCTCGGTCATGCGGCTGCGCTTCTCGGCGGCCGTGAAGTAGCTGCGGACCCGGCGGCGGATCGAGGTCGACGTCCCCACGTAGAGGACCTCCTCGCCCGGACCGCGGAACAGGTAGACGCCCGGTGCGTCCGGGAGGCCGTCGGCGAGGGTGCGCTTGCGCCGCACGTCGGGCGGGACCGGGTCGGTCGCGGTCGCGAGGTCCTCGAGGTGCGTGATGCCGAACGGGGCGAGCCGTTCGAGCAGCGCGTGCAGGACGTCGACCGTGGCGCGCGCGTCGGCCAGCGCCCGGTGCTCGGGGGTCACGGCCGCGTGGAAGAGCGCGGCGAGCGTCGAGAGCTTGTGGTTGGGGGCCTCGTCGCGCGTCACGACGCGCCGGGCGAGGGGGACCGTGTCGAGGACCTGGTTGCCGGGCCAGTCGTAGCCCGCGCCGCGCGCGGCCGCCTTGAGGAACCCGATGTCGAACGGCGCGTTGTGCGCGACCAGGACCGCACCCCGGGAGAACTCGAGGAACGAGGGCAGCACGGCCTCGATCCGGGGTGCGGTCGCGACCATCGCGGTGCTGATCCCGGTCAGGCGGGCGATGAACGCCGGGACGGGCGTGCCGGGGTTGACGAGGGTCTGGAACTCGCCGAGGACCTCGCCTCCGCGGACCTTGACGGCGCCGATCTCGGTGATGCCCGCCGAGGCGGGCGAGCCCCCGGTCGTCTCGAGGTCGACCACGACGAACGTGACGTCCTGCAACGGGGTGCCCAGCTCGTCGAGGCCGAGCTGGACGGGCATGCTCCCGGGGATGGCGTCGGGGGTGAACGAACGGACCGAGAGCTGCGGGGGAGCGGCCGAGGCTGCGGCGGTCGGGGACGGCATGGGCCCGAACGTACCCGGGGGCACCGACACGGTCGGTGGCGGCCGTGCGGGACGTGGCGCACGCCCGCGCCGCGCCGTCAGGACCCGACGCCCCGTTCGCCCGTAGTGTTGACCCATGGATGGGACGAGTCGGGACAACAAGGACGCTGCGCCGCGCTCGGCCGAGATCCCGGGTGCGTCCGCGGGGTCGTCTCCCGAGGGTGACGTCGCACGTCCGCCCGTCCCGCCCGAGGTCCGCACCCAGCTCCTCGAGCTGGCCGCGCGCACCCTCGGCGCGTGGGACCCCGCGACGGTCCCGGCGGCGCTGCGCCGCGTCAGGACGTTCGCGCCGCGTCGGCGCGCCGCGTCCGGCGCGGTCCCGCTCTGGCAGGCGCTCGAGACGAGCCCGTCGTTCCGGTCCGCGGTCGCGGCCACGTGGAGCACCGCGCACCCGCGGGAGGCGCGCGAGCTCGTGCCCGACGGCGCCGCGACCACCGCGACGACCGGCCCCGGCGCGTCGGACGGGCCGGGCGACGACGAGAGGGCCCCCGGCTCGGGCGCCGTCTCCGTCGATGTGGTGGCCGAGCCCCTGGCCGCCCCCACGGAGCCGGCGAGCGCGACGCCGACCGTGCGCGAGGTGCCCCCTCCGGCGCCCGGCCCCGCACCCGACCGCACGTCCGCCCCCGAGGGGAGCGGCGCCGTCGGGCAGGACGGGGGAGCTGCCCCCGTGGCCCAGGCCGTCCCCGACAGGGCGGGGCGCGCCGTGGACCTGGCCGTCGGCGCGTTCCTGCTGCGTCCGGACGACTGGGTGGCCCACCTCGACCGAGCGCTCCAGGACACCCAGGAGCGCGAGCAGGAGCAGCGCCGGGCCCAGGAGGCCGGACGGGCCGTCATCGAGCGCGACAAGGCCCTTGCCGAGCTCGACGCGGCCAGGCTGGCCGCGGCCGCCGACCGCTCCGCGCTCGAGGAGGCCCGTGCCGAGGTCGCGAGCCTGCGCCGCACCGAGCGCAAGCTGCGATCGGACGCCGACCGGGCCCGTTCCGAGGCGCGCGCGGCCCGCGCGGAGGCTGACGCGCGGACGCAGGCCGCCGAGGCGCTCGCCACCCAGGCCGCCGCCGAGCGGCGCGAGGCCGCGGTCGCGCTCGAACGCGCCCACGCTGCCCGCGACGAGGCGCGCACCCTCACGCACACCGGGGCCGAGCTCGCCAACGCGCGGGCGCGACTGCTGCTGGAGACGGTCGTCGACGCGGCGGTGGGTCTCCGCCGGGAGCTCGGGATCCCGCCGACCACGCTGCGGCCGGGCGACACCGTGGCACCCGTCGAGGTCGACGCCGCAGGTCACGGCACGGGCGGCACGACGCGACCGGGCTCGCGCGGTCGCGCAGGCGACGACCCGGCGCTGCTCGACGACGTGCTCGCCGTGCCCCAGATGCACCTGATCGTCGACGGGTACAACGTCAGCAAGACAGGCTTCGGCACGCTCACGCTCGCGCAGCAGAGGCGCCGCCTCGTCGACGGGCTCGTGCGCATCGCGTCGCGCACGGGCGCCGAGGTCACGTGCTGCTTCGACGGCCAGGAGCTGGGGCACATGCCGCCCGCGAGCACGCGCGGGGTGCGGGTCCTGTTCTCGTCGGGGGAGATCGCCGACCACCTGATCCGGCGCCTGGTCGCCGCGGAGCCCGAGGGCCGGCCCGTGGCGGTCGTCACGAGCGACCGCGAGGTGGCCGACGACGTCCAGGCCATGGGGGCGGTCGCCATCGGCTCGCCGGCCCTCGTCGGGCGGCTCGCGCGGCTCTGACGAGTCGGCGGGTCGTCACCCTCGGCGGGCGGGTGCGTCACCCTCGGCGGGCGGGTCGAGAGGCGACGACGGCCGGCCCCCTGGTGGGGGACCGGCCGTCGTGCCCGTCGTTCCGGCGTCTCAGGTCGCGTCAGGTCACTGCGCAGGCACGCCCGAGTAGATCGCGTCGACCTCGACCGAGAAGTCCTTGAGGACGACGTTGCGCTTGACCTTGAGCGACGGCGTCAGGTAGCCGTTCTCGACCGTGAAGTCCGTCGCCAGGATGGTGAACTTGCGGATCGACTCGGCGCGCGAGACGGCCTTGTTGGCGCGGTCCACCGCGGTGTCGAGCGCCGCGAGGACGTCCACGTCGAGCGCGGCGGCGTCGACGCTCATGGGCTCCTTGCCGTGCATCGCGAGCCAGCCTGGCAGGCCCTCGGGGTCGAGCGTCACGAGGGCGCCGATGAACGGCTGGCCGTCGCCGACGACCACGCACTGGCTCACGAGCGCGTGCGCGCGGATGCGGTCCTCGAGCACGGCCGGGGCGACGTTCTTGCCGCCCGCGGTCACGATGATCTCCTTCTTGCGCCCGGTGATGCGCAGGAAGCCGTCCTCGTCGAGCGAGCCCAGGTCGCCCGTGCGGAACCAGCCGTCGACGAACGCGTCGGCCGTGGCCTGCGGGTTGTTGTGGTAGCCACGGAAGACGTGGTGTCCCTGGAGGAGGATCTCGCCGTCCTCCGCGATCCTCGCGCCGCAGCCGGGGAGCTGGGGCCCGACCGTCCCGATCTTGGTCGCCGTGGGGCGGTTGACCGACGTCGGGGCCGTGGACTCGGTCAGGCCGTAGCCCTCGAGGATGCGCACGCCGATGCCGCGGTAGAAGTGGCCAAGGCGCTCGCCGAGCGGTGCGCCGCCCGAGACGGCCCACTTGGTCTGGCCACCGAGCGCCGCGCGCAGCTTCTTGTAGACGAGCGCGTCGGCGACCTTGTGCTGGACCTTGAGGCCGAGACCCGGCCCCTTGGGGTCGTCGAGCGCACGGGACCAGGCGATCGCGGTCGCGGCGGCCCAGTGGAAGATCTTGACCTTGCCGCCCGCGGCGGCCTTCTGCTCCGAGGAGTTGTAGACCTTCTCGAACACGCGGGGCACCGAGAGGATGTACGTCGGCTTGAACTCGCCCAGGTCCTCGAGGAGGGTCTTGGTGTCCGGGGTGTGGCCGAGCACCGTGCCGCCCGCGACGACGAGCACCCCGATGAAGCGCGCGAACACGTGCGCGAGCGGCATGAAGAGCAGCGTCCGGCCGTTGGCCTCGGCGAAGACCTCGGGCAGCGCCTCGACGGCGTTGACGGTCAGCGAGTAGAAGTTCTCGTGCGTGAGCTCGGCCCCCTTGGGACGGCCGGTGGTGCCCGAGGTGTAGATGATGGTCGCAACGTCGGTGAGGTTCGCGAGGCCGCGGCGGCGGGCGATCTCGTCGTCGCTGACGTCCTTGCCCGCCGCCTTGAGCGCGGCGATCCCGCCGTCGTCGATCACGAACACGTCGCGGAGCTCGGGGGCCTGCTCGCGGACCTCGGCGACGGTCGCGGCGTTCGCGGCGGACTCGACGACGAGCAGCTTGACCGCCGCGTCCGAGAGGATCCACTGGACCTGCTCGGCGCTCGAGGTCTCGTACAACGGCACGGGCACGGCTCCCGCGGCCCACGCGGCCCAGTCGAGCAGCGTCCACTCGTAGCGGGTGCGGGACATGATGCCGACGTGGTCGCCGGGCTCGATGCCCAGTGCGACGAGGCCCTTGGCGACGGAGACGACGTCGGTGTCGACCTCCCGTGCCGAGAGGGTCTTCCAGGGGGCGCCCGGCCCGCTCTTGACCTCGATCATGGGGAGGTCTGGCCCGGCGGCGACGCGGGTCGCGAAGAGGTCGTTGAGGTTGTCGAGAGGATCGACATCGATGATGCGCGGTGCGCTGAACTCGTCCATGCTGGCTCCAGTGGCAGAAGTCGACGGTGTGAGAACAGTACCCACAGGTCGCAAGTGTCGTTGACCGCCTCCGAGTCGGTACTCTTCATGGTGCTGTGCGCTGTTGCGCAAGATTTCAGGCCGTACCTGGGCGAAGACCGGGAGCGACCGGACTTCGGAGCCGACGGACGTACGCAGAACCGATGCCGAGGCGGTGCACAACCGTTACCGGCTGGTGTTCTCATCGGGAGTTCCAGACCGCTACGTGAGTGAGGACCTGACATGCATGCCATCGGAGTCGACATCGGCGGAACGAAGATCGCCGCGGGTGTGGTCGACGAGAACGGCACGATCCTTGCGCAGACGCGTCGCGACACCGAGCCCGACGACGTCGCGAGCATCGACGCGGCGGTCGCGGACGTCTACGCGGAGCTGTCCAAGGAGTTCCAGGTCGAGGCCATGGGCCTGGCCGCGGCCGGCTTCGTGAGCCCTGACCGCTCGTCTGTCCTCTTCGCCCCCAACATCGCGTGGCGCGAGTACCCGCTGGCCGACAAGGTCCGCACGCTCATCGGCGACGACGACGTCAAGATCGTCGTCGAGAACGACGCCAACGCGGCGGGCTGGGCCGAGTTCGCGTTCGGCGCGGGCCGCGACGCCACCGACATGCTCATGCTCACGGTCGGCACGGGGCTGGGCGGCGCGATCATCGTCGACCGCAAGCTCGTGCGCGGGCGCTGGGGCGTGGCGGCCGAGGTCGGCCACATGCGCGTCGTGCCCGGCGGTCACTACTGCGGCTGCGGCCACGAGGGCTGCTGGGAGCAGTACGCCTCCGGGAGCGCTCTCGTGCGCGACGGCCAGGCCGCGCTCATCGCCCAGCCCGACCGTGCCGGCGCCCTCCTCGAGCTCGCGGGCGGCGACCCGTCCAAGCTCAACGGTCCCCAGATCACGCAGGCCGCGCAGGCGGGCGACGAGCTCGCGATCGAGCTGCTCGCGACCCTGGGCCGCTGGATCGGCGAGGGGGCCGCGTCGGTCACGGCGCTGCTCGACCCCGAGCTCATCGTCATCGGCGGGGGCGTGGGTGCGGCGGGCGACCTGCTGCTCCAGCCGGTCCGCAAGGCCTTCGCGGACCAGCTCTCGGCACGCGGCCACCGCCCCGAGGCGCAGATCGACCTCGCCCAGCAGGGCAACGAGGCCGGCATCGTCGGCGCGGCCGACCTCGCCCGCAGCTAGTGACCTGCACGGCCCCGGCTTCCGCGTGAGGCCGGGGCCGCGTCGCGCGCGAGGGAGCAGGCGCTCCCCGGGGAGCACCGCCGTCGGGCAGGGTGCAGCGTGGCGCCCGCGCCGGCCACGGCCCGGGCCCGACGGCGCAGCGCGCCCTCAGACGACGGCGCCCGGTCCCGCGTGGTCGTCCTCGCGGCGGTGCGGCATGCGCCAGAGGAGCACGGCCAGCCCTGCGAGGAACAGCCCGCCCGCGACCTGCGCGACGATCGTCGGGAAGGGCCGGAGCACGACCATGCCGACGAGCAGGAGGACCGGGATGCCCGCGACCAGGCCCCAGGCCATGGTCATGAGCGGGTCGCGTCCCATGCCGATCTCGGGGTCCGGGGGAGTGAAGTGGCTCTCGGCGTCCTCGAGGTCCTCGACCTCGGGCGTCGTCGGCCAGTCCCGGGGGCCCGGGGCCTGGACCCAGGGCGCGACGGGGAAGGTCTCGTGCAGGTCGCGCGGGCCGGCGGGCGTCGGGCGGTCGGTGCCGGCGGCGCTCTCCGCGGCCGCGGACACGTCGGAGAGGTCCGCGACGATGTCGGCCCAGCGGGCCTCGACGTCGGGAAGGTCGTCGTGGGGCGTGCTCGATGCGTCGGTCGATCCGGGGTCGGTCGGGTCGATCGCGTCGTCCTTCCCGTCGTTCTCACCCTGCGGTCCTGCATTCGGTGCGGCCATGGGGTTCACTCTAGAGTCGGAAGAGCGCCTCGTGTTCGCGAGGGCCACCAAGGAGGAACGTTGTTCTACTGGTTCATGAAGCAGGTGATGGTCGGCCCCCTGCTCCGGCTGCTCTACCGTCCGTGGACGCGCGGCGTCGAGAACGTGCCCGACGAGGGCGGCGCGATCCTCGCGAGCAACCACCTCGCGGTCATCGACTCGTTCATCCTTCCTCTCGTGCTGAACCGCAAGGTGCAGTTCCTCGGCAAGTCCGACTACTTCACGGGCAAGGGGATCAAAGGGCGCCTGACGGCCGGCTTCATGCGCGGCGTGGGGACCATCCCGGTGGACCGAGCAGGCGGCAAGGCCAGCGAGGCGGCGCTCACCACGGGCCTGAGGGTCCTCGGCGACGGCGAGCTGTTCGGGATCTACCCGGAAGGCACCCGGAGCCCTGACGGGCGTCTGTACCGCGGCAAGACGGGCGTCGCGCGGCTCGCGCTCGAGTCCGGCGCGCCCGTGGTCCCCGTCGCGATGATCGGCACCAACATCGCCCAGCCCATCGGCAAGGTCATCCCCAAGCCCATGCGCATCGGGATCGTGATCGGCGAGCCGCTCGACTTCAGCCGCTACAAGGGCATGGAGAACGACCGCTTCATCCTGCGCTCGGTCGCGGACGAGATCATGTACGCGATCATGAGCCTGTCGGGCCAGGAGTACGTCGACATCTACGCCGCGACGGCCAAGGCGCGCCTCGCCACCGGCCCCGCCGCTACCACACCTCCGGCCTCACCCGCGGCTCCCGGTGGCAGGCCGGTCCCGGACGTCCAGGTTCCGGAACCGCCGCAGGAGGAGCCCGCACCGTCAGTAGACTGAGGGAGCAGGCCGTCCCGCTGCCCCGGGTGATCCCCAGCGTCGAGCGACGCAGGCACGGCGGCATCCTTCAACGAGAGGCTCCTTTGCTATGTCTGATCGTCGGCAGGTCCGTCGCGTCGCACTCCTGACGGCCGGTGGTTTCGCCCCGTGCCTGTCCTCCGCCGTCGGTGGCCTGATCGAGCGCTACACCGAGCTCGCCCCCGAGGTCGAGATCATCGCCTACCAGCACGGCTACCACGGCCTGCTGACCGGCACCAAGATCGTCGTGGACGCGGAGACCCGCAAGAAGGCGGGCGTCCTGCACCGCTTCGGCGGCTCGCCGATCGGCAACTCGCGCGTCAAGCTCACCAACGCGAAGGACTGCGTCAAGCGCGGCCTCGTCCAGGAGGGCCAGGACCCGCTGCAGGTCGCGGCCGAGCAGCTCAAGGCCGACGGCGTCGACGTCCTGCACACCATCGGTGGCGACGACACGAACACCACGGCGGCAGACCTCGCGGCCTACCTCCACGAGAACGACTACGAGCTAACGGTCGTGGGCCTGCCCAAGACGATCGACAACGACGTGATCCCGATCCGTCAGTCCCTCGGTGCGTGGACCGCCGCCGAGGAGGCCGCCGGGTTCGCGCGCAACATCATCGGTGAGCACCGCTCCGGTCCGCGCATGCTGATCGTGCACGAGGTCATGGGCCGCCACTGCGGCTGGCTGACCGCCGCCTCGGCCGCCGAGTACCGCAAGTGGCTCGACACGCAGGAGTGGGTCCCGGGCATCGGCCTGACCAAGGAACGCTGGGACATCCACGCGGTGTTCGTGCCCGAGCTCGCGCTCGACATCGAGGCCGAGGCCGCGCGCCTGCGCACCGTCATGGACGAGGTCGGCAACGTCAACATCTTCCTGTCCGAGGGCGCCGGCATGAACGAGATCGTCGCGCAGCTCGAGGCGTCGGGCGAGACGGTCGAGCGCGACCCGTTCGGCCACGTCAAGCTCGACACCATCAACCCGGGTGCCTGGTTCGCCAAGCAGTTCGCGGAGAAGCTGGGCGCCGAGAAGACCATGGTCCAGAAGTCGGGCTACTACTCGCGCGCCGCTGCTGCGAACGCCGAGGACCTGCGCCTCATCAAGTCGATGACGGACCTCGCGGTCGACTGCGCGTTCAAGGGCGAGTCGGGCGTGATCGGGCACGACGAGGAGAACGGCGACCGCCTGCGCGCGATCGAGTTCCCGCGCATCGCCGGTGGCAAGGCGTTCGACGTCTCGCAGCAGTGGTTCGGCGAGCTGCTGGACGAGATCGGCCAGCCGCTCGTGCCGGCTGCACCCGCGGAGCACTGATCCGCTGATGGCGACCACGACCGGCGCGGAGATCAGCCAGGGACTGGACGCGTTCCGTTCCCTCGTCGCGCAGCAGCAACCCACGTGGCCCGACGCCGCGGCCCTCGCGGACGTGTCCGCGCGGCTCGCGGCCTCCGCGCCGCTCGTGGTCCCCACCGAGGCCGACACCCTGCGCTCGCGGCTCGCCGCCGCGGGCCGGGGCGAGGCCTTCCTCCTGCAGGGCGGCGACTGCGCCGAGACGTTCGCGGACGCGAACGCCCTGCGCATCCGCAACAAGGTGCGCACCATCCTGCAGATGGCCGTGATCCTCACGCACGGCGCGAGCATGCCCGTCGTGAAGATGGGGCGGCTCGCAGGGCAGTACGCCAAGCCGCGCAGCTCGAACGACGAGACGCGCGACGGCGTGACGCTG
The DNA here is from genome assembly GCF_037145535.1 of Oerskovia sp. USHLN155. Taxonomy (NCBI): domain Bacteria; kingdom Bacillati; phylum Actinomycetota; class Actinomycetes; order Micrococcales; family Cellulomonadaceae; genus Oerskovia; species Oerskovia sp. USHLN155. The sequence continues at coordinate 16,899 of NZ_JBBCXG010000015.1, forward strand.
CCCGCGTACCGGGGCGACATGGTCAACGGTCACGCGTTCACGCCCGAGGACCGGGTCCCGGACCCCGAGCGCCTGATGCAGGCGTACCGGATCTCGTCGGCCACCCTCAACGTGGTGCGCGCGTTCACGGGCGGCGGGTTCGCCGACCTGCGCCAGGTGCACGAGTGGAACCGCGGCTTCATGCGGAACCCGGCCTACGCGCGCTACGAGAGCACGGCGGCGGAGATCGACCGCGCGATCCGCTTCATGAAGGCCTGCGGCGTCGACTTCGACGCGCTGCGCACCGTGGAGTTCTTCGTGAGCCACGAGGCGCTCATCCTCGACTACGAGCGTTCGCTCACGCGCATCGACTCGCGCTCGGGCGACGCCTACGACACCTCGGGCCACTTCCTGTGGATCGGGGAGCGCACGCGCCAGCTCGACGGCGCGCACGTCGACTTCCTGTCGCGCGTGGCCAACCCGATCGGGGTCAAGCTCGGCCCGACCACGGCTCCCGACGACGCGCTGCGCCTCATCGACAAGCTCAACCCGGACGCCGTCCCCGGTCGGCTGACGTTCATCACGCGCATGGGGGCGGGCAAGATCCGTGACGCGCTGCCCGCGCTCGTGGAGGCCGTGCGGGAGTCCGGCGCACCCGTCACCTGGGTCACGGACCCCATGCACGGCAACACCATCACGTCCGACAGCGGCTACAAGACGCGCCGGCTCGAGGACGTCCTGGACGAGGTCCGGGGCTTCTTCGAGGTCCACCGCGCGCTGGGCACGGTGCCAGGGGGCCTGCACGTCGAGCTCACCGGTGACGACGTGACCGAGGTGCTGGGTGGCAGCGAGGAGATCGACGACGCGGGCCTGGCCCTGCGCTACGAGACCCTCGTGGACCCGCGCCTGAACCACCAGCAGTCGCTCGAGATGGCGTTCCAGGTCGCGGAGATGCTCCAGGCCCGCTGAGCCGTCGCCCGCCCGCGGGCCCGGCCCGACCCCACGCAGCCCGACGGCGGCGCCCCCGCTGGGGCGCCGCCGTCGGGCTGCGTCGTGGTGCCGTGCGCGAGGGGCTGTTGCGCGGGCCCTCAATCTCGCGAGACCGGTCAGAAGACGTTGATGACGATCGTCGACCCCTTGGGCGCGGTCTTGCCCGCGCCTCCCGCCGGGTCCTGCGCGTAGACGATGTTGAGCGGGCTGATGCCCTGGGGGTGCCGGATCTCGACCGCGAACCCGGCGTCCTTGAGCATCTTCTCGGCCTCGGTGACGTTGCGGCCGTAGGTGTTCGGGATCTCGACGAGCGGCGGGCCGAGCGAGACGACGAGCGCGACCTTGTCGCCCCGGTGCCCCTCCGTGCCGTTCTCCGGGGTCTGGCTGATGACGAGGCCCGCGGCGACCGTCTCGGAGTAGTCGTCGGTCGAGCTCGGGTCCAGCCCCAGGTCCGTGAGGGCCGTGAGCGCGGCGTCCTTCCCGAGGCCCACGACCTGCGGGATCGTCACCGGGGCGGGGCCCTGCGAGACCGTCAGCACGGGGACCGTCGAGTGCGGCACCGAGGTGCCCTCGGCCTCGGAGACGCTGACCACGGTCCCGGCAGGGACGGTGTCGCTGTAGGCCTCGACGGGGTCCCCGACCGTGAAGCCGGCGTCCTTCAGCGCCTCGGTGGCCTCCTCTGCGGGCTTGCCGACCAGCCCGGTGGGGATCTCGATCATCTTGACGCCGAGCGAGACCAGGAGGTGCACCTCGCCGTCCTTGCGGACCTTCTCTCCCGCACCAGGATCGGTCGAGATGACCGTCCCGGCGGCGAAGGTGTCGTCGTAGGCCTCGGTCACGTCGCTGCGCAGGTCGACCGCGGCGAGGGTCTGCTCGGCCCCGGCCTGTGGGGCACCGACCAGGCCGCCGGGCACGATGGTGTAGGCGCCCGGGCCGCTGAGGAACCACCAGGAGGCACCGGTGAGGGCACCTGCGAGCAGCACGACGATCGCGAGGCCCCACCACCAGGCGCGGCGGCGACGCCCCGCGCGACGGAGCACCTCGTCCTCCGGGCCGTCCTCGGAGCCGGGCGCGGCGACCGTGGCGCGGTCGAGCGCCAGGGTGTGCTGCGTGCCGGCGCGATCGGTGGGCTGGGTGGCGCCCTCGCCGCGGGTCGCCCACAGGCCCGGGAGTGCGGTCGTAGGGGTCGAGTCCGGGGCCGTCGGCGGGGCCGGTGTCCCGGTGGTGCCCGACGGCGTGTCACCGGGCCTGGCGAGCGCTCCCGCGAGGGCGGCGGTCGCGACCCCGAGCACGGCCGTGTCGGGCGAGCCGGTGCTGGGGGCGGGCTCCGCACCCGACGCCGCCGCGGTACGGGTCGGGTGCGACGAGCGCCCCTCGAGGGCGGCGGGGTCGAGAGCCTGCCGGGTCTGGCGGACCAGCGCGAGGGCCGCCGACGCGTCGACCGGCCGGTCCTCGGGCGACCGGGCGGCGAGCGCGCACACGAGGACGTCGACCTCGGCGGGGATCCAGGGCTCGACGTCGGACGGTGCCGGGACGTCGGAGTTGACGTGCTGGAAGGCGACCTGCAGGGGAGTCTCGCCCGTGAAGGGGTGGCGCCCGGTGAGCATCTCGTACGCGAGCACCCCCACGGAGTACACGTCGGTGCGCGCGTCGCAACGTCCCGACGTGATGAGCTCGGGTCCGAGGTATGCCACGGTGCCGAGGATGGTGCTCGTCGCGGTCGACGCGCCCTCGCTCACGGCGCGGGCGAGACCGAAGTCCGCGACCTTGACCCGCCCCGACTCGTCGAGGAGGACGTTCTCCGGCTTGACGTCACGATGGACCAGACCCTTGCGGTGGGCCGCGGCGAGCGCGTCCAGGATCTCCTCGAGCAGGTCGAGCGTCCGCCCCACGCTGAGCGAGCCCTCGTCCTGCAGGACGTGGCGGAGGTTCGTGCCGGGCACGTACTCCATGGTCAGGTAGCTGGTCTCGCCGTCGACCCCCTGGTCGAACACGGCGACCACCCCGGGGTGGGCCAGGCGCGCCGCGGCGCGTGCCTCGCGCCGGAAGCGCGCGACGAACTCGCCGCCGTCGGTGCCCTCCGCGAGGTGCGGGTGCATGACCTTGAGCGCGACCTCGCGGTCGAGGCGCCGGTCCACCGCGAGGTACACGGTCGCCATGCCGCCCCGGGCGATCCTGGACACGACGTGGTACCGCCCGTCGACCAGGCGGCCAACGAACGGATCAGACGTCACAGTTGCCACGTCGGAAGTCTAGGCGTCCCGGAGCGCGGAACCGGTGAGGTCGTGCCCGGACCGCGTGCGGGTCGTGCGGACGGATCGTGACGGTGCCCGGCGGGCGCGAGCTCGCGCGCCACGTACGCTTGACCCGTGACTTCCGTGACTGACCTCGAGCAGCTCGTGACCGAGTGGCTGACCCTTCCCGACCTCGCCGAGGTGCTCGGCACCGACATGACCCAGGCCCGCAAGATCGCCCAGGACAGGCGTGTGGTCGGCGTCAAGCGCGGCGAGCGCTCCTCGTTCCAGATCCCCGCGGCGTTCGTCGTCCCGGCGCACCTGGCCAACCCGGCCAATGCCAAGCCCGCCCCCGAGAACCCCGACGAGGGCCGCCAGGTGGTCCTCATGTCGCTCCAGGGCACGATCGCCCTGCTCACCGACTTCGGGTACTCGGACGTCGAGATCCTGGAGTGGCTCTTCTCGCCCGACGAGGCGCTCGGGTCCACGCCCATGGCCGCGCTGCGCGCCGGACGCAAGGCAGAGGTGCGGCGCGTCGCTCAGGCGCTGCTCTGACACCGTCTCCGCACTGACGGGCGCGGCCCCCCACCGGGGCGCCGTGCCGGTCAGGCCGAGCGCTGGACCGCGGCGCGCGCGAGCTCCGCGACCATCTCCGTGCCGGGTGAGGCCAGGCCCGCCGCGTCGAGCGCGGTGAAGGCCTCGTCCGTGAGGTCCGCGATGAGCTGCTCGACCGCGTCCACGGCCCCCGTCTCGACCAGCAGCCCCCGCAGGTTCTCGACCGCGTCCTGGTCCAGGTCGGGGTTCCCGAGGGAATCCAGGAGGAACGCGCTCTGCGTCGGGGTCGCGGTGCGCAGGGCCCGGGACACGAGGACCGTGCGCTTGCCCTCGCGCAGGTCGTCGCCCGCAGGCTTGCCCGTGACGGACGGGTCGCCGTAGACCCCCAGCACGTCGTCGCGGAGCTGGAACGCCTCGCCGAGCGGCAGACCGTACGACGGGACGGCAGCGAGGGCCTCCTCCGGGGCTCCGGCGAGCGCCGCACCGAGCGCGAGGGGGTGCTCGACGCTGTACCGGGCGGACTTCGAGCGGATCACGGCGCGCGCCCGGGCCTCGTCGGCGTCGAGGTCCGTGCCCCACGGCACGGCCTGGGCCAGCACGTCGAGGTACTGGCCGACGGTCACCTCGGTCTGCATGTCGTCGAACAGCGTGCGCGTGCGCAGCGCGACGTCCTCGGGAATGTCGACGAGCCCCCTGCGGATCTCGGCCTGGCTCGCGATGAGGCACAGGTCGCCGAGCAGGATCGCGCTCGACGAGCCGTACTGCACGTCGCTGCCCGACCAGCCGGCCGCGCGGTGGTGGCTCGCGAACGCGCGGTGTGCCGCCGGGCGGCCGCGGCGGGTGTCCGAGTTGTCCATGACGTCGTCGTGGAACAGGGCTGCGGCCTGGAACAGCTCGAGCGCCGCACCCGTACGCACGGCGGCTGTCCGCCGCCCGTCGTCGACGTGTCCGCCGTGGGCACGCCAGGACCAGTAGCAGAACGCGGCACGCAGGCGCTTGCCTCCCGTGAGGAGGGCGGCGGTCGCCTCGGCCAGCGGCGCGGCGTCCTCGCTGATGGCGGCGAGACGGACCCGTTGGTCCTCGAGGAAGGCGCCGAGCGCGGCGTCCACGTCGGGGCGGAGGTTCTCACGGTCGACCGGCAGGGACGGAGCGGGCGCGGTGGCGTCGGCAGGCATGAGGGCAGCCTAGGTCACGCGGGCGGGAGGACCTGGCCGCTGATCGTGACCAGGCGGGCGTCGGTCGTGTCGAGGACCCCGACGGACAGCGTCTCGGTCGCCCCGTCGGGCGTCGCCCGGTTGAAGGCCGCCTGGCCGCTGAGACCGCCGGGGACGCTCCCGGGCAGGGCTGCGAACCCCGCGGCCGTCATCGACGTGGTGTAGAAGTCCAGGACCTCCTGGACGGTCCCGGGGGAGGAGAGGTTCAGCGTCACCTGGCGAAGCGGGACGCCCTCGACGTCGGTCGCCGAGCTCGCCAGGACGTCTGCGTCCGGCGGGACGGGGACGACGTCGGCAGGGAAGCCGGCGACGAGGGACCCGGCGACCGAGGAGTCGTCGAACGTCGGCATCGACGCCTCGGGACCGGGAACCCCGTCGACAGGGAGGGCTCCGTCGTCCGAGGAGGGAGCTTCGGCCCCGGGGCCGGGTTCCGGCCGGTCGGCGGGGGTCGTGCAGCCCGCCAGCGCACCGGCCAGGAGGCAGACCGAGACGACGAGGACCGGTGCCGGACGGCGGCGACCGGACGGTGTCCCGGGGAAAGCCTCGGGGAAAGGTGAAGAGCGACGCACCCCCACACCGTAGTCAGTGCGCGGCACGGAGCCCGACCACAGTCCATCCCGCCGTCCACAGGACCGCCGTCCCGTCCCCGCACGCGCTGCGACGGCGCTGGGATGGGCCGCATGACAACGACGATCCGGGCCCGCGGGCCACGAGAGCTCCTCGCGTACATCCCCTTCCGCCTCGGCTACCGCCCGCAGGACAGCGGCGTCCTGGTCAGCCTGCGCACGTCCCGCGGCCGGGTCGGGCTCGTCGCACGCGTGGACCTCGACGACCTGGCCGACCTCGAGCACGGACCCCAGGTGGCGCGCACACTCGTGTCGCACCTCTCCTCGGACGGCGCCGCCCGCGCGGTCCTCGTGCTCTACGCCGACGTCGACCTGCGCGCAGGCGGGGCGCCCGCCGCTCGCGAGCGTGCCGCCGTCGAGCACTGGACCGAGGCCGCCGAGGGCCATCTCGGCGAGCCCGAGGTCTGGGTCGTCTCTGCGACGGGCTACCACGGCGCCGACTGCCAGGACGAGACGTGCTGCCCTCCCGGAGGGCGCCCGCTCGCGGACCTCGAGGCGACCGAGGTGGGCGCGCACATGGTCCTCGCCGGGGCCACCGTCGCGCCGAGCCGGGCGCAGGCCACGTCGATACCGGTGCTCGACGCCGTGCTCCGCCGCAAGGCCTCCCGGGCCGCGAACCGTTGGCGGGCCCGGCGGGACGCCGCGCAGGCCACGCACGACCACGAAGGGCTCACGGCGTGGCGACAGGAAGGTCTCGCCGCCTGGCGTGCCGCGACCGGGGTGGTCGAGCAGGCGCACCGCAGCATCGAGGAGGGTGCTCGGGCCCCGCTCCCCGCCGCCGTGCCGGCCACCGTCCTCGGACGCCTCGAGGTCGCGCTCGAGAGCGTCCCCGTGCGGGACGCGGTGCTGCTCTCGTTCGTCGCCGGCAACGACGAGCTCGCCGCGCTCACCGCCACGGCGGTCGCGGACGAACAGGTCGGGACGGGGACCGCGGCGGCGCTCGCGGCCGTCGTGGACCCCGACTCGGGGCTGCCGCCCGACCCCCTTCGGGCGCGGTGCGCCCGTGAGGTCCTCGAGGCGGTCGCAGGGGCCGGGCGGCGCGGGGCGCAGGCGCCCGCCCTGACGCTCCTGTCGCTCCTCGCGTGGTGGGACGGCGACGGCGTGCTCGCGACCGACAGGCTCGCGGCGGCGCTCGACGCGGACCCGTCCTACCAGCTGGCGCTCCTTCTCGAGCGGGCGCTCGACGCGGGGCTCGCGCCGGGATGGGCTCGGCAGCAGGGTCGCGCGGGGCGGGCGACGTGAGGATCAGGGGCGGTTCCGGTACCGTCGCACGTGCCGGGGTGGTCCCGGATCGCGGCCCGAGCGCCACCCGCTCCACGCGCGCCAGCAGGCATGCCCAGGCATGACGGAGGAATCCCATGACAGTCGTTGTCGGTTACCTGTCCACCCCCGAGGGGCGCGAGGCGCTCGCGACCGCGGTCGGCGAGGCGATCGCCCGTCGGAGCGAGCTCCTGGTGGTCGTGAGCGACAAGGGCGGGCACACGACTCCCGAGCAGGCCGGCGAGCGGAGCGAGGACATCGCCCGGATCATCGCCCCTCTCGACGCCGCGGGCCTGGAGCACCGGGTCGTCGCGGGCACGGGCGAGGTCGCAGAGGATCTCGTCGGCACGGCCGAGACGAACCAGGCCGAGCTCATCGTGATCGGCCTGCGGCGGCGCAGCCCCGTCGGCAAGCTCATCCTCGGCTCCAACGCGCAGCGCATCCTGCTCGACGCCCCCTGCCCCGTCCTCGCGGTCAAGCCAGACCGGTCCTGACACGAAGGGCCGGCGAGGAGCGGCCGACCTGACCGTGGACGCACCACAGAGGCATGGCGTGGACAGGAGAACCGCCGAGCGCTGACCGAGAAGCGGGAGCGGTCCGGCCGCGACCCGGCCGGGCGGTGTGTCCCGGTCTGTCCCGGTGTGCGTCGACGGCGGCGTGGTGAGGGCCGCGTGGTGTGACGCGACCCCCAGCGGAGGGAATCTTCGGCGCGGACGAGGCGTTGACCAGGGGACGACATCCAGCGGAGTGGACGTGTGCAGGCCCGTCGGCGGCGACTCACCCGTGTCGGAACTTCTTCCCCGGCGACCGTTGACGGATCGGCCGGTACAATATAGGTGTCCGCTCATGATCCGAGAGTCCTCCGATCTCCCGGGCACGCCCCTCCAGTGATTGCCGAAAGGTCGGTTTGTGGCGCCCTCTTCACAGAACCCCGCTCTCCCGCACGAGTTCGAACACCCCGCCCTGCAGGAGCTCCTGCGCAAGGGGAGTGAGAACGGTCGGGTCGACGCCGAGAGCTTCCGCAACGCCTGCGAGAGCGCGACGATCGGCGACCCCAAGCGACTGAAGGCCGTGCTCCGTGCACTGGCCGGTGCCGGTGTCGAGGTCGAGATCCCCGTCGCGACGAAGGTCGCCGCGGCCACCTCGTCGCGTTCCACGACGACGTCGCGAGCCGTGAAGCCCGCGACCAAGAAGGCGACGACCCCGCGAGCGAGCGCCGTCACGACGACGCGCACCGCGGCGGCCACCGAGACGGTCGACGCCCCCGAGGCGGCTTCCGCCGAGGACGCCGCACCTGCCGCCAAGGCTCCCGCGACCCGCAAGCGCGCCGCGACCGCCAAGACCGCTGCTCCCAAGGCCGCCGCCACGCGCAAGAAGCGCGGCGCCAAGGACGACGAGGACACCGACGAGGTCGTGGTCGAGGACCTGGTCGAGTCCGACGAGGAGACCGAGACCGCAGCCCCCGCGGCCAAGCCGGGCGAGGAGCCCGACGAGTCGCGCGGCTTCGTGTACTCCGACGCGGACGACGACGACGCCCCGGCCCAGCAGGTCGTGACCGCGGGCGCCACCGCGGACCCGGTCAAGGACTACCTCAAGCAGATCGGCAAGGTCGCGCTGCTGAACGCCGAGCAGGAGGTCGAGCTCGCCAAGCGCATCGAGGCCGGCCTGTTCGCCGAGGAGCGTCTGGGGTCGGGCGACACGTTCGAGCCCAAGCTGCGTCGTGAGCTCGAGTGGATCTCCTCGGACGGGCGCCGGGCGAAGAACCACCTGCTCGAGGCCAACCTGCGTCTGGTCGTCTCGCTCGCCAAGCGCTACACGGGTCGCGGCATGCTGTTCCTGGACCTGATCCAGGAGGGCAACCTCGGTCTGATCCGTGCGGTCGAGAAGTTCGACTACACCAAGGGCTACAAGTTCTCGACGTACGCGACGTGGTGGATCCGTCAGGCCATCACGCGTGCCATGGCCGACCAGGCCCGCACCATCCGTATCCCGGTGCACATGGTCGAGGTCATCAACAAGCTGGCCCGCGTGCAGCGCCAGATGCTCCAGGACCTGGGCCGCGAGCCCACCCCGGAGGAGCTCGCCAAGGAGCTCGACATGACCCCGGAGAAGGTCGTCGAGGTCCAGAAGTACGGCCGCGAGCCCATCTCGCTGCACACGCCGCTCGGTGAGGACGGTGACAGCGAGTTCGGTGACCTCATCGAGGACTCCGAAGCCGTCGTCCCCGCGGACGCCGTGAGCTTCACGCTGCTCCAGGAGCAGCTGCACCAGGTCCTCGACACGCTCTCCGAGCGTGAGGCCGGCGTGGTCTCGATGCGCTTCGGCCTGAGCGACGGGCAGCCCAAGACGCTCGACGAGATCGGCAAGGTCTACGGCGTGACGCGTGAGCGCATCCGTCAGATCGAGTCCAAGACCATGTCGAAGCTGCGTCACCCGAGCCGCTCGCAGGTCCTGCGCGACTACCTGGACTGACCGGTCCGCTCTGCCACGGCCAGAGGCCCGCACCCCGACGGGGTGCGGGCCTCTGTCGTCTCCCTGAAGTCGGCGCTCGATGGCGACGTGGGTCGCGGGCTGCGCGGCGTCGTCGGGCAGGGGAGCGGTGGCGATGCGACGCGAGGGGGTCGCGGTGTCGGGTGTGCGGCGTCGCCCGCCCGACGGGCGGCGCACCGGTTCCGTGATGCGTCTCGCCGCGGAGAGGCGGGGACGAAAGAACCCCGGCCGGTGACGAGCACCGGTCGGGGTTCAGGAGTGCGGCGCGCTACGAGTGCGCGCCGGGTCTTGTCAGCGGGCGCCGTGCTCTGCGAGCAGGCGGTCGGTCTCGTCCTGGACGTGCGTGGCGATGTCTGCGAAAGCAGCGGCGTGCGCGCGTGCGTGGTGGGCGCAGAAGAGCAGCTCCCCACTGGGCATGGTCACGCGCACGTAGGCCTGAGCGCCGCAGCGGTCGCAACGGTCGGCCACGGTCAGCGATGGAGTCGTCGTAGCAGTCACGTGACCATGTAATCACCTCGGGGCGCATTCCTCGTACCGAAAAGGCCCGGGTTCGCTACCCGCGTAGCCGCGCGGTTCCGGGAATACGTCGGGATCGTGTGGAGGTCCGGCCCGGTGCGGCCAGGCTGACCGATCCTGTGGGTGGCAGCGTCTAGGCTTTCCCTTCGTGACGACCACTTCTGAGTCCAGCTACACCGCGCGGCACCTCTCCGTCCTCGAAGGCCTGGAGGCCGTCCGCAAGCGACCCGGCATGTACATCGGGTCGACCGACTCGCGCGGACTCATGCACTGCCTGTGGGAGATCATCGACAACTCGGTCGACGAGGCTCTCGCGGGCAACTGCGACGCGATCGAGGTCGTGCTGCACGCCGACACCTCCGTGACCGTCAAGGACAACGGGCGAGGCATCCCCGTGGACATCGAGCCCAAGACGGGGCTCAGCGGTGTCGAGGTCGTCTTCACCAAGCTGCACGCGGGCGGCAAGTTCGGCGGCGGCTCGTACACGGCATCGGGCGGCCTGCACGGCGTGGGTGCGTCGGTCGTCAACGCCCTGTCCTCACGCCTGGACGTCGAGGTGGACCGCGGCTCCAAGACCTACCGCATGACGTTCCACCGGGGCGAGCCCGGCGTCTTCGCCGACCCCAAGACCGGGCCGGACCCCGACGCGGCGTTCACGCCGTTCGTCGAGCGCTCCGAGCTGGCCGTGGTCGGCAAGGCACCCCGTGGAAAGACCGGCACACGCGTGCGCTACTGGGCCGACCGCCAGGTCTTCCCCAAGACCGCCGTGTTCTCCTACGACGAGCTCGTGACGCGCGCGCGCCAGACGACGTTCCTCGTGCCCGGGCTCAAGATCACGCTGCGCGACGAGCGCGGCCTGGCCGGCACCCCGGGCGCCGACGGACCGGTCGAGGAGAGCTTCCAGCACTCGGGCGGCACGGTCGACTTCGTCGACTTCCTCGCCCCCGACCCGGCCGTCACCGCGACGTGGCACCTGACGGGCTCGGGGACGTTCAAGGAGACCGTGCCCGTCCTCGACGACCGCGGGCACCTGACCCCGCAGGAAGTCACGCGTGACTGCGAGGTCGACGTCGCGCTGCGCTGGGGCACCGGCTACGACACCGAGCTGCGGACGTTCGTCAACATCATCTCGACGCCCAAGGGCGGCTCGCACCTCGCGGGCTTCGAGGCGGGGCTGCTCAAGATCCTGCGCAAGGGCGTCGAGACCAACGCCCGCCGCCTCAAGGTCTCCACCAAGGACGCGTCGGAGCGCATCGAGAAGGACGACGTCCTCGCGGGCCTCACGGCAGTGCTGACGGTGCGCCTGGCCGAGCCGCAGTTCGAGGGCCAGACCAAGGAGGTCCTCGGCACGGCCCCCGTGCGTGCGATCGTGGCCCGCGTCATCGAGCAGCAGCTCGGCGCCATGCTGACCTCGACCAAGCGCGACGAGAAGACGCAGGCCTCCCTGCTCCTCGACAAGGTCGTCGCCGAGATGCGCGCGCGCATCACCGCGCGCAAGCAGAAGGAGATCTCGCGCCGCAAGAACGCGCTCGAGACCTCGTCGCTACCGTCCAAGCTCGCGGACTGCCGCAGCGACGACGTCGAGCGCAGCGAGCTCTTCATCGTCGAGGGCGACTCGGCGCTCGGCACCGCGAAGCTCGCGCGCAGCTCCGACTTCCAGGCCCTCCTGCCCATCCGCGGGAAGATCCTCAACGTCCAGAAGGCCTCGGTCACGGACATGCTCCGCAACGCCGAGTGCGCCGCGATCATCCAGGTCATCGGCGCGGGCTCGGGGCGCTCGTTCGACCTCGAGGGCGCGCGCTACGGCAAGGTCGTGCTCATGACGGACGCCGACGTCGACGGTGCGCACATCCGCACGCTCCTGCTCACGCTCTTCTTCCGGTACATGCGCCCCCTCGTGGACGCGGGCCGGGTCTACGCGGCAGTGCCGCCCCTGCACCGCGTCGAGGTCATCGGCGCGGGCTCGCGCAAGAACGAGTACATCTACACGTACTCCGAGGGCGAGCTGCGCGACGTCCTCAAGAAGCTCGACAAGTCGGGCAAACGCTACAAGGAGGACATCCAGCGCTACAAGGGTCTGGGGGAGATGGACGCCGACCAGCTCGCGGAGACCACCATGGACCCGCGCCACCGCACGCTGCGCCGCGTCACCGCAGAGCACGCCGAGGCCGCCGAGCGCGTGTTCGAGCTCCTCATGGGCTCGGACGTCGCGCCGCGCAAGGACTTCATCATCGCTGGGGCGGCGGGCCTGGACCGGGCGCGGATCGACGCGTGACGTCCCGTCTGCTGGGCACCGGCCGCCCGGTCACCGGCTCGTTCGTAGACTTCACGGTGTGAACCCCCAGACTCTCCGTGCCACCCCGGCACGCTCGCTGACCGCCCTCACGTCGCTCCTGCTCGCCGTCGGCCTCCTGGCCGGTTGCGGTGCGGCCGACGACGCACCGGCGGACGACACCTCGGCGTCCTCGTCGGTCGCCGCTGACGACGACGCGTCCGACGCCTCCGACGACTCGACCGACGGCGCTGACGACGCTGCTGACGACTCCGAGCTCTCCTACGAGGGCGTCGCCGGGAAGACGGCGCTCGAGCTGCTGCTCGCTGCCGACCCGAGCGCGACCGTCCAGGGCGAGGGCGACATGGCGTTCGTGACGGGCATCGGCGGCGTCGCCGCGGACCCGGCCGGCGAGTTCTGGGCGCTGTACGTCAACGGTGAGATGGCCCAGGTCGGTGCCGGGTCGCTCGTGACGGAGACGGGAGACGAGATCACGTGGAAGCTCGAGAAGTTCACCTCCTGACGCGTTGGTGGCGCCCCGCGATCGCGGTCGCGGTCGTGGCGCTCGCCGTGGTGTTCCGCCTCGTGCGCGAGGAGATCGGCGCCCCGCCGAACCTCGAGCTCGTGACGTCCGCCGCGTTCGCGGCCGCGGTGCTCGTGCGGCACCGCCTGGCGTTCCTGGCCCCGCTGCTCGTCGCCGTCGTGTCCGACCTGGTGCTCGGCAACACGTCGATCGCGCTGTTCACGTGGAGCGCGTGGCTCGTCATCGGGCTCGCGGCGCTCCTGACCCGCAACACCTCCGGGTGGGGCCGCGTCGGCGCAGCGGCCGGGCTGGGCGTAGGCGGGTCGCTGTGGTTCTTCCTCTGGACCAACTTCGGTGTCTGGTTCCAGGGGCGCGGCGTCTGGTTCCCGGCAGGCGTCGACGGGCTCGTGGCGAGCTACGTCGCCGGCCTGCCGTTCCTGCGGACCATGCTGGTCGGGAACCTCGTGCTCCTGCCGGTCGTGGCTGCGGGGACGCTGCTCGTCGAGCGGCTCGAGCGCTCGCGGGGACTCGTGGCCGTCCCGCAGGCGGCATGAGCCCCTGCCTCTGCTCACGTTCGCCGAGGTAGACTCGTGTGTGCGAGGTAGGTCTCCGGGAGGTCTACCTCGCACACACGGGTCTACCTCGGCGTCAGGGGTTCAGACGCTTGCGCAGGAGGCAGAACTCGTTCCCCTCGGGGTCGGCGAGGACGTGCCACGACTCGTCACCCGTCTGCCCGACGTCCGCGCGACGTGCGCCCAGGGCCAGCAGGCGTTCGAGCTCGGCGTCCTGGTCCCGGTCGACCGCGTTGATGTCGATGTGCAGGGGGAGCTTGGCCGTCTTCGGGTCGTTGCTGGGGCTCAGGATGATGGTCGGCTGGAGGCCGCCGAACCCGACGTCGGCCGGGCCGATCTCGATCGCCCCCTCCTCCCGTCCGAGCTCGACGTAGCCGAGGACTCCGCTCCAGAACCGCGCGAGCAGCTCGGGGTCGGCGCAGTCGAGGACGAGCTCACTGATGCGGGATGCCATGCCCCGCAGTCTACGAAGGTGACGGCGGTCACGTCAGGCGAATTCCGGGGTGCGCCCTCCCCGGCCGTGCCTGCCGCCGACGGTGACGTGCTCCGGCGGCGAGGGTGACGTCGTCGGGCAACGAAGGACCACGAGCCCAGGTGGTCACCCGAGCTCTTCAGCCAGCGCGACGACGATCCCTTCCGGCCCGCGGAGGTAGCAGAGCCGGTAGGCGTCCTCGTACCGCACGATCTCGCCGACGAGCGTGGCCCCGTGCCCACGCAGCCGTTCGACCGTGTCGTCGATGTCGTCGACCGCGAACATCACGCGGTGCAGGCCCAGGGTGTTCGACGGTGCACTGCCCAGGCCGACGTCCACGGCCGCAGGGGAGTGGTACGTGCTGAGCTCGAGCCGGCCAGGACCGTCGGGCACGCGCATCATCGCGATCTCCGACCGCATCCCGTCGAGCCCGACGACGTGCCCCGCCCAGGCGCCCTCGATCGGTGCCCTGCTTTCGAGCTCCATCCCGAGCTCGACGAAGAACGCCACTGCCGCGTCGAGGTCGTCGACGACGATGCCGACGTTGTCGAGTCGCTGGATCGCCATGTCTGGTCCCGTCTCAGGTGTTCTCGGCCTGGCGGTCGACACCGCGGTCTGCGGCCGCCATGTCGCCCGTCGAGGGCGTGCCGTCGGCTAGACCGTAACGCAGCAGCACGGTGCCCGCAGGGCTGGCGACGGGCGGTTCGAGGAGGGTGAGGTTGGTGGGCACGGCGCCGCCGTCGAACACCGACTTCCCGACGCCGAGGACGATGGGGTGCACCCACAGGTCGAGGCGGTCGAAGAGCTTCTCGCGCAGGAGCGTCTGCACCAGACCCAGGCTGCCGACGACCTTGACGTGCTCGTGCCGGTCGCGGATCTCGCGAACTGCGGCCACGAGGTCGTGGCCGAGCTGCGTCGACCCGGACCAGGAGAGATCCGGCTTGCCCCGCGAGGCGACGTACTTGGGGATGCGGTTGAAGAGGGCGGCGAAGTCGTCGTCCTGACCGCCCTCCTGGTGGGGCCAGTAGGCGGCGAAGATGTCGTACGTGCGGCGGCCGAGCAGCAAAGCGTCGGTGCCCTCGTAGGCGGCGGCGACCTGCTCCCCGGCGACGTCGTCCAGCAGGGGAGCCTGCCAACCGCCGAACGGGAACCCGATCGGGTCCTCGTCGGGGCCGCCGGGCGCCTGCCCGACGAGGTCCAGGGTCGTGAACAGCTCGATCTCGATCGATCCCATGATGTGCTCCGGTTGGTCGGTGGCAGGGTCATGGGGGTAGACCGGGGGGCGGGGGAGAAGTCATCGGGGCGAGGCCCTCGACACCAGGTGCCGCGTACGGCACCGCCCCCGCCTCGCGCAGGAGCTCTGTGGTGGTCGTCGTCCTCGGTGGAGGCTCCTGGGGTCCTACGAGGGTCCGCAGACCTTTGTGAACAACATCTCGGCCGACGAGGAGCGCCGGTGCGCAGGCGCCCTCGAGCTCTGGGGCGAGGTCAGGGAGGGCACGGTGGTGCCGACGGGCGTCGGTGCGATCTACGGACAGGTGAGCGTCGAACCGGTGCGCGTCTCGACGTCCGACTCCTGGATGGTCGGGACCGACGTCGACGGAGCCGTCGACGCGGTCGCGGATTCGTACTTCGCCTAGAACGGAGAGGTCATCAGCTTGCGCGAAGCGGCCACCCTCGACGGTGTCCCGGCGAACATCACCCGGGTCGAAGGGATCAGTAGCACGACGCAGACGAAGGTGTTCATCTCTGCGTTCACGCCCGCACCGTTCGCGCCGGGCACGGAGACGGTCCAGTTCTTCGTGATCGGAATCGTCACCCCGTATGACAACGGCGCCGAGCTCATCGCTCAGGTCATCGAGACGTGGCAGTGGCACTGAGCGGCAGATCGCCTGCCACGCCAGCGTTCGCCCCTACGCACCTGTGCCGTTGGCACATGCTGAAGTACTTCGCCTCCAGTTCTAACCCCACGCATTTCCTGTATTGCAACGAGAACTGGGTCAGGTGTAGCCAGTGGTGTGGTCAACGACCATGTTCGCCCGCGCGTGGGCCGTGTGCGTACCCTCGGGTCTGCGGCTCGTCGGGCCTGCTGCTCGCGGTAGGCACGGAGTGCCTCGGGTCTGATGCGCCATGGGCCGCGATCGCCACCGAGTCGGTACGCTTTGAGGTCGCCCGATGCGATGAGCTTCCGGACCGTCTCCGGCAATGCGCCTCGGACGCGTTTCCCTATGGACAGTTGAGACAATGGGTTCATGAGCGACGTCAGTAGTCGGGAAGACCTCTACGGGATCGCGTGGGACTTCCTGGCACGATCGCGATGGCTTGATCGCGATGTTCACGACCACGGGGGCGGGAGCGATCCCTCTGGCTGTCTTCGGTGAGCGTGCGGCGGTGGAGCAGGGAGTTGATTCGCTGAGGTGCATGCACCCTCGAGGAGAGTCAGTAGATCTGCGGTCCCAGGATCGGTTGAGCGGCAACTACTCCGACTGTTTCGAGTGCAGTCGGCGTGGACTGTTCACCTACGACTGGCACCTGCACCATGGTCCCTATGTACGCGTCTCGGCACCGACCGTACCGTTGGGCATCACGGACGCGAACCCAGTGATCGCCGTGGCAGCCGCACTGCACCGTGTGCCGTTTCCGTTTGCCGACGTCGTGGAGATCCGGATCGACGAACCTGGTCGCTAGGAACAGCCCCGCCCTCCTACGGGGCGAGTTCTAGCGATCGTCGCAACACGGTGTGTGTGTAGCGCAGTATCCCATCACGATCGTAGGGGTAGGCATCGAAGGTCATGTGACCGACGCTCAGCTCTACGATCGGCGCATGGACGGACTCTCGATTGCGCTGCAGAGGCTCGATGCGGCCCGCACGAAGGACGAGCTTGTGGGTGCCTTGTGGGACCTGCGTGACTCGGCCTACGACACACCTGAGGTATGGAGCGCCTTCGCCGCAGAGGCGTTCTTCCAGAGGTTGGCTGGCGAACTTGAGGACGCGCCTGCCGATGACGGTGGCCAGATCTCGGTACCCGTCTTCGCTCGAGCGGTGAAAGTGGCGGTGGCTAAACCTGGCTATGGCATTGATGCCTAGCCTGATGTGAGGGGGCATCACATCGGCGATGTGATGAGTTCGCGGAGACGCTGGGCTGGTGTCTGCCAGCCCAGCGTCTTGCGGGGCCGGGTGTTGAGTTCGGCGGCGACGGCGATGAGGTCGGCGGATGTGAATCGGCGAAGGTCGGTGCCCTTGGGGAAGTACTGACGCAGGAGCCCGTTCGTGTTCTCATTCGTGCCCCGCTGCCAGGGACTAGCAGGGTCGCAGAAGTAGACGGGCATGCCCGAAGCGGTAGTGAAGAGCTGGTGCGTGGCCATCTCGTTTCCCTGGTCCCAGGTCAACGATCGACGCAAAATCGGCGGCAGTGCTTGGACGGCGCCAGCGAGCTCACGGTGAAACAGGTCCGTTCGGCGTGTGCCGGGCAGATGGACGAGCATGGTGAACCGGGATGCGCGCTCGACCAACGTGCCGATCGCAGAGGCGTTCTTCGCGCCGATGATGAGGTCCCCCTCCCAATGTCCAGGGATCGTCCTGTCCTCGGCCTCGTGGGGTCGGTCGCGAATCATGAGCATCGTCCCGGTGAACCGGGGACGGCGTGAGGTCGCCTGTCGCTGCGGGCGGCGGTAGGTCCTCCGGCGCCGCAGGGCCAGGGCTGCGGTCCTGGTGAGGTCGGTGTCTGTGCCGTGGTAGATCGCCTGGTAGATCGTCTCGTGGCAGACCCTCATCTCCGGGCGGTGCGAGAAGCGCCGAGCCAGTGTCTTGCTGATCTGCTCAGGGCTCCACCACACGCCCAGATGCGACCGGACGAAGTGGCGCAGCTCAGGGTTCGTCTCAAGCTTTCGGGGCTTGGGGCGCGGGCGCCGTGCCTCGGCTCGACGCTGAGCAGCGTAGGGCCGGTAGACATAGGACGAGCCTCGCAGGGGTGACCGGTTGCGCCGGACCTCTCGACTGATCGTCGAGGGGCTCCGCCCGAGTTCCGCTGCGATTACACGGATCGAGGCCATCTCCCGGATGCGGTCTGCGATGTGCACGCGCTCGATCTCGGACAAATGGCGAGAGGCCCCAGGTGGCTCCTGTTCACGACGCACAGGAGCCACCGGGGGCCTCTTGCGCCCGTCCGGACGACCGTTGCGCCACTCCCTGCCCGTTCGAGGGTTGATACCTACTCGCTCGCACGCCTCAGCGTTGGCGTAACCAAGGTCCATGAGGCGGAAGTATTCCGCCCTCTCCAACCTCAGCCTCCGCCCAGCACTCTGCCGCTCCTGACGAATCTCGAAGCCCATCGCATGCCCATCGCTCGGGTGTTGCGACGACCGCTAGAACTCGCCCGGGAGGGCGGGGCTTAGTCGTGCTCGGGTCAGGTGCTCTCGGGTCGAGAGACCCGTCAGCGCTGGAGGTAGCGCTGTGTGGCGATCGCGAAGCCGTCGGCGCTCACGCCTGCGACGGGGATCCCGGCGGCTTGGTAGGCGGCGTAGTCCGGGCCGAGGACTGAGCTGCCAACACCGCCGATGACGAGCATCACGGCGCCGGTGGAGTTGTCACGGATGAGCAGCATTTCGTCCTCCTGGACGTCGGGCACCGGGTCGGGTGCGGGGGGTGGTGGGGAGGTGAGTTGGGTGATGACGCCGGCGTGGGTCCAGCCGTAGCCGAACGCGCTGTGGACTCGGACGCCGAGCCTCTCGTTCGCGGCTTCGACGATGCGACCGTCGCCGAGCGAGACGGCGATGTGCGCCCGGCGGTCGCCGTAGACGCCGTAGTAGAGCAGTGCGCCGCGGGTGGCGATGCCCTGCTTCACTGAGATGGGCTGGGTGAAGTTGATGATTTTGTCCGAGGGCCGCGGGGAGGTAATTCCGAGCTGCCCTAGCGACCAGTAGATGAGGCCTGAGCAGTCGAAGGTGTTCGGACCGGCGGCCCCGAAGACGTACCGCTTTCCGACCTGCGCGAGGCACAGTGTGACGAACTGGTCTGTTGTGGCAGCGGCAGCCGGGGCGGCGGTGGCCACCCCCATTGCGGCTGCCAGTGCTAACACCCCGGCGCCTTGCAGGGCTGCACGTCGGGTGAGGCCAGGCGGGTCTTTCGAGCCATCGGACGGTCCAAGGGGCACCATTGCCACATTCCTCCTAGTTCGCGCCATAGCGGATGAGAAGAGGATTTCATTCATTCTGCGCAACGCAACCCGAATCGGAGATTTCACCCGGTGACGCGAAAGGGCCCCGCCTCCCCTGCCCACGCCGCATCACGCTCGGCAACCACCCGCTCGACCTCGACCATGAGGCTGGACTCCGTCGCCAGGCCGATCACCGCATCGGCCAGTAGTCGGTCTACCTCGTCGGCCGGGCGCTTGTTCTCGAACGTCGGCTGGGTGCAGCCCTGAATGCAGCCACAGGTGTGGGCACGCAGGACTTTGTCTGGCGCGCCACACCGGCATCGAAGTCCGCTCGCCGGGACGCATGGGCCGATGCGCACGATCAGGACTCACGAGGCCTGTGGACACGGAGTGCGCCCTGACCTGGGCGTATGTTCCGCGGCCAAGACTAGACCGAGAAGTACTTCGCCTCCCCGTGGTGGAACACGAACGCGTCGGTCGACTGCTCCGGGTGCAGCTGCAGCTCGTCAGAGAGCACCACGCCCACCCGCTCCGGCCGAAGCAGTTCCACGACCTTGCGCCGGTCCTCCATGTCGGGGCACGCGGGGTAGCCGAGGGAGAACCGCGCCCCGCGGTAGTCGAGGTCGAACATCCCCTGGACGTCAGCAGGGTCTTCGTCCGAGAACCCGAGCTCGGACCGGACGCGGGAGTGCCACATCTCGGCGAGCGCTTCGGTGAGCTGCACGGACAGCCCGTGGAGCTCCATGTACTCGCGGTACTTGTTCGCGGCGAAGAGCTTGGCGGTGTGCACGTCGACCGTGTCGCCCACGGTCACGAGCTGGACGGGCAGGACGTCGTAGCGCCCGGTCTCCTCGACCCACGAGCGGGGCTTGACGAAGTCCGCGAGGCACAGGTGGCGGTCGCGGCGTTGCCGGGGGAACGTGAAGCGCAGCCGCTCCTCGCCCACGGGACCGCCCGAGCCGCCGTCGGGCGCTCCGATGCCCGCGAGCCCGGGGCCGTGGTGCGCCACGACCACGTCGTCGCCCTCCGACCACACGGGGAAGTACCCGTAGATCACGGACGGGTCGACGATGCCGTCCGTGCGGATCTGCTCGAGCCACGCGTTGAGGCGCGGGCGCCCTTCGGTCTGGACGAGCTCCTCGTATGAGGCTCCGGCTGCGCCGTCCGCATCGGAGGACCGCCCCGGCTTGAGCCCCCACTGCCCCATGAAGGTGGCGCGCTCGTCGAGGAACGCGGCGTAGTCGGCGAGCTGGATGCCCTTGACGATGCGCGTGCCCCAGAAGGGCGGGGCGGGCACGGGGTTGTCCGCGGCGACGTCGGAGCGTGCGGGCAGGTCCTCCAGGGGCGTCTGCGTCACGGTCACGGTCGCGTGGCGGCGCTTCTTGAGGGGAGGCAGCCCGACGGCGTCGCGCGCCTCTCCCCGCGCCACGCGGACGAGCGGTTCCATGAGTCGCAGGCCTTCGAACGCGTCGCGGGCGTAGCGGACCTCGCCCGGGAAGATGCCGGCGAGGTCGTCCTCGACGTAGGTGCGGGTCAGGGCCGCGCCGCCGAGCAGGACCGGCCAGCGGGAGGCGAGCCCGCGCGTGGCGAGCTCCTCGAGGTTCTCGCGCATGACGACGGTCGACTTCACGAGGAGCCCCGACATGCCGATCACGTCGGCGTCGTGCTCCTCGGCCGCGTCGATCATGGCGCCGATCGACTGCTTGATGCCGATGTTGACGACCGTGTACCCGTTGTTGGTGAGGATGATGTCGACGAGGTTCTTGCCGATGTCGTGGACGTCGCCGCGCACGGTCGCCAGGACGATGGTGCCCTTGCCCGCCTCGTCGGTCTTCTCCATGTGCGGTTCGAGCAGCGCGACCGCGGTCTTCATGACCTCGGCGGACTGCAGCACGAACGGGAGCTGCATCTCGCCCTTGCCGAACAGCTCGCCGACGACCTTCATGCCCTCCAGGAGGTGGTCGTTGACGATGTCGAGCGCCTTGATGCCGGAGGCGAGCGCCTCGTCGACGTCGGCCTCGAGGCCCTTGCGCTCGCCGTCGACGATGCGTCGCTCGAGGCGCGGGCCCACGGGCAGCGCTGCCATCTCGGCGGCGCGCGCGTCCTTGAGCGCCGCGGAGTCGACGCCGGAGAAGAGGTCGAGCAGGTGGGCCAGGGGGTCGTGCGTGAGGTTGCCCTCGGCGTCGTACTCGCGCTTGTCCCACACGAGGTCGAGCGCGGCCTGGCGCTGGTCGTCGGGGATCGAGGCGAGCGGCAGGATCTTCGCGGCGTGCACGATCGCGGAGTCGAGCCCGGCCTGCGTGGCCTCGTGCAGGAACACCGAGTTGAGCACGGTGCGCGCGGCCGGGTTGAGGCCGAACGACACGTTGGAGACGCCGAGCGTGGTGTGCACGCCCGGGTAGCGCGCGACCAGCTCGCGGATCGCCTCGATGGTCTCGATCGCGTCGCGCCGCGTCTCCTCCTGGCCCGTCGCGATGGGGAACGTGAGGGTGTCGACGACGATGTCGTCGAGGCGCACGCCCCACTCGCCCACGAGCGTGTCGATGAGGCGCGAGGCGATCGCGACCTTGGTCTCGGCCGTGCGCGCCTGCCCCTCCTCGTCGATCGTGAGC
The DNA here is from genome assembly GCF_037145535.1 of Oerskovia sp. USHLN155. Classification (NCBI taxonomy): domain Bacteria; kingdom Bacillati; phylum Actinomycetota; class Actinomycetes; order Micrococcales; family Cellulomonadaceae; genus Oerskovia; species Oerskovia sp. USHLN155. The sequence continues at coordinate 38,367 of NZ_JBBCXG010000015.1, forward strand.
GCGATGACGGCGGCACCGTGCTCCGTGACGAGCGGCATGATGCGTGCGAAGCGCGAGGTGGGCCCGTCGCCGTCCTCGAAGTTGACCGAGTTCACGACGGCGCGCCCGCCCACGAGCTCGAGGCCTGCCTGGATGACGGCCGGCTCGGTCGAGTCGATCACGAGGGGGAGCGTGGACGCGCTCGCGAGACGCGAGACGACCTCGCGGGCGTCCGCGACGCCGTCGCGCCCCACGTAGTCGATGCAGACGTCGAGCAGGTGGGCGCCGTCGCGCGTCTGCGCCCGCGCGATCTGGACGCACTCCTCCCAGTTCTCGGCGAGCATCGCGTCGCGGAACGCCTTGGAGCCGTTGGCGTTGGTGCGCTCGCCGATCGCGAGGAACGCCGAGTCCTGGTGGAAGTCGACGTGCGAGTACAGGCTCGCGACGCCGTTCTCACGCTCGGGGCTGCGTGGCGCGACGGGCCGTGCGCGCACGGCCTCGACGACCTGGCGCAGGTGCTCGGGCGTCGTGCCGCAGCAGCCGCCCACGAGGCCCAGGCCGAACTCGGTGACGAACTGGGTGTGCGCCGCCGCGAGCTCGCTCGGCGTGAGGGGGTACGAGGCCCCGTTGGCGCCCAGCACCGGTAGCCCGGCGTTGGGCATGCACGTCACGGGGATCTCGGCGTGCTTGGCCAGGTGGCGCAGGTGCTCGCTCATCTCGGCCGGGCCCGTCGCGCAGTTCAGCCCGATCGCGTCGACGCCCAACGACTGCAGCGTCGTGAGGGCCGCACCGATCTCGGAGCCCATGAGCATGGTGCCCGTGGTCTCGACCGTGACCTGCACGATGACCGGCACCGAGCGCCCGACGTCGCGCATCGCGGCGCGCGAGCCGTTGACCGCGGCCTTGGCCTGGAGCAGGTCCTGACTCGTCTCGACGAGGATCGCGTCGACGCCGCCGTCGAGCAGTCCTGCGGCCTGCTCGGCGAACGTGTCGCGCAGGTTGGCGTACGTCGTGTGCCCCAGGCTGGGGAGCTTGGTGCCGGGTCCCATGGAGCCCAGGACCCACCGCGGCTGCTCGGGGGTCGACCAGGCGTCGGCCCGCTCCCGGGCGATGCGCGCGCCGGCCGCGGCCAGCTCGCGGATACGGTCCTCGATGTCGTAGTCCGACAGGTTGGACCAGTTGGCGCCGAACGTGTTGGTCTCGACGCAGTCGACGCCGACCGCGAGGTACGCGTCGTGCACGGCCGCGATGATGTCGGGCCGCGAGACGTTGAGGATCTCGTTGCAGCCCTCGAGCTGCTGGTAGTCGTCCAGGCTCGGGTCCTGCTCCTGGATCATGGTGCCCATCGCGCCGTCGGCCACGACGACGCGGGTGCGCAGGGCCTCGGCGAAGGCGGCGGAACGGGCGTCGGCGGCGTCGTGGGACATGGGGGGAACTGTAACGCCGGGGGAGCGTGCGCGGCCGGGGCGTCCGGAAAAACAGGGTGCCGCGTCCGGCGCCCGACCCTAGCGTGGTGCCCATGAGCCCAGCACCCTCCGTCCGTCAGACCCTCGCCCCGATCGCCGAGCGCGTCGCCGCGCCCGACGTCGTGCCCGTCCCGCACGTCGAGGGGCTGACCTGGCGGCCCCTGGTGGTCGAGGACACGCCGGCGCTCTTCGGCCTGATCGCGGCCGTCGAGGAGCACGACAAGCACCCGTACCGCACCTCGCTCGAGGAGACCGAGGAGATCTTCGAGGGCGACTGGCGCGACCTGCCCCGCGACACCCTGGTCGGGATCGACGCCGACGGCGAGCCGCGCGCGTACGCGTCGGTCGACACACGGCCCGGGGACACGACGGTCGTGCGCGCGTTCGTCCAGGGTGCCGTGCACCCGCAGTGGCGGGGGCGGGGCGTCGGCCGCCAGGTCATCGCCTGGTCCACGGGGCGCGCCCGCCAGCTCCTCGCGGCCTCGGGCAAGGAGCTGCCCGCCCGCATCGCGGGCTATGCCCAGGACGACGACGAGCTCGAGTGCCGCCTGTTCGAGGCCGCGGGGTTCACCGCGAACCGCTTCTACTCGAACCTGCGGCGCGACCTGTCGCTCCCGGTGCCCGAGGTCACCCTCGGCGAGGGGCTGCGCGTCGTGCCGTGGTCGCCCGAGCTCGACGAGGCCACGCGCCTCGCGCACAACGACGCGTTCCGCGACCACTGGGGCAGCGAGCCCGCGACGCCGGAGTCCTGGGTGCACGGGCGCAGCATGTTCGCTCCCGAGTGGAGCGTCCTGGTCGTGGACGACTCGCCCGCACCCTCGGACGGCTCGCCCGTCGAGGGCAGCCTGCCCGACGGCGTCGCTCCCGCCGGGAGCACGGGCGGGGGGCCGGTCGTGGCCGGGTACCTGCTGTCGGGGCGCTACGAGCAGGACTGGCCCGTCCAGGGCTACTCGAGCGGGTACACCGAGACCCTGGGCGTGCGCCGCGCCTACCGCGGGCGCAAGATCGCCGTCGCCCTGCTCAGCGCGGGCATGGCCGCCTACCGGGCGAGCGGCATCGACTTCGCCGAGCTCGACGTCGACACCGAGAACCCGTCCGGCGCCCACGGTCTCTATGCGAGCCTCGGCTACGAGAAGACCGACGGCTCACGGATGTACTCGATCGAGCTCTGAGGCTCTACCGTGTTCCCAGCTCAGCGCGGCAACGGTGCCGCGCTGCTGGGACACCCGTGACGCGGGTGCCCTCGCCTCGAAAGGGAACACCGTGGTTGCCTCGATCTCGCGCGTCTCGCACGCCCCCGTCCCGTCCACCTTCCTGCGGCGGCGCCCAGCGGCGCTCGCGGCCGGGGCGTTCCTGCTGCTCTCGGCGGTGCACCTCGGGGCGCACCTGGCCGGGGCCGAGCAGCTCGCCGAGGTCACGCAGTGGTTCGTCATGCCGCTGCTCGCGCTGGTCGTGTGGGCGGCGACGTCCGGCGCCCGACGGTCGCGCCTCGTGCGCTGGACGCTCGTCGCGCTGGGCTTCTCGTGGCTCGGCGACAGCGCGCCCGACCTGTCGAGCGGTGACGTCTCCTTCCTGACCATGGTCGGGTTCTTCCTGCTCGCCCAGCTCGCGTACGCGGCCGCGTTCTGGCCGCGACGCGGGGAGAGCCTGCTGCGCCGTCCGCTCCTGCTCGTGCCCTACGGGGTCGCGCTCGGGGCCCTGGTCGCGGTGTGCGCCCCGCACGCGGGCGCTCTGCTCGTCCCGGTCATGGTCTACGGCGTGTGCCTGACGGTCATGGCGGTGCTGTCGACCGGGGTGAACCGGGTCGCGGGCGTCGGCGGCGCGATCTTCCTCGTCTCGGACGCGCTCATCGCGCTCGGGGCGTTCGTGCCCGGCTTCGAGGTCCCGGGTCCGCTGTCGTCCGGTTTCTGGGTCATGCTCACGTATCTCGCAGGGCAGGCGCTGCTCGTCGTCGGGATCCTGCGCCGCGACGTGCAGGACGCGTCCGCTGCGGGCCCGGCCGGCGGGGCACCGGCGGTCGCAGGCGGAGCGGCGGGCGCACCGTCGGCCTGAGCGGGCCGTGGTCCTGCTGCGCAGAGCCGGCAGGAACGTGAACGACCGTGGGGGCGACCCGGGCACCCCGGCGCACCCACCGTCGGTCACCCCGTCGGGAGGCACAGCCCACGCCGATCGCCGTGATCGGGACGTCGAGCGGTGCGCCCGAGCCGTCGCGGCGCTGGTCGACGGGCGGCAGCTCGACGGGCTGGCCCGCGGACCCCACGGCCCGGCCGGGACCGCGGCCGACCCACGCGAAGATGAGCGTGTCCTCGCCCTTGAGGAACCGCTGGGCGCGGACGCCGCCCGTCGCGCGGCCCTTGCCGGGGTAGAGCTCGTACGGGGTGACCTTGCCCGAGCCTGCCTGCGTGCCCGGCAGGGCGTCGGAGGCGCCGGCGATGGTCACTACCGTCATGAGGTCGCGGCTCGCGGCGTCGATCACGCCGAAGAACGTGACCTGCTGGCCCGGGGCGAGCTTGATGCCCGCCATGCCCGCCGCGCTGCGTCCCTGCGGGCGTACGGCCGACGCGTCGAAGTGCAGCAGGCTCGCGTCGGAGCTCACGAAGACGAGCTCGTCCGCCTCGGTCACGGGGGCCGCGCCGACCACGGCGTCGCCCTCCTTGAGCGAGATGACCTCCCAGGTGTCCCTGTTGGTCGGCATGTCGCCCGCGATGACGCGCTTGACGACGCCGCCCGCGGTGCCGAGCGCGAGCGTGGGGGCGTCGGGGTCGAGGGACACGATCGTCAGCGGCTTCTCGCCGGCCTCGAGGCTCACGATCTCGCTCAGGGGCACGCCGCCGGACAGGCTCGGGGCGCCGTCGGTCGGCGGGAGGGCGGGCAGGTCGAGCACTGAGAGCCGCACGATGCGGCCCTTGCTCGTCACGAGCCCGACGTCGCTGCGCACGCTGGCCGGCACGGCGCCGCTCAGGGCGTCGTGCGAGTGGCGGCGGCCGCCGGTGCCCGGCTCGGTCGCGTCGCCCGTGCGGGCCAGGAGCCCAGTCGCGGACATCAGCGCCCAGCACGGGGTGTCCTCGACCTCGAGCGGGACGGCCGAGATGGTGCCCAGCACGCCCTGCGCGGACGTGGGGGACGCGCCCGCCGACTCGAGCAGGATGGTGCGTCGCGGCGTCCCGTAGACCTTCGCGACCTCCTTCATCTCCGCGGAGACGACCGCGCGGAGCTTGGCCTCGTCGCCGAGGATCTCCTCGAGCTGGGCGATCTCCAGGCGCAGCGCCTCCTGCTCCTTCTCGAGCTCGAGGCGCGAGAACTTGGTCAGGCGGCGCAGGCGCAGCTCGAGGATGTACTCGGCCTGCGGCTCGGACAGGTCGAAGACCTCGCGCAGACGGGTGCGCGCCGTCTCGGCGTCGTCGCTCGACCGGATGACCTGGATGACCTCGTCGATGTCGACGATCGCGAGCAGCAGGCCCTCGACCAGGTGCAGGCGTTCCTTGCGCTTGGCGAGGCGGTAGGAGCTGCGACGACGGACGACGTCGATACGGTGGTCGACCCACACCTGGAGGAGCTCGCGCAGGCCGAGCGTGCGGGGCTGTCCCTCGACGAGCGCGACGTTGTTGATGCCGAACGAGTCCTCGAGCGGCGTGACCTTGTAGAGCTGTTCGAGCACGGCCTCGGGGTTGAAGCCCGTCTTGATCTCGACGACGAGGCGCAGCCCGTGCGCGCGGTCCGTCAGGTCTGTCGCGTTGGTGATGCCGACGAGCTTCTTCGACTTCACGCCCTCGGCGATCTTCTCGATGACCTTCTCCGGCCCCACGAGGTAGGGGAGCTCGGTGAAGACGATGCCCTTGCGCTTGGCCGTGATGTTCTCGATGCGCGCGGTGGCCCGGGTGCGGAACGAGCCGCGCCCCGTGCGGTAGGCGTCGCGGATGCCGTCGAGGCCGACGATCTTGCCGCCGCCCGGCAGGTCCGGGCCGGGGACGAAGCGCATGAGCGCGTCGAGGTCCGCGGTCGGGTGCGTGATGAGGTGCTGGGCCGCGGCGACGACCTCGACCAGGTTGTGCGGGGCCATGTTGGTCGCCATGCCGACCGCGATGCCCGCGGCGCCGTTGACGAGCAGGTTCGGGATCGCGGAGGGCAGGACCTCGGGCTGGGTCAGCTTGTTGTCGTAGTTCGGGATGAAGTCGACGACGTCCTCGTCGAGCCCGATCGTCATGGCCATCGCGGCGCTCGCGAGGCGCGCCTCGGTGTAGCGCGGCGCGGCGGGTCCGTCGTCGAGCGACCCGAAGTTCCCGTGGCCGTCGACGAGCGGCAGGCGCAGCGAGAACGGCTGGGCCAGGCGCACCAGGGCGTCGTAGATCGCGGTGTCGCCGTGGGGGTGGAGCTTGCCCATGACCTCGCCGACGACGCGCGCCGACTTCACGTGCCCGCGTTCCGGGCGCAGCCCCATGTCGGACATCTGGAACAGGATGCGGCGCTGGACGGGCTTGAGCCCGTCGCGCGCGTCCGGCAGCGCGCGGGCGTAGATGACCGAGTACGCGTACTCGAGGAAGGACCCCTCCATCTCCGTCGTGACGTCGATGTCGATGATCTTCTCGTGGACCTCGCTCGGGTCGAGCGGGGCTTTCGAGGCGGACGGTCTGCGCGCCATGGGTCGTCGGGCTCCTGCGGGTCGATGGGTCGGGTGCTTCGGTGCGGTCGGCGGTGCGGTCGGCGGGCCGGACGGCCGGGCACGAGTGCTCGTCGGCGAACGGTAGCGCGGCCCACCGACATCCGGGCCCTCATTCTCCCGCGCGCCGGGCGCGCCGCTGACCAGCGTCGCTCCGACCAGTAGCCTAGGGCGGGTGAACGGACACGACGTCCCGGCCGACCCTGACCCGGCGCCGCAGCCGGACCAGTACCCGGTCGAGTGGGAGGCCGACGTCGTGCTGCGCGACGGCACGACGACGCACGTGCGTCCGATCCGGCCCTCCGACGCCGCGGCGCTCCAGCGCTTCCACATGGGCCAGAGCGAACGCTCGACGTACCTGCGCTTCTTCGCGAACATCGAGCGGCTCTCGGACCGGGACCTCGAGCGCTTCACGGTCGTCGACCACGCCGAGCGCGTGGCTCTGGTCGCGGTCAAGCGGGTGGGCCAGGACCTGCGCGAGGACATCATCGGCGTCGCGCGCTTCGACAAGGTCGCCCCGCACGAGGCCGAGGTCGCCTTCAACATCGCCGACGCCGAGCAGGGGCGCGGCCTCGGGTCGGTCCTCCTGGAGCACCTGGCGGCCGCGGCCCGCGAGCGTGGCGTGCGCAGGTTCAGTGCCGAGGTGCTGCCGCAGAACGGCAAGATGCTCGCGGTCTTCCAGGAGGCCGGTTACGTCGTGAGCCAGCACGTCGACGACGGGATCGTCGCGGTGAGCGTCGACCTCGACCCGACGGACCGCTCGCGCGAGGTCATGGCGGACCGTGAGCACCGCGCCGAGGCGCGGTCCATGCACGGCCTGCTCACGGCCCGCCGGGTCCTGCTCGTGGGCCCCGGCCCGACGGCGGCGCCCGGCACCGCGGAGCGGCTCCTGGCCGAGCGTGTGCTCGCCAACGCCCTCCGTGACCCGGGCGACGGGACGTTCGAGGTGGTCGGCCTCACCGCGCCCGGCAGCCCCGAGCTCCCGGTCCAGACCGCGGGCGAGCACCGCGGGGAGCGGCACGGCGGAGAGGGTCCGAGCCACGTCGAGGAGCCGGAGGGGCCGCACCATCACGATCACGGCTCCGCGCACGGGCACCTGCACGACGCCGCGGCGGCTGCCGAGCTCGTCGAGGAGCTGGTCGAGGAGCTCGACGACGAGGCCGCCGGGCCCCCGGTCCGCTTCCGGGCCCGCATCGCGGACGTCCCCGGGCCCGTGGACCTCGCGCTGCTGGCGCTGCCCCCGCGCGAGGCGATCGCCGCGACGGCCGAGCTCGAACGCCTCGGGGTGCGCGCCGTCGTCGTGCTCTCCGCGGGCTTCGCCGAGACCGGACCCGACGGGCTCGCGCTCCAGCGCGACCTCCTGCGCACCGCGCACACCGCGGGCATGCGCGTGGTCGGCCCCGCGACCTACGGGCTCCTGACGACGCACGCGGGGCACAGGCTCAACGCGAGCCTCGCCGAGGTCGAGCCGGTCGCGGGCAGCATCGGGATCTTCTGCCAGTCCGCGCCCACGGCCGTGACTCTCCTGGCGACGGCGCTGCGCCGCGGGATCGGCATCTCGTCGTTCGTGTCGGCCGGGCACCGCGCGGACGTCTCGGGCAACGACCTCATGCAGTTCTGGCAGGACGACCCCGAGACGTCGGTCGTGTGCCTGTACCTCGAGTCGATCGGGAACCCCCGCAAGTTCTCCCGCATCGCCCGACGGCTGGCGTCGGTCAAGCCGGTCGTGGTCGTGACCGCGGGGCGCTCTGGGCAGGTCGTGCCGCCCGGTCACGCGGTCCGCTCGACGCGCGCCCCGCGCCGCACGCTCGACGAGATGCTGCGCCAGTCCGGGGTGATCCACGCCGAGAACACCCACCACCTCGTCGACATCGCCCAGCTCCTCGCGAACCAGCCGCTGCCGTCCGGGCGGCGCATCGGGATCCTCGCGTCGTCGGCCGCGCTGACCGCGCTCGTCGCGGAGGCCGTGGTCTCGGCCGGGCTCGTGGTCTCCGACTGCTCGACCTTCCTGCCCGAGGACGCCGACGACGAGCGGATCGAGAGCGCGGTCGCCGCCCTCTACGCCCCGGACGCGTGCGACGTCGTCGTCGCGGTGCACGTCCCCACCGTCCGACCCCGCGTCGGCACCGTCTCGCGGGCCGTCGCCCGGGCGGCCGCGGCGAGCGGACGCACCACGGTCGCGAGCGTCCTCGGGCTCCACGGCCTCGCCGCCGAGCTCAGCGCACCGAACCCTGCGGACCCCGACGGGCCGCGCCTGCACGTGCCCGCCTACTCGACGCCGGAGGACGCCGTCGCGGCGGTCGGCGCGGTCGTCGGGTACGCGCGCTGGCGCGACGCCGACCACGGCACGGTCGACCGTCCCGCGGACGTCGACTCCGACCGCGCCCGGGCGATCGTCGAGGGCGCCCTCGCGGGCGACTCGGTGGTCGACCTCGACGCAGGGACCACGGCCCGGCTCCTCGCGGCGTACGGCATCGAGCTGTGGCCCTCGCGCCGCGTCCGCACGGCCGACGAGGCCGTGGCCGCGGCGCACGAGATCGGCTGGCCCGTCGCGCTCAAGAGCACCGCTGAGTCGCTGCGCCACCGGGCGGACCTGGGCGGCGTACGCCTCGACATCGGCGACGAGGACGAGCTGCGCGCCGACGTCGAGCAGATGAGGGCCTCGCTCGCGGCCGTGCTGCCCGCGGGGAACCCGGGGCGCGCCACGACGGGGGAGGCCGGCACCGGGGCCGACGGGCACACGGGCCCCGCACCCTTCGAGGTCCAGCGCATGGCCGACGCGGGTGTGGCGTGCGTCGTGCGCTCGACCGAGGACCAGCTCTTCGGGCCGGTCGTCTCGTTCGGTCTCGCGGGCGACGCCGTCGACCTCCTGGGCGACGTGAGCTACGGCGTGCCCCCGCTCACCGACGTCGACGTCGCCACGATGGTGCGCTCGATCCGGGCCGCGCCCCGCCTGTTCGGCTACATGGGGGCGCCCGTGGCGGACACCGCGGCGCTCGAGGACCTGCTCTCCCGCATGTCGCTCATGGCCGACGAGCTGCCCGAGCTGCGCAGCGTCGAGCTCTACCCGGTCGTGGTCGCCGAGCACGGCGCGGCGGTGCTCGGGGCGCGGGTCCAGGTGGCCGGCGCGCAGCGGGCCGACACCCTGCGCCGCGCGCTCCCGGGCTGAGCGGTCCCAGGCGCGCGGGCGGGCTGGCCCCGCCGCGCCGTGCGGTGGGAGAATGCGCGGGTGCCATCTGCTGAATCCCCCTCCCGGACCGACCTGACCTCCCAGCTGCGCCGCGCGGGCTACTACCCGGAGCTCGTGCAGGACGTGCTCGACGTCGCCATCGCCGGGGAGGACCTCGTGTCCCACCTCGTCTACGTCGAGACGACGTTCGACGTCGAGGTCCGCCGCCACCTGACGGTCCTGGTCCTCACGCCGACCCGCCTGATCACCGCGCACGTGGACGACCACCCCGCGGACAGCGAGAACCCGTCCGCGTCGGCCGCGGCGACGACCGAGTCGGTGCCGATCTCCGAGCTGCGCTCGGTCTCGTTGTCGCACGTGGTCGTCGACCCGGAGAAGCACCGCAGCGGCACGCCGCCCATCGAGGTGACGCTCGCGATCGGCTGGGGAGCCGTGTCCCGGGTGGACCTGGAGCCGGCGCAGTGCCCCGACCCGGGCTGCGAGGCGGACCACGGCCTGACGGGGCAGATCACGCCCGACGACATCGTGGTGCGCGTGAGCGCCGAGGCGGAAGGGCGCGACGCGGTGCGCAACGCCCTCGCGTTCGCCAAGGCCCTGTCGGCGGCGACGGCCCACGGCGTGGGCCGGGCGAGCCGGTGACGGTCCTGCCCGAGGTCCTCCCGGACGGGCTCCTCGCCCCGCGTTACGACGGGCTCGCCCTGAGCTCGGTCCTGCCCGGTGCGGCGGGCGCCCTGGGGCTGGACCTCACGACCACGACCGGCACGAGCTCCCTGCGGGCCCGGGCGGACCTGGGCCTGCCCGCCGCAGACCGGGTGTGCGTCGTGCTCGTCGACGGCCTGGGCCACGCGAACCTCACCGAGCGGGCGGGCCACGCGCCGTTCCTGCGCTCGCTGCTCGGCACCTCACGCGTCCTCACGTCGAGCTTCCCCAGCACGACGGCCGCGGCGATCGGCACGTTCGGGACAGGGACGTCACCAGGTCGCACCGGCATGCTCGGCTACACCCAGCGCGACACCGTCTCCGGTCGGCTCGCGAACATGGTCTCGTGGGACGGCGCCGCCGACCCGCGCGACCTGCAGCAGGAACCGCCCGTGCTGGAGCGCCTGGCCGAGGCCGGGGTCGAGGTCTCCTCGGTCGGTCCCGCCAGGTTCGCGGGTTCGGGCATGACCGTGGCCGCGCTGCGCGGCGCACGCTATCTCGCGGCCGAGTCCATCGCGGACCGCGTCGACACCGTGGCGTTCGAGCTCACGGCCCCCGGGATCGTCTACCTCTACTGGGGCGACGTCGACAAGGCCGGTCACCACCACGGCTGGCGCTCCCGGCAGTGGGGCGACGCGCTGTCGGACCTGGACCGCGAGCTCGGGCGCCTCGCCCGGTCGCTGCCGCACGGCACCCTGCTGATCGTGACGGCCGACCACGGCATGGTCGACGTCGACCGCTCGAAGCGCTGGGACGTCGCGAAGACCCCGGAGCTGGGGCGTGGTGTCGACCTCGTGGGTGGCGAGCCCCGTGCGGTGCACGTCTACGCCCGCCCGGACCAGGCCTCCTCGGTCGCGGCGCGCTGGTCGTCCGTCCTGGGCGACGACGCGATCGTGGCGCTGCGCGAGGACGCCGTGGCCGCGGGCTGGTTCGGCCCCGTCGCCGACCATGTGCTCCCTGCGATCGGGGACGTCGTCGTCGCGATGCGTGGCCGTGCCACCGTCGTGGACTCCCGCACGCAGACCGCGGCCTCCCTCCAGCTCGTCGGCGTCCACGGCTCGCTGACCCGCACCGAGATGCAGGTCCCGCTGCTCGTCACGACCACCTGAGCACGAACCCACCCCACCCGGTCCTGACCTACGGCCGGGTGTCCTCAGGGGACCGTCCCCCGTACCCGAAAGGCCCACGACCGTGGCAGAGCTGGTCTTCTTCTCCGGCACGATGGACTGCGGCAAGTCCACCCTCGCCCTGCAGCTCGACCACAACCATTCCGCGCGTGGTCGGACGGGTCTCAAGTTCTCCCGCAACGACCGTGCCGGGACGGACCGGCTCTCCTCGCGCCTCGGCCTCGAGGTCGCCGCGCACGAGGTACGGGACGACACCGACTTCTGGTCGTTCGTGGTGGACGCGCGCCGGCACGGTGAGACCGTCGACTACCTGATCTGCGACGAGGCCCAGTTCTACTCGACGACCCAGGTCGAGCAGCTCGCACGCCTGGTGGACGAGGTCGAGATCGACGTGTTCGCGTTCGGCATCACGGCGGACTTCCGCTCCCACCTGTTCCCGGGCTCCGCGCGGCTCATCGAGCTGGCGGACCGGGTCGAGGTGCTCCAGGTGCAGGCGCTGTGCTGGTGCGGGGCCCGCGCGACCCACAACGCGCGCACGGTCGACGGCTGGATGGTCGTCGAGGGGGCGCAGGTCGTGGTCGGCGACACGGGGGACAGCGAGAGCGAGGTCGCGTACGAGGTCCTGTGCCGACGGCACCACATGAGACGCATGACCTCTGCGTCGGCCCGGCTGCGCTCGGCGACCGGGGACGGGCTGGTCCTCGAGCTGTCGGACGACCCGGCCACACGCTGAGCCGGCGGCGACGCCGCGCGCAAGGAACCCCGGGGACGCCGCGGACGAGGGGGCGCGGAGGGACACGGCCCCTCGCCCGTCGCAGGTCAGTGCTCGGGCTTGGCCCCGAAGACGATCTCGTCCCAGCTGGGGACGCTCGCCCGCGGCTTGCGACCGCTGCGCCGTGGCTCGGCCGGGTGCGCCGCAGGCTCGGTGCGGTTCCCGGCGTCCTCGCGCCGGGAGCGCGGCGCGCTGGCCGGTGCGTCGTCTGGGTCGACGTCGGCCGTACGGTCGTCGCCGGTGCGGCGCTCGCGGTTTCCCGACCCTGCGGGGTGGGCGTCGCGCGAGTCCTGGTCAGGAGGCACCTCGGACGGGTCGAGCCCCTCGTCCCGGCCCGCGCCCCGGCGGGCCGACCGTGACGGGTGAGCGCCGTCGTCGGGCCGGTGGTGCGCTCCTTGGCGCCCGCCCTGACCCAGGGTGATGACCTTGGCCCCTGCGGGCTCCTCGTCGCCGCGCGAGTCGTCGCGGCGCGACGACCGGTCGCCCAGGTCGAAGGTCTGCGGAGGGCCGAAGCCCTCGAAGATCGCCGGGTCCTCGTCGCGGTGCGCGCGCACCCCGCGCCGCTGGCTGAGGTCGTCGAGGATCGACGTCGTCTCGTCGTGCACCGGCAGGGTCTCGACGACCGGCGTGCTCGCGGGCTCGTCCGACGAGTCGGTGCCAGCCCGCTCGGGCGACGGTGCGGACGGCGCCTGGCCGCCCCCGCGTGCAGCGTGGTCGAAGATCGCGCCGCGCACGCCGCGCACGGGCTCGGCCTCGGGCGAGGCGCCGGACAACCAGCGGGCCTCGTCCTCGAGGGCGTGCAGAGAGCGGGACTGGGGGTCGTACGACCAGCGCGCGCTGCGGGCACGGTCGCCGATCAGGAAGAGCGCCGTGACGGTCCACGGCGCCCCGTGGGGGCGGGCCGCGGACCACTCGACGTCCTCGGGCTCGACGCCGCGGGCGGTCAGTCGCTCGGTGACGAGCTCGCCCAGGGTGGGGGAGCCCTCGTCGTGCCCCAGGCGGTTCTTGCGGACCTGCTCGACGACGAACTCCTGCTCGGCGAGCACGGGCCCCTCGAAGCGGCGCACCTGCTCGATCGGGATGCCGGCCTTCTCGGCGACCTCACGGGCGCTGTGGCCCGCGCGCAGCTGGGACTGGATCTCCCGCACGGGCAGGACCCCGGGGGCCTGGGCCCGCAGCTGTTCGAGCTGGGTGCGGTCGCGGCGTACGGCAGCGCGCAACGCGTCGTCGATGGGCAGCGTGAACCGCGCACCGTCCGCTCCGGCGAGGACGAGGGTCTCCCCGTCCTCGTGCAACCTCACCAGCTCGAGCTCGTTCATGAATCCTCCCACGCCGTGCAGACCGGCTCGTCGCCGGTGGGCCTGCACTCCCGAGAGTGCCATCCCGGATCGCCCGCGCGGCGCAGGCGGCTCGGTGTGCCGCGTTCCGGGGTCTGCTGGGATGATTCTCCCCGTGATCGAGTTCCCGATGGACGACGTCCTCGAGCTGGGCGCTGTGTTCTGCGCCGCGCTGTCCGGCGGGCTGTCCGCGATCCGCAAGTCCTTCGACATCTTCGGGGTGCTCGTGCTCGCATGGGCGACGGGCCTGGGCGGCGGGATCCTTCGCGACGTGCTCATCGGCGCGACGCCTCCCGTGGGGATCTCGAGCTGGCGCCTCGTGGTGGCCGCGCTGGCCGCGGGGGTGGTCATCTACTTCTTCCACCCGCGCCTCGAACGGATGCGGCGCGGGATCATCGTGCTCGACGCGGGAGCGCTCGCGCTGTTCGTGATCGTCGGGACGACCAAGGGGCTCGACTACGGGGTCGGCCTCATGGCCGCGGTGATCGTCGGCACCCTGACGGGGATCGGCGGCGGGGTCCTGCGCGACCTGCTCACGAGCGAGGCGCCTCTCATCCTCCAGGACCGCCAGCTCTACGCGGTGCCCGCGATCGTCGGCGCGTCGATCACCGCCGTCCTGTGGCGTGAGGGGTGGCTCACGGGGTGGACGCAGCTCGCGACGATTGCGCTGATCTTCGGCTTCCGGCTGGTCTCGCTGCGCCTCGGGTGGACCGTCCCCGGTCCGTGGTCGGGTCGTCGCGGCGGCGCGGGGTCGGGCAGGATGTAATGCGTGACCTCCTTCATCGATGACCCCCGCCTGCCCGACGACGTCACCGTCGCGGAGCTGCGAGCCCTCGCCGAGCGCCTGGCCCGGGAGGCCGGGGCGCTCGTGCGCGACGGCCGCCCCGAGCACGTCGAGGTGGCCGCGACCAAGTCGAGCGCGGTCGACGTCGTGACGGCCATGGACGCCGAGTCGGAGGCTCTGCTGCGGCGCATCATCGCCCGCGAGCGTCCCGACGACGCGATCCTCGGCGAGGAGGAGGGGGCGTCGGCGGGCACGTCCGGGCTGACGTGGGTCATCGACCCGATCGACGGCACGGTCAACTACCTGTACTCGGTCGCCTCGTACGCGATCTCGGTCGCCGTGGTGGCCGGTCCTCCCGACCCGGCCGAGTGGACCGTGCTCGCCGGTGCCGTGCACTCGATCGTCGACGGCCGCACCTGGACGGCCGGGCTCGGCGCGGGTGCGACCCTCGACGGCGAGCCCGTGGCCGTCAACCCCGCGGGCCCTCTCGCGACGTCCCTCGTCGGGACGGGCTTCGGTTACGACGCCGACCGGCGGCGCCACCAGGCGCAGGTGCTCGTGGACGTGCTGCCGAGGGTGCGCGACATCCGCCGGCTCGGTTCGGCGGCGATCGACCTGTGCCTCGTCGCGACCGGCAGCCTGGACCTGTACTACGAGCGCGGCCTCAACCCCTGGGACCTCGCTGCGGGAGCGCTCGTCGCGCAGGAGGCCGGTGCGACCGTGACGGGCCTGCACGGCCGCGCGGCGGGGGTCGACATGACGGTCGCGGGTCCGCCGCAGGCCGTGTCGGACCTGGTGGCGCTCCTGGAGGCGGCCGGTGCCGATTCCGACGGCTCCAGGTGAGGGAATCCGTCGGGCCTCGTGAGAGGTGACGAGGACCACTCGCGTCGGGGATGCGCCCGCGCGGTAAATGGTGCAGAATCCGTTCGCCCCCGGGAACAATTCCCGGCGGCGGAGCATTACACCGCGTACACCAGTCAGGACGTCCAGCAACACGTCCTACGGAGTGCCTGTTCGACGGCCTTCGCCGGACCGAACGACCCCCATGTTCGACCACGACGTTCCGGAGTGTGACCCCACAGATGGCAACTGACTACGACGCCCCCCGCAAGAGCGAAGAGGATCTCAGCGAGGACTCGATCCAAGAGCTGCAGGCTCGTCGCTCCGACAAGAGCTCGGGCGTTGTGGACGAAGACGAGACCGAGGCTGCGGAAGGGTTCGAGCTCCCGGGCGCGGACCTCTCCGGCGAAGAGCTCTCGGTCCGCGTGCTGCCTCGACAGGCTGACGAGTTCACCTGTTCGAGCTGCTTCCTCGTGCACCACCGCAGCCAGCTCGCGTACGAGAAGAACGGGCAGCAGATCTGCTCGGAGTGCGCGGCCTGACGGCCTGAGCCCCAACGACGGACGGCCGCCACCCCACGAGGGGTGGCGGCCGTCCGCGCGTCCGGGGTCAGCGGGGGGGCGGTCCGGCGTCGGTCGTGGCGCCCGGAGCCCCTGGACCGGTCGCCGGGGCGCTCGCGGCCAGGGCCGCGGCGAGCTCGGCGGGGTGCCGCGTGGAGACGAGCCAGTACGGGGTCGGGTCGGCCGGGTCGACGAGCTCGACGCGTACCCCGGTCCGGGCCCAGGCCCGCAGGCAGACGTACGCCCGGGCGTCGAGCGAGGGGCCGAGCTCGCGGGTCATCGCCGCACGGTCGAGCACCGTGGTGGTCCCGAGGAGCGACGTCGGGATCGTGGCCCGGCCGGCGCGCAGCATCCGCAGGCCGTCCGGGCCGGGGGAGACCGAGACCACGGGGGAGGTCCACCACGCGAGCACGACGAGGACCACGAGAGCCACGACCGCCGTGCTGATCGACAGCACGTCGTCGACGGGCCAGAGCGCCACACCGAGGATGACGGCGAAGGCGACGGCGGCGGACCACCCGCCCGGGCCGGGGAGCAGGCGTTCGCTGTAGGCAGGGGCAGGCTGAGGCATGAGCCCATCATCCCAGGTCCGTCCGGCGTGCTCGCCGCGTGTCCGGAGGGAGCGGGAGCACGGCCCGGCGCCCGAGGGTGTTCGCGGGTCCGCCCGCCGCGGACTAGGCTCTGCGGGTGCCCATCGACGAACCGGCGGCTCCGACCGCCCTCGCGCCCGTGCCCGCCCGACCGGGCGACGTCGAGGTGCTGGTCCAGCTCCTCGACGACGTGACCCCCGTCCCCGCCTACGCCCACCCCGGCGACGCCGGCGCGGACCTCGTGACCACCGTCGACGTGGAGATCGCGCCGCAGGGCCGCGCGACCGTCCCGACGGGGCTCGCGATCGCGCTGCCCGACGGCTACGCCGCGTTCGTCCACCCCCGTTCGGGCCTCGCGGCCCGGCACGGCCTGACGATCGTCAACGCCCCGGGGACCGTCGACGCGGGCTACCGCGGCGAGATCAAGGTGGTCCTGCACAACACGGACCCGCAGACCTCCGTCGTGCTGCACCGTGGCGACCGCATCGCCCAGCTCGTGGTCCAGAAGGTCGAGCACGCGCGCTTCCTGCAGGCCGAGCGGCTGCCCGGCTCGCACCGCGGCGAGGGCGGGTTCGGGTCGAGCGGCGGGTGGGTCGCCGCGCAGTGAGCCCCGTGACGCGGGGGGTGTTCGCCCGTGGCCAAGGACGGTCACGCAGGCGGCGCAGCGGTCTAGGGTGGTAGGAGCAGGGGTCGGTTCTGCCGTCCCGAACGAGCCGTGGTCGATGGTCGACACGGCGAAGAGCTGAAGGAGAACGTCCGTGGGTTTGTTCCGGCGTAGTGCGTCGCAGAAGTCGAGCGACGAAGCGGTCGCCGCCGAGGGCTCCGGGACCGAGGAGACCGCAGCAGACGCGGTCGGCACCCCGGGGACCCAGGCGCCGGTCGTGCCCGCGGCGGGCGCTCGTGGCCCGTTCGACTCCTCGCAGGTGAGCGAGCTCGGTGCCCGCGCGGACCTCGGAGCCATCTGGCTGCCGGGCGTCCCGGGCATGGAGCTGCGCATGGAGGTCGACAAGAAGACGCAGAAGATCACGGGGGCCGCCGTGGCGGTCAACGGTTCCGCCCTGCAGATCCAGGCCTTCGCGGCGCCCAAGACCATGGGCATCTGGGACGAGATCCGCGAGGAGATCGCGGAGTCCGTGCGTCAGCAGGGCGGGACGGTCGACGACATCCCCGGCACGTTCGGTCGCGAGCTGCTCGCGAAGCTCCCGGCCACGGGGCCGGACGGTCAGAAGGGCTTCCGTGCGGCCCGGTTCGTCGGTGTCGACGGCCCGCGCTGGTTCCTGCGGGGTGTCCTGACGGGCAAGGCCGCTGCGGACCCGGAGGCGGCCCGGCTGCTCGAGTCGGTCTTCGCGAACATCGTCGTGGTCCGTGACCAGAACGCGCGCCCGCCCCGCGACCTCCTCGCGATGCACCTTCCCGGCCAGGCGCAGCGTCCCGCTGCCGCCGCCCCCGAGGGCGCGGCTCCCTCGCTCCCGACCTTCGACCCGCTCACGCGCGGGCCGGAGATCACCGAGAGGCGCTGACCATGACGCTGCGTCAGGCCCTGCACTCCGTGCTGGCCTCCCAGGAGGAGATCGCCGCGGACGAGGAGCGTCACGACTCGGCCAGCCAGGTCGGGTGCTCGGCCGTCTCCGACCTCGCGAACCGCAAGCGCGCGACCGTCTCGGGCGTCATGCGCTCGGTCATCCTGCGCCCCCGTGAGGGCGTGCCCACGGTCGAGGCCGAGCTCTACGACGGGTCGGGCTCGCTCGACCTGGTCTGGCTCGGTCGTCGCCGCATCGCCGGCGTCGAGCCGGGACGTCGCGTCCGCGTCGAGGGGCTGGTCTGCGAGATCGCGGGTCGGCGCACCATGTTCAACCCCCGCTACGAGCTGCGCCCCCGCGCAGGCGAGTGAGTCCGTGACCCTTCCTGCTGGCGAGAGAGACGACATGACGCACGAGCCCACGCGTGAGCGCGGCCCGGTGGACCCCGCCCAGGAGGTCGAGGAGGTCGCGGAGGCGATCGACGACGTCGTCCCACCGGACGAGGGTGCCGCGCGCGGCGTGCGCGCCCTGGCGGGGGAGTCGTTCTCGCTCGCCGAGACGATCGGCGGGGTGCGCGGACTCGTGGAGTCCATGGCTCCTGGCCTCGTGTTCGTGGTCGTCTTCATCGCGACGGGCAACACCCTGCGGCCTGCGCTCATCGCGTCGGTCGCGGTCGCGCTCGTGGCCGTGGCGGCGCGCCTCGTGCAGCGCACGCCCGTCACGCAGGCGTTCGGCGGCTTCCTGGGCGTCGCGATCGGCGTGCTGTGGGCGTGGCGCTCGGGCGAGGCGCAGAACTACTACGCGGCGGGGCTGCTCACGAACGCGGCCTACCTGGTCGCGATGGCGGTCTCGGTGCTGGTCCGGTGGCCCGTGGTGGGCCTGGTCGTCGAGGCGCTGCGCAGCGGCTGGACGGACGGGGACAAGGTCAAGGCCGCGGTCGCGGCGAGCGACGTGCCCGACGGCGCCACGACCTCGGGAGCGCACGGCGCCGCGGGGGAGCGCGTCGAGAGCAACGTGGGTGTCGTCGGCAGCACCGAAGCCGACCAGGACGAGCCGGCTCCCGGCGCGTTCCGAGCGTGGGCCCAGCGCTGGCGCGGGGACGCGGCGCTCATGCGCCGGTACGCGCTGGCGACGTGGCTGTGGGTCGGGATGTTCGCGTTGCGCCTCGCCGTCCAGGTCCCGCTGTTCATGGCCGGCGAGGACGCGGTCGCCTGGCTGGGCACGGCCCGCCTCGTGATGGGCATCCCCCTGTGGGCACTGACCCTCTGGCTGACCTGGCTGCTGGTCCGCCGCCCGCACGTGGCGGAGTCGTTCCCCGAGAAGGACTGAGACCGCGGCGCTCGGTGAGCTCGGGCCCTACCGCGTCCACAGCCCGAGGGGCCGCGGGCACGGCAGGGGCCGACGGCCTCCTCAGACGGGCAGGCCGGTCGTCTCGTCGACGATCCCTGTGCCTTCGTCGGGCGACGGGTTGATCAGGACCCGCAGGAGCTCGGCCTCGTCGACGTCGCGGCCCGTGACGATGAGCAGCTCGTCGCCGACCTCGAGGGTGTCGTCGATGCTCGGCGCGATGGGCTGGGTCCCGCGGACGATCGCCGCGAGGACGGTGTCCTGGGGCCAGTCCACCTGGCCGACGCGCGTGCCGATGAGCGGCGAGTCGGGCGGCAGCGTGAGCTCGAGGATGTCCGCACCTGACTGGTGGAACGTGAAGATCCGGACCAGGTCACCGACCGCCACGGCCTCCTCGACCATGGACGTCATGATGCGGGGCGTCGAGACCGCGACGTCGACACCCCAGGACTCGTCGAACATCCACTCGTTCTTGGGGTTGTTGACGCGCGCGACGGTCCGCGGGACCCCGAACTCGGTCTTCGCGAGGAGCGAGACCACGAGGTTGACCTTGTCGTCGCCCGTGGCGGCGACGATGACGTCGCACTCGTCGACCTTCGCCTCGGCGAGGGTCGAGAGCTCGCACGCGTCCGCGAGGAGCCAGTCCGCGTCGGCGACCTGCGCGACGCGCATCGCGGCCGGCTGCTTGTCGATGATCATGACCTCGTGGTCGTGGCTGAGCAGCTCACGGGCGATCGAGCGCCCGACCGAGCCTGCTCCGACGATGACGACGTGCATCAGTTCTCCTCGATCTTGGGGGCGTGCGTGAGGAGGCGCTCGACCGTGGGTGCGTCGGCGGCGCGCATGAGCACGTGCAGCACGTCGTTCTCCTGCAGGACGGTGCCGGGGGTCGCGAGGACGCCCTCACCGAACCGGCCCAGGAACGCGACCCGCGACCCGGTCGCGGACTCGATCGTCGCCACGGAGCGCCCGACCCACTCGGGGTGGAAGTCGGTCTGCGCGAGCCGGACCTGCCCGGAGGGGTCGCGGTACTCGTCGGTCGCGCCGAGGGGCAGCATCCTGCGCAGCACCTGGTCGGAGGTCCACCGGACGGTCGCGACCGTCGGGATGCCGAGGCGCTGGTAGATCTCGGCGCGGTGGGGGTCGTAGATCCGCGCCACGACGTTGTCGACACCGTAGGTCTCGCGGACCACGCGCGCAGCCAGGATGTTGGAGTTGTCCCCGTCGGAGACCGCGGCGAACGCGTAGGCGTCCTCGATCCCTGCCTGGATGAGGGTGTCCCGGTCGAATCCCAGGCCCGTCACCTTCTTGCCGGAGAACTCCGCGGACAGCCGTCGGAAGGCGTCGGGGTTCTGGTCGACCACGGCGACCGAGTGGCCGCGGTTCTCGAGAGACTGGGCGAGGGTGGCGCCGACACGGCCACATCCCATGATCACGAAGTGCACGGACGAAACGCTACCGCGCACCCGTGCGGTGCCGGTACAGGGCGACGGCGCGGCGGCGGGTCTGCGCAGGCCCCAGGACGCCTTCGCCGAGATCTGTCGGGGTCGTGGAGGGGTCAACAGCACCTGGAGGGCCTAGCATGGGCCAACGTGTCGGATATCGCTGATGCCGCCAAACGCCTGTTGCTCGGACGTCCCGTCCGCAGCGACGACTTGGGGCACACCCTGCTGCCGAAGCGCATCGCGCTCCCGGTCTTCGCCTCGGACGCGCTCTCCTCGGTGGCGTACGCCCCTGACGAGATCCTCCTGACCCTGTCGATCGCCGGCCTCGCGGCCACGACGATCTCCCCGTGGGTGGGTCTCGCGGTCGTCGTGGTCCTGCTGACCGTGGTCGCGTCGTACCGCCAGAACGTGCACGCCTACCCCTCGGGCGGCGGTGACTACGAGGTCGCCACGGTCAACCTCGGCCCCACGGCCGGAGTCGGCGTGGCTTCGGCGCTCATGGTCGACTACGTCCTCACGGTGGCCGTGTCGATCTCCTCGGGGGCCCAGTACGCAGCGGCAGCCATGCCGTTCCTGCGGGGCCACGAGGCGGCGTTCGCGATCACGCTCGTGATCCTGCTCGCCCTGGTCAACCTGAGAGGCGTCAAGGAGTCCGGCTCCTTCTTCGCGATCCCGGTCTACCTGTTCATGTTCGCGATCGGGATGACGGCCGTGGTCGGCTTCGTCCGGTACGCCACGGGGACCCTGCCCATGGCCGAGAGCGCGTCCTACCAGCTCGTCGCCGAGAGCCACTTCGACCAGGGACTGACCGGGATCGCGGGGGCGTTCCTCGTCGCGCGAGCCTTCGCGTCGGGCTGTGCCGCGCTCACCGGCGTCGAGGCCATCAGCAACGGTGTGCCCGCCTTCAAGAAGCCCAAGTCCCGCAACGCGGCCACGACGCTCGCGCTGCTCGGCACGATCTCGGCCTTCATGATCATGGCGATCCTCTTCCTCGCGCAGAAGACCGGCGTGCACTTCGCCGAGAACCCGGCCGAGCAGCTCACGATCAACGGTCAACCCGTGCCTGCCGACTTCGTGCAGGACCCGGTCATCGGCCAGCTCGCGCAGGCGATCTTCCAGGGCTTCCCTCTCGCCTTCTACCTGGTGGCCGCCGTGACGGGCCTGATCCTCGTCTTCGCCGCGAACACGGCGTTCAACGGCTTCCCCGTGCTGGGCTCGATCCTGGCCAAGGACGGGTACCTCCCGCGCCAGCTGCACACGCGCGGCGACCGGCTCGCCTTCTCGAACGGGATCGTGACGCTCGCGGTCGCGGCGATCGCCTTGATCTGGGCCTTCGACGCGCAGGTCACGCGCCTGATCCAGCTCTACATCGTCGGCGTCTTCGTGTCCTTCACGCTCTCGCAGCTCGGCATGATCAAGCACTGGACGCGCGAGCTGCGCACGACCCCGGACCCGCGCTTCCGCACCAAGATGAAGCGGTCCCGCGTCGTCAACGCGATCGGCTTCGGGATGACGGGCACGGTCCTGGTCATCGTCCTGCTGACCAAGTTCACGCACGGTGCGTGGATCGCGATCCTCGCGATGGCCTTCGTGTTCGTGCTCATGCGGGCGATCCGCAAGCACTACGACTCGGTGAGCGAAGAGCTGACGCTCGGGGAGGACCCGGCTGCGGCCCGCGCCCTGCCGAGCCGTGTCCACGCGCTCGTCCTGGTCTCCAAGCTGCACAAGCCGACCATGCGCGCCCTCGCCTATGCCCGTGCTTCTCGCCCCTCGGTCCTGGAGGCCGTGACGGTCGGTGTGGACCCCGAGGAGGTCGCCGAGTTCACCGCAGAGTGGGAGGCGCTCGACCTCCCGGTCCCGCTGCGCGTGCTCGACTCGCCGTACCGCGAGATCACGCGCCCGATCCTGTCCTACGTGCGCTCGATCCGTCGCGAGAGCCCTCGCGACCTCGTCGTGGTCTACATCCCCGAGTACGTCGTGGGGCACTGGTGGGAGCACCTGCTGCACAACCAGAGCGCGCTGCGGCTCAAGGGCCGGCTCCTGTTCACCCCCGGCGTCGTCGTGGCCTCCGTGCCGTGGCAGCTGTCCTCGACCAAGGGGCAGACGGGGCTCGAGAAGGAGAACTTCGCGGCCCAGCAGCGGATCAACCGCCGCTACTGAGCGCGCCGCGCCGCCCGCGTGACGCGGGTCGTCCGCGGGTCCGCCCGAGAACGTGTGCGGGCCCACGCCCGGTCGGCGAACGGTCCGGAGCCCGGAGCGGTTCGCGTCCGGGATACTAGGGGGGTGTCTGAAACCCTGAACCCCACGTCCAACGCCCCCGAGCCTCAACCTCTGGTCGAGCTCGAGGTCGGACCTGTCGCGCACGGCGGCCACTGCGTCGCGCGACTCGACGGGCGCGTCGTCTTCGTCCGGCACGCGCTGCCGGGCGAGCGGGTGCTGGCCCGGATCACCGACGACGGGGAGGACGCGAAGTTCTGGCGCGCCGACGCCGTCGAGATCCTCGACGCCTCCGAGGACCGTGTTCCTGCGGCCTGGCCTGCCGCCGGCCCCGGGGGAGCGGGCGGTGGCGAGCTCTCGCACGTGTCCCTGCCCGCGCAGCGCCGGTGGAAGGCCGCCGTCCTCCAGGAGCAGCTCAAGCGTCTCGCCGGCCTTGACCTTCAGGTAGAGGTTGAGAGTGCCCCTGGTGACGACGAGCGCGGTGGCCTCGGTTACCGCACCCGCATCGAACTGGTCGCCGACGACAAGGGCCGTGCGGGCATGCGCGTGTTCCGCTCGCACGACGTCGTCGCGCTCGACGAGATGCCGCTCGCGACCCCGGAGGTCGCGGCCCTCGCCGAGGCCGAAGAGGTCTTCACGCGCCGCTGGCGCCCCGGGACCCGTCTCGAGCTCGTCGCGCCCGCGGGCGGTGCCGACCCGATCCTCCTGGTCGACGGCGTCGTGTGGCACTCGGGGCACATCGACCGTCGACCGCACGCCCGCCGCGCGGTCACCGAGACCGTGAGCGTCGCGGGGACCGAGCACTCCTACCGTGTCGCGGCCGACGGCTTCTGGCAGGTCCACCGCGAGGCGCCCGCGCTGCTCGCGGAGGCCGTGCTGCGGGCTGCCGGGCCGCTCGACGAGGCGACCGTGGTCGACCTGTACTCGGGCGCTGGACTCTTCACGCTGCCGCTCGCCGACGCCGTCGGCGAGACGGGGCGGGTCGTCGCGATCGAGGGCGACGAGCGGGCCGTCAAGGACGCACGCCGCAACGCGTTCGAGAAGCCTCAGGTCGAGCTGCACCACGGCCCGGTTGAGAAGGTGCTCGCGGCCAAGGACCACGCCGCGCCGACGGCCGACGTCGTGGTCCTCGACCCGCCGCGCACCGGCGCCGGTCGCAAGGTCGTCGACGCCGTCGCCGCGCTCCGGGCACCCCGCGTGGTCTACGTCGCGTGCGACCCCGCCGCCCTGGCTCGCGACATCGCCTACTTCGCCAAGCACGGGTACGCGGTCGAGTCGGTCACCGGGTATGACCTGTTCCCGCACACCCACCACGTCGAGGCGGTCGCGGTCCTCACGCGGTGAGCCGCGGGCTGCCCGGAGGGCCCGGCAGGTAGCGTCGTGCCGACGTCCGCGCGGTCGGCCCGGTCCGGCCCGACCCGTCCGGCCCTGTCCGGGCGCGTTCGCCTGTCGCCCGGACCCGTCCCGGGAGACGATGGGGGACGTGCCGGTACCCGCCGGCCCGACGAGCAGAAGAGGGCACATGCAGGTCACCGTGGTGGTCCCGACGTTCAACGAGGGACCGAACGTCCGCGAGCTCGTGCGCCGCATCGGTGACGCGGCCGACGGGCTCGACGTGGAGGTGCTGTTCGTCGACGACTCGCGGGACGACACGCCGGACGTGATCCGGCAGGTCGCGGGGTCCTCGGGGATGCCGGTGCGGCTGCTGCAACGCCCGGAACCGGTCGGTGGTCTGAGCGGAGCGGTGGTCGAGGGCCTCCGGGCTGCGAGGGGCGAGTGGGTCGTGGTGATGGACGGGGACCTGCAGCACCCGCCGGAGATGGTTCCGGTCCTGCTGGAGACGGCCGCGTCGACCGGGGCCGACGTCGTGGTCGCCTCGCGGTACGTGGGCGGCGGCGACGCGGGCGGGCTCGACGGGCGCTGGCGCCACCTGGTCTCGACGGCGTCCTCGCTCCTGGCGAGGTCGATGTTCCCCCTGCGGCTGCGCAACGTGACCGACCCCATGACGGGGTTCTTCGCGGTCCGGACCGGCTCGATCGACCTCGCCGCACTGCGCCCCAGGGGTTTCAAGATCCTGCTCGAGATCCTTGCGCGCAACAAGGTCGTGGTCGTCGAGGAACCGTTCGTGTTCGGGGAGCGGTTTGCGGGGCAGTCCAAGGCGACGTTCGCGAACGGGCTGCGGTACCTGCAGCAGCTCACGGCGCTGCGATTCGGTCGGATGTCGACGTTCGCGCTCGTCGGGGCGTTCGGTGCGGTGCTGAACCTGGCCATCATGTGGGGCCTGGAGCAGTTCGGGGTCCACTACATGCCGGCGGCGGTCGTCTCGGCCGCGGTCACGATCGTCACGAACTTCCTGCTCCTCGAGCACTTCGTGTTCCACGACCTGCGCTCGGAAGGGCGCAGCGTGTGGAAACGTGCGGCACAGTCCTTCACGTTCAACGGCATCGAGGCCGCCGTCCGGCTGCCCTTCCTGCACTGGCTCGTGGTCCTGACGGGCATGCCCCCGGTCCTGGCGCAGGCGCTGACCCTGGTCGTCGCGTTCCTCCTGCGCTTCGTCTTCCACGCCCAGGTCGTCTACCGCCCACGCAAGGACGCCCCGGACCGCGTCACGCCGTTGGCCGGAGAACCGTCGACCACGACGCTCGACGAGGACTAGGCCGCCCGCCTGTCATGATGGTCGCCGCGATCCGGACGGGACGCGACCGACCCGAGGAGTGCAGGCATGGGCATCGTCGACAACGCGGTCTACGTCGACGGGCGGCGCACGGCCAACCCGTCGAGCCTCGACGAGACCTTCGAGACGCTGCGGGAGCGGCACGGGCTCGCGTGGATCGGCCTCTACCGGCCGAGCGAGGCCGAGATCCGTGCGGTCGCCGACGAGTTCTCGCTGCACCACCTCGCCGTCGACGACGCGATCGCGGCTCACCAGCGACCCAAGCTCGAACGCTACGACGACAACCTCTTCGTGGTCCTGCGGCCCGCCCGCTACCTGGACGCCGAGGAGCGCGTCGAGTTCGGCGAGCTGCACGTCTTCGTCGGGCCCGACTACGTCGTGACGGTCCGTCACGCGGAGTCCCCGGACGTGGCTGCGGTCCGCCGTCGCCTGGAGGCGACGCCCGAGCTCCTGCGTCGCGGGCCCGAGGCCATCCTCTACGCCGTGCTCGACCAGGTCGTCGACGAGTACGCCCCGGTGGTCGCCGGTCTGCAGAACGACATCGACGAGATCGAGGACCAGCTCTTCAGCGGCGACCCCGCCGTCTCGCGACGCATCTACGAGCTCTCGCGCGAGGTCATCGCCTTCCAGCGGGCCACCCACCCGGTCGTCGGCATCCTCCAGGCGCTCGAGCGCGGCTCGGAGAAGTACGGCGTCGACATCGAGCTCCAGCGCAACCTGCGCGACGTGCTCGACCACTCGCTGCGGCTCGCGGAGCAGGCCGACTCGTTCCGGTTGCTCCTGCAGAACGCGCTCATGGTCCAGGCCACGCTCGTCGCGCAGCACCAGAACGAGGAGATGCGCAGGCTCTCCGAGACGAGCCTCGCGCAGGGCGAGGAGGTCAAGAAGATCTCGTCCTGGGCGGCGATCCTGTTCGCGCCCACGCTCGTGGGCACGATCTACGGCATGAACTTCGCACGGATGCCCGAGCTGGACTGGGTGTACGGGTACCCGCTCGCGATCCTCGCGATGGTCGCGATGGGATTCACGCTGTACGCGATCTTCAAGCGCCACAGGTGGTTGTGACGCGTCGGCGCGCGCGATCGGGCCTCGACAGGGCACGGCGCCCGGCGGCGGGCACAATCGAGGGGTGAGCAGCCTCGCCGACGACGACACGTCCGCGACCGGACCCGTGGGCCCGGCGGACGCTCCGCCGTCGGGCCGGGGGACGGGGCCCGGCGACGGGACGGCGCCTCACGACGCGGGACCCGGGCTGAGCGCTCAGGAGGTCGCCGCGCGCGTCCGGGCCGGGCAGACCAACCGGACGACCCGCTCGACCTCGCGCTCGCTGACCGCGATCCTGCGCTCCAACGTCTTCACGCTCTTCAACCTGATCCTCGCGGTCGCCGTGACCCTCGTGCTCCTCACGGGCCGGTGGCCCGACGCGGTCTTCGGGTTCGTGGTGGTGATCAACGCGGCGATCGGCATCGTCACCGAGTACCGGGCCAAGCGGACGCTCGACCGGCTCTCGATCCTCACCGCGCCCTCCGCCCGGGTGGTGCGGGACGGGGCCGAGCAGCAGGTCGCGCTCGACGACGTGGTGCAGGGCGACGTGCTGCTCGTCGGGACGGGCGACCAGGTCCCGGCCGACGCGCAGGTGCTCGAGGTCACGGGGCTCGAGGTCGACGAGTCGATGCTCACGGGGGAGTCGCGTCCCGTGCACAAGGCGGTGGGTGACGAGGTGCTCTCCGGGTCGACGGTCGTCGCGGGGGCCGCCGTGTGCCGTGTGGTGCGCGTGGGCGAGGAGGGGTACGCCCAGCGCATCACCTCCGAGGCGAAGAAGTTCTCGGTCGTGCGCTCCGAGCTGCGCGAGGGCGTGAACAAGATCCTCAAGGTCGTCTCGTTCGGGATCGTGCCGATCTCGCTGCTGCTCTTCTGGAGCCAGCTCAACTACACGGGCGGCGTGCGCGCGTCGATCGCGGACGGGACGTGGCGCGACGGCGTGGTCGCTGCGGTCGCGGGCGTCGTCGGGATGATCCCCGAGGGCCTGGTACTGCTCACCTCGCTCAACTTCGCGATCGCGGCGACGCTGCTCGCGCGCCAGAAGGTGCTCGTGCAGGAGCTGCCCGCGGTCGAGATCCTCGCGCGCGTCGACGTCCTGTGCCTCGACAAGACCGGGACCCTCACCGACGGGCACGTCGCCCTGACCGCGCTGCGCCCTCTCGCCCCCGTCGAGGGCGCGCGCGAGGCGCTCGCGGCGCTCGCGGCCGACCCGGACGGCAATGCGACGTCCAGGGCGCTCGCCGAAGGGCTGGCGGACACGCCGCCCGCAGCGGTGACGAGGTCCGTCCCGTTCTCCTCGGCGCGCAAGTGGAGCGCGGTGCTGACGGGGGCGGGGGCGTTCGTCCTGGGCGCACCCGAGATCCTGCTCGCCGGGCGGACGGACGGCCCGGCGACGACCGCGCTCGCCGAGGTCGGCGAGGCCGCCGGCACGGGTGCACGCGTGGTCCTGCTCGCCCACGCCCCGAGAGGCCTCCCGACGGCGGAGGCACCCCTCCCGCCCGACCTCGCCCCCGCGCTGCTCGCCGTCCTGGGGGAGCGCGTCCGCCCCGACGCCGCGCAGACGCTCGAGTACTTCCGGCGCCAGGGGACCCGGGCCAAGGTCATCTCGGGCGACAACCCCGCCACCGTCGCGGCGATCGCGACCTCGGTCGGCCTGCACGGCGAGGGGGTGCGGGTCGAGGGCTTCGACGCGCGCGAGCTGCCGACCGACCCCGACGAGCTCGCCGTCGTCGTCGCCGCGCACGACGTGTACGGGCGCGTGACGCCCGAGCAGAAGCGCGCGATCGTGCACGCGCTCCAGTCCCGCGGCCACGTGGTCGGCATGACGGGCGACGGCGTCAACGACGCCCTGGCGCTCAAGGACGCGGACCTCGGGATCGCGATGGGCAACGGCGCGCCCGCGACCAAGGCCGTGGCGCGGGTCGTGCTGGTCGACGGCCGGTTCGCGACGCTGCCCGGGGTGCTGGGGCAGGGGCGGCGGGTCATGGCGAACATGGAGCGCGTCGCGAGCCTGTTCCTCGCCAAGACGACGTACGCCGCGATCCTCGCGGTGTCCGTCGTGCTGCTCGTGTGGCCGTACCCGTTCCTGCCCCGGCACATGACGCTCGCGGGCTCGCTCACGATCGGCATCCCGGCGTTCTTCCTCGCGCTGCCGCCCAACGACCGCCGCTATCTCGCGGGGTTCCTGAGGCGCGTGCTGAGCTTCGCGGTCCCGGCCGGCGTGGTGATCGGGGCCGTGATCCTGGCCGTGTACGGGTACCTGCGCCCGCTCGTGGGCACGGACGACGCCCGCTCGGCCGCGACGCTCGTGCTCGTCGGGGTCTCGCTGTGGATCGTGGGCATCCAGGCGCGCCCGCTCAACGGGTGGAAGGTCGCGCTCGTCGCGGCGCTCGCGGCCTGCGCGGGGCTGGCCGTCGCGATCCCGTGGGTGCGTGACTTCTTCGCGCTCCAGGTCCCGACGGCGCAGGAGGCCGTGGTCATCACCGTCGGGGTGCTCGTGGGCTGGGTCGCGATCGAGGCCGTGTACCGGCTGCTCACGCCGCGGCTCGCGGGAAGGCCTGCGCCGGTTCGCTCCGCGGCCGATATCTTGACGTCAAGATAAATGCGGTATGCTGTGTGTCGGCGACATTTCGGAGCGTCGCCGGCCCGGCGTAGGCTGGGCAAAGCCCCCAGAACCATCTTGATCGTCATTCGACGACCTGCCGTGCCGGGCGCACGGCGCGGGCCGCAGAGCCCGCGCGGTGCCCCGGCCGCGGTGGTCGTCATCACCCTCGCCAGGTAGAAGGAGCAACCGTGAGCAGCGTCGACACGTTCGGGTCGAAGGGAACACTGGAGGTCGGTGAGAACTCGTACGAGATCTTCCGTCTCTCCGCGGTCGAGGGCGCCCAGCGCCTCCCGTACAGCTTGAAGATCCTCGCGGAGAACCTCCTTCGCACCGAGGACGGCGCCAACACCACGGCGGACCACGTGCGCGCCATCGCCGCCTGGGACCCCGACGCGCAGCCCGACACCGAGATCCAGTTCACGCCGGGTCGCGTCATCATGCAGGACTTCACGGGCGTGCCCTGCGTCGTCGACCTCGCGACCATGCGCGAGGCCGTCGCCGACCTCGGTGGCGACCCGTCGCGCATCAACCCGCTCGCACCCGCCGAGATGGTCATCGACCACTCGGTGCAGATCGACGTCGCGGGCCGCCGCGACGCGTTCGAGCGCAACGTCGAGTTCGAGTACCAGCGCAACCACGAGCGCTACCAGTTCCTGCGCTGGGGCCAGACGGCGTTCGACGACTTCAAGGTCGTCCCCCCGGGCACGGGCATCGTCCACCAGGTCAACATCGAGTACCTGGCACGCACGGTCATGACGCGTGAGGTCGGCGGCGTCCTGCGGGCCTACCCCGACACCTGCGTCGGCACCGACTCGCACACGACCATGGTCAACGGCCTGGGCGTGCTCGGCTGGGGCGTGGGCGGCATCGAGGCCGAGGCCGCGATGCTCGGCCAGCCCGTCTCGATGCTCATCCCGCGCGTCGTCGGCTTCAAGCTGAGCGGCCAGATCCCCTCGGGCGTGACCGCGACCGACGTCGTCCTCACGATCACGCAGATGCTGCGCCAGCACGGCGTCGTCGGCAAGTTCGTCGAGTTCTACGGAGCAGGCGTCGCGGCCGTGCCCCTGGCCAACCGCGCCACGATCGGCAACATGAGCCCCGAGTTCGGCTCGACCGCCGCCATCTTCCCGATCGACTCGGTCACGGTCGACTACCTGCGCCTGACCGGCCGCTCCGAGGAGCAGCTCGCGCTCGTCGAGGCCTACGCCAAGGAGCAGGGCCTCTGGCTCGACCCGACCGACCCGAGCTACGTCGAGCCGGTCTTCTCCGAGTACCTCGAGCTCGACCTCTCGACGGTCGTCCCCTCGATCGCCGGCCCCAAGCGCCCGCAGGACCGCATCGAGCTGTCGAACGCCAAGTCGGCGTTCGCCCGCGACCTGCCGACCTACGCCCCCGAGGTCGTCGACGTCGTGGACGAGGCCGAGAAGGAGTCCTTCCCGGCCTCCGACTCGCCCGCGATCCACGCCAACGGCCGCCGGACCGTCCCGGTCACGGACACCAACGGCAAGCAGTTCGACCTGTTCCACGGCGCGGTCGCGATCGCGTCGATCACGTCCTGCACCAACACGTCGAACCCGTCCGTGATGCTCGCCGCGGCGCTCCTCGCGAAGAAGGCCGTCGAGAAGGGCCTGGAGGCCAAGCCGTGGGTCAAGACCTCCATGGCCCCGGGCTCGCAGGTCGTCACGAACTACTACGAGAAGGCGGGCCTGTGGCCCTACCTCGAGAAGCTCGGCTTCCACCTCGTGGGCTACGGCTGCGCGACGTGCATCGGTAACTCGGGCCCGCTCGACGAGAAGGTCTCCGAGGCCGTCAACGAGCACGACCTGTCGGTCGTCTCGGTGCTCTCGGGCAACCGCAACTTCGAGGGGCGCATCAACCCCGACGTGAAGATGAACTACCTGGCCTCCCCGCCGCTGGTCATCGCGTACGCCCTCGCGGGCACCATGGAGTTCGACTTCGAGCACGACCCGCTGGGTCGCAACGAGGACGGCTCGCCGATCTTCCTGCGCGACATCTGGCCCACGCCCGAAGAGGTCCAGGCGACGATCGACTCCTCGATCGACCGCGCGATGTTCACCAAGGACTACGCGGACGTCTTCACGGGTGACGAGCGCTGGCGCGCCCTGTCGACCCCCGAGGGCAACACGTTCGAGTGGGACCAGCAGTCCACCTACGTCCGCAAGCCCCCGTACTTCGAGGGCATGTCGGCGCAGCCTTCCCCGGTCACCGACATCTCGGGCGCCCGCGTGCTGGCCAAGCTGGGCGACTCGGTCACGACCGACCACATCAGCCCTGCCGGGTCCATCAAGGCGGACTCGCCGGCCGGTGTGTACCTCGCCGAGCACGGCGTCGAGCGTCGCGACTTCAACTCCTACGGCTCGCGCCGCGGGAACCACGAGGTCATGATCCGCGGCACGTTCGCGAACATCCGTCTGCGCAACCAGCTCCTCGACAACGTCGAGGGCGGCTTCACGTTCAACTTCGTGAAGAACGCTCAGGACACGATCTACGACGCCGCGCAGGACTACGCTGCGGCCGGCACGCCCCTCGTCATCCTGGGTGGCAAGGAGTACGGCTCCGGGTCGTCGCGTGACTGGGCTGCGAAGGGCACCGCGCTCCTGGGCGTCAAGGCCGTCATCACCGAGAGCTTCGAGCGTATCCACCGCTCGAACCTGATCGGCATGGGCGTCCTGCCGCTGCAGTTCCCGGCAGGCGAGTCGGCAGGGTCGCTGGGCCTGGACGGCACCGAGACGTTCGACATCTCGGGCGTCACGGCGCTCAACGAGGGCACGACGCCCTCGACGGTCAAGGTCACCGCGACCAAGGCCGACGGCACCTCGGTCGAGTTCGACGCGGTCGTGCGCATCGACACCCCCGGAGAGGCCGACTACTACCGCAACGGCGGCATCCTGCAGTACGTGCTGCGTTCGCTCGTCAACGACTGACGAGCCCCCGTCGCGGGGGCGGCGGCGTCGGGCCCGGGATCTTCCCGGATGCCCGACGGCGCCGCGCACCCCGCCCGGGACGCACGCCGACGGGGCGTCCCACCTTCGGGTGGGGCGCCCCGTCGTCGTTCCGGTTCAGGACGAGGAGTCGCGCGCCCGCTGCGTGAACGTGCCCGCCGTCACGGCCGCGTACGAGCGGCGCACGATCTCCTCCAGGACGTCGAGGTCGTTCGTCGACAGGTCCTTGAGGTACACGCACACGAGGCTCGTGGTGTGCGGGCCGAGGCGATCCAGCAGTTCCTGGTGCGCGGCCGTCCCGTCGGGCAGGTAGACCGTCGACGCGGCCTTGCGCGGCGAGAACCCGGCCGCCCCCGCGTCGCCCTGGCGGCCGCTCGCGTACTCGTAGTGGTACTGGCCGAACCCGATGATCGACGGCCCCCACATCACGGGCGGTTCGCCCGTGACGCGCTGCATGAGCGCGATCAGCGTGTCCGCGTCGCGGCGGCGGACCATGTGGGTGACGGTCGCGAGGAAGGCGTCCACGTCGCCGTCGTGCGGGCGGGTCTTGTTGTCCGTGGCCATGTGCCAGTATCTCGCCGCTGGGCGCCGGTGGCACGCATGGCTCGTCGGCGAGACGCTGCTCGTTGTCGGGTTCCGTGTCCGATGACCGACAACGAGCAGCATCTCGCGAAGAGGGCTCGGGCCCGAGTCGCGATCGCGGTCGTCCGTCGGCGGAGCGCCGTGCGCCCCGGGACGGGCAGCTCAGTCGTCGCCGAGCACCTGCGCGAGCGTCTGCGCGCCCAGGTCGGCGAACGCCGGGTCGTCGTCCGAGTGAGCCGCGAACGCGGTGCCGATGACCAGTGCCCAGGCGCGGGCCCGCTCCCACGTCGCGTCATCGGTCCCGCAGCGGGCCGTCACGGTCTCACGGAAGATCCGGCGTCCCGCTGCGTCGAACGTGATCCAGGCGGTCGCGAGATCGGTGGCCGGGTCGCCGCTCGTCATGTCCCCGAAGTCGACCACGGCCCCCAGCCGGTGGTCGCCGGGCGCGAGCACGAGGTTCGCCGGGTGCAGGTCGCCGTGCAGCCACAGCGCGGGTCCGTCCCAGGCGGGGACCTCGACGAGGTGCGACCACAGGTCGAGGAGAGCTCCGCCGTCGGGCACGTGGCCCAGCAGGAGGCGCTCCCGGAGGGACGCGTCGCGAGCGGCCAGCGGGACGCCACGGAACGGGTTCACGGGCGCCTCGGGCGGGGCCGGGACGTGCAGGGCCGCGAGGAAGGCGGCGAGGTCGGGGGCGAACGCGCGGCGCAGGGCTCGGTCGACCGCGAGGGCGCTCAGCCCGTCGAACCACGGGACGACGCTCCACGACCAGGGGAACGACGCAGGACCCGTGGAATCGTCGCTGGGAAGCCCGACCCGCACCGGGGCCGGGACCGCGACCGGGAGGCGGGACGCGAGCACCGGAAGCCACTCCTGCTCGTGGCGCACGAGCTCCGCGGCGGCCTCGCGCCGGGGGACCCGGACCGCCAGGTCGTCGCCCAGGCGCAGCACGACGTTGTCCCAGCCGTTCGCGACCACGGTCAGGGGCAGGTCTGCCAGGTCGGGGTGCTGCGCGGCGAGCAGCGCGCGCACGAGGCCGGTCGTGACGTCGACCTCCGCGGGCGGCCGGAACGCCACTAGACCGGCACCTCGACCGTGCGCGCCGCGTCCCACGGCTCGGCCCAATCCAGCCGGTCCAGGAGCGCGTCGAGGATCGCTCCCGTGAATCCCCACACGAGGTGCTCCCGCCCCTCCGCGGACACCAGGAACGAGGGGCTCTTGTGCGTGTCCCGCCCACGGCGCACGACGGCGGTACGCCGGTTCGCGGGGTCCGTCAGGTCCGCGACGGGCACCCGGAAGACGTGCGCCGACTCGGCCGAGTCGACCACCGCTACGGGGGTGGGCCGCGCCCACCACCCGAGGACGGGCGTCACGAGATGGTTGCTCACGGGCAGCGGCAGCGGCGACAAGGACCCGAGCACCTCGACCCCGTCCCGGTCCAGCCCCGTCTCCTCGACGGCCTCGCGCAGGGCCGCGTCGACCAGGTCCGCGTCGGTGTCGTCGAGGCGGCCACCGGGGAACGAGACCTGCCCCGGGTGGTGGCTCAGCGTCGAGGCCCGGGCGAGCAGCAGCACGTCGAGGTCGGCCGCGACCGGGAGCGGCGCCGCACCCGGGCCGGACGTGGCACGGGACGCCGCGACGTCGTCGAGCACGCCGAACAAGACCAGGACCGCGGCCTGCCGCACGCGCGACTCGTCGAGCGTGCCGATCGCGTACCGCCACGGGCGCGGCCACGGTGCGCCGTCCTGGGCGAGGGCCGCGAGGTCGGCGCGGGCCGACCTCGCGGACGGGGAGACCGTCACCAGCCCGTGGGCAGCGGACGCCCCTCCTCGTACCCGGCGGCCGACTGGATGCCGACCACGGCGCGCTCGGCGAACGCGGCGAGCGAGTCCGCGCCCGCGTACGTGCACGAGCTGCGCAGTCCAGCGGTGATCTCGTCGATCAGGTCCTCGACGCCCGGACGGGCCGGGTCGAGGTACATGCGCGACGACGAGATGCCCTCCTCGTACAGCCCCTTGCGGGCCTGCTGGAACGGCGAGCCGCCTGCGGTGCGGGCCGCGACCGCGCGGGCCGAGGCCATGCCGAACGACTCCTTGTAGAGGCGCCCCGTGCCGTCGTCGTGCAGGTCGCCCGGGGACTCGTGCGTCCCGGCGAACCACGACCCGATCATGACCTGGGACGCGCCCGCCGCGAGGGCCAGGGCGACGTCGCGCGGGTGGCGCACGCCGCCGTCGGCCCACACGTGCTTGCCCAGCTCGCGTGCCGCCTCGGCGCACTCGAGGACCGCGGAGAACTGCGGGCGACCCACCGCCGTCATCATGCGCGTGGTGCACATGGCGCCCGGTCCGACGCCGACCTTGATGATGTCCGCGCCCGCGGCGACGAGGTCGCGCACGCCGTCGGCCGTCACGACGTTGCCCGCGACGATCGGGACCTGCGGGTCGAGCGAGCGCACGGCCTCGAGGGCCTGGAGCATCTTGACCTGGTGGCCGTGGGCCGTGTCGACCACGAGGACGTCGGCGCCCGCCGCGAGGAGCTCGGCAGCCTTGGCCTTGACATCGCCGTTGATGCCGACGGCCGCGGCGACGCGCAGCCGGCCTGCGCCGTCCAGGGCGGGGGAGTAGACGCTCGAGCGCAGCGCGCCACGACGCGTCAGGACGCCCACGAGCCGGCCGTCGCGCACGACCGGAGCGACCTTGCGGCGCGAGCGGTGCAGCTCGTCGAACGCGGCCTCGAGGCCGCCGGGGCCCGTGACCATGGCGGCCTCGACGACCTGCGGCTGGGCGGACATGACCTGGCGGACCTGCGTGAAACGGTCCACGCCCAGGCAGTCGGCCTCGGTGACGACGCCGACCGGGCGGTCGCCCTCGAGCACCACGGCCGCAC
The DNA here is from genome assembly GCF_037145535.1 of Oerskovia sp. USHLN155. Classification (NCBI taxonomy): domain Bacteria; kingdom Bacillati; phylum Actinomycetota; class Actinomycetes; order Micrococcales; family Cellulomonadaceae; genus Oerskovia; species Oerskovia sp. USHLN155. The sequence continues at coordinate 73,645 of NZ_JBBCXG010000015.1, forward strand.
CGTGCGACCGCTTGCCGATGAGCGTCAGGGCGGTGTGCACCGTGTCGGTGGGGGAGACCACGACCGGGGTCTCGATGACGGGGTCCTTGCTCTTGACGTCGGCGATCACGTCCGCGACGACGTCGGTCGGCACGTCCTGCGGGATCACGACGATCCCGCCGCGCCGCGCGACGGTCTCGGCCATGCGCCGGCCCGCGACCGCCGTCATGTTCGCCACGACGAGCGGGATCGTTGTGCCCGTGCCGTCGTCGGACGACAGGTCCACGTCGAAGCGCGACGTGATCTCGGAGCGGGACGGGACGAGGAACACGTCGCCGTAGGTCAGGTCTGTGGTGGGCCGCTGGCCCGGCAGGAAGCGCACCACAGCAGTCTACGGAGGGATGCGAGAGGGAGCGGGCGGATCGGGTGCCCAGCACGTGCAGACGTCGTGACCAGTCCTTTCCGGGCGCGAGCACCCTCCCTGACGGCCTAGAGTTGTCGGGCTAGTCGAATGGCAGGCGGAACGGAGCGGTTATGACCCTGTTGAGCAGCATCACGTCCCCGGAGGACCTCCGGCGACTGACCCCCCAGCAGGTGGAGACCCTCGCCGCGGAGATCCGCGAGTTCCTCGTCTCCGCCGTCTCCCGCACGGGCGGGCACCTCGGACCGAACCTCGGCGTCGTCGAGCTGACGCTCGCGATGCACCGGGTCTTCGACTCGCCCAAGGACTCGTTCGTGTTCGACACGGGCCACCAGTCGTACGTGCACAAGCTGCTCACGGGCCGCCAGGACTTCTCCGCGCTGCGCAAGCGCGACGGCATGTCCGGGTACCCGAGCCGCGCCGAGTCGCCCCACGACATCGTCGAGAACTCGCACGCGTCGACCGCGCTGAGCTGGGGCGACGGGATCGCCAAGGCCAACGTGGTGCGCGGCCTGCGGGACCGGCACGTCGTCTCGGTCATCGGCGACGGTGCGCTCACGGGCGGCATGGCCTGGGAGGCGCTCAACAACATCGCCGAGAGCCAGGACCGCCGCCTGGTCATCGTCGTCAACGACAACGGCCGCTCCTACTCGCCGACCATCGGCGGCATGGCGCACCACCTGTCGACCCTGCGCACCACGCGCGGCTACGAGAGCTTCCTCGACTGGGGCAAGCGCACGCTCTCGCGCTCGGGCGCCCCGGGACGCTTCGCGTACGAGTGGCTGCACGGGCTCAAGAAGGGCCTCAAGGACGTCGTCGCGCCCCAGGGCATGTTCGAGGACCTCGGCATCAAGTACATCGGCCCGGTCGACGGCCACGACATCGAGGCTCTCGAGCACGCGTTCGTGCGGGCCCGCGCCTACGGGGCGCCCGTGATCGTGCACGTCATCACGGAGAAGGGCCGCGGGTACACCCCGGCCGAGCAGGACGTCGCCGACCGCTTCCACGCGGTGGGCCAGATCCACCCCGAGACCGGGCTGCCCGTCGCGCCCTCGCGCTTCGGCTGGACCTCGGTCTTCGCCGACGAGATCGTCCGGATCGGGCACCGTCGCCCCGACGTCGTCGCGATCACCGCAGCCATGCTGCACCCCGTGGGCCTCGCGCCGTTCGCCGAGGCGTTCCCCGAGCGCACGTTCGACGTCGGCATCGCCGAGCAGCACGCCGCGACCTCGGCCGCGGGCATGGCCTTCGCGGGCCTGCACCCGGTCGTCGCGGTCTACGCGACGTTCCTCAACCGGGCGTTCGACCAGGTCCTCATGGACGTTGCCCTGCACAAGGCGGGCGTCACGTTCGTGCTCGACCGTGCGGGCATCACGGGCGAGGACGGCGCGAGCCACAACGGCATGTGGGACATGGCCATGCTGCGCATCGTGCCGGGCCTGCACCTGGCCGCTCCGCGCGACGAGCCGACGCTGCGCGACGCCCTGCGCCACGCGGTCGACATCGACGACGCGCCGTCGGTCGTGCGCTATCCCAAGGGGGCCGTCGTCGAGCCGATCCCCGCGATCGAGACGCTCGACGGTGTCGACGTCGTCGCCCGCCACGACGCCGTCCCGGCCACGAAGTCAAGGACTGCCGCCGTGGCCCGCAAGGTGCTCCTCGTGGGCGTCGGGTCCATGACCGGCACCGCGATGGCGGCGGGCGAGGCGCTCGCGGCCCACGGGCTCGACGTCACGGTCGTGTCGCCCACCTGGGTCCTGCCCATGCCGTCGGCGCTCGTGAAGCTCACGGGTGAGCACGACCTCGTGGTCACGATCGAGGACGGCCTGGCCGACGGCGGCGTGGGCTCGCTCCTGGCGCAGCGCTCGGTCGAGGCCGGGGTCACGGTCCCGGTCGTCCCCCTCGGTCTGCCGACGGTCTTCCTCGACCACATGTCGATCGACCAGGTCAAGGCCACGCACCGCCTCACGGCGCAGGACGTGACGCGCGACGCGCTGACGGCGCTCGCGCTGCTCTGACCCCGCTGGTCGGGGAGACGCACGAGGGGCGCGGACCGCACGGTCCGCGCCCCTCGTGCGTTCGCCGTGGCTCAGGCCAGCGTCGCCTCCGCGGCGCGCTCGACCACGGCGCGTAGGTCGCCCGAGCCCGCGAACCACGTCCGCTGACGCCCCGCGCCGCCGCCGTTCGACCACAGCCTCCCGAGCAGCTCGGTCACGGCGTCGAGGTCGCCCGCGTCGACGAGCGCCTCGCGCACGTGCGCGACGAGCTGACCCACGACGTCGTGCGCGGTCGCGGGCTTCCAGGTGAGGGGCGAGACGAGGTCGCCCGAGATCCCGGAGCGCCCGGCCCGCCAGGACGCGGTGCGCAGGAGCTCGGGGTGGAGCATGGGCGCGGAGGTGCCGGCGTCGGCCTCGCGCGCCGCGGTCTCGACGAGCCCGCGGGCCAGGGCCGCGAGGAGGGTCGCGGTGTCGGCGTCGAGGCACACGTCTGCGACGCGGATCTCGACGGTCGGGTAGGACGCGGACAGCCGGGCGTCGAAGTAGATCATCGCGGTGTCGAGGATCGTGCCCGTGGCGACGAGCGCGTCGACCGTGGCGCGGTACGCCTCGGGCGTGCCGAACGACGGGGCGGGGCCCGCCGTCGGCCACCGCGACCACACCTGGGAGCGGAAGCTCGCGTACCCGCTGTCCTCGCCCTGCCAGTAGGGCGAGTTGGCGCTCAGCGCGAGGAGCGGGGCGAGCCAGGGGCCGATCCGGTCGAGGACCGCGACTCCCTCGGCGTCCGAGGAGACCGCGACGTGCACGTGGCAGCCGCCCGTGAGCTGTTCGCGTGCCGTGAGCCCGAACGCGGCGCGCGCCTCGAGGTAGCGGAGCTTGCCGACCGTGGTGGGGGAGACGGGGACGGGCGAGGTGCCGAGCGCCACGATGCGCGCGTCGCGCTGCTCGGCGGCCTTGTTGGCTCGGATGCGCCCGTCGCGGATCTCCTGGGCGAGGTCGGACAGGTTCGCGCAGGGGTGCGTGCCGGTCTCGAGCTGCTCCTCCATGAGCTCGAGCTCGAGGTCGCCACCGGGCGCGTCGTCGGGCCGGTCAGGGCGTGAGCCGCCCGACGCCCCGAGCCCTCCCTCGGTGACCTCGGTGGTGCTGGACGACTCGATGACCTCGGTCGCGACGGCGGTGGGGATGCCGTCGGGCCCGACGAGGAGGAACTCCTCCTCGACTCCCATGGTTCGCATCGAGGCAGTCTCACACGCCCGGGGTGTGCTTCGCACGCAGGGGGACGTCCGGAGGGCGGCGTGAGGCGCCCACGGGGTAGCCCGACGGCGGGGCGCGGCTCGGCGGGCGGGGCGAGCGGTGAGGGGGCCGCCCCGTGCATAGGGGGGTCGAGGCGTGTCGGACAGCTCGCCGTGAGATGCCGCTCGCCGTCGGCCCGGACACCGGGTGGGGGCGGGCGGCATCTCGACGTCTCCGGCGGTTCCTGGTCGAGCCGACCGCCGCGTGGGTGCACGGGTGTGCGGACGCCCGTAAGGTGAGGTTTTTCGGCGAATAGGGGAACGCCGCGGACCGAGGGCTGTTCCGCAAGGGACTTTGGTCCCGAGCAAGGGGTCTAAAGACTCCCACGAAAAGGTCATGTGAAGACCGTCACAAGGTGGAATGAAGTCGCTTAGATGCATGTTGAAGGTCGTAGAAGGGTTGGAATTCCGCCGTTCTTCTGGCCTCGGGCATCATTTCGGCGCCGCGGCCTGTGAGCCAGGTGACAGCGCCTTTGCCACGCCGACACCCTCTGCGGGTCGTAGCCTGAAAGGGCGAAGGAGAACGGCAGGACGGCACGGATTTCCCGCGTCGACCAAGGTCTTTACCCCCGCCGCGCAGGCAGCGCGGTGTGGACGTCGAGGAGAGTGATATGACCAGCATTTCCGAGGCTCGCGGCACCACTGGCGGCCAGGACGACGCGACAGTCCCCGCATGGGCAGGCTTCACCGCAGGTCCCTGGCAGGACACGGTCGACGTGCGCGACTTCATCCAGCGCAACTACACCCCGTACGAGGGTGACGACTCCTTCCTCGCCGGACCGACGGAGCGCACGACCGGCATCTGGGCCAAGCTCTCCGAGATGTTCCCCGCCGAGCGCGAGAAGGGCATCTACGACGTCGACCCACACACGCCCGCCGGCATCACGGCGCACGCACCCGGGTACATCGACAAGGACTCCGAGGTCATCGTCGGCCTCCAGACCGACGCCCCGCTCAAGCGCGCGATCATGCCGAACGGCGGATGGCGCATGGTCGAGGGCGCGCTCGAGACCTACGGCTACCCGGTCGACCAGGAGCTCAAGAAGGTCTTCAGCGAGTACCGCAAGACCCACAACCAGGGCGTCTTCGACATCTACCCGCCGAACGTCCGCGCCGCGCGCAGCTCGCACATCATCACGGGCCTGCCCGACGCCTACGGCCGCGGCCGCATCATCGGTGACTACCGCCGCGTCGCGCTCTACGGCGTCGACCAGCTCGTCGCCGCCAAGAAGCTCGACAAGCTGGACCTCGACACCCAGCCGTTCAGCGAGAAGATCGTGCGCGAGCGCGAGGAGCACGCGGAGCAGATCCGTGCGCTCGGCGAGCTCAAGGCGATGGCCGCCTCGTACGGCTACGACATCTCGGGCCCGGCCACCAACGCCCGCGAGGCCGTCCAGTGGCTCTACTTCGGCTACCTCGCCGCGGTCAAGGAGCAGAACGGCGCCGCGATGTCGCTGGGCCGCACCTCGACCTTCCTCGACGTGTACCTCGAGCGCGACCTGGCCGCCGGTGTCATCACCGAGGAGCAGGCGCAGGAGATCATCGACGACTTCGTCATCAAGCTGCGGATCGTGCGCTTCCTGCGCACCCCGGAGTACGACTCCCTGTTCTCGGGCGACCCGACGTGGGTCACCGAGACCATCGGTGGCATGGGCGACGACGGTCGTCCGCTCGTCACGAAGAACTCGTTCCGCTTCCTGCAGACGCTGTACAACCTGGGCCCGGCCCCCGAGCCCAACATGACGGTCTTCTGGAGCCCGCGCCTGCCGCAGGGGTTCAAGGACTTCTGCGCCAAGGTCTCGATCGACACCTCGGCCGTCCAGTACGAGTCGGACGAGCAGATCCGTCCGGCCTGGGGTGACGACGCCGCGATCGCGTGCTGCGTCTCGCCCATGGCGGTCGGCAAGCAGATGCAGTTCTTCGGTGCCCGCGTGAACCTCGCCAAGACCCTCCTGTACGCCATCAACGGCGGCAAGGACGAGGTCACGGGCAAGCAGGTGTCCCCGGTCGTCGCCCCCGTGCCCGAGGGCCAGCCCCTCGACTACGACGACGTCCGCGCCCGCTTCGACAAGACGATGGACTGGCTCGCCGAGACCTACGTCGAGGCGCTCAACTGCATCCACTGGTCGCACGACAAGTACGCCTACGAGCGTCTCGAGATGGCCCTCCACGACAAGGAGGTCCTGCGGACCATGGCCTGCGGCATCGCGGGTCTCGCGGTCGCGGCGGACTCCCTGTCGGCCATCAGGTACGCCAAGGTCACGCCCGTGTTCGACGAGCGCGGCATCGTGGTCGACTACGTGACCGAGGGCGACTACCCGGCCTACGGCAACGACGACGACCGCGTCGACTCGATCGCGGTCGAGCTCGTCGAGTCGTTCATGGCGAAGATCCGTTCGCACAAGATGTACCGCGACGCCCTGCCGACGCAGTCCGTCCTGACCATCACGTCGAACGTCGTCTACGGCAAGGCCACGGGCAACACGCCTGACGGCCGCCGCGCGGGCGAGCCCTTCTCGCCGGGTGCCAACCCGATGAACGGGCGCGACACGCACGGCATGCTCGCCTCGGCCCTGTCGGTCGCGAAGCTGCCGTACAACGAGGCGCAGGACGGCATCTCGCTGACCAACACGGTCGTCCCGAGCGGCCTGGGCCGTACCCGGGACGAGCAGGTCGCGAACCTCGCGGGTCTGCTCGACGCGTCGGTCGGTGGCGACGGCTACCACATGAACGTCAACGTGCTGGTGAAGGAGACTCTCGAGGACGCCATGGAGCACCCCGAGAACTACCCGCAGCTCACCATCCGTGTCTCCGGGTACGCCGTGAACTTCGTGCGGCTCACCCGCGAGCAGCAGCTCGACGTCCTCTCGCGGACCTTCCACGGCGCTCTCTGAGCGCAGAACGGCGGAACCATCATGACGACTCTCTCGACGCCCGCAGCAGGCCAGGTGCCCGCGCGTGCCGCCGCCCGCTACGGGGTCGACGGGGTCGCCTCGGCTCCGCTGCCGTGGCGGACCTCTGGTGACGGCCTGGGTCACGACAGCGACCTGGACGCACCGGAGGCCCCCCGCCGCCGGACGGGGGCCGGCGTCTCGGGCCTTTCGACGGCCGAGGACCTCGACCGGCACGACAAGCTCGCGATGATGCGCTCGGGCGAGCTCGGCTCCGTGCACTCCTGGGAGCTCGTGACCGCGGTGGACGGCCCGGGCACGCGCCTGACGGTCTTCCTCAACGGGTGCCCGTTGCGGTGCCTGTACTGCCACAACCCCGACACCCTGCAGATGAAGGACGGGGAGCCGGTCACGGCCGACGAGCTCCTGGCTCGCATCAAGCGGTACCTGCCGGTCTTCCGCGCCACCAAGGGCGGGCTGACCCTCTCGGGCGGCGAGGTGCTCATGCAGCCCGCGTTCGCCGCCCGCATCCTGCGGGGTGCCAAGGAGATGGGCGTGCACACCACGCTCGACACCTCGGGCTTCCTCGGGGCGAACCTGAGCGACGAGATGCTCGCGGACACCGACCTGTTGCTCCTCGACGTCAAGTCGGGTGACGCCGCGACGTACGAGAAGGTCACGGGCCGCGCCCTGGAGCCGACCCTGAAGTTCGGCCGGCGTCTGGCCGAGTCGGGCCTGCCCGGCGGTGTCACGGCAGAGCGCCCCGTGGAGGTCTGGGTCCGGTACGTGCTGGTCCCGGGCCTGACCGACCAGGCCGAGCACGTCGACGTCGTCGCGGACTACGCCGCCTCGCTCAACGAGATCCGGCCCGGCACGGTCACCCGGGTCGAGGTCCTGCCCTTCCACCAGATGGGCCGGGACAAGTGGGAGACGCTCGGGCGCGAGTACGAGCTCACCGACACCCCCGCGCCCGACGTCGAGCTGGTCGATCGTGTGCGCGACCAGTTCCGCGCGAAGGGCCTCACGGTCTACTGACCGGCCGCCCGACCCTGAGCGACGAGCCGCGGCCCCCGGATCCTGTGATCGGGGGGCCGCTCCTCATTCCCCGGTGAGCACGGAGGCCAACCACGGGCCCAGCACCGGCAGCACCGCGTCCGGCTGCATGGCCCGGGTGTGGTCCAGGCCGTCGAGCAGGCGCACGTCCCAGCCCGCGGCCCGCAGCTCGTCGGCGCGGGCGGCCAGTGCGCCGCCGATGCTCACGTGCACCCCGCCCCACCTCTCGCCGTACTCGATCTCGTCGGCCGTCCCCGCGAACGCGAGGCGTGGGCAGGTCACCGTGGTCAGCGCTGCCCGGTCGTCGAAACCCTCGAGCGCCTCGTACAGCGTCACGAACTGGCGCGTCTGACCCTCGCCGAGCGTCATGTCGAACGCGTCCCAGTCGAAGCCCTCCGGGTCCTGGGCCGCGGTCGTCGCCTCGTCCGTCGCCTGCGCACGCTCCTCGTGCTCGACGACGTCGCTCGCCTCGCGCGGCGCCGTCGGGCCGTCTCTGGGCTCGCCCGGGGCCTCGGCCGTCATGGCGTGCGTCGCGCGCGTGACCGCGAGCATGCCCGCGTACGGCCCGCCCCGCGGAGGGAAGCCGCCCATGACGAGCGCGCTCAGGCGCGTCGTGCGCAGCGCGAGCTGGAGGCCGCTCAGCGCGAGCCACGAGTACCCGTAGTACGCGAAGGTCTCGGCGCCTGCGGCGTCGGCCATCGCGAGCAGGTCGGCCGCGACGTTCTCTGGGGTCAGCGTGTCCGGGGCCGGGTGAGCCATGCGGTGACCCTCGTAGTCGGCCGCGACCACGCGGAACGTGGGGGAGAGGGCGTCGACCAGGGTCCGGCCGAGCGCGGGGTCGACGCCCCACGTCCGGAGCTCGTCGGCCTGCGGCCCCGTGGCCGGGACCGGGTTGACCGGGAGCAGGACGGCGGGGCCCGTCCCCGTGACCTCGACGCGGATCGTGCCGCCGTCGTGGAGGGTCGCTGTGGTGTGGTGCGTGACCGGGGAACCGTTCGACGTCATGCGAGCCACGCTATCGCGCACCCCTGGGCGGGCACCGAGCCCGAAATGCCTGGATCCCCGCGCCCGGATGACGGAGGATCGAGGAACACCCCATCGACCCCGAGGAGAACCCGTGCCTTCTTCCCCCGCTGCACAGTCGACCACCGAGCCGTCGACCCCCGTCGCACGGCTCGTGCGCAGCCCCCGTCTGTCCGACGTCGCCGAGTACGCCTACGCGACCGTCGTCCCGTCCGGCGCCCGTCTCGTCCACGCCGCAGGCGCGTGCCCGCTCGACGCCGACGGAGCGACCGTGGGCGTCGGGGACGTGCGGGCCCAGGCCGCGCAGAGCATGGCCAACCTGCGGGTCTCGCTCGAGGACGCGGGCGCGACCTTCGCAGACCTCGTCAAGACGACCGTGTACGTCGCCTCGACGTCGCAGGACGACCTCGTGGCTGCGTGGGAGGTCGTGCGCGACGCGCTGGCCCCGCACGACCCGCCGAGCACGCTGCTCGGCGTCGCCGCGCTCGGGTACGACGACCAGCTCGTCGAGGTCGAGGCGGTCGCGGCGATCCGCTGACCCCGCCACGCGAGGGCGCCCGGGCATACCGTGGGAGGCATGGACCTCCCACCTCAGACACCCCTGACCCCGCTGACAGAGGACTGGACCCGGGCGCTCGCGGTCGTGGCCCACCCGGACGACATGGAGTTCGGTGCGGCCGCGGCCGTCGCGCGCTGGACCAGGCAGGGCAAGACCGTGGTCTACGCCATGGTCACGAGCGGCGAGGCCGGGATCGACGGCCTCGCGCCTGCCGAGGCGCGCGCCGTGCGCGAGGCCGAGCAGGTCGCGTCGGCCGCGATCGTGGGCGTGGACGAGGTCGAGTTCCTCGGCCTGCCCGACGGCGTGCTCGAGTACGGGCTGCCGCTGCGGTCGGCCGTCACGGCGGCGATCAGGCGTCACCGCCCCGAGGTCGTCATCACGGGCAACTACCGCGAGACGTTCCCGGGCGGGATGCTCAACCAGGCCGACCACATCGCGACCGGCCGTGCCGTCGTCGATGCCGTGCGCGACGCGGGCAACCGCTGGGTCTTCCACGACCAGGTCGAGGCGGGCCTGGAGCCGTGGGGCGGCGTGCGGCAGGTCTGGGTCGCCGGCTCACCGGACGCGGCCTACGGCGTCGACGTGACGGGGACGTTCGACGCGGGCGTGGCGTCGCTCACGGCCCATGCCGCCTACATCGCCGGCCTCGGGTGGGAGCACTTCGACCCGGCGGAGTTCCTCGCGACCATGTCCCGGGCGGGCGGCGCTCGCATGGACGTCGAGCACGCCACCGCGTTCGAGGTGCTCCGCATGGGCTGGGAGGACTAGCGCAGCGGCGGCACCCCTGGCTGGTCGCGGGCCGTTTCGACAGGAGCGCCGCGGCCATCTGCCCTACCGTGTGGGAGGGGTACCCGCCCCGAGCCCGTCACGGGAAGGGGCAGTGCGATGAGTGATGTTGCGCAGGTCAGGAGCCGGACGGGCGGGGTCCTCGCGGCCACGTGCATCTCCACGCTGGTGGTCAACGCGAACACGTCGGCGGTCAGCATCCTGCTCCCGGCGATCTCCGAGGACACCGGGACGTCCGTGACCACGCTGCAGTGGGCCGTGACGGGCTACTCGCTCGTCGGGGCGGCTGTCATCGTCACCTCGGGCTCGTTGGGCGACGTCTTCGGTCGTCGTCGGGTGTTCCAGCTCGGCCTGCTGCTGTTCGTCGTGTCGTGCGTGATGATCGCGCTGGCCGGGTCCGGGGGCATGGTCATCGCCGGTCGCGTGATCCAGGGCGCGGCGGGGGCGACGATCCTCGCGTGCGGCCTCAGTCTCCTGTCGGTCGCGAACTCGGGCGATGCACAGCTCCGCGCCGTCTCCCTGTGGGGCGCCGCGGCGGCCGTGGGGGCCGCGGCCGGTCCGCTGGTCGGCGGCGTGCTCGTCGACGTCACGGGGTGGCAGGGGCTGTTCTGGATCGACGCGGGGATCGCGGTCCTGTGCATGGTCCTGACGGTGCTGACGGTCGCCGAGTCGAGGGACCCCGACCGGCCGAGGACGATCGACTACGCGGGCACCGTGCTCATCGCGCTGACGCTGACCCCGCTCATCCTGGGCGTGACCAAGAGCGGCGACTGGGGCTGGTTCTCGGTGGCCACGCTGGGGTGCTTCGCGATCTCTGTCGGGGCGGCCGTCGCGTTCGTCGTCGTCGAGGGGCGGGTGGCCGTCCCGCTCGTGGACCTCGCCCTGCTGCGCAACCGCGTCCTCGTGGGTTCGACCATCGCGATCCTCATCGGGGCGGGCACGATCAACGGCCTGATGTACCTCCTGAGCCTGTACTTCCAGGACCCCGCCACCCTGGGCTTCAGCCCGCTCCAGGCGGGGCTCGCGACGCTCCCGGCGACCGTGGGACTCGTGGTGATCGCCCCGCTCGTGCCGCGGCTCGCGGCGAAGATCGGCGGTCGGCAGACGATCGGGCTCGGTTTCGCCCTGACCACGGCCGGCTTCGTGGTCGTGGGCCTCGTGAACGAGACCTGGGTGTACAGCGCGTTCCTGCTGCCGTTGGTCGCGATCGCGGTCGGCATGGGCCTCTCCAACGGCCCTGCGTCGGCGGCGGCCACGGCCGCGGTGCCGGAGAACCAGGTCGGCGGGGCCTCGGGGATCTCCAACATGGCCCGGTACGTCGGCGCCGCGGTCGCGACGGCGCTGGCCGCCACCATCTACGGCAACGTGATCGCGACCCGGACGGCTGCCGGGGCCGCGCAGGGCGACGCCCTGGCCTCGGGGCTGGCGGCCGCCGCCTGGATGATGGCGATCTTCAGCTTCCTCGGCGTGCTCATGGCGGTCGTGATCGGCCGCCACCGTGCCACGAAGGGGACGCTCGACGACGCCGCCGCGGCGGCAGCCGCGGTCTCCTTCACGCTGCCGACCTCGGCGACAGCAGGACGAACCGGCTCAGACCGGGACTGAGCACCCTCTCCCCGGTCGGTGCGGTTCACCCGATCTGGATGACGTGCTCCCGGTTCCTCGGGCGGCACACTCGAACCAAGGCCTGACCGACGACGTCGACGGAGGCAGTGATGACCACGCAAGCACCCCCGCAGGACGCGCGATGAGCGCCGCCGACATCCCCGCCGACATCCCCGCCGACGTCCCTGTCGACGGCACGACGGCGGTCCCGGCCGCCCGCACGCGCGCGACGAACACCCAGTGGATCTCCTGGGTCGCGCTGGCGATGATGACGACGAGCTCGGTCGCGAGCCTGCGCGCCGCGCCGACGATGGCCGTCTACGGCCTCGCCTGCGTGTTCCTCTACCTGCTGCCCGCGGTCGTCTTCCTGCTGCCGACGTCGCTGGTGTCGGCGGAGCTCGCCTCCGGGTGGACGGGCGGGATCTACAAGTGGGTCTCCGAGGGCATCTCGAAGCCCATGGGCTTCCTCGCGGTGTGGTGCCAGTTCGCCATGACGATCTTCTACTACCCGAGCCTGCTCGGGTTCGTCGCGAGCACGCTCGCGTACGTCATCAACCCCGCGCTCGCCAGCAGCGGGGTCTGGACGGCGGCCGTGATCATCGTCGTCTACTGGTCCGGCGTCTGGGTCTCCTCGCGCGGCACCAAGGGCGTCGCCGGCCTCGCGAGCGGTGGGCTCATCATCGGGACCCTGATCCCCGGTGTCGTGCTCGTGACCCTCGGCGTCGTGTTCCTCGGTCAGGGGAACGAGTCCGCGGCGCCCATGACGGCCGACAACCTGCTGCCGGCCTGGGCCGGGCTCTCGAGCCTCGTCCTCATCGTCAACAACTTCCTGTCCTACTCCGGCATGGAGATGAACGCGGTCCACGTGTCGTCGCTGAAGAACCCCGGGAAGCAGTTCCCGAAGTCGATGTTCCTCGCGATGGGCATGGTGCTGGCGATCTTCATCCTTCCTGCGCTGGCCATCAGCTGGATCGTGCCCGCCGAGGAGCTCTCGCTCACGGCCGGCGTGATGCAGGCCTTCGACGCGGTGTTCGCCAACTTCGGGTGGCAGTGGCTGACGCCCATCGTGGGCATCATGCTCGTCACGGCCTCGCTCGGTGGCATGCTCACGTGGCTGGCCGGTCCGTCCAAGGGCCTGCTGCTCATCTCCCGCCAGGAGGGGTACCTCCCACCGTTCCTGCAGCGGCTCAACAAGAACGGCGTCCAGCAGAACATCCTGGTCGTCCAGGGCATCGTGACTACGGTGATCGGCCTCGCCTACGCGCTGATCCCCGACGTCTCGAGCGCCTACTGGATCTTCTCCGTCATCACGACGCAGGTGTACCTGATCATGTATCTGCTGATGTTCGTGGCCGCGATCAACCTGCGCCGTCGTCAGCCCGACCACCCGCGCGGCTTCCGGGCCCCGATGCTCGTGAGCATGTGCGGGGTGGGCTTCGCAGCCTCGCTGGCCGCGCTGCTGGTCGGGTTCGTCCCGCCGTCGCAGTTCTCCTCCGGTAGCCCGCTGGTCTACTTCCTCATCGTGGGCGGCGGGGCCCTGGGGCTGGGCCTGTTCGTGCCGTTCCTGTTCTACCGGTTCCGCAAGCCGACCTGGAAGCAGGCCGAGTCGACGGAGGTGGCCTCGTGAGCACGTCAGCGGAGAACCAGCCGCGGCACGAGCGTCGGTGGATCTACATCGGCGCGTGCGTGATCCTCGTCGCGATGGGCGTGTGGGGGATCCTCGCCTTCACCACCGTCAGGGAGTCGGCTCGTGCGTCGGAGAAGGCGGACGAGCTGATCGCGGCGATCGAGGACGCGGGGGTGCGCACGCCCGACAAGGACCAGGTCGTGCGCGTCCTCGGCGACGACGGCGGCGCGACGTGCGCCAACCCCAACGAGGCGCTCAGCCGGGCGACCCTGCTCGCGCAGCTCGCGAACGGCGCCACGGGCCCGGGCGCCCGGCCGGTCATCGCGGACAGCCGTGTGGTCCAGGGGCAGCTGCTCATCATCGAGGTCTACTGCCCCGAGGAGCTGGACGAGTTCCAGGCGTTCGTCGACGACCTCAAGACCGCCGACGTGGCGGGTTGAGGCGGTGACCGCCATGGCGGTCACGTTCGACGCCTAGTCCTCCTCAGCCACCCCGTAGCAACCTGAGCTCGACTCGCCCAGCACCACGAGAGCCGTGTCGAAGGTGTGCTCCGTCGCGGGGTTCCAGCCGTCGGACTCGGACAGCGAGTCGAACCAGGGGTCGGTGGAAGGAGCCGCGTCGTCGGGAGCGTGCCCGAGCGCCGAGCCGCCGAAGTGCCGGAGGACCTCCTTCGAGGGTGTGCGCAGTTGGTCGCGTACCGGGCCCCGCGCTCACGGGAGCGCGAACTCCGGCCCGGTCGGTTCGCCCGGGGTCGGCGACACCCGCAGCGGAGAGCCGACGGCCGTCCTGCTCGACGTCGGGCGGCACGCGTCGCCTGACCGGCGGGATGCCGTCACACGTCGGCGCCGCCGTCGCCCCACGGCACGTCGACGGGCGCGTCCTGCACGTCGTGGTCCAGCACTTCGCGGTCTGCCACGATCCCCTGGGCGACCGTCGCCTCGGCGCCACCCGCCGCGACCGGCTCCCCGCCGAGCCACCGTGCCTGCTCGGCCGCGACGATCGTCTGCGCGAGCCGGGCCTCCGACACGTCGACCGCGCCGGGCAGCGCGTCGGCCAGGACGCTGCGCCGCGCGTAGGCGTCGAACAGCCGGGCCTTGGTCCCGAGGATCTCGACCATGCGCTCGTCGACCGTGTCGGCGACGAGCAGCCGGTGGACCTGCACGGTGCGCACCTGGCCCATGCGATGGGCGCGTGCGACGGCCTGCGCCTCGGTCGTGGGCTTGACCTGCGGCTCGCACAGGATGACGACGGACGCCGCCTGGAGGTTGACGCCGACCCCGCCCACGTCGATCTGGCTCACCAGCGCCCGGGGCACGGGCGAGGTCGTGAAGTCGTCGAGGATCGTCTGGCGGGCGCTCGCCCCCACGGACCCCGTGAGCGGTCCGGCGGCGAGGTCGCCCAGCGCGCGCACCACGAGGTCGACGACGTCGCGGAAGTACGTGAACACCACGACCTTGCGGCCGTTCCCCGTGGCCTCCTCGACGAGCTCGACGAGCCGGCGCACCTTGGCCGAGTCCTCGGGGTGCTCGACGGCGTACGCGGCCCGGCGCATGGCCATGAAGCTGCCCTCGCGCACTGCGGCGCGGTAGGCGGCGCCGTCGGCCGGGCCGAACGACTCCCACTCCTCGACCTGGACGAGCTCGGGCAGCTCCTCGAGCACGTCCTCCTGGTTGCGCCGGAGGTACACGGGGGCCACGGCGAGCCGGAACCGCTCGGCGCCCGCGGCGCCGTGCGCGGCGCTGACCTGCTCGGCGACCTCGGGCTGGAGGTAGGCGACGAGGCGTCGGAACTCCTCGACGCGGTTCTCCATCACCGTGCCGGTCAGGAACAGCACGTGCTCGGTGCGCCCGGCCCAGGCGGCCACGGCCTGGGACCTCTTGGCCTCGGGGTTCTTGACGTAGTGCGCCTCGTCGACCACGAGCATCGCGGGTGTGGGCAGGTCGAGCGGCAGGAGCCCGACCTGCTCGAACGTCGTCACGGCCACGCCGCCCTCGCGCGCCCACTGCGCGGCCTCCTCGGCACGCTCGGGGCCGTGGACGTCGAGCGAGCGCAGCGTGCTGTGCCGCGCGACCTCGCGCACCCAGCTCGTCATGACGCTCGCGGGGCACACCACGAGGAAGTGCGTCGCGCCGCCCGCGGCGAGGTGCGCCATCGCGGCGATGGCCTGGACGGTCTTGCCGAGGCCCATCTCGTCGCCCAGGATCGTGCGCCGCTGCGCCAGGGCGTAGCGCGCCCCGAACACCTGGTACCCGCGCAGCGAGGCGGTCAGGAGGGACTGGTCGAGCGGCTGGTCGTCCACACGGGCCAGGAGCTCGGGCGGCAGGTGGCCCTCGGTGGCCTGGAGGTCGCGCCCGATGTCCACGACGTCGTCGAGCAGCGCGTAGTACGTCGCCGAGCGTGCCCGGAAGTCGGTCCACGCCTCGAAGGCGTCGACAGGCTCGGTGTCGAGGGCGCCGACCCGCCCTGCGGCCGCGACGGCCCCGGACCGCTCGGCGTCGGCGACCAGCCGTGCGAGGTCGCGCACGGCGTCCGCTGCCCGACGGCGCCGCGCGGGCAGCGAGAAGAACGTCCGGACCGCGCGGGTCGCCTCCTGGGCCGCGACCCGGTGCTCCGTGTGCCCCTCGAGGAACGTGACGACCACCTGTCGGTGCACCGCGGCGGCCGTGCGCGCCGCGTCGAGCCCTGCGAGGGCCTGGACGAGGCCGGTCGTGAACGGGTCGCCCGGGGCGTCGTCGATGCGGAACCGCAGGGTCTCCTGGACGGCGTGGGCGATCTGCGCCGCGGCCGCGAGGCAGTGCGTCGCGGTCTGCGGCCCGATCCCGGGCAGCTGTTCGAGCCCGGCGGGTCCTGCACGCAGCACGTCCCCGACGGTCGTGATGCCGCCGTCGACCAGGCGGCCCACGCGCAGCCGCTCACCGCTGACCTCGCGCAGGCGCTCGACCCCGATCGCCGAGAGCTCGCCCAGGACCTTGTCCTCCTGGCTCGACCCGAACGCGGTGCGCACGTGCTCGCGGAACCGGGCAGGTGCGCCGGCGAGGCCCGAGAGCAGCGCGGCGACCTCGTCGGCCCGGGCGACGACCTCACGCGCGTGCTCGGTCGTGGGGCGGGGAACGTCGAGCGCGGTCATCGGGCGGGCACTCCTGGGGGACGTCGGTGGGGGAGCACGGACTCTGGAGGAGGACCGGCGGCCGCGATGCCAGGATCGACGGCCTCGTGACGCTATCACCGGCGAGAGCTGCCAGTCCCGAGGACACCTTCGCCACCCGCCGAACCCCAGGGGGGGGGGGGGGGGGGGGGGGGGGGGCGCCCCCCGGCGGGGGGGGGGGGGGGGGCGGGGGGGGGGGGGCCCCCGCGGGGCGGGGGGGGGGGCGCCCCCGGGGCGCGGGGGGCGGCGCCCCCCC
>NZ_JBBCXG010000016.1:0-46092 GCF_037145535.1 Oerskovia sp. USHLN155
GCCGACTACGCCGCACCACCCTGCACCAGATCTCCAACCTCCCCGGCAGACCCGGACGCCAACTCTCCGTCCTGGCCTACAAAGCCGCACAACGCGTCATCGGCTTCAACTGAGCCTGGTAGGCACGAGGTAGAACGTCGTGTGCCGAGGTAGTAGGCACCGCGACCTACCTCGCGCAGCACGTTCTACCTCGGCGGTCCCGGCGGCCTCAGTGTCCCGACGAGTCCGGCGGTCCCAGGAGCTCCAGCCGTCGCCTCTGGGGTCGGGACCTGCGTCCCTCGGGGACCGGGATCAGGGCCCGCACCACGAACCAGTCGGACTCGGTGCGCACCGTGAGCGACCCTCCGTAGCCCTCGACGACCTGACGCATGTTCCGCAGGCCGTACCCGTGGTTGAGGGCGTCGCGCTTGGTGGTCCGCGGGATCCCGTCGTCGAAGTCGAGGTCGCCCACGTGGTAGTTCTCGAAGCGGACCATGACGAGCGAGCTCTGCGTGTAGACCGCGACGCGCACGAGCCGGTTCTCCGGGTCCGGCAGGGCCGCGGTGCTCTCGATCGCGTTGTCGAGCGCGTTGCCGAAGAGCGCGCTCAGGCCCATGGCGTCCATGAACGACAGGGCTGCGCCGTCGACCACGCACGTCAGGGTGATCCCGAGCTCTGCGCACTGCGCGGTCTTCGACGTGAGGATCGTGTCGAGCACGGGGTTCCCCGTCTCGACCTGGGAGCCGTATCCCTGGATGCTCTCCTCGAGCTGGTCGAGATACGTCGCCTTGGCCGCCGGGTCGCTCTCGGTCCGGATCGCGGTGACGAAGTGCTTGAGGTCGTGGTACTTGCGGTGGACGATGTCGATGTTCCGCTTGGACTGCAGGTACTGCTCGTGCTGCGAGCGCAGCATCCGGTTCATCGCCTCGACCTCGACCGCGCGCTGGAGCTCGAGCCGCTGCCCCTGCTGGGCGTAGAGAGCGACGTACCCGGCGAGGTCCACGAGCGTGCGGATGTAGAAGATCTCGGGACCGAACTGCGCGCTGAACGGGGTGTTCGAGCTCACGAAGCTCACGTTGCTCATGAGGAACGTGACGGCGGCGATCGAGGCCGCGCTCAGCAGGCCGCGCCGGTCGACCTCGAGCTGCTGGTCGGGCGGGAAGTGTCGTCGCTCGATGAAGTAGGCCGCGGTGAAGGCCGCGCCGTACACCAGGACCAGCAGACCCGCCTGGACCCCGACGCCCGTGAACCCCTGGTCGACGGCGTAGCTGTAGAGCTGCCAGTGGAGCGACGCGACGAGCTCGGCGAGCACGAAAGCACGAGCCGTGAAGTACCCGGCCTCTCTCGTCGAGACGTCGGCGCAGAGCACGACCACGCTGTACATCGCGGCGACCGCCATGGCCATGCCGAACGTCCACAGGGGGATCGGCAGCTCGCCCGCGAAGGACTGGACGGCCCACAGGAGCCCGAGCCCCAGCCCGAGCAGGAGGGCGAGGACGGGCGGCGTGAACCTCTTGCGCAGCAGCAGGATGTACACGAGGCACGCGGACCACTCCGCGAAGGCCGTGATCCCACGGGGGATGTCGGTGGGGACCTCCGCGACGGCGGCGGAGAGGACGTCCTGGATCACGCGACGCGTCCGCCGACGTGGTCGGCGAGCGCGTCGAGGAAGGCGCGCTTGCGCGGTCGGCTGATCTGGAGCTCGTCACCGCCGAGCATGACGCACGTGCTCTGGTCGACCGCCAGGACGTGGCGCATGTTGACGAGGTAGCAGCTGTTGCTGCGGAAGAACCCCTTGTCGGCGAGGTCGGTCTCGAAGGCCTTGAGGGTGCCGGTGAACGCGTAGGTCCGGTCGACGGCGTGGACGACGACCCGGTGCTTGATGCTCTCGATGTAGACGACGTCGAGGAGGTCGACCCGGGCGACCGCGCCGTTCACGGTCAGCATGAGCGAGTCCGTGCCGCTGCGCCGGACACGGTCGATGCTGCGGCGCAGCTCCTGGGAGAACGCGAACCAGGGGACGGGCTTGAGGAGATAGCTCAGGGCGTCGACCTCGTAGCCGTGGATCGCGTACTGCGCCATGTTCGTGACGAAGACGATGACGACCCGGGAGTCGAGCGTGCGGAGCTGCCGTGCGGTGTCGAGGCCGTCGAGGTCGTTCATCTGGACGTCGAGGAAGAGGATGTCGAAGTCGGGGCGGTAGCCCGTGACGAGCTCACGCCCGTCGCTGAAGGTACGGACGTCGAACGTCACCCGGTTCTCGACCTGGAAACGGTCGAGGTGACCGAGCACGACGTCTCTGCTGGCGGACTCGTCGTCGACTACGCCGATGCGGATCATGCTGGCGGACCTCTTTCACGATGACGTCCCAAGATACCAAGGGAACCCGGCCGGGAACGGCGCGATCACGCCATTTCGGGCACGTGTTCGACGACGTCCCGAGCCGGGGGACGAAGGTCACACCCGGTCGGCCACCAAGGTCCTGCTCGGCAGCGGCAGCGGCTTGACCCAGCCTGCGAGCGCGATGCTCAGGACGGTGGCGACCGTGATGGTGAGCAGGGCGTGCCTCCCACCGATCGAGTCCGCGAGCAGGCCGAGGAGCGGCGGTGCGGTGAGCTGGCCGAACGAGATGAAGGACGTCACGACCGACACGCGCCCCGGGGCCCGCAGCGGGTCGTCCGACGCGGCGGCGATCGCGATCGGGTTGGCGAGGGCGGCCCCGCAGCCCCACAGCACGATGCCGAACCAGGCGAGCGGCAGCCCGGGCGCCAGGCCGAACAGGAGCAGCCCGACGAGAGCGGACAGCCCGGACGCCCGCAGGATCGTGACGCGGCCGAACCGGTCGATGAGTCCCGTCCCGGCGAACCGGAAGACGGTCATCGCGGCGACGAACGTGCCGTAGGCCATGGCACCGACGGCCTCGCGCACGGCGAAGCCGTCGACCATCGAGATCGAGAGCCAGTTGCCGGCCGACCCCTCGGACAGGGAGGCGGCGAGCAGGACCAGGCCGATGAGCAGGGTGCGCGGCTCGCGCCACGCGGACAGGGCGTTGCGCAGCCCCGCGCCGCGACGCCTGGTCGGGTGCGGGGTCGTCTCGTCCGTGACGCCGTGCGCCGCAGCGGGTTCCGCCGCAGAGCCGGCCGGAGCGTCGGCCACCTCTGTGGCCGCCTCGTCGGTCGCGTCGCTCGTCCCGCGGGCCGACGGCGCCGCGACGGCCGGGCGGTCGTCCGCACCGGTCGCGGCCTGCCGCTCGGGTGCGAACACGGTCGCCGGTCCGATGAGGAAGGCGCGGGCGATCGCGACGAGGGTCGTGATGATCGCGAGCTGGACCGCGATGTGGATCTGCGCCGCGGAGAACGCGGCCCCGACGAGCGCCCCCGCGCCCGCGCCGATCGAGAAGGCCGCGTGGAAGTGGGGGAGGATCGCGCGGCCGACGCGCTGCTCGACCATGGCCCCGTTGAGGTTGATCGGGACGTTCATCAGGGCGCCGCTGATGCCGTTGGTGAACGCGCCGACCGCGAAGATGCCGACGCTCCCGGTCGCCGTGCCCCACGCGACGAGCAGCAGCGCGACGAGGTTGACGACCGTGGCCGCGGCGAGGGTCCGGCGGCTCCCGAACCGGGCGACGACCGCGCCCGTGGACATGACGGCGAACAGCGCGCCGACCGCGCCGACGATGAGGATCAGTCCGAGCTGTGCCGAGGAGACCCCGAGCGCCTCGCGGATCGAGGGCAGTCGCGTCATCCAGCTCGTGCCCACGATGCCGAAGAGCGCGAAGAGCGCCATCAACGACCAGCGGGCGCGATCGACTGCAAGGTTTCCTGACATTCAGCGAACTCTATGCCGCGACTGGGCGCGTCCTCACCGTGTTTCTCTGGGCGGGACGCGCCGGTCCGGCGGCGGGGCCGCGCCGAGCCCCGTACAGCGCGCGGGTCAGAGGAGCACGGTGCCGTCGATGCAGGTCACGGCGTCGCCGCCGACCCACACGGTGTCCGCGCGACCGTCGTCGCCGACGGCGCGGCGCACGTGGACGCGCCCGGCCCGCCCGAGCGCCGTGCCCTGGCTCGCGACGTACTCGGCGGGCAGCAGGCCGTCGGGCTGGAGCCACTGCGCGACGACCGCGTTGAGGCTGCCCGTCACGGGGTCCTCGGGGATGCCCATGTCGAGCGCGTACCCGCGCACCTCGACCGCTGCGCCGTCGGGGCCGTCGTACCTCCCGTCCCCGAGCGCGGTGTACGGCCCGACGACGCCGATCGCCAGGTCGCCCAGCCCCGTGAAGTCGGGGTCGAGGGCCAGGACCTTCTCGGCCGAGCCGAGCAGGAGCACGCACCAGCCCGGCCCGTTGTCGAGGAACCGGTGGTCGACGACGTCGCGAGCCTCGAGCCCGAGCGCGCGCGTGATCGCCGTGAGGGTCGAGAGGTCGACGGGCTCGTCCGCGAGGAGGTCGGGGGCCGCGAAGGCGAGCCGACCGCCCGGGGAGGACGTGGCGTCGTCGGGCAGGTCGGTCAGGTCCGTCGTGGGGGAGCGGCGCAGCGGGACCAGGCCGATCCCGCACTCCTGGACCACGGTGCCCGCGATCCGCGGCGTGCCGCCCGCGGCGAGCCACGCGTGGCACGAGCCGAGCGTCGGGTGCCCCGCGAACGGCAGCTCGCCCGCGGGGGTGAAGATGCGCAGGCGGTAGTCGGCCCCGGCGGCCGCACCCTCGGGGGAGGGCGGGAGGAGGAACGTGGTCTCGGAGAGGTTGGTCCAGCGTGCGAACGCGGCCATCTGCTCGGCCCCCAGCCCGACGGCGTCGCGCACCACCGCGACCGGGTTGCCCCGGTAGGGGGTCGTCGTGAAGACGTCGACCTGCGAGAACGGGCGAAGGCGCGGTGGGGTGCTCACGCGTCCGACGCTACTGCCGTGCCCGCGCCTCCGCAGCGGACCACGGGCCGCTGCAGGTCGGCGCGCCCGGGTCTCAGGCGCTCGGCGGCTGGATCAGGTCCCACGGCATGCCGTACAGGTCCTCGAAGACCGCGACCGTGCCGTAGGCCTCGTGCCGTGGCTCCTCCCGGAACGTCACGCCGTGCGCGAGCATGTGGGCGTGCTGGGCCGCGAAGTCGTCCGTGCGCAGGAAGAAGGCCACCTCGTCGCCCACCGGTCGGCCCACGCGGGCGCGCGCGTCGTCGGACGTCGCGAGGGCGAGGACGAGCCCCGTTCCCGGGGCCTCGTCGGCTCCCGGGCTCACGACGACGCGCCGCCACCCGCCCTCGAACGTCTCGTCCTGACGCAGCGTGAAGCCGAGCGCGTCCGTGAAGAAGGCGATGGCGTCGTCCAGGTCGTGCACGAGGTAGGTGGCGTTCTCGAGGCTCAGCATGACGTGGAGCGTAGCCGTGCCCTGCCGGTGCGGGCGCTCCGACAGGGCACGGTGAGGCAGTCAGTCGAAGACGATCACCTGGCGTGCGCCCTCGCGGCGGCGCATCGCGTCGAACGCCGCCTCGACGTCGTCGAGCGCGATCTCCTGGCTGACGATCGCGTCGATGGGCAGCTGCCCCTCGATCGCGTGGCGCACGAGGCGGGGGAACGCCGTGGACGGGACGGCCGAACCGTAGTTCGAGGCCACGATGCGCGATCCCGAGAAGACGAACCGGTAGGTGTCGAGCGCCGCCGTCGCGCCGGTCCGGGTCAGGCCGACGAGCGTGGTCGTGCCTCCCGGCCGGACGAGGCGTGTCGCGAGCTCGATCGTGGACGGCAGGCCGATGGCCTCGATCACGTGGTCCGGGCCGTCGTCGCACAGCTCTCGGACGGCGGCGGTCGTCAGGGCGTCGTCGGTCGCCAGGACCCCGTGCGTGGCGCCGACCTGGAGGGCGAGGTCGAGCTTCGACTGCTCGCGGTCGACGCCGATCACGCGTGACGCCCCCGCGAGCGCCGCGCCCATGACGGCGGAGAGGCCGACCCCGCCGAGCCCGATCACGACGACCTCGTCCCCGGCCTCGACGCGGGCGGTCCACAGCGCCGCGCCGACGCCTGTGGTGATGGCGCACCCGACGAGCGACGCCTGGGTCGCGGGCAACCGGGGGTCGACGCGGAC
The DNA here is from genome assembly GCF_037145535.1 of Oerskovia sp. USHLN155. Taxonomy (NCBI): domain Bacteria; kingdom Bacillati; phylum Actinomycetota; class Actinomycetes; order Micrococcales; family Cellulomonadaceae; genus Oerskovia; species Oerskovia sp. USHLN155. The sequence goes on from NZ_JBBCXG010000016.1 coordinate 6,050, forward strand.
CGCTGCCTCGGCCGCCACGACCTGGTACGTCGCCATGGTCCCGATCCCGCAGTGGATACCGAGCGGCGTGCCGTCGGCGCGGCGGACCCGGACCTGGTCCGGGGAGGTGCGGTGGTCGCCTCCGACGGGCGTCGCGCACAGGTGCCCGTCACCACCGGCGCACCGGGCGCAGCGGCCGCACGGTGCGGTCCAGGCCAGGACCACGTGGTCCCCCACGCGCGGGTCCTGCGGGTGCCGACCGACGCCCGAGCCGACCGCGACGACGACGCCGGCCCCCTCGTGGCCCATGACGAGCGGGCTCGGCAGCTCCCAGTCGTCGTCGAGGATGTGCAGGTCCGAGTGGCACACGCCGCTCGCGAGCATCCGTACTGCCACCTCGCCCGGCCCGGGCGGGTCGAGCACGACGTCCTCGATGCTCAGGCCCTTGCCGGGGCCGGCCCAGACCACGGCTCGGGCCGCGAAGGGGGCGGTGAAGTCGTCCACGGTGTGGGTGTCGGGGGTCGTGCGGGTCTGTGCGAGCGTCATGCGGTCTCCTGGGTGAGGTGGGGTTGTGCGGGTCACGCGTGGTGCAGCGTCGCCCAGTGCTCCTGCGGGAAGGACGTCGTGGTGTCGCCGAGCTGCAGCGCGCGGAACGTCGCCTCGGCGGCCTGCTCGAGGTTGAGGGCGCGGCGGTAGGCCATGGCGATGTCGGGGCCGACGGCCGAGCAGCCGTGGAAGCCCTGGATCACGCAGTCGTGCGCCGCGGCCTCGGCCGCCGCGCTCTCGGCGAGCTCGTCCGAGCCGTTCGGGAAGTAGGGGGTGCGGCCGACCGACTTCACGTAGTACGCGTGGTCGAGCGTGAAGAGGCGGATCTCGTGCCCCAGCGCGTCGAGCAGCACCGCGTACTGCGGATGGACGTGGATCACGGAGCCCGCGTCGGGGCGCGCCTGGTAGGTGCGCTGGTGCAGCTTCCACTCCGACGACGGCCGGGGTGAGCCGCCGACGATCTCGCCGTCGAGCGTCATGATGGTGAAGTCGGCAGGGGTGAGCCGGTCGAGGAACGTCCCCGAACCCGTCACGGCGAACACGTCACCCCCCGGGAGGCGCGCGGACAGGTTTCCTCCGCTGGCAAGGACGAGGCCCTTGTCGACGGCGTCGTGGCCGACGTCGCACAGCTCCTGGACGAGGTCGTCGAGCGTGGTCATGGTGGTTCCTTCCGTCGTGCGCCGGGCCCTGCGTGCCCGACGCGGGTGCAGGGGGGTCAGGCGCGGGCCGAGGCGGCGAGCACGTCGGGGTTGGCGATCGTCGCGGGGCGCCCGCCCTCGAGCCACGTGAGCAGGCCGTCGGCGGCGATGCGCGAGTGCTCGGCGACGACGTCGTCGGACGCGCCCCCGATGTGGGGCGTGAGCGTCACGTTGTCGAGCGCCAGGAGGGGGTGGTCCGCCGGGACCGGCTCGGTCCAGAAGACGTCGAGACCCGCGCCCGCGAGGCGCCCCTCCTGCAGCGCGGCGACGAGCGCGTCCTCCTCGACGACCGCCGCGCGGCCCGCGTTGACGAGATACGCGTCGGGGCGCATGAGGCGCAGCTCGCGGTCTCCGAGGAGCCCGATCGTGCTCTCGGCGAGCGGCACGTGGACCGTCACCACGTCGGACCGTGACAGCACCTCGTCGAGCGTGGTGACCGTCGCCTCGTCGCCGAACGCGTCCGCGGCGAGGAACGGGTCGTAGACGAGGACGTCCATGCCGAACGCGCGGGCGCGGCGCAGGACGCGACGGCCGATCGCCCCGCCCCCGAGGATGCCGAGGGTCCGACCGGCGAGCTGGATGCCTCGGAAGCGGGAGTACGGCTCGAACACGTCGTCGGGCGTCCACGCGCCGCTGCGCAGCCAGCGCTCGGCCTCGCCCGCGTGCCGGACGGTCATGAGGATCAGGGTGAACGCGAGGTCTGCCGTGACCTCGGCGTTGCGCGCGGGCGTGGTGAGGACGGCGATTCCACGTTCTGTGCACGCGGCGACGTCGACGTTGACCGGGTTGGCGCGGCACGAGACGACGGCCCGCAGCTCGGGTGCCCGGTCGAGCGTCGCCGCGTCGACGACGTCGAGCTCGGTGACGATCACTGTCGCGGTCGCGAGCAGGTCGTCGATGCCGCGCTCGGCGAGCGAGCCGCCGTCGAGCGACGGCTGGACGACGTCGACCGCGAAGTGCTCGCCGAGCGACTCGGCACGGGCGGTGTCGAAGGGCGCCGTCACGAGCAGGCGAGGGGTGGTCGGGGCGGTCATGGGAGCTCCTTGTCGTGGTGCGTCGTCGTGCGGGAGGTGCCCGACGGCGAGCGGGCGACGACCGTGTGCGCGGGCCGTGCCCGCCGGGTCGCCTCCTGGTCGGTCTGGTGGGAGGCCTTGCGCAGGTCGCGCAGCGAGGCCCAGTGGTGACGGTTCGCATCGCGGACCGCGGTGAACACCGTGGCCTGCGCGTCGTGCAGCGCGCGGAGACGAGGGTCCGGCTCGAACCGGTGCGTGTCGGTGCCCAGCCGTTCGGTCGCGGCACGCAGGTCCGGGGCGCGACCGGTCGCGACGAGCACGAGAGCGGCCACGCCTCGCACGCCCAGCTCGGCGAAGGTGGAGCGCTCGACGGGCCGACCCGTGACGTCGGCCACGATCTCGCACACGAGAGAGGACTGGGCGCCGCCGCCGCACAGGCGCACGGTGGCGCCCTCGCCGACGCCGAGGAGGTCCATGCACTCCCGCAACGAGAGCGCGATCCCCTCGTAGACCGCGCGAAGGAGCTGGCCGGGCGTCGTGCTGACCGAGAGGTTGAGCCACGCGGCCGACGCGTCGGTGTCGACGAACGGGGCACGTTCTCCGCTGACCCCGGCGTAGGGCAGGTAGAGGACGCCGCCCGCGCCTGCGGGCTCGGCACGCACGATCCGTGCGACCTCCTCCCACTCGAGCGCGTCGAGCCCGGTGACCTGCCTGGCCCAGTCGAGGTTCGGGGTCCCGTTCATGGGGGCGAGGCACTCGACCACGTGGTCCGACTCGCCGAGCGAGACGGTGATGACCGGCAGGTCGGCCGGAGCGCGCGGGCCCTCCTGGACGGCGCCCACGAACGCCGTGGTGCCGAGGATCGCGTAGACCTGCCCTGGGTCGACGACCCCGAGCCCGACGCCACCGGCGGGGGTGTCGACCATGCCCGTGGCGACGGGCAGGCCGACCGGCAGCCCCGTCTCCCGCGCGGCATCCGCGGTGACGTGTCCGGCGACGGTTCCCGGGGGGAGCAGCGGCGGGAGCAGGCGCTCGAACCGCTCATGGCCGAGCCCGGTCAGCAGCCTGTGCGAGTACGTGCCCTGCGCGACGTCCAGGTACGTGCGCGAGGCCTCCGACGGGTCGGTCGCACGCCGACCGGTGAGCCGGAAGCGGATCCAGTCCTTGCAGTTGAGGTGGGTCGCGGCCGAGCGCACGAGCCCGGGGTCGTTCTCCTCCAGCTCTTCGAGGAGGACGGGCAGGGCACCTGGGAACAGCGCCGACCCCGTGACCTCCCGGACGAGCGCGCCGCGGCCGTCGCGTCCCCACTCGGCGACGCGAGGTGCGGCGCGTCCGTCGAGCCAGAGCAGAGCTGGACCGACGGGCCTGCCGTCCTCGTCGACGAGCCACGCGCCGTCACCCTGCCCGGTCACGGCTGCGCCGATCAGCTCGACGTCCCCCGCCTCGTCGCACGCGGCGGAGATCGTGGCGGCGACGGCAGACCAGACCTCGTCCATGTCCTGCTCGGCCCGGTCGGGGAGGGGGCGACGGATGCGGACGGTGGACCGCGACGCTCCCAGCACCTCCCCGTCGAGCGAGAGGACGACTGACTTGACGGAGGTGGTCCCTGCGTCGATGCCGAGGACGGCAGGCGTACGAGTCATGCCAGATCATCTTCCCTTCGGTGGCCGCGGCGTGGACTCAACGACCCACGACCGTGTGGTCGACCTCGGTCGGCGCGGGCGGCGGGGTGGTGGTCCGGGCGTCGTCGCCCGGGGTGGCCGTGTCGGAGGCCCCGGGGTCGTGGTCCGCCGCCTCGACCCCAGGTTCGCGCAGCAGGAACGTCAGGAACAGGCCGACGACGTAGAAGCCCGCGAGGATCCACACGACGGGGGCGACGCCCAGCGGGACCACGAGGGCGGCGACCGCGGGCCCGACGAAGTTCGACAGCCCCGCACCGAGGTTGAGGACCGCGACGGCGGCAGCCTTGTTCTGGGGCGCGAGGAGCGGGACCACCGCGGACAACGGCACGTACATGCCGAGCGCCAGCCCGTAGACGATGCCGAGCGCCATGATCACCGGGAAGTTGGCCCCCAGGCCCTGCGGCACGTAGTAGAAGCCGAGCACCGTGATCGCGGTCGCGAGACCGCCGCCCCAGGCGATGACGTTGATGCGGCCGAACTTGTCCGAGGCGTATCCGGAGACGAGGTTGGCGGCCACGTTGGCGAGCAGCATGGTTCCCCAGATCGAGGACCACTGCGCCTGGGAGAAGCCGACGGTGCCGACCATGTAGACGCCGAGGAACACGGCGAACGAGTAGTAGGAGATGGTGTTGATGAGGCGGACGGCGCCGCCCACCGCGACCTTCGGACGGTCCCGCATGATCGTGATGCTCCGGACGAGGCCCTTGACCGTCTCCTCGCGGCTGATCTTGTGGGTTCCGGCGCGGGAGCGGACGAGCAGAGCGACCATCACGGTGGCGACGACGACGAAGGCGAGCGCGGACCAGAGGGTCCCGAGCGACCCCAGGGGTTCGATGGCGCCTGCGACGAAGTACCCGCTGATGACGCCGAGGCCCATCGCGTTGAAGAACCAGTACCAGCCGACGGCCTTGCCCATGACGGCGTTGGGGGTCTCCATGGTGACCCAGACGAGGAAGCCATAGGCGAAGAACGGGTAGCCGATCGCGCGGACGGCGTACGCGAAGACCATCACGGGGTAGTTGCCGGGCATGACGCCGAAGGCGAGGAAGACGACCTCGAAGACGATCCAGACGACTGCCCCGAGCAGCATGACGCGGCGGGGCCCCCAGGCTTCGGCGAGGGCTCCGGCGAGCCAGGCGGAGACGGCGACGACGATGCCGTAGGCGCTGAACAGGCCTGCGACCTGCCCTGCGCTGAACCCGCCGTCGGTCAGGTAGTTGGACAGGAAGCTGAGCTCGATCCCGTCGCCGACCATGAAGAGCATGAGGGCGACGAACCCCCAGGCGAGCGGTCGGGAGATCCCTTGTGAGGTGAGGAAGCGGGCGAACGCTCCGCCGGCTGGTGCTTCGACACTGGACATGCGACTCCTCCTTGAGTCATGTACATTTGTTCATGCAGACGAACGGTGGTTCACCTATTGTGGGCCAACCGTGCGTCGTGTCAAGGCCGGTCGGCTCGGCAGGGCCGCCGAGACGTACGGAGCGACGGGTGTCGTCGCAGGTGAGATAGCCTGAAGACCCCTCGCGAACGGAGGTTCATGCATGCGAACGGATGATCACCAGATGGTTGGACGCGTCGCGCGCCTCTACTACGAGCACGGGCTCACGCACGCCGAGATCGCGTCGATGCTCGACGTGTCCAGGATCAAGGTCACACGCATGCTCGCCGACGCTCGGCGCCGCGGGATCGTCGAGATCACGGTGCACAGCGACGAACGGCCGTTCGCCGACCTGGAGGAAGCCCTCGTCGAGCGTTTCGGGCTCCAGAGCGCATGGGTCAGCCCGTCCGGCGGAGCCGACGACGCCCGCGCCGCCGCCTCGCTCGCGCTCTCGGGTGCCGACGCCCTCGGTGCGGTGCTGCCGCGCGCCCGCCGCGTCGCCGTCGGCCTCAGCCGCTCCGTCGCCGCGAGCATCGCGCAGCTCCGGCCGCTCGAGCTGCCCGAGCTCGAGATCCTCCCGCTCGCCGGCAGCCGGGCCGGACGGGCCAACGGGGCCGACCCCCACGAGCTCGTCACCTCGCTCGCGCACGTCACCGGCGGTACCCCGTTCCATCTGCCTGCCCCGCTCATCGCGGCCGGTCCCGACGCCGCCGCTGCCGTCCGCGAGGACCCCGACACGAGGGCGGTGCTCGAGGCCGCGGCCGCCGCGGACGTCCTGGTCGTCGGGGTCGGTGGCAACCAGCGCGCCGCGCAGGCCCTCCGGAGATGGATCACCGAGAGCGAGTTCGAGGCGCTGCGCGACCTCGGGGCCGTCGGCGACGTCTCGGCGCGCTTCTTCGACGCCGACGGCAACACCGTCCGCGGCGAGGTCGACGAGCGTGTCGTGAGCCTGACGCTCGACGAGCTGCGCGCCATCGACGTCCGGGTCGCGATGGCGGGGGGCCAGGAGAAGCGCGACGCGCTGTTCACCGCTCTGGCGTGCGGTCTGGTCAACGTCGTCGTGACGGACGTCGACAGCGCCGTGGACCTGCTGGAGCGCACCGCACCCGACGCCCGGTCGGCCTGACGGCTCGCTCCCGGTGCTCGGCGACCGCAGCGGTGCCGGGGCGTCCGGCACCGCTGCGCGCCGCGCGCTCCGCGGCGCGCGATCGGGTCAGACCTCGCGCAGGACCTCGCGCGCGAACTTTGCGGACCGCTCCCGCAGACCCTCGATGCGACGCTCGACCAGGCCCGCGGGGTCCTGGCCGGCCTCGACGACGGTCGGCTTGCGACGGACGTTCTTCGAGCACTCGAACGTCGTGCAGATCAGGGTGCCGATCGTGTCGCCGTTGCGCCCGGCCGCACCGGCCCGGCGCACGACGTACAGGGACACGTCGTCGGTCGCGATGACGTCCTCGCACCACGCGCACACCGCGCGGCGGCGCGACGCCGTGCCCTCGGGGGCACGCAGCGCGAGCCCGACCAGCGTGTCGTCGACGGGCAGGACGACGTAGGCGCGCAGCGGCGCCTTGCGGTCGACCCAACCCAGGTAGTCGAGACGGTCCCAGCGGAGGTCCGCGAGGTCGGACGGGAGGGTGAGCTGCGAGGACTCGCGGCGCGAGGCGTTCACGAAGGACGCGCGGATCTGCTTCTCGGTCAGGGGGTTCATGGTTCTACGGCTCTCGTGCAGGAGGGACCGTCTCGCCCGTGGTCGCCCAGGACCGACAGGTCGGGCGGGAGCGGGGGACGGCAGGGTCGGGGTCCGCCGGCGGTCACGAGGACTCACCGGGGAGGGGACCCGCCGAGGTACGCCGATCGTCCGGTGAACCTCGAGGGTTCACCGGTGGGTGGCGCCGTAGGGCGTCAGGCGTGCTGGGCGGGCGTCCGGCCCGCGCCCGAGCAGGCCAGGGCGGCCGCCCCGCTTCCTCGCTGCATGAAAGATGCGCTCCAAGATCGGTGGCCGGGGCTCGTCCCACGGCTCAGCTCTCCGTCGATGGTACGCCCGGGCACCTGAATCCCTCACGGGAATTCTGGGGAGGTGCTGCGGAGGCGGGTCGCCGCCCATGCACGTGACGACGACCCGCCCGCTGCGCGGGGTCTATCGCTTGCGGACCTTCGCGGTGGTCTCGGCTGCCTTCTCGCGCTTCTGTGCGCGCTTGTCCTTCAGGGAAAGCGACGGCTGCTTCTTGTCGTTCTTGGCCATGTGGCTCACCTCCTTCCAGCCTGCAGGTGAACCGGCCACCATAGCCAAGACCCACAGGAAGTCCAGTCCGGCGTCGGGACGCGCCGAGGAACCGTCGCGGGGGGCGGTGAGAGGGGAGACTCCCGCGTCGGCCGACCCCTCGGCAGGCCCTGGGACGCCCCTGGTCGATCTGCACCGCACCGGCGTCGCCGCCCCCGGACGCTTGAGGCTGTTCGAGCAGCAGAACCTCTCAGGAGCTTGCGGCTAGACCAGGATGCCGCGGCCGATGTTGTCGATCAGGGAGTCGGCGAACTCGATCGAGAGCGGCTCGTCGGGAATGAGGAGACGGTGGTAGCAGGCGCCCCACAGCTGGTCGACCACGACCTGGAGGTCGACGTCCTGGTGGATCTGTCCCTGGTCCTTGGCCCTCTGGAGACGCTCGACCGCGGTCCGCCGTCGGATGCTGGAGTAGTTGCGTGACCAGGCCTCGGCAAGCTCTGGGTCGTCCTGGGCGGCGCCGATGAGCGTGGCGATCACTGGCCCTACGTCGGGTCGGGCCAAGAGGGAGACGTGGGCGTGGAGCTGGTTGCGCAGGTCCCTCTCGATGTTGCCGGTGTCGTCGAAGTGCAGCTCTTCCTCGACGTGCGTGAAGTACGCCTCTGCGGCGAGGGCTCCTGGGGAGGGCCACCACTTGTAGAGCGTGGCCTTGCTCGCCGGTGCGGCCGCTGCGATCTTGTCGAACGTCACGCCGGCGACACCGTCGGTGAGGAGAGTCTCGGCGGTCACGGCGAGGATCCCTCTCCGGACCTCTGCGGCTGGGCGGCGCCCGCGCCCAGGTCGTTCTGGCGGTGTTCTTGTCATGGTGGTGACGCACTCCTGAAGTTGGCCCCCGAGGCGGGTGGATCGTCGGGCTGCTCGCGGCTCTCGGTGATCGTAGCCGCGCGGGACGGCGAGCCCGCAGCGCTCCGAGGGTGTGCACCCTGCCGCCGGGGTAGCGGGCCGGTTCAGTGGGTGACGAGGTTCGGGAGGCCGGTGATCGCGGGGAAGGCGATCTTCTTGGCCGTCGTCGTCGTTCCTGTCCGCGTCGGCGCTGCGGGGATCAGGCGATGCCGCCGTTGACGTAGACGACCTGACCGTTGATCCAGCGGGCGTCGACGAGGCTCAGCACTGACTGGGCGATGTCGTCAGGGGTTCCCAGGCGTTCCAGAGGCGCGAGCGACGCGAGGTGGTCGACGACCTCCTGGGGCTTGCCGTCGAGGAACAGGGGCGTGGCCGTGGGGCCGGGGGCAACGGCGTTGACCGTCACGTCACGCCCGCGCAGCTCCCGCGCCAGGATCAGGGTGAGCGCCTCGACCGCGCCCTTGGATGCGGCATACGCCCCGTAGCCAGGCTGCTGCAGACGGGTCACCGAGGTCGAGAAGTTGACGATCGACCCGCCGTCGCGGATCGTGCGGGCCGCGGCCTGGTCGACGACGAACGTCCCGCGGACGTTGGTGCGCTGGACCTGGTCGAAGTCTGCGAGGTCCATCTCCGCGATGGGGCCCAGGGGCATGATGCCGGCCGTGTGGACGACGACGTCGACACCGCCGAACTCGGCGACGGCCGCGTCGAACAGAGCGGCGACCTCGGACTCGTCGGCGACGTCGGCCTTGACGGTGAGGGCGCGTCCGCCGGCGGCCGAGACCGCTCCTGCGGTCTGGCGTGCCTTGTCGGCGTTGCCGCTGTAGTGGACGACGACGTCGAAGTGCTCGGCGCCCAGGCGCTCGGCGACGGCACGGCCGATGCCGCCGGATCCGCCGGTGACGATCGCGACGCGAGTGGCGGGAGTGGTCATGAGAATCCTCCAGATGTGGACGTCTTGTTCATTTCGAAGGTACATCGATATGGACAGACTGTCTACATCCAGGTGCGAGGCACGGTTCCCGAGGGGCCGTCCGAGCGAGAGCACGCTCCCGGGCGCTCGCGGGCGAGTCCCGGCGTAGCGTGACGGCATGACGGACGGCCCCACGGGCGGCGCGACCCCCGCCCACCTCCTGCGTCACGCGCTGGCCGACATGTGGCGAACGGTCCGCCGGGCGGACCTCGCGATCGTCTACTGCTCCGTGGTGCTGCTCGTCGCCGTCGTCCTGTGGTTCCTGCCCGAGGGCACGCGGGACCAGGTGTACGAGGACACGAGCACCAACCTCGCGAACCTGCGCGACCGCCCGATCTCCGTGCTGCTCGCGAGCGCCTTCGTCATCTCCTCGCCGGGCGAGGTGCTCCTGGTCCTCCAGCTCCTCGTGGTCCTGGCCTACGCGCAGCGCTTCGTCGGGCGTCTCGCGTCGCTCGCGGTCGGGTTCATGGGGCACGTCGGTGCGACCGTGTTCACCGCGATGGTCCTGACGACCGGGATCTTCCACGGCTTCGTGAGCCCGAGCGTCGCGACCGTCGACGACGTCGGCGTCAGCTACGTCATGGCGACCGTCATGGGGTTCCTGACCGTCGTCGTGCCCAGACGCTGGCGCTGGTGGTGGGTCGCGTTCGTCGTCGTCTACTGGGTGGGGCCGGGCCTCGTCGCACGGAACTTCACCGCGGTCGGGCACACGACCGCGCTCGTCATCGGGCTCACGGTCGCGTTCGTCGCGGGCCGGACCCGGCAGGCGGCCGGGTGGTCGGGGGACGTCCCGGGGCGGCGGTGACGGAGCTGCTCGACGGGTCGTCGGACCGGACGAGAGCCCGCACGGGACGCGGCGGGGACGTCCCCGGGAGATCAGGCCTTGCGCCGCACCGACGGTGCTCCGGGCGTGAGCCCGGCGACGAGGTTGAACGCCCCGGTGAGGACGTTGAGCGCGACGACGCCGACGACGTCGGCGATCTCGCGGTCGCTGAAGCCGTGGCGCCGGAGGCCGTCGACCTGCTCGTCGGTGATCGACGTCGGCTCGCGGTACACCTGGACGCCGAAGGCGACGATCGCGGCCACCGCTGGATCGGCGGACCACCCGTCGTGGGCCAGCGCGATCTCGTCCTCGCCGGCTCCGAGGGCACGGGCGGCTCCGACGTGCGCCGCGAGGCACAGGCCGCAGCCCTGCTGCGCCTGGACGGCGATCGAGACGAGCTCGCTGGTCCTGCGGTCGAGCTTGGCGCGCCTCATGGCACGGCTGAGCTGCAGGTATCCACCGAGCACGGCAGGGGAGTGCGCCATCGTCGAGACCATGTCGCCCACGCTGCCGTGGCGGTCCACGAGCTCGGTGAGCAGGTCCTTCGAGGCGCCCACGGCGGTCTCCGGGGTCAGGCGGGAAAGTCGGGGCACAGCAGTCTCCTTCACGTCGAGGGGAACGGCACGGGGGCGGTGGGCCCGGGCCCGGGCCTGCCAGGCACTTCTGCCTGGCGGACCCGGGCGGTCGCCGAGCGGTCAGCCGGCGTCGGACGCGACAGGGGCGTCCGACGGGACCCGGCCGTCCGACGCTGCCCGGCCGCCTGCGGCCCGGCTGGTGCGACGGGCCAGCGCCACGGCGTCCGAGGGGATGACCAGCGTCGGGCGGGTGGCGTGGTGCAGGACGCTGGCCGAGGTGCTGCCGAGCAGGGTCGCCCTGAGGCCGCGGCGGCCGCGGGAGCCGAGCACGATCAGGTCGACGTCGAGCTCCTCGGCGGCCTCGACGATGGCCTCGGCAGCCGTGGCCATCGTGGAGGACACGTGGGGCTCGGCGACCAGCCCGAGGTCTCGGGCGACCTGTGCGCCGTCGGAGGCGATCCGCTCCGACACGTCGAGGGCTGCGGCGTCGAGACCTTGGAGCTGCTCGAGCGCCGGGTGGCCCTCGAGATGGGCCGCGAAGCCCTCCATGGGCTGGCGGGCGTAGAGCAGCACTGCGGTGGCGCCGGGGAAGAGCCCGGCGACGGTCTGCATCGCGCTGTGCGCGTTGGGCGATCCGTCGTAGGCGAGGAGCAGGCGGGGAGCGGACATGGGTGTTTCCCTTCGAGGTGGTGGTGAGGGAACCGGTCGGGACCGGGCTCCGTGCGGCTAGCGGCCGATCGACCCGTCCGTCGCGGCGGCGGGCACTCGGGGCCTCGACATCGCGACGGCGGTCACGATCGCTCCGACCAGGGCGAGGATCCCCGCCCCGACGAACGCGGCCGAGTAGCCCTGCGTGAGCTCGACCGGCGAGGGGTCGGTGCCGGACACGACGTAGACGATCGCCGTGAGCGCCGCGAGCCCGAGCGCGGACCCGATCTGGTAGCTCGTGCTCACGAGCCCCGACGCGACGCCCGTCTCGGCTGCGGGTGCGGCGTTGATGGCGGTGCCGAGCGAGGGGACGAACGCGAGGGACATGCCGAGCGCGGCCAGGAGCGACGCGGGCAGGACGTCGACGGCGTAGCTGCCGTCGGGGCGGACGAACGAGAGCCAGACGAGCCCGGCCGCGAGCAGCAGGAGCCCCGTCACGATGAGCGACTTCGCGCCGAACCTCTCCTGGAGCCGGGGAGCCAGGGCGAGCATGACGAGGACGACGAGGCCGGTCATCGGCAGGAGCGCGGCGCCGGCGGCGAAGGCGCTCGCGCCGAGGACCTGCTGCAGGTACAGGTTCAGGAAGAACCACATCGAGACCCAGGCGGCACCCAGCAGGAGCTGTGCACCGTTCGCGGCGCCGAGCAGGGGCGCACGCAGCAGGCCGAGGCGGAGCAGGGGGTCACGGCTGCGTGCCTGGATGACGAAGAAGATCACGAGCAGGACGATGCCCGCGGCCAGGGCGCCGAGCGTGGGCAGCGTGAGCCAGCCGACCTCCGGGGCGTTGACGACGGCGTAGACGACGGCCGCGAGCCCGGCCGTCACGGTGAGTGCACCCGCGACGTCGATCGATCCCGACGCCTTCTTCTCGGTGCGTGGGAGGGTCGACGCGGTGAACGCGAGCACGAAGACCGCGATCGGCACGGTGACGTAGAAGACCCAGGGCCAGCTCGCGTACTCGGTGAGGACCCCGCCGAGGAAGACTCCGGCGCTGCCTCCGACCGGTGCGGCCGCGCCGTAGACGGCGAACGCCTTCGGCAGGTCGCGTGTGCCGCCGAAGAGCATCATCAGCAGGGTCAGTGCGGCGGGCGCGATCATCGCCGAACCTGCCCCCTGGATCGCGCGGCCTGCGATCTCGAGCCCGATGGTGCCTGCGGCTCCCGCGAGCACCGACCCGACGATCAGCACGAGCCAGCCGAGCACGAAGATCTTCCGCGCACCGAAGACGTCGGCGAGGCGGCCTCCGAGCAGGAGCAGGCCGCCGAACGCGACCACGTAGGCGTTGAACACCCAGGACAGCGACTCGGGCGTGAAGCCCAGGTCTCGCTGGATGTCCGGCAGGGCGACGCCGATGATCGAGGTGTCCATGATGACGACGAACTGTGCCGTGGCGATGAGCGCGAGGCCGAGCCACCGCTTCGCCGGCGACAGTGGTGGATGGGTAGACATGAAGATCTCCTCCTGAGGGACGGCCGGCATGCCCGGCGTCGGCAAAAGGTATACCCATGGGGGGTATGGGTGTCAAGACTGCCTGAACCCGTTGGTACGCGTTGCGGGGCGCCGGAGGCTGGTACCCCGTAGGGGTATCGGCCGATGTACCTGGCCGGAACCTCGGGTGATTCACCCGATCCCTCGTCCTGAGCGGTGACCCATGCTTGCGCTATACCCCCTCGGGGTATATGTTCGAGAGAGAGATACCCGGTAGGGGTATCAATTCCCACGAGAGGAAGGCTCCGCCATGGCCACGAACGAGTACCAGGTGACGGGCATGACGTGCGGGCACTGCGAGCTGTCGATCCGCGAGGAGGTCGGACAGGTCGCCGGGGTCGAGGACATCCAGGTCAGCGCGCAGACGGGACGGCTCGTGGTGACGGGCCCCGTCGACGACGCGCTGGTCCTGGCCGCCGTCGAGGAGGCCGGCTACTCGGCGGTGCGGTCCGCATGAGGACGGGCGCACGACTGACCCTCTACGGCCTGGGGCTCGTGGTGGCCTTCGGCGGCGCGTTCGGCGTCGCCGGCGCCGTCGTGCCCGAGAGCGCCGTCGCCGACTGGACCGAAGGGAGCGAGATGAACGAGCACGGAGAAGGACACGGTGCGGAGAGCACCGGAGCGGCCGGGGGTGCTGCGAGCGGGGTGAAGGGCCTTGCGCTCGGCGTCGACGGGTTCGCCCTGTCGTCCCTCGACGCACCCGCGGGGGTCGGCGAGCCCGGGGAGCTGAGCTTCCAGGTCCGGGACCACGCAGGCGCTCCGGTGACGGCGTACACGACCGCGCACGAGAAGGACCTGCACCTGATCGTCGTCCGGACGGACGGCAGCCAGTTCCGGCACGTCCATCCCGTGCTGGACGAGGCCTCGGGCACCTGGTCGATCCCCTGGGAGTGGGCCGCGGCGGGCAGCTACCGCGTCTTCGCGGACTTCACGCCGGCGGGCGCGGACGAGTCCTCCCGCACGGTGAGCCGCACGGTCCAGGTGGCCGGGGACCTCGTGCCCGTCGAGCAGCAGCCGACCCGGACCGCCCAGGTGGACGGGTACACCGTGACCGTCGACGGCGAGCTGGCGGCGGGGGCCTCGAGCGGCCTCACGTTCGCGGTCTCCCGGGGCGGCGAGCCCGTGACGGCCCTGGAACCGTACCTGGGAGCGTTCGGCCACCTCGTCGCCCTGCGCGACGGCGACCTCGCCTACCTGCACGTCCACGCCGAGGGCGCGGACCCGGAGGCCGGGCAGACGGCCGGGCCGGAGATCGCCTTCGCCGCCGAGGTCCCGACCGCGGGCCGCTACCTGCTGTACCTGGACTTCCAGGTCGACGGCCAGGTCCACACCGCCGAGCTCGTGCTCGACGCCGCTCGCGGCGCCGAACCCACGGACCCCGAGGGCGGATCGCACCCGGAGGGGCACTGACCGAGAGGTCGGGCCCTTTCCCACCAGCCGAGAGAAGGAACTGCACATGAGCACATCAGCGCCTCCGGGCGTGATCACAGGCGTCGAGCTGGAGATCGGCGGCATGACCTGCGCCTCCTGCGCCATGCGGATCGAGAAGAAGCTGAACAAGCTCGACGGCGTGGTCGCGACCGTGAACTACGCGACCGAGAAGGCCAAGGTGACGGTCCCGGACGGGTACGACCCGGCGCTGCTGATCGCCGAGGTCGAGAAGACCGGGTACACCGCCGCGCTGCCCGTGCCCAAGGGCGCGAGGAAGGACGGTGCGTCGGCCGGCGGGGGCGAGGGTGAGGACCCCGAGCTGACCTCGCTGCGCAACCGGCTGATCGGCGCGATCGTGCTCACCGTGCCGGTCATCGCGATGGCCATGGTCCCGGCGTGGCAGTTCACGTACTGGCAGTGGGCCTCCCTCGCGCTGGCCGCTCCCGTGATCGTCTGGGCGGCGTGGCCGTTCCACAAGGCGGCGTGGGCGAACCTCAAGCACGGCACCGCGACGATGGACACCCTCATCTCCATGGGCACGTCCGCCGCGTTCCTGTGGTCGCTGTACGCGCTGTTCCTCGGCACGGCGGGCACCCCGGGCATGACGCACCCGTTCGAGCTCGCGCTGGCGCCCTCCGACGGCGCGGCGAACATCTACCTCGAGGTGGGTGCCGGGGTCACGATGTTCATCCTCGCTGGACGGTACTTCGAGAAGCGCTCCAAGAAGCAGGCCGGTGCGGCGCTGCGTGCGCTGCTCGAGCTCGGCGCGAAGGAGGTCTCGGTCCTGCGCGGAGACGTCGAGACGAAGATCCCCGTCGAGGACCTGCAGGTCGGTGACGAGTTCATCGTCCGCCCGGGCGAGAAGATCGCCACGGACGGAGTGGTCGTGACGGGCACGTCCGCCGTCGACGAGTCGATGCTCACGGGTGAGTCGGTGCCGGTCGAGGTCTCCGCAGGAGACACCGTCACCGGTGCCACGACGAACGCGGGCGGTCGGCTCGTGGTCCGTGCGACCCGGATCGGGTCGGACACACAGCTCGCGCAGATGGCCAGGCTCGTCGAGGACGCCCAGACCGGCAAGGCCGAGGTGCAGCGCCTGGCCGACAGGATCTCGGGCGTGTTCGTGCCGATCGTGATCGTCATCGCGGCCGCCGCCCTCGGGGGCTGGCTGGGCGCGGGGTTCCCCGTGAGCGCGGCCTTCACCGCCGCGGTCGCGGTCCTCGTGATCGCCTGCCCCTGCGCACTGGGGCTGGCGACGCCGACGGCGCTCCTGGTCGGCACCGGCCGCGGCGCGCAGATGGGCGTGCTCATCAAGGGCCCGGAGGTGCTCGAGTCCACCCGCAAGATCGACACCGTCGTGCTGGACAAGACCGGTACGGTCACGACCGGCAAGATGACGCTGGTCGACGTGGTCGTCGAGCCCGGCACGGACCGCACCGAGCTGCTCCGCCTCGCCGGCGCGCTCGAGGACGCCTCCGAGCACCCGATCGCGCAGGCGATCGCCAAGGGCGCGACGCAGGAGGTCGGCACGCTGCTCACGCCCGAGGACTTCGCGAACATCGAGGGCAAGGGCGTGCAGGGCGTCGTCGACGGCCACGCCGTCCTGGTGGGCCGCGAGTCGCTGCTCGCCGAGTGGTCCCAGGAGCTGAGCCCCGCGCTCGCCGCCATGAAGGCGCGCGCAGAGGGCGAGGGCAAGACGGTCGTGGCCGTGGGCTGGGACGGCCGCGCGCGCGGCATCCTCGTCGTGGCCGACACGGTCAAGCCGACGAGCGCCGAGGCGATCGCACAGCTCAAGGCGATCGGCCTGACCCCCGTGCTCCTCACCGGTGACAACGAGGCCGTCGCCCGGCAGATCGCCGCGGAGGTGGGCATCGACGAGGTCATCGCCGAGGTCCTCCCCAAGGACAAGGTCGACGTCGTCACCCGGCTCCAGGCCGAGGGGAAGGTCGTCGCGATGATCGGCGACGGCGTCAACGACGCCCCGGCCCTCGCCCAGGCGGACCTCGGACTCGCCATGGGTACCGGCGCCGACGTCGCCATCGAGGCGTCCGACATCACCCTGGTGCGCGGCGACCTCCGCAGCGCGGTCGATGCCATCCGTCTGTCCCGCAAGACGCTCGGAACGATCAAGACCAACCTGTTCTGGGCCTTCGCCTACAATGTCGCGGCCATCCCCGTCGCTGCGCTCGGCATGCTCAACCCCATGCTCGCAGGGGCTGCGATGGCGCTGTCGAGCGTCTTCGTCGTAGGCAACAGCCTGCGCCTGCGCGGGTTCCGGAGCGTCGCCAGGTCATGACGTCCCCGGAACTCACCACACCACCCACAGAAGCACGAAGGGAACCACTCACGATGGCGAACGAACCCCAGGCGTCCGGCTGTTGCAGCACCGGTGCGTCCAACCCCACGGGCGACGGCACCGAGAACCTGCTCGGGGCGGCGAACGACGACATGACCACCTGCCCGGTCATGGTCGGCAGCCCCGTCAGCAAGAAGGCGGCCGAGGCGGTCGGCCTCTACCGGGACCACGAGGGTGAGCGGTACTACTTCTGCTGCGGCGGATGCGGACCGGCCTTCGACTCGGACCCCGCGAAGTACGCCGCCAACATGGCGTGACGACGGGGACCTGGGGTCTGCGGCCGCCCTCACGCACCGCGGACCCCGCCCGTCGTCTCGCTCGCCCCCGGGCCCTCGCAGCCCGCTGCTCGGAGGCCCTCGCCGCGCTCGCCGGGGCGGCGCCCCAACCGAACCTGGAGAACGCATCCCATGACCGAACGCCACGCCGTGATCCTCGGGGCAGGGTCGGCCGGTACGGCCGCCGCCCGAGCCCTCGCCGGTCAGGGCGACGTCCGGACGACCGTCGTCGGACGGACCGGCGAGATCCCGTACTCGCGGATGCTCGTCAAGAACGTCGCCTACGGCCAGGCCGCGCCCGAGCTGATCCGGCTGCCCGCGCCCCACGGTGAGCTCGTCGCCGACACCGCCGAGCGGGTCGACCCCGCGACGCAGGAGGTCCACCTGGCCTCGGGGGCCACGATCTCCTACGACGCGCTCCTCGTGGCGACCGGGAGCGGGCCCCGAGGCCTGGACGCCGACGTCGCGGGGGTGGAGCACGCCGTCCGGGCGGGCCGCCTGCTCACGCTGCACTCGCTCGACGACGCCGTGCGCCTCCAGGAGGCGATCGCGGCGTGCGGGGAGTCCGCGCGCGTCGCGATCTACGGGGGCGGGCTGATCGCGTCCGAGACCGCCTCGACGCTGCAGGTGCTGGGGCACCGGGTCAGCCTCGCCGCCCGCAGCCAGGTCCCCGGCGTGGCCGGCTTCGGCCGACCGGTCGCCGAGCGCGTCGCCGCCGACCACGAGGCCCGGGTGACCACGTTCTTCGGTCGCACCGTCCGTCGCGTCCTCGCGACGCCGGACGCGACGGTCGTGACCCTCGACGACGGGACCGACCTCGAGGTCGATCTCGTCGTCGTCGCGCTCGGCACGACGCCCGCCGCTCCATCACCGTGGCGTGACGGCGTCGCCGTCGACGACCGGCTCCGCGTCCACGGGCACGGGGCCGTGTACGCGGCGGGCGGCGTCGCCGTGCATCACGACGACCACCTCGGGACATGGCGCATCGACCACTGGGAGGACAGTGCCGCGCAGGGGGTGCACGCCGCGCAGACGGTGCTGCACGACCTCGGCCGCGGCGAGGACCCGGGCCCGTACCGGCCCCGCAGCGCGTACATGGCGACGATCCACGGACGGATGATCTCGGGGGTCGGGTACACGGGACACCCCGGCACGCGCGTCGCGCAGGCCGACGGGCTCGTGGTCCTGCACGAGCAGGAGGGTACCGTCGTCGGCGTCAGCGGCATCGAGGCGGTGGGCGAGATCTACGGGTGGGGCAGCCGACTCCACGAGGCGCGCGCCTAGATGCAGTCCTTCACCACCGGGGCGCGACGGCGGGGCTCTCGCCTGGCGATCGTCGGGACGTTCCTGCTCATGGTCGCGGCGAGCGCACCCTCCCCCTTCTACCCGGAGCTGACCGAGCGCCTCGGGCTCGTCCCGGTCGCGACGACGTCGGTCTTCGCCGTCTACGCGTTCACGATGCTCGGCGCTCTGCTCGTCGCGGGCGGCATGTCCGACGTGGTGGGTCGCCGGCCCGTCGTCACGGTGGGCTCCGTGGTCCTCGTCGCCAGCCTCGTGCTGTTCTGGCAGGCGGACGACCTGGCCACGCTCCTCCTGGCCAGGTCGCTCCAGGGTGTCGCGGCGGGCCTGCTGCTCCCGGCGTTGTCCGCCATGGTGGTCGACCTCGCCTCTCCGCGGCGTCCGGGGGCAGCGGCGCTGTGGAACACGGTCGCGCCCATGACCGGGCTCGGGACGGGGGCGCTCGCGGGGGCGCTCGCCCTCGACCACGCGAGCGAGCCCGCCGACGTCGTGTTCGGCGTGCTCGCCGCGGTCTTCCTCCTGGTCGCCGCCGTCGTCTGGTCGACCCCGGACGTCGTGCGCGTCCCCGCCGCGCGCACACCGTGGACCGTCCCACGGCTCGCCGTCCCCCGGCACGTGCGTCGGCGACTGGCGGTGGCGACCCCGGCGATCGTCGCCGGCTGGGCGACGAACGGGCTTTTCCTCGCCCTCGGGTCGTCGGTCGTCGCGAGCGAGCTCGGAGCGACGACGCACGTCCGGCAGAGCATCGGCATCACCGTCTTCGCGGTCTCGGGGGTCGTCGCGTCCGTCGCGCTCCGCCGGCGACCGGCCCGGGTCGTCAGCGTCTTCGGCACGTTCGCCCTCGGCGCGGGCACCGCGCTGAGCGTGGCGGCGCTCGCCGTGCATTCATTTCCCGGGTACATCTTTGCTGCCATGATTCTCGGTGCGGGATTCGGTACCGCTTTCATGGGAGTTCTGCAGACATTGATGCCCCGGGTCGCGCCGACAGAGAGAGCGGCCGTCATGGCCGTCATGTACACCATCTCCTATCTTGCTTTCGGGGTGCCGTCGATCATTGCCGGGGTGCTCGTCCCGCTCGTCTCGCTCGCCGGTGCGACGACCGTCCTCGGCGCGGTGATCGTCGGGTTGTGCCTGGTCGCGACCGTGGCGCGTCTGCGCGTCCGGGACGACCAGGACCTGGGCGACCTGCGTGCCGCGGCGTCCGCCTCGGACGGGTCCGCGCGGGCCGGTCGCCGATGAACGCGATCACCCGGATCTCGGTCCCCCGCGCCCGCAGGAATGTGCTGAGCATGCGTCGTGAGGAAAAGAGGTGATTGATGGCGGCTGGTATTATGTCAACAGCCCGAGCATTGGTTGCCACCGATCTCGACGTCCTCGCACTGCCGGAACGTAAGGAATGCACGATGGAAAACTCTCGCGAGCCCTCGACGCAGCATCACGGGTACATGAGCGACAAGGAGAACTACCTCAAGCGCATGGGCCGTATCGAGGGGCAGGCCCGCGGAATCTCCAAGATGATCGACGACGAGAAGTACTGCATCGACATCCTCACGCAGATCAGCGCCCTGACGAGCGCCCTGGAGGTCGTCGCGCTGGCGCTGCTCGACGACCACCTCAAGCACTGCGTCGTCGACGCGGCCAAGATGGGCGAGGACGCCGGGGCGCTCAAGATCAAGGAGGCGAGCGACGCGATCGCTCGACTGGTCCGCTCCTGACCGGTTCCCGACCTCCTGGCCGGGCCTCCGGCGTCGGACGTCGTGAAACCTGACAGGGCTCTCGGGCCCTCAGGCTCTCAGGCCCTCAGGTGCGACGAAAGGCCCGCCTCCTCGTGACGAGGAGGCGGGCCTTTCGTGTAGTCACCGCGGCCGGACGGGGCGCGACGGGCGCGCGGTGACGGCCTGGGTGAGCTGTGCGGTCAGGCGGTGCGACCGTTGCGGCCGCGGATCGCGCCGTAGATGCCCAGCACGATGACGGAGCCCACGATCGCGAGCAGCCACGTCTGGATCGAGAAGAACTCCTCGAGCGGAGCCGAGAACAGGACGCTCCCGAGCCAGCCGCCGAGCAGCGCGCCGAGGATCCCGAGGAGGATCGTCATCAGGATCGACCCGGTCTGCTTGCCCGGGAGGATGGCGCGAGCGATGAGTCCGGCGAGCAGTCCCAGAACGATGAATGCGAGGAAACCCATGTCATTCTCCTTTTGTCCCGTATGTGCCTTATTGGCCGGTGAGTCCCTACCTTGACACCGGCTCGGGCGGCTCGCACGCCGAAAGGCGCCGAACGTCGGACACGTCACTTTTCGCGGCCTTCCGCTTGCGAGGGTGCGCGACGGGTGGCAACGCGCGCCCACGCGCCCGGTCGGTCGTACCGTGGAGGAATGGCTGAGGACCGAGGCATCCGGCAGTACATCGGCGACCTGGTGGCGGAGGAGCGCAGGCTGCGCGACGAGCTCGCCGACGGGGAGATCACCGCGTCCGAGGAGCACACGCGCCTGCGCGCGATCGAGACCGAGCTCGACCAGTGCTGGGACCTGCTGCGTCAGCGCGACGCCGCCCGCGAGTTCGGCAGCGACCCGGATGCTGCGTCGATCCGGGATGCCGGTACGGTGGAGCACTACCTGGACTGACGGCCTGACGCCTCGCGTTCGTGCCGTCGTCGGGAAGTCCCTCCCGCGGCACGCGGGAACAACGCGTGACCCCACGACCAGTACGGAGCGAAGAGCATGAGCAGCCAGACGACGCAGAGCAACGAGGCCACCGAGCGAGCCGGGGCCGTCGCCCGCTTCCTCGTGGCGATGGTCCTGTTCGTGGGCGGGATGGTCGCCTTCGGGTGGGCCTTCACGGTCGAGTCGAACCACGCGCTGATCTTCTCCGCCGGTCTCGTCATGGTCACCCTCGGCTGCTTCGTCCCGATGGCGGGCCGCGACCGCTGACGCGGAACGGCCGCACGGCCGCCGCACGACGAGAGGGGCCCCGCACCGATGGTGCGGGGCCCCTCTCGTCGTCGCGGACGACCTGTGTCCCTCTCAGGCGATGCGAGGGAGCTGCGCGAGCGCTGCCACGACCTCGATCGCGTCGGCCTTGCCCAGCAGGACCTTCTGCGCCATGAAGGCCTTCGTGGCCGTGCTCTCCTCGGGCAGGCTCGACCCCGCGAAGACCTCCATGAGGGCGCGTGCGTCGGCCTCGGGCAGCCGGAAGCTCACGACCTGCGTGAGGTTGCGCAGGATCGCGGTGCGCTCGGCCTCCGAGAACCCGAAGCGCAGCGTGAGGGAGCCCTGCTCGATCCGCGTGTACGCGTACGTGACGTCCGCGAACGGGCGCGCCGGACCGTCCCCGATGCGCAGCGTCCGGGCCGCGAGGTCGACCGTGACGGGCTTCGCCTCGCGCACCCAGTAGACGAGGAACGGGAGGATGATCGCGAGCACCGCGACGAGCGCGATGACGAGGAACAGCACGAAGCTCTCCTCGTCGCCGAACCGCAGGAAGGCGACGACCGTGAGCAGCGCCGCGGCCAGGAACGGGGAGACGACGGCGGTCAGGCGCATCTTCTTGCGCCCGTCCACCCAGAGCGGCAGGTCGGTCGTGGTCGGAGCGGGTGCTGCGGCGTGCATGGTTCCCCCATCGGGACGGGTGCCTCGCCCCATGGTGGAGCGATGACGTGCGCGCCGATGCTACTGGTGGAGGACCGTGGGGCGGAACGGGGAGAACTGCCCAGAGGGCGGTGGGCCTGAGCCCACCGCCCCCGGGGCGTCGCGACGATCAGCCGAGCTGGGCGCGCACCGCGTTCGTCGCCGAGACGAGGTTCTCGAGCGAGGCCACGGTCTCCTCGTAGCGGCGCGTCTTGAGGCCGCAGTCGGGGTTGACCCACACGAGGCGCGAGTCGATCGACTTCACGGCGAGCTCGAGCAGGTCGGTGACCTCCTCGGTCGACGGGACGCGCGGCGAGTGGATGTCGTACACGCCCGGGCCGATGCCGCGCGCGTAGCCGGCCTCGGCGAGCTCGGGCACGATCTCCATGCGCGAGCGCGCAGCCTCGACCGACGTCACGTCGGCGTCGAGACCGTCGATCGCGCCGATGACCTCACCGAACTCCGAGTAGCACAGGTGCGTGTGGATCTGCGTCTCGGCCACGACGCCCGCGGTCGCGAGGCGGAACGAGCTCACCGACCAGTCGAGGTACGCGGCCTGGTCGGCCTTGCGCAGCGGCAGGAGCTCGCGCAGCGCGGGCTCGTCGACCTGGATGATGCCGATGCCGGCGGCCTCGAGGTCCGCGATCTCGTCACGCAGCGCCAGGCCCACCTGGTTCGCCGTGTCGCCGAGCGGCTGGTCGTCGCGCACGAACGACCACGCGAGGATCGTGACCGGACCGGTCAGCATGCCCTTGACCGGCTTCTCGGTGAGCGAGGCCGTGAACGTCGACCAGTCGACCGTGATGGGCGCCGGACGCGTGACGTCGCCCCACAGGATCGGCGGGCGCACGCAGCGCGACCCGTACGACTGGACCCAGCCGTTCGCCGTGACCGCGAACCCGTCGAGGTTCTCCGCGAAGTACTGCACCATGTCGTTGCGCTCGGGCTCGCCGTGCACCAGGACGTCCAGGCCGATCTGCTCCTGGAGCTCGACGACGCGGCGGATCTCGTCCTGCATCGCGGTCGTGTAGTCCGTGTCGGACAGCTCACCCTTGACGTTGAGCGCGCGCGCCCGGCGGATCTCCGGGGTCTGCGGGAACGACCCGATGGTCGTGGTCGGCAGCAGCGGGAGGTTCAGCTTGGCCTGCTGGGCGGCCGCGCGCTCGGCGTAGTCGCCGCGCGAGAAGTCGCCCTCGGTGAGGGCCGCCGCACGCTCGCGCACCGCAGGCACGACGACGCCGCTCGCCACCGCGCGCGAGGCCACCGCCGCGCGGGACGCCTCGATCTGGTCGGCGACCGCGTCACGACCCTCGGTCAGCGCCCGGGCGAGGATCGCGACCTCGCCGACCTTCTGGTCCGCGAACGCGAGCCAGTCACGGAGGCGGGCGTCGATCGAGCCGTTCGTCCAGTCTTCGTCCTCGACGTCGTGCGGGACGTGCAGGAGCGAGGTCGACGTGCCGACCGTGACGGCGCCGGCGCCCAGGCCGGACAGCCCCTCGACCAGGGCGAGCTTCGCCGCGAGGTCGGCACGCCAGACGTTGTGGCCGTCGATCACGCCCGCGACGACGGTCTTGTCCGCCAGGCCCGGGACGGGGACCGCGGGGACAACGCCCTTGACGAGGTCGAGCGAGATCGCCTCGACGTCGGTCGCGGCCAGGAGCGCGAGGCCGTCGTGCTCACCCTGGAGCCCGCCGAACGGCGCGCCCACGAGGATCGCGGGGCGCTCGGAGCCCACCGCGAGCTCGGTCGCGAGCACGCGGTACGCCTCGGTGACCGCGGCGTGGACCTCGGCGGCCGGGACGTCGATCGAGTCGGACACGAGCGCGGGCTCGTCGAGCTGCACCCACGGTGCACCCGCCGCGGCCAGGGCGCGCAGCAGCTCGACGTACACGGGCAGGACGTCCGCGAGACGCGAGAGCGGGCTGAAGCCGGGCGCGCTGTCGTCGGCGGCCTTGGACAGCGCGAGGAAAGTCACGGGCCCGACGACGACGGGCCGGGTCACGACGCCCGCGTCCTTGGCCTCGACGAACTGGCGCACGACGCGGTCGTCCGCGAAGCGGAACGGCGTGGACTCGCTGATCTCGGGGACCAGGTAGTGGTAGTTCGTGTCGAACCACTTGGTCATCTCGAGCGGGGCGTCCTCACCGGCGCCGCGCGCGACGGTGAAGTAGCCCGCGAGGTCCAGCGCACCCTTCGCGTCGGTGAGCGACGCGAAGCGGGACGGGACCGCCCCGAGGAGAGCGACGACGTCGAGCACCTGGTCGTAGTAGGAGAACGAGCCGGGCACGGCGCCCGACGAGGCGTCGAGGCCCAGGTCGACGAGGCGCTTCGCTACGGCGACGCGCAGCGCCGAGGCCGTGGCCTCGAGCTCGTCGGCGGTGGTCCTGCCGGCCCAGAAGGACTCGACGGCCTTCTTGAGCTCGCGGCGCGGGCCGATGCGGGGGTAGCCGAGGACGGAACCGGAGGGGAACGTGGGTGCACTCATGATGATTACCTCTGAACTGGTCAGACCGATGCGCTGCCCAGGGCAGGCTCGGAGGAGGGAAGGGGAGTGCCGGAGACCCACGGCCCGCTGGCCAGGTCGGGGGTGCGGGACGAGACGCCGCTGGCGTCCCCCGCTGCCCCACCGCCGAGGTCGACTCCCTCGAGCAGGTCTAGAGCGGCTTGGTGCTTGTTGAAGGTGTAGATGTGGAGGCCGGGCGCGCCGGCCGCGAGGACCTGGCGGGCGAGCTCGACCGAGTGCCGGATGCCCAGCGCGTGGCGCGCGGCCGGGTCCGGTTCCGCCTCGAGGTCCTCGACGACGCCGCGCGGCGCGGGGACCCCCGTGAGCTCCTCGACGCGCGCGAGGCGGGCCGGGTCCGTCATGGGCAGGAGGCCCGCGAGGATCGGGATGGTCACCCCGGCGGCACGCGCCTCGGCGACGAAGTCGATGTAGGACGACGCCTCGTAGAAGAGCTGCGTGATCGCGAAGTCCGCACCGGCCTGCTGCTTCTGCCACAGGCGGCGCACCTCCTGGGTGCGGCTCGTCCCGGCGGCGAGGTTCCCGTCGGGGAACGTCGCGACCGCGATGGTCAGCGGGCGGGCCGCGCCGCGCAGCGCGACGCTCGGGCTCGCGGCGCAGCGCGCGGCCTCGACCTCACGCAGCAGCGCCACGAGCTCGGTGCTCGACCGCACGCCGTCCTCGGCGGGGCGCCAGTCCGGCTGGTCGCGCGGCGGGTCGCCCCGCAGGGCGAGGAAGCTGCGCACACCCGCGTCGAGGAAGTCCGTGATGACGTCCTCGACGTCCTCGCGCGAGGCACCCACGCAGGTCAGGTGCGCGATGGGCAGCACAGGCGTGCCGTGCAGCAGCTGGCTGATGACGCGGCGCGAGGTCTCGCGGTCCGTACCGGCCGCGCCGTAGGTGACCGACACGAAGTCGGGCGAGGTCGCGACGAGCCGGCGCGCGGTCTCCCAGAACTTGGGCGCGGCGTCGGGGCGGCGCGGGGGCATGAGCTCGAACGACACCGTGGGTCGCGGTGCCTCGTGCCCGAAGTGCCCCAGGTCGACGATGCTCATCGCGCGACCGCCACGAGAGGCGTGCTGGTGATGGCCACGGGGGCCGTGCGGGCGGCGCGTGGGACCCCGGTGCGGTGCGGGGTTGCGCAGGAAGATGCCTCGGTCATGAATCGCTCCATCGAACCTGGCTGTAGCACCCGTACCCGCGGGAGGCTTCCGTTGGGGGGTTGCTGCGGTGTCAACGAGCCAGGACTCTCGACCGCTCTGGATGGTGTTGCCGATCGTAGGGGGAATCCATGATCTGAGCCAATATCTGCTCGAAGCGTGAGACGCAGGGGTCCGGGGTGGTCGTTCAGGTCGGTCCGCGTTCCGTCCACGCTGTCGCAGGGTCGCTCCGTCGGTCCCCGCGTTCGCCCTTCCAACGTACGCCTGTTCACGCGTGGGCGGACTGGCGGTCGACCTCGTTCGATCTCCGCGCAGGTTTGCCGGCGCCGGGTGACTCACGCTGTCGAGTGCGGCTCAATGAATGATCGGCGACACAGGCTCAGACATCGTTGGCGCGTACGCGGATGAGTCAGCCATGAGCTGTACCGCGAAACTGGTCATGGCGTCAGTCTCCTCGATGATCTTCGTAAAGCACGCCTCGGTCACCGAGTTCAGCAGGTCGAGAGGTGACCGATAGGAGCCATCTGTGTGCCTAGGCAAACATGGGTGTGGTGTCTGCCACCAGTCGAGCAGGGCTGCCGTGACGTGCACGGATTGGGCGCCGACGCACTTGTCGCTAAGGAACTTGTTCACCTCTGCGAGCGCGTCAATGATCTTCCCGTCACGGAACTGGAATGCGGGATAGTACTTCGCCCCGCCGATCTCGACCTCGAGCACCACCCCAAAATGGCGATAGGTCTTCAGCAGCTGTCGCTGGGCCTTCTTCCTCGCGCGTCCCTCCTGCTCCGATGTCGGTGGCGTCCCGGTCGCCTCGAGTTCAGCGCCAACGAGCGCTGCGCGTGTGTTGGCGGCGGTGAGGCTCTCGGTCTGATCGAGCAAGTTCGCCGCCAGCATGGGCGCAGAGTCGATCCTGAAGCCGCGGTCCCAGACCGGATTTGATCTCCAATCGGTGGGGAAGCCCAGTTGACCCATCGAGAACCGAAGTCTTAGCGACCGAGACTCGATGAAGTCGACGAGATCGACTACATCGGTCCGACCTGGCGCGATGCTCAAGAGCAGATGGCGCATGATCAGGACCACGCCGTAGAGCTTGTTGTTGACTCCTGTGTCGGCGAGGCAAGCGAGGTGGGTGACGCCGACCTCCTTCCGTGCCTGCCCCGGAGCGTCGATCAGAACGTCAAACGTGCGATTCCACAGTCGACCGTAGTGTGCGCAGATATTCCGCACGTTCCGAAGGTTGTTGAGCCAGTTTGCAAGTGCCCCACGGTCCCCGTGACCGTCAGCGGTGTGGATCTGAAACCGTGCTGCGAGAATCTCTTGGTCGACCTGTGGCATTAAGGTATAGAGGTTGCTGAGTACCCCGAACGACATCACCTCGGTTGCGACCCAGATCGGGAGATGTGGCCCGTACTTCTCGCGGAAGTGCACGACGAACACGTCCCGGGCGCGTCGCTCGTGGCGCTCGTACTCCTCGAGCCATTCGCGATAGGCCGCAGTCGGTTCGGGAACCACACCGGGTTCGGGTTCGTGCACCGCTCCCAGAGTCTCCGGACACCTATGCGCGAACGTGCCGGCTCTGCCGAGCCTGTGGCCGATGAAGAACCGAAACGAGGTCTCGATCGAGCTGAGTATGTCGTTCAGGCGCGTACGGAGCTCGTGGTCAAAGTCGTAGAGGGCAACTACGTGCGAGAGGCTGGTCCCGTCGACGAACGAGTCGAGTCGGATCTCGCGCCCATCATCGTCGAACCGCGGTTCGGGAGGCGTCGGTCGTGCCCGATACAGATGCCAGTAGCCCGAGAGACGGTAGTACCCATAGCGCTCCAGGACGCCGGATGCGAAGGACGCTGTGCCGCAGTCCATCCCGCGCTCGCGTAGACGACGAGCCTGCTCCGGCACCGTCAGGAACGGCTTTGCGTAAGTGCTGTCCAGGCTCGTCACGTGCGCAATCTACTGGAGCAGGCACTGGAGTGGTAGAACGAAAAAGAACAGGCCCGCGTCTCATCTAGAGAAGCGAGCCTGTCGTGTTGCCCCCAGGTTACGGGCGAAGGGGAGGAGCGTCAAGGGTGGGCGACGGCCATGGTCCCGGTGATCCTGGCGTTGAGAGGAACCAGGGCTGACGGCTTGGCGACGAGAGCCGGGCTCATCCGTCTGCGGGATTCCGGGCAGCAGCGACAGCATACGTGAGCAGGGCCCCACCCGCGGACGGGTGGGGCCCTGCTCGCCGCAGACGGAGCGGCGTCGGCGGCGCTGTCGGCCCGCCGGACCGACGAGCGACTACCGCGCGAAGACCGGCGCCAGGGCGTCCCAGGCCGTCGCACGGACGTACACCGGGATGACGTCGCGCGGGACGTCGCGCGTCACGAGCACCCCGGTCCCGCTGGGCTCACCCGTGGCGGGCCGCCCCGTCCAGGCGTCGACCCACTCGCCCGCCGGGAGGTACGTGGTCCACGTCGTGGCGCCCTCCTCGGTCACGGGGTGGACCAGCAGGTCGTCGCCGAGCTGGTACTCGTCGGCGTGCTCCCAGACCTTCTCGTCGTGCGCGTGGTCGACGAACAGCCCGCGCATGAGGGGAGCACCCGTGGCGATCGAGTGCCGCGCCTGCTCGGCGAGGTACGGCACGAGGCGCTCGCGGACCTTCGCGAAGCCGCGGAACACGTCCACGACCTCGGGGTCGTCGTTGGTCTCGGCGACGTACCACGGCGTGCGGTCCCGCAGGGGGCGCTGGTGGTGGTTGAACTCCGAGTGGTACTGCATGACGGGGCTGAACGTCGCGGCCGCGACCCCTCGCAGGTAGAGCTCCGAGCCGGGCACGGGGCCGGAGAAGCCGGCGAGGTCCCAGCCCCAGTAGACGATGCCGCAGGCCGAGGCCGTGATGCCCGCGTTCATGGACCAGCGGAACGCCTCCCAGGTCGAGTTCTCGTCGCCCGCCCAGTGCAGGCCGTGGGCCTGCGAGCCGGTGAACCCGGCGCGGGAGAACGTCACGGGAGCCTTGCCGTTCGCGCGCAGCAGGTCGCCGAACGCGCGGGCGTAGTGCACGGGGTAGAGGTTGTTGCCCTCGTCGCCCCGGCGCCCGTCGGCGTACCGGAGCTCGTCGCCCCACGCGTGCTCGCCGCCGTCGGTCTTGAAGCCGTCGACGTCGAGCTCGGCGACGAGGTACTGGCGACGGGCGGTCCACCACGCACGGCCCTCGGGGGTCGACAGGTCGGCCATGAGGGACTGCGGGAACCACCAACCGCGGTTGTGGTAGGCGCTGCCGTCCTCCTCGCGGACCGCGTGCCCGGCCGCGACCATGGCGCGCCCGTCGGCGAGCACCTGGGCCTCGTGCGGCACGTCGGGGCCGAGGTCGTGCTCGGTCTTGAGCAGGGGGATCTGCCACAGGACGACCTTGACGCCGCGGGAGTGCAGCTCGTCGATCATGCCCTTCGGGTCGGGCCAGGCGCCGTCGGCCGGGTACGTGAAGTCGGAGGCGACGTGCGGGGCGCCGTCGGCGTTGGTCTCGTAGCGGGCGTCGCGGAAGATCGTGATGCCCTCCTCGTCGCTCCATGCCTCGATCACGACGACGCTCACGGGGACGTCGAGGTCGCGGTGCGCGTCCATCTGGTTCATGACGAGCTGCTGGGTGTTCCACTCGTTGCCCGACGCCCACAGGCCCAGGACCCACGACGGGAGCTCCTCGGCCCGGCCGACCTCGTCGCCGAACGCCTTGAGGACCTCCGTGGGACTGCCCTCGTAGACGCCGACGTCGAGCGCGGCGTCGTCGCCCAGCGCCGCCTCGACGACGAGCAGGTCGGGCGAGGAGGCGGCGACGTCGTACCAGGTGCGCCGCGACGTGCGGACGTGGAAGCCCCAGCCGGAGCCACCCACCACGTGCGCGAACGGCATCGGCATGTAGGTGCGTCCCGTCGCGCCCTGCGACTTGTACTGCTCGAACACGACGGCGTCGAGGCTCCTGCCGCGCTGGTCGACGGCGTCGAACCGCTCGCCGAACCCGACCACGTGCTCGGACGCGTCGAGGCGGAACGCGAACCGCACGCGCCGGGCGCCGTCCTCGTCGGTCCACCACTCGACCGAGCCGGGGACGACGAGCGGGTGCTCGTCGGCGGGCACGCCGCCCACGGTCACCCCGCGGGCCCCGGTCGGGGCGGTCGAGGTCCACGTCCCCGCGCTGACCTCGAACCACTCGGTGGCGGCGTCGGCCGTGGCGAAGCGGTAGCGGTAGCGGCGGCCCGCCTCGAGGGTCGGGCTCGTGGCGTGCCAGGCGCCGTCGGCCGTGAGCTGGCCCGCCTGGGCAGCGGCGAGGTGCCCGTCGCCGCCCGCGAGCGCGGCCGCGTCCGCGGGGGACACGGACCCGGGCGCGGCGGCGAACGTCGTGACCTGCGAGCCGTCGTCCCACTCGCACGCGACGGCGACGTCGGTCGGGGCGTCCTCGACGACGACGCCGAGGCTCACGGAGGTCCCGGCCCCGGGGTGCACGGGCAGGCGCTGGTCGGCCGACGCGGCGTAGGGGTGGCCGATACCGGCCGGGCGGTGGATCAGGGTGGTCATGAGTGCTGCTCCGTGTTCGGGTCGGTCGTCAGGAGGCCGAGCTCGTCGGCCAGGATCAGGTACATGCCGTGGGACCACAGCAGGGGCAGGGCCACGGGACCCCAGCGCTCGATCCACTCGTCGCGGGAGCCGGGGTGCATCAGGTGGTCGGGGACCTGCTCGGGCATCTGCCCGTCGGGTCCGGCGTGCGACGCGATCCACCGCAGGTGGCGCCACGCCTCGTCGGTCCGGCCCGCGCGGGCGTGGTTCCAGCCGAGGAGCGCGGACAGCAGCAGCCACTGGCCGCCGCCGTAGAAGACGTCCGCGCGGAAGCGGTGCACGCCGCCGTCGACGTCGAGGTCGCGCGCGACGGCGTCGAGCGTGGCCTCGGCGACCGGCGAACCGGGCTCCACGAGGCCGAACGGCACGACGCACGCGGCGAGCGACGCGTCGACCGCGCCCGAGCCGAACCACTTCGCGAGGTGCGGGGCGTCGGGGTCGCTCGCGCGGCCCGAGGTCATGCCGTCCGCCCGGACGAGCGCGCTGATCGCGTCGGCGACCTCGCAGGCCCGGGCCGAGCGGGCGTCGTCGAGCAGCGGGGAGCCGTCCGCGCACCGGGCGCCCGCGACGGCCAGGAGGCCCGCGCGGACCGGGGCCAGCGTCGAGGGGTGGCGTTCCTCGACGTGCTCCTCCCACCAGTCGTAGCAGGGGAGCTCCCACGTCGCGAGCAGGTAGTCGACCGCGATGGCGACGGCCTCGCGGTACGGGTCGAGCGGGCGGTCGTGGCGCTCCGCGTGGGTCACGAGCTGCCACAGCCACATGCCGTAGCCGTCGGTCTGGAAGTCCCACCAGGGGTCCTGGCCGTCGGCGCCGTCGAGCAGGAAACGCGTGGGGAGCATGTCGGTCAGGGGGAGCTGCTCGCCGCGGTCGGCCCGCGCGAGCAGGTCCGCGACGTGCTCGCCGCGCGAGGTCAGGACGCCCACGGCCCACCGGTGGAACCGGTCGACGGACTCGACGGCGCCGTACCGGGACATCCCCTCGGCGACGAACGACCCGTCGCGGAACCAGGCGTAGCCCTGGTAGGCGCTGAACGTGGGCGAGGCCGGGTAGGCGCCGCCGCTGTCCTGGTGCTGTGCGATCACCTCCGCGGAGGTGCGCGCCAGGTCACGCAGGCGGTCGAGGTCTTCTGACGTCGTGGGGAGGGCGAGGCTCATGGAATTCGTCCTGGTGCTAGGGGTGGACGTCCGGCATGGGCGGGTCGTGGTGCGTGGTCGCGTGGTCCGGGACCACGCACCACGACCGGCCGGACGGGTGCTGTGCGAGCGGGCTCAGCCGAGGAGCTGGTCGACGCGCGCGGCGGCGTCGGTGAGGGCCTGCTCGACGGTCTTGCGGCCAGCGGCCGCGTTGGACAGCTCCTCGTTGATCGCGTCCTGCATCTCCTGCTGTGCGGCGAGCACGGGCGGGAGGGCGACGGTGTCGAGCGCGTCGAGCACGGCCTGACGGTTCGCGGGCGGCGTCTGCTCGAGGTACGGGGCGAGGGCTTCCTCGTCGGCGACGGGCGGAAGCTCCCACGAGCTCGCGAGCCGGGTGTCGACCGCGGTGGGCGAGACCGTGAGGAACTCTGCGAAGTCCTGGGCGGCCTCCTTCTCCTTCGAGGCCGCGGTCACGGCTACCCCGTTGGTGAACAGGGCCGAGGCCTTCGAGGCGTCACCGGGCTCGACGACGATGTCCCAGTCGAGACCCTCGACCTGGGACAGGGCGTCGAACATCCAGATGCCCGAGTGCCACATGCCGAGCTTGCCTGCCGAGAAGAGGTCCTTGTCGAAGTCGGGGGTGCTCGACCCGTCGGCCTCGGTGGGCATGACCGTCCCGGGCTTCGTGACGAGCCAGGTGGCCGCCTTGACGCCCTCCGGGCTGTCGAACGCCGAGGCCGAGCCGTCCTCGGTGAAGAACTGGCCTCCCGCCTGGTCCAGCACCTTGTAGAACTCGTGGAACGTCACGGGCTGGAAGTCGCCGTACACGCCCGCGGCGGTGTCGGTCAGCGCGGTCGCCGCGGCCTGCTCGTCCGCCCACGTCCAGTCGGCCGTGGGGTACTCCAGCCCGGCGGCGTCGAAGAGCGCCTTGTTGTAGTAGAGGACGACGTTGGAGTACGACGACGGGAGCCCGTACTGGGTGCCGTCGTGCGTGAAGGACTCCAGGAGCGTGTCCTTGTACGGGGCGGCGTCCACGTCCTCGAGCGGCGCCAGGGCGCCGGACTCGGCGTAGGACACGAAGTTCTCGTAGTTGAGGTCCACGACGTCCGCGACGGTCTTCCCGGCGAACGCGGTCTGCAGCTTGGTGAAGTAGTCCGCGTACGGGATCGTCTCGACCTGGACGTCGACGTCCGGGTTCTCCTTCTCGTAGGCCGCGACGATGGTGTCGAGGTCCTTCTCGTGCCCGTCGTTCGAGGTGAAGTTCATGTAGCGGACGACCGTCTTGCCGTCCGCGCCCGTGGTCGTGGTCGCCGAACCCTGGGCACAGCCCGCGAGCACGGTGACGCCGACGAGTGCGAGCGGGACGAGCGCAGCGGTGCGCCCGTTGAAGCGTGAGGTCATGAGACCTCTCCTTTCGGTGGGGGTGCGTACTCCTACTTGAGGCCGGTGTGGGACATGCCGGCGATGATGTGGCGCTGCGCGAACATGTAGACGATCGCGATCGGCAGGATCGACACGACCGAGCCCGCCATGACGACGTCCCACTGGGTCGTGAACTGGCCCTGGAGCGTGGACAGCCCCAGGGGGAGCGTCATGAGCTCGGGGGAGCGGATGACGACCAGGGGCCACAGGAAGCTGTTCCAGGAGCCCATGAAGGCGAAGACCGCGAGCGTCGCGAGCGCGGGCTTGACGAGCGGCAGGACGATGAGGCCGAAGATCCGCAGGTGACCGGCGCCGTCGAGCGTCGCGGCCTCGTCGAGCTCGCGGGGCACGCCGTCGACGGCCTGGCGCAGGAGGAAGATGCCGAAGGCCGACGCGATCGACGGTGCGAGCAGTGCGAAGTACGTGTCGTTGAGGTTGAGCCGCGTCATCTGGATGAACAGCGGCACGACGAGGACCTGGAGCGGGATCATGAGGGTCGCCAGGTAGGCCGCGAACACGATGTTCTTGCCCTTGAAGCGCAGGCGGCTGAAACCGTAGGCCGCCATGGACCCCGTGATCATCTGCAGCAGGGTCGCGACGACCGCGACCCCGAACGAGTTCGCGATGATCCGCCAGACCGGCATGGACTCCATGAGGGTCCGGTAGGCGTCGAGCGTCGGGTCCTCGACGATCAGCGACGGGCCGCCCGAGAGCGAGCCGCTCGGCGTGATCGACGTGATGACCGTCCACAGGAACGGGAAGAGCATGATGACCGCGCCGACGACGACGGACGCGTACAGGGCGATGCGTCCGAGGATCTGACCGGCGGAGCGCCGGGGGCGCCGCAGAGAGGTGGGGGCCGTGGTCGGTGTGACGGGGGCTGTCGGGACGAGGGTCTCAGGCATGGTTCACCCACCTGCGCTGACCGCGCATCTGGAGCGCGGTGACGATGAGGATCAGGACGAAGAGGATCCAGGACAGGGCGGACGCGTCCCCTGCCCGGCCGTAGCGGAACGTGAGGTCGTAGATCTGGCCGACCACGACCTGGCTCGCGCCGGAGGGTCCGCCGCCCGTCATCACGTACACCTGGTCGAAGACCTGGAACCCGTTGATGAGCGAGATGACGAGCACGAAGAACGTCGAGGGGGACAGCAGCGGGAACGTGATGTGCCAGAAGCGCTTCCACGCTCCGGCGCCGTCGACGCGGGCGGCTTCGAGCACGTCACCGGGGATCGCCTGGAGACCGGCGAGCAGGATGACCATGACGAACCCGAGGTCCTTCCACGCCGAGGCGAGGATCACCGAGGGCATCGCCCACTGCGGGTCGGTCCACCACCCGGGGGCGGTCATGTCGGTCCCGAAGAGCCCGTTCAGCCCGTCGAGCACCGGCTGGACGAGCTGGTTGACGAGGCCGTTGGACGGGTTGAGGAGCCACTGCCACACGAGGGCCACGACGACCCAGCTCGTGATGACGGGCAGGAAGTAGGCCGCGCGGAAGAACGTGCGGCCCTTGAGCGCCCGGTTGAGCAGCATGGCCAGGCCCAGACCGCCCACGTAGACGAGGGGCAGATAGCCCAGGATGTAGAACAGGGTGTTCCCGAGGACCCGCCACGTGTCGTCCGAGGTCAGCAGGTCGGCGTAGTTGTCGAGGCCGACCCACTTCATGGGCGAGACGAGGTTCCAGTCGTGCAGGCTCACCCAGAGCGAGTTCACCATGGGGGCGAGCGTGAACACGACGAGCGGGACGGCGCTGGGGAGCAGGAAGAACAGGACCCACCCCCGGTTGCGCCACCGCGACCGTGAGGACGTGCTCCGTCGCTGCGGGGTCGGGCGCTTCGGCGCGGCCGCCCGTGGCGGCGCCGTGGCGGGGACGGACATCACTGTCTCCTCGTGGGGGTGAGGGCCGGCGCGCTGCCGGCGTCGGTCTGCATGCGGGCGACGACGAGTCGTCCCTGGTCGCCCGACGCGCCCGCGGCGTCGAACGGGGTGGCCAGGACGAGGGCGGCGGCGCCCAGGGCCCACTTGTCGTCGGCCCAGGGCTCGACGACGAACGGGATGGCTCGGCGGGTGGGCAGGAGGTGTGCCCGGAACGTCTTCTCGAAGCCGCTCTGCCAGTGGGCCCAGGCGCCGATGCCCTCGCCGAGCAGGACGACGAGCTCGGGGTCGAGGAGGTGGACGACGCCCGCGAGCGTGCGTCCCAGCAGGCGTCCGGCCTCGTGGTAGAGGTCCCGGGCGCCCTGGTCTCCCGCGTCGGCGCGGGCCACGAGCTCGGCGACCGTCCCGTCGGGGCCGATGACGCCTGCGGCGATCGCGCGGGTGCGCAGGGCGTCGTCGCCGATGTACGCCTCGAGGCACCCATGGTTGCCGCACCCGCAGAGCGGGCCGCCCTCGGTCACGGGGAAGTGGCCGATCTCGCCGGCCCCGCCCGCGGCGCCGCGCCGGATGGTGCTGTCGACCACGAGCCCCGAGCCGATGCCGCGACCGATCGTCAGGACGAGGAACGACGCGTGCTCGCGCCCGGTGCCGTACAGGTGCTCGGCGACGGCCAGGGTGTTGACGTCGTTCTCGACGAGGACGGGCACGCCGAGCGTGTGGCGCAGCGAGGCGCCGACGGGGACCGCGGTCCAGCCGAGCGTCGGGGCGGTCACGACCCCGGAGGCCTGGGCGTCGACCGAGCCGGGGATGCCGATCCCGACGCCGAGGACCGGGCCGTCCTCGGCCGCGAGGACGTCGCGCAGGAGGTGCCCGAGGGCGTCGAGCGCGTCAGGGCGGCGGGGGTCGAACGGGTGCGACGACTGCGAGAGGGCCTCGCCGTCGAAGCCGACCGACACGATCGCGACGTGGTCGGCCGTGACCTTGGCCCCGATCGCGCGGGGGGCGGGTGCGCTGCTCAGCCCGAGGAGGCGGGCGGGGCGCCCACCCTGGCTCGGCACGGTCTCGAGCTCGACCAGGAGGCCTCGCTCGACGAGGTCCTTGGTGATCTGGGTGACGGTCGCGGGGCTGACACCGAGCTCGCGGGCGATGGCCGCGCGGCTCCTGGGGCCTCGCGTTCCGAGGAGCGCGAGCGTCGCGGCGGCGCCGTGGTCGCTTCGAGCGGTGGTGGTCGGCACCGGAGAACTCCTTTGTTCGGAACTATCTTTAGCCCCAAACTAAGTCCGCATGCCGAGACGTGTCAAACGTGCTGGTCGCCGCGGCGGATGGGCGTTCGGACCGTGCGGGCAATACCCTGGCCGACATGGACACCGAAGAACGTCTGGCCGTCTTCCTCGACTACGACAACCTCGCGCTGGGCGCGCGCGACCACCTGGGCGGGATGACCTTCGACTTCAAGCCGATCGCCGACGCGCTCGCCGCGCGCGGTCGCGTCGTCGTCCGTCGCGCCTACGCCGACTGGTCCTACTTCGACGAGGACCGCCGCTCCCTGACCCGCCACCAGGTCGAGCTCATCGAGATGCCCCAGCGCATGGGGGCCTCGCGCAAGAACGCCGCCGACATCAAGATGGTCGTCGACGCGATCGAGATGGCCTTCGAGCGTGAGTACATCTCGACCTTCGTGATGTGTACAGGGGACAGCGACTTCTCTCCCCTCGTGCACAAGCTGCGCGAGCTCAACAAGCGCGTGATCGGCATCGGCGTCGAGAACTCGACGTCCAAGCTGCTGCCCCCGGCGTGCGACGAGTTCCTCTTCTACGACCGCCTCGAGGGCGTCGAGATCCCCGACGAGCCTGTCGAGCGCAAGCGCTCCTCGAACAGCTCGAACCGCAGCACCGCCCGCAAGTCGTCGAGCCGCTCGTCGGGCTCGAGCTCCGGCTCGTCGAGCAAGGCCACGTCCACCCCGGCGCCCGAGGCTGCGACGCCGCCCGCGCCGACCACGTCGGCCGCCGAGGCGGCGCCGTCGGATCCCGAGCCGGCCCCCGCCCCGCTGGACGTCGAGGCCGAGCTCGGCCCCGCCGTCGGGCACGGGGCCTCCTCGACCAACGAGGACGAGGACCTCGCGGTCCTCGTCGCGCAGACCCTCGCGGACCTGTCGAGCTCGTCGAGCGGAGCCGTCGTCGCCTCGACGCTCAAGCGCACGCTGCTGCGCAAGGACCCCACGTTCAGCGAGGCCGACTACGGCTTCCGCAACTTCGGCGAGTTCCTGCGCTACCTCGAGGAGCGCGGCGTCGTGCAGCTCAGCGCGGGCCCCGCCACGGGCGACCCCGAGGTCTCGCTGCCCGAGCGCGGCCACGCGGGCGACGACTTCGCGCTGCTGCGCACCGTCGTGGGCGAGCAGGGCGACTCGGTGCCGCTGTCGGGCCTCAAGAACCAGCTCCGCAAGAAGCGCCCCGACTTCAGCGAGAAGGCGCTCGGCTACCGCAGCTTCCTCCAGTTCTGCAAGGCCGCGCAGACCGCGGGCGCGATCGAGCTGCGCTGGGACGACGACGCCGACGACTACCTCGTGTCGGTCGCCACGCGCTGATCTCACCGTCCGACAGGGCGCGTCCGGCCGCTAGGCTCCGGGCGTGCCCTTTCGACGACGAGAGCAACCCCGCGAGATCGCCTTCGAGGCGGTCGACGACCTGGACGACGACGACCTGCTCGCGTCGCGGTCCTTGCGTCCCGGCGCGCCCTCCGGCAGGCCTGACACCCCGCCCGACGACGTCGCTCCCGCCGCTCCCGGCGGCGCCGGCACGAGCGGTGGTGACGACGGGGTCGTCCCGGTCCCGCGCGACCCGAGGGCGCACCGCCGCCGACGCCTGGTCGTCACCGGCGTGGCCGGAACCCTCGTGCTCGTCCTCGGCGGGCTCACCGCGCTGGACATGGTCCGTGCCCGCCAGGCCGACGCGTTGCTGCGGACCGCCGTCGGCGGGGTCGTCGGACTGACGCAGCCGCCCGACGAGGCCTGGAGCGTCGACACCGGCGAGGCCTGGCCGACGCTGTCCGGCGACCTCCTCCTCGTGCCGGGCGACGGAGCGCTGGTCGCCCACGACCTGACCTCGGGAGAGGAGGTCTGGCGGCGCGCGGACCTCGGGAGGAGCCGTTGCGGCACCTTCTTCGCGCGCGCCGAGGGGGCCGAAGCCCTGGCGACCATCACGTGCCTCAGCGGCGGGAGCCTGGAAGACGTCGTGCCGTCGCACCCCACCCGCCCGCCGACGACGGTCTCCGTGCTCGGGCTCGACGGCAGGACGCTCTCCGAGCGTGCGCTCGACACCTCTCGCGGCGCCGCGGAGGTGCTCGCGGACGGCGACCTCGTGAGGGCGGTACGGGACGACCAAGGGCTCGTCGTGACCGTGGAGGACGCGCGCACCGGCGACGTGCGCTGGACGCACCTCGTCCCGGCCGAGGACGCCGAGGACGACGGGACCTGCGAGATCGACTGGGACGGCACGATGGTCGACGACCGGGAGTCCGTGTACTTCAACAACATGGCGGGCACGATCTCGGTCTGGGGATGCTTGGTGGGCGCCACGTTCTCCCCGGGAGGAGAGGTGCTGTCGTCCGGGGACGACGCGTACGTCGTGGGTCTGGCCGACGGCCGGTTCACCAGGACGGCGAGCGACGGGACGGGGACGGACGTCCTGGACGCGGCGGGCGAGGTGCTCCTGCGAGGCGTGAGCGAGGTCCTCGAGCCGCTCGCCACGGACGGCACCGCGCCACCTCTGCTGTTCGTCCGGTCGGGCTCCGGGCTCGCCGCCCTCGCCGAGGACGGGCGCGAGGTCTGGGCCTTCCCGCGGTACACCGCGCAGGTCCTGCTCGCGACCCGGGACATGACCGTCGTCGGCACCTTCCCCGGGGCCGTGGCGGTCGACAACGTCACGGGCGAGGAACTGTGGACCTGGCGGGCCTCCGAGCGCGGCGGGTCGTCGAGCAGCGACGTGTCGGCGGCCTTCGCGGGACACGGGTCGCTGACCGTCGTGCTGGGGACGCAGCCAGGTTACGGGGCGCGATGGTCCTCGATCGACCTGGCCGACGGCAGCACGCGATGGGAGGAGCCGCTGACCGTCGAGCCCTACGGCTTCGTCGCGGTCGGCGGGAGGCTCCTGGCGGTCGACGGTCAGCGGATCCTGCGCCTCGGGTGACCCGGTCTCGTGGCAGGCAGGCAGGCAGGCGGGTCCGCCGACGGCCCGCACGGTCACGCTCACAGGGCGGTGCGCAGCGATCCACCGCGCGTGAACATCCGTGCACGGGCCCGGGTTCTGCCTGGCGCACCGCGCTCTTGCGCTGGGTCCTGCGCGCAGACCGGGGCCTCGCCGTCGGGCTCGGCTGCACGTCGGTGCACAATGTACGGATGACGTACCGGGTGCTGAAGCTGATCCTGTCGCTCCTGGCCTTCACGCTGCTGAGGCCACGGGTCACAGGCCTCAACAACATCCCGCGGCGCGGACCCGTCATCCTGGCGAGCAACCACCTGTCGTTCGTGGACTCGCTCCTCATCCCCATCGTCGCCCCGCGCCACGTCACGTTCCTCGCCAAGGCCGAGTACTTCACGGGCACCGGGCT
Source organism: Oerskovia sp. USHLN155 (assembly GCF_037145535.1). Lineage (NCBI taxonomy): Bacteria > Bacillati > Actinomycetota > Actinomycetes > Micrococcales > Cellulomonadaceae > Oerskovia > Oerskovia sp. USHLN155. The sequence goes on from NZ_JBBCXG010000016.1 coordinate 45,299, forward strand.
CAAGGGCCGGATCTCCCGGTGGTTCTTCACGACCCTCGGCCACATCCCCGTGCAGCGCGACGACCCGCGCGCCGGTCAGCGCTCGCTCGAGGACGCGCTCGAGGTGCTCAACCGTGGGGGCGCGTTCGGGATCTACCCCGAGGGCACGCGGTCGCGCGACGGCCAGCTCCACAAGGGGCACACCGGCGTCGCGTGGCTCGCGCTCGCAGGCCACGCACCGATCGTGCCGGTCGCGATCCAGGGCACCGACAAGGTCCAGCCCGTCGGCTCGCGCCTCCCGCGCATCCACCGCGTGACCGTCCAGTTCGGGGCTCCCATCGAGCCCGCGCGCCAGATCACGTCGGGCAAGCCCGCGCAGGCCCGTCGCGAGCTCACCGAGCAGGTCATGGACTCGATCCACGCGATGAGCGGCCAGCAGCGCGCGAGCTGACCTGCCGGCGCCGGCCGTCAGCCGCCCGTCCAGCCACTCCCAGCCACCGGTCACCGGTCAGCCGGGACACGCCCACGTTCCTGAGAAGGACGTGCAAGACCCGCCCGGTCATGATGTGCTCGGGGCAGGGCCACGTGCCCCAGGGATCGCGCCCGGCGGGTCCGCCCGCCACCACCGCGCCCCGAGGGCGTCCGACTTGACCTCAACCACGGTTGAGGTCCTAGCGTGGCCGACACCGAACGAGAGGACTCACCATGGCTGTCTACACCCTTCCCGAGCTGTCGTACGACTACGGCGCACTCGAGCCCCACATCTCCGGCCGCATCATGGAGCTGCACCACTCCAAGCACCACCAGGCCTACGT
>NZ_JBBCXG010000017.1:0-23001 GCF_037145535.1 Oerskovia sp. USHLN155
GGGGGGGGTGTGGCCGGGGGGGGGCCCGGGCCCCGCGCGGGGGGTGCCCCTGCGCCGGCGTCCCCCCGGGGGGGGCGGGGCCCCCCCCGGGGGGGCCCCCCCCCCCCCCACGGGTCTACCTCGTGCCCGACGGCGGGCCCCGGCTCGCGGCGTTCGGCGCCCGATTCGGTCCTCACGCCCTGAGCGGGTATCCTTCTGCAGCCGGGACTTCCCGGCTGGGTAGCGTGTCCGAGTGGCCTAAGGAGCACGCCTCGAAAGCGTGTGTGGGTGAAAGTCCACCGTGAGTTCGAATCTCACCGCTACCGCAAGCACGAAGGGTCCCGACCAGTGGTCGGGGCCCTTCGTCGTTCCCGAGTGGTCATCGAGGGCTTGGGGCGGGCCGGTGTAGAGGCGGGGGCATTGCTTCGGGGCCCGCCAACAATTGGTGACGCTCTCTCGACACCCCCACCCGCCGCCCACCAAGGGTGTCGCGGCGAGGTCGGCCCCGGCGCCCGCAATACCGACGACATCCCGACCTGCCGTCCGGCAGGATGTACCGGCCGGGAGAGTCCCGCGACGACCACCGCGGGAGACCTGATGCACGACTACGACGAGTACGAGCGGATCCTCGGGGACGCAGACTCGACGACGCTCGAGGCGCTGCGCACCCTCGGGCTCCTCCTCGGTTCCGGCGAGTCCGAGACGGTGAGCCAGAAGGCGTGGGCGGCGCGACGCATCGGTGTCCCTCAGACGGGGCTCGTGGCGGTCGATCACGTGGCGTCCACGACGGGGATCGCCGTCCTCGGGCACGTGCTCGGCGACCGGATGCAGCGCCACGGCGTCACGGAGGTCGGCGGCCCGGGGGACGGCGAGCCGCCGACGTGGGCACCGCTCCAGATCGGGACCGTCGCCGAGCACATGGTGCCCGCTCGCCTCGTCGCGTACTTCCCGCCCGGCTCGATCGCACAGGTCCCGCTCTGCCTCGCGATCGACAACGAGTCCTACTCGCGCGAGCTCAAGGTCTACTCCCGCACCGAGGACCGCGCACAGGCGCAGGACGTCATGCACGAGCTCCTGGCGCTCGCCCGCGGCGAGCTCAACCCCTACCGTTCGCGCGTCCTCGAGGCGAGCTTCGCCGACCACTCGGTCGTCCTGTCCGTCTCGGCGGCCGAGTCGGTCGACCGCTCGACGCTGGTCCTGCCGGACTCCCTGTGGCGCGAGGTGGACGTCTTCGTCGACGCCGCCACGTCGAAGCGCGACCTCATGCGGAGCCTGGGGCTGGGGACGACCCGGGGGCTGCTCCTCGCCGGTCCTCCCGGCGTCGGCAAGACGCACCTCGCGCGCGTCCTCGCGTCCGAGCTCAAGGGCGAGTTCACGGTGATCTTCGCGGACGCGGCCACGATGCGCAGCGCGATCCGCGACGTGTACGACGAGGGAGAGACGTTCGGCCCGCTGGTCGTCATCCTCGAGGACGTGGACCTCATCATCGGCCACCGCGAGAAGGCGTCCAACCCGGAGGCGCTCGCGGACTTCCTCGGGGCGCTCGACGGCATCAAGCAGCTCTCCGACGTCTTCACGATCGCGACGACGAACGATCCCGCGTCGATCGACCCGGCCGCCCAGCGCACCGCGCGCTTCGACACGATCCTCGCGCTGCCCCGGCCGGGCGTGACCGAGCGGGTCGCGATCCTCGAGCGGTACCTCGACCCGCTGGGCCTGGACCTCGACCTCGGGGCGACCGCGCGTCTCCTCGACGGGTGCACGGGCTCGGACCTGCGCGAGGTCGCGCGTCGGGCGGTGCTCGAGCTGGGGACGTCGTTCGACGAGCGGGCGCTGCGGGACGTCGCCACGTCGGGACGGTGGAAGCCTCAGGCCGACGTCGGGCAGTACCTCTGACCGGTTCGCCGGGTTGTCGTCGCTCGCCGGCGCGTATCGCCGCAGAAGCTCGCGCGGTAGCGACATGTCCGGTCCGCCCGAGATGAACCGGCCGGTCAGGCCCATTGGTGGAAGAGTGTCCCCGTGACCTCGAACGACGCCGACAGCGCAGACGACCAGCCGAGACCGTCAGGTGCGTTCGCCGCAGCCCCCGACGTCGACTCGGTCTTCCCCGCGCGGCCGGCACCGGACCCGACCGACCCGGCCGCCCCGGCCGTGCCCCAGCAGCCCGGCGACCACGACGCGGAGCGCGGGACCCACCAGGACCCCGCCCCCACCCGCCGCCCCTGGTCGTTCGTTCGCGAGGTCGGCATCATCGTCGTCGCGGCGCTGATCATCTCGTTCCTCATCAAGACGTTCCTGGTCCAGCCGTTCGTCATCCCGAGCGAGTCGATGGAGGACACGCTCATCAAGGACGACCGGGTCCTGGCGTCGCGCCTGGTCCCGCGGTTCCTCGACGTGCACCGCGGCGACGTCGTGGTCTTCAAGGACCCGGGCGGCTGGCTCGCGAACCAGCCGCAGGACGAGTCGACGGGCCTGGTCAAGGCGGGCGAGACGTTCCTGACGTTCATCGGCATCCGTCCGGTGGACGCGAACGAGCACCTCATCAAGCGGGTCGTCGGCCTGCCGGGGGACCACGTGACGTGCTGCGACGCGCAGGGTCGGGTGTCGGTCAACGGTGTGCCGATCGACGAGACGTACATCAAGCCGGGTTCTGCCCCGAGCGAGATCCCGTTCGACGTGACGGTCCCCGAGGGGCACCTGTTCGTCCTGGGCGACAACCGCCAGAACTCGGGCGACTCGCGCTACAACACCGACAAGCCGGGGCAGGGGTTCGTACCCATGGAGAACGTGGTGGGCACCGCGGTCGCGAAGGTGTGGCCGCTCGACCGGGCGGCGCTGATGCGCAACCCGGGCAGCGTGTTCGAGGACGTCCCGGAGCCCTGAGCGGAGTCACCCGCACGACGACCCCGTCGCCCGGGCACTCCGGCCCCGCATCCCCTAGCGTGGGGGGACTGCCCGCACGCGGAAGGGACTGCCCGTGACCCGGAGATCGGCCCGAGCCGTCGGGGGACTGCGCCGTGCGGCGCTCGGAGCGGCGGCCGCAGCCGTGGCGCTGGTGGTGGTCGCCGGCTGCACGGGATCGCCCTCGGCGTCTCCGGGCCCGACGCCGGAGCGCCCCTCCGCGGGCGCCTCGCCCTCTGAGCGGCCCACGCCGACACCCACCCCGACCCCCAGCCCGAAACCGACCCCCACGCCCACCCCGACACCGACGCGTGCCGCGTCGAACGTGCCCATGACGCGCCTCGCCCCGGGCGAGAACCCGCCGCAGTTCGTCATCTTCTCGTTCGACGGTGCCGGATGGCACGACCGCTGGACCGAGTTCCGCGAGGCCGCGGCACAGGTCGACGCGCGGTTCACGGGGTTCCTCACGGGCATCTATCTGCTCACGGACGAGCACCGCGACGCCTACACGGGCCCTGGGCACCCGACGGGCAAGGCGTCGGTGAGCTTCGGGGGCGACGCGGCGACGGTGACCACTCTCGTGGGCGACCTCAACGCGGCGTACCTCGAGGGGCACGAGATCGGGACGCACTACAACGGGCACTTCTGCGCCGACAACCCGCCGGGCGGGGCGTCGTGGTCCACGGCCGACTGGAACAGCGAGCTCGACCAGTTCTTCGGGTTCTGGAACGGCTGGCAGGAGATCGACGGCCTGCAGGGCACGCCGCCGCTCGCGATCCCCGCGTCCGAGGTCAAGGGTGGCCGGACGCCGTGCCTCGAGGGGAGCTGGGACCAGATCGCCCCCGCGTGGGCGGCGCACGGGCTGACGTACGACTCGTCGATCCCGGGCAGCGGCATCGCGTGGCCCAGGCAGGAGTACGGCGTGTGGGAGTTCCGCATGCAGACCACGAGCTCCCCGACGCTCGGCAGCGTCATGGCCATGGACTACAACTTCTGGTACAAGTTCAACAAGGCGAAGAACGAGCCGGAGCGGGCCCCGGAGATCCGGGCCGCGGTCCTCGACACGTACCGCCACATGTACGACGCGGCCTTCACCGGCAACCGTGCGCCGGTGCTCGTGGCGAACCACTTCAACCAGTGGAGCGGCAACGCGTTCAACCCGGCGGCCAAGGACTTCATGCTCGAGACGTGCGGCAAGCCCGAGACGATCTGCGCGACGTACCAGGACGTCATCGCCTGGATGAACCTGCAGGACCCGGCGGTGCTGGCCGAGCTCCAGGCCCGTCCCGCGGTGTACTGAGCCGTGGTCACGAGCGCGGGGCTCCTGCTCTACCGGGTCGCGGACGACGGCGCGGCCGAGGTGCTGCTCGGTCATATGGGCGGGCCGTTGTGGGCCCGCAAGGACGAGCGAGGGTGGACGATCCCCAAGGGTGAGCACGCCCCCGACGAGGACGCGCACGACGCCGCGGTCCGCGAGTTCACCGAGGAGCTGGGCTCGCCGCCGCCCGAGGGGCCCGAGGTCGACCTGGGTGAGGTCCGGCAGCGCGCGGGCAAGACGGTCCGGGCGTGGGCACGCCGGGCCGACCTCGACGTGAGCACCGCGGTGAGCAACACGTTCGAGATGGAGTGGCCGCCGCGCTCGGGCCGCCGGGCGACGTTCCCGGAGCTGGACCGGGTCGCGTGGGTGCCGCTCGCGCGGGCGCGCGAGCTGGTGGTCGCGGGGCAGGTGGGTCTGCTGGACCGCCTCGAGGAGGCGCTCACGAACCCCTGAGGCGCCCGACGGCGGAGCGCGCCCCGCGCGGCCACCTCTCCGTCGTGAGGTGGCCGCCCGGGACGCGCGGCGCCGTCGGGCAGGGAGGGCGGGGGCTACTCCGGGAGGCCCGAGACCCCCGTCAGCTCGTTGGGGACCACGTCGAGCGTGGTGCTCGCGTAGACCTCGCCGGACTCGACGTCGACCGCGTGCACGGCCTTGGTGGCGGGGTCGGTCACGTACGCGGTGTGGTCGAGCACGAAGAGCGTGGGGCGCGGTGCCTGCCACTCGTCGGGCTCGGTCCAGGCTCCCGTCACGGGGATCGTGCTGGTGATCGCGCCCGTGGCGGGGTCGATGACGCGCAGCGCCCCGTCGGTCCCGAGGACCAGGGCCTCGCCGTGCGGGCCGCGGCCGAGCGAGCGGAACGAGTAGCTCGCGCCCGTCTCGACCAGGGCGATCTGCTTGCTCACGGTGTCGACGAGCGAGACGCGCGTGGGGCGTTCGAGCTCGGCGTCAGGGTCGGTCTTGTAGTCGCCCAGGACGACCGCGGACTCCTCGGACCCGGCCTGGTTGCCGATGCGGCCGTACGCGTCGGCCGACGGGATCTTGGTCAGCTCGCCCCCTGCGTAGACGACCACGCCGTCCTGGCAGCCCACGACCACGGCCTCGTCGGACGCGACGGCCTCGCCGTGCACGCCCGGGCAGGCGTCGGTGCGCGCGATCTCGTGGTGGCCGCTGTCGAGGACGACGACGCTCGACCGGGCGTCCTCGGTGCCGTCGGTGACCAGCAGGTTCCCGTTCTCGAGCTCGACCGCGACGCCGTGGTGCGGCGACGGGGTCGTGTACGTGGTGGTCTTCGGCGTGCCGTCGGCGAGGTCGTGCGGGTCGAACGACTCGACGAGCCCCGAGCCGTCGTTGAACAGGACCGTGCGGCCCGCGTGGCGGACCACGTGCCCGGGGTGGTTCGCGGCGAACTCGACCTTCGTGAAGGCCGGGTCGGACGTGTAGAAGTGCGAGTGGTTGCCGTGCGGCTCGCCCCACGTGCCGAGGTCGAGGACCCGGAACGCGTCGCCCGCGGAGACGATCACGTGGCGCTCGTCGCCCGCGGGGTTGAGGCGCGTGAAGCCGTCGACCGGGAGGTCGGCGACCTGTTCGAGGCTCGTGCCGTCGAGCACGACGACCCCGCCGTCGTAGGTCAGGGCGATGCGCGGGGTGTCGGTCGCGGCCTCGGTCCCGTGGCCGCCGTCCTCGTGCTCGTCGTGCTCGTGGTCGTGCTCTGCCGCGTCGGACGCGGCGGGGGAGCCCTCGCCCGTGGCACAGCCGGCGAGGACGGCGGCGGGCAGGGCGAGGGCGATCCCCAGGGCGAGGCTGCGGTGTCTGGTGCTGGTCATGGCGTCACGGGACCCCGGCGGGTCCCACCGTCCTTCCGGTAGGTGGATGGGTTCCGACGCAGGAGCGGCGGACCTCGCACACCGTAGCAGAGAATGAGAACCACTCTCATTATCATTCATGACCAGCACGTGGACCTACGCGTCGCGCACGAGGAACCGCCACGAGCCCAGGCCGCCGACCGCCACCACCCACGTGAGCGCGACGAGCGTCGCCGTCGGCCCGTCGAGCGCGCCCGGACCGGCGTCGAACCAGGCCGCCGCGGCACGGTCGGGCAACCAGCGCGCGTGCTCGGTCGCGCCCGCGAGCAGCGGGGACACGACGAGGACCAGCGCCAGCACACCGACGAGCGCAGGCACGAGGTGACGCACGAGCAGCGCCACGGCGTGCGAGAACACCCCGATCAGGACGAGGTAGGCCGCGGCCCCCAGGAGCGCGCCCGCTCCGGCGCCGTCCGTCGAGGCGGGCGCGTCGAGCAGGCGCTGCGTGACCGCGGCCGCGGCCACGCACGCGCCGAGCGTCGAGATCGCCGCGAGCGCGACCACCGCGGCCGCCGCGATGCTCTTTCCCGCGACGAGCAGCCCGCGTCGCGGCACCGCGGCCAGGGTCGTGGCGACCTGGCGACCGGCGTGCTCCTGGGAGACCGCCAGCACCCCGACCAGCACGAGACCCGCCACGACGAACGGCACCGTCCGGAGCGTGACGTCGACCGCCGAGGTCGGAAGGTCCTGGTCGGCGGCCGCGCCCGCCTGCGCGGCGGCGACCAGGGCGCCGACGACGACGGTCCCCACGACGGCGAGGACCGTGACGGGCAGCGTGCGCAGCTTGTCGAGCTCTGCGGCGACGACGGGTGGCAGCCCCACGGCCCTCACGCGTCCCGCCGGGAGAACACGGCACCCGCGACCACGAGGAGTGCCAGGGCCCACCCGGTCATGACGAGCGCGCCGGGTCCGGCGGCCAGCCCGCCGGCGACCGTGTCGACGTCCCCGAAGAGCCTGCGCCCGGCCATGTCCGGGAGCCAGTGCGCGACCGGCGTGAGCATCGTGAGCAGGAGCGACACCGACACCAGGGAACTGTTGACCACGAGCACGAGGAGCGGGACGACCCCGCTGCGCGTGAAGACCGTGACGGCCAGGGCGAGGAGCGCGGTGAGGGTCCAGTAGAGGGCCGCGCCGAGGCACCGCCGGACGGCCTCGTCGGCGGGGACGGTCGAGGTCGCGGCGTCGCCGATGATCGCCTCGGCGAGGGTGACGCTCGCCGGGATCGCCACCGCCGCGGTCGCGAGCACGAGGAGGACGACCGCGGCGGCCTTCGCGACCAGGACGCCCACGCGGCGCGGGACGGCGACGAGCGTCGTGCCGATCTGCCGCCCGCCCCCGGCGTCGGGGCTGTTCGCGGTGAACTCGCTGCTCATCGCGACCACGCCGATCACGACCGCCCCCACGGTCCCGATCGGCATGGACGCGAACGCGGTGTCGAACGCGGAACCGTAGCCCGAGTCCTCGGGGCGTCCGGCGAGGAGCGCGTCGCGGACGCCGACCGCGTTGAGCAGGGTCAGTGCGCCCGCCCCGAGGACCGCGACCGCCGCCCCGGTCCACACCGCGGGGAGCGCCGAGAGCTTCTGCAGCTCCGCGGCGAACGCGTTCCACGCCCTCATCGGACCGTCTCCCGGCCGTCGCTCGTGAGCGCGAAGAACGCGTCCTCGAGGGTGTCGTAGCGGCGGGTCACGTCGTCGAGCGTCCCGTCCGCGACGACGCGCCCGCCCGCGATGATCACGAGGTCGTCGGCGATGTCGGCGACCTCGCCCATGAAGTGGCTCGACAGCAGGACCGTGCCGCCCGCGTCCGCGTGCGCGCGGAGCAGGCCACGGATCCACCGGATGCCCTCCGGGTCGAGCCCGTTGACGGGTTCGTCGAGGACCAGGACCTCGGGCTCGCCCAGCAGCGCGCACGCGAGCCCCAGGCGCTGCCCCATCCCCAGGGAGTAGCGCCCCACGCGCGTCCGTGCCGACGCCGTGAGCCCGACCTGGTCGAGCACGTGGTCGACCCGCCGCTGCGGGATCCCGTTGCTGCGCGCGACCCAGGAGAGGTGGTTGCGGGCCGTGCGGGAGCGGTGCGCGCCTGAGCCGTCGAGCATCGACCCGAGGGTGCGCAGCGGGTCGCGCAGGGACCGGTAGGACTGACCCGCGACGAGGGCGCGCCCCTCGTCGGCCCGGTCCAGGCCGAGGAGGATGCGCAGGGTGGAGGACTTGCCGGCGCCGTTCGGCCCGAGGAAAGCGGTCACCCGGCCCGGTCGGGCCTCGAAGCCGACGTGGTCGAGGACGGTGCGGGAGCCGTGGTGTTTGACGAGGTGCTCGATGGTCAACATGTCCACAGTCCAGCCGTCGGGGGCGCGCAGGTCATCGGGCCAGGGGCCGGACCTGCGGCCCGGCGTCCGACCCCGGTCCCTCGGACCGTGGTCCGATGTGCGCGACGCGGCGGATCCCTAGACTCCGGGGGTGGAGACGACTGCCCGACCCGTGCTGCGATCTCGCGTGTGGCCTCTCGCCGGTGGCCTCGTGGGCGCCCTCGTCCTCGTGCTCGCGACCCTCGGCGTCGACCGTCCGGTGACGGCCCTCGTCGTCCTGCTCGTCGCGACCGCCACCACGGCAGGCGTCCTGGCCTGGGCACTCGTCCGGTCCCGGCGCGAACGCCGCGCCTACGAGGACGACCTGACGGCCTGGGCGGCGGAACGGGCCGCGCAGGGCGAGCGCCTGCGCATCGCCCGCGACCTGCACGACCTCGCCTCGCACGGCCTGGGCCTCATCACGGTGCGCGCCGCAGCGGCGCGCACCGTGTCCGGGCCCGACGGCGAGGCCGAGCGGGCCCGAGCCCTCGCCGACATCGAGCGCGCGGGGCGGGACGCGACCACGGAGCTGCGCAGGATGCTCACGGTCCTGCGCAGCCCGGGCGACGACGCCCCGCTGCGTCCCGCGGAGACGCTCGACGACCTCCCGCAGATCGTCGAGAGCGCCCGGTCCGCGGGCCTGGACGTCGCGCTCGATGCCGAGGACCTCACGGTGTCGGCCGGGGTGGGGCTCGCCGTGTGCTCGGTCGTCCGTGAGGCCCTCGCGAACGTCCTGCGGCACGCAGGCCCGACCCGGGCCCAGGTCGTCCTCGGCCACGACGCCGCGGGGCTGCGGCTGGTCGTCGAGGACGAGGGGCCCGTCGCCGGGTGGGTGCCACACCCGGGGGCAGGGGTCGGGCTCGCAGGCCTGCGCGAGCGGGTCGCGACGCTCGGCGGCTCCCTCGCCTCGGGCCGCTGCGGGCGCGGGTTCCGTGTCGAGGCCGTGCTGCCGGACGGTGGGCGGTCGTGACGACGTCGGGCTCCGCGACCACCGTGGCGCCGGTGCGGGTCCTCGTCGTGGACGACCAGCCGCTGATCCGCCACAGCCTGCGGCTCGTCGTCGACGGCGCGGGCGACCTCCTGGTCGTGGGCGAGGCGAGCTCAGGTGAGGCCGCGGTCGAGACCGCTCGCCGGACCCGCCCCGACGTCGTCCTCATGGACGTCCGCATGCCCGGCGGCGACGGGATCGACGCCACGCGCCGGATCGTGGCGGACCCCGACCTCGCGGCGACCCGCGTCCTCGTGCTCAGCATGTTCGAGCTCGACGAATACGTCCACGGCGCCCTGCGCGCGGGGGCGAGCGGCTTCCTGCTCAAGGACGCGGAGCCCGCGAGCCTCGTCGACGCCGTACGGCGTACGCACGCGGGCGAGTCGTTGTTCGCCCCGGCCATCCTCACCCGGATCGTCGCGCACTACCTCGACGGCGGGCCGTCGCGCACACCTGCGACACCCCAGGGGCTCACGAGCCGGGAGGTCGAGGTGCTCGCGCTCGTGGGCCGCGGGCTGTCCAACCAGGAGATCGCGCAGCGGCTGACGATCTCCATGGGGACCGTCAAGACCCACATCGGCAACCTGCTCGCCAAGCTCGCCGCCCGTGACCGGGCCCAGCTTGTCATCGCGGCGTTCGAGCACGGGCTGGTCGCTGCCGACCGGCCCGGCCGCACCGACCGGCCCGCCCTGCCGGGGCGCCCGACCCGGATCGAGGGCCCGGCGACGGGGGCCTGATCAGGCGTTCGCGACCGGCCCGGGGTCGGGCTGCGACACGGGCGGTACGGGCGGCTCTGACGGCTCTGACGGCTCTGACGGCTCTGCCTCGACGGTCGACGTCGCGCCCTCCGGCGCCCTGCGTCCCAGCTGGACGAGCCGGAACACCGCCCCGACGAGCAGCACCACGAGCGCGACGTTGCGCACGGCCGCGAGGAGGACGATCCACGGCGTGCCGACCATGAACTCCCAGTACGCGATCGGGTAGAGCACCTGCGTCAGCGCCGCGGTTCCCAGGACGGCGAGGGCGGGCGGTGACCAGACCGACCGTGCGCCCGGCCCGGCGAGCGCGATCGCGACGGCGACCGGCGGCCCGATCCACGCGACGAACTGCGGCGAACCCACCTTGTTGAACACGATGAGACTCAGCAGCAGCGCCGTCACCGCAAGGAGGAACACGTCGGTGCGGACCTCGGGTCGGCGGCGGACGGCCCACCAGGAGGTCGCGGCGATCGCGACGACGGCCAGGGGCAGCAGCACGTCGAGGAGCCGACCGGTCGTGGTCGTGCCGGGGCCGAGGATCTCCAGGGTGCGGATGTCGGGGTTCATCCAGACCCGAAAGCGCGGGTCGACGAGCCGCAGGATGCTGAACGGGGTGGCGAAGACCGACTCGGACTGCAGGCCGCGCGAGTCCTGCGTGCCGAACACCCCGAGGACCCGCGCGCCCGAGCCGCCCGCCAGGGCGAGCGCGACGACCACGACGCTGACCGCCGCACCGGGCAGGACGACGGTGCGCCACGGGCGCCTCGCTGTCGTCAGGAGAGCGACGACCACGGCTCCCGGCGCGATCTTGACCCAGGCGCCGAACGTCGCGATCGCCGTCGCGACGGCGGGCCGGCGGACCGCGACCGCGAGCGAGACGACCAGGAGCGCCCCGGCCACGCCGTCGAGGCGCCCCAGGAAGATCGGCCCGAGCGCGACCAGGAACAGCAGCCACCACCAGGCCGCGACCCGGCCGCGACCGGGCAGGCGCGCGAGGAACCAGAGCGCGACCGCGTCGAGCACGACGATCAGGGCCAGGAACTGCGCGTAGTACGCCTCGAACGACGAGCCGACGAAGGCGGGGGCGGAGACCGGCAGCAGGGCCCCCACGGGGTAGACCCAGTCGTAGTCGAGCACGGGCCAGATCCCGCGGTCCCAGCCGGCGCGGGCCCAGTACCAGTAGAGCTGGACGTCGCCCGAGATCCGGTACCCCCAGGTCAGGGCGTCGACGATCAGCCAGGCGTGCACGAGCACGAAGCCCGCGACCAGGGCCCAGGGGGAGCGCAGCGCCCAGGCGAGGAACCGGCGTCCGGTCGAGGCGGGCCGGGCGGCGGTGGTCTCGGGCACGGGCTCATCGTCGCACGACGGCGCCACGCGCGTCGGGCGAGGGGCGCGCCGTGGACGGGGGCGCCGTCGGGCACGACGAAGCGGTCCGCCCGGACGGAGAGGAGGCCCGGGCGGACCGCTGGTCGCGCGGTGAGGCAGCACCGCGCGACGCGAGGAGGAACGACTCAGGCGCGCAGGATCAGCGCGTCGCCCTGACCGCCGCCGCCGCACAGCGCGGCGGCGCCCACGCCGCCCCCGCGGCGCTGGAGGGCGAGGGCCAGGTGCAGGGCCAGGCGGGCGCCCGACGCGCCGACCGGGTGGCCCAGGGCGATCGCGCCGCCGTCGGCGTTGACGACCACGGGGTCGATCCCGAGGTCGGCGACCGACTGGAGCGCGACGGCCGCGAAGGCCTCGTTGATCTCGACGAGGTCGAGCTCGTCGGCCTTCATGCCCTCGCGCTCGAGCGCGCGGGTGATCGCACGGGCAGGCTGGGAGTGCAGCGAGTTGTCGGGGCCCGCGACCTGGCCGGCGGACCCGATCTCGGCAAGCCAGGTGAGGCCGCGCGAGACCGCGAAGGCCTTGCTGACGACGACGACCGCCGCGGCGCCGTCGGACAGCGGGGACGACGAACCAGCCGTGATGGTGCCGTCCTTCACGAACGCGGGACGCAGTCCGGCGAGCGCCTCGACCGTGGTGCCGGGGCGGATGCCCTCGTCCTCGGCGACGACGACAGGCTCGCCCTTGCGCTGCGGGACCGTGACGGGCGCGATCTCCTCGGCCAGGCGGCCCTCCGCGCGGGCCGCGGCGGCGAGGGCGTGCGAGCGGGCCGCGTACTCGTCCTGCTCGGCGCGGCCGATGCCGCGCGTCGCGCACCCGCGGTCGGTGGCCTCGCCCATGATCTGGCCGTCGAACGGGTCGCGCAGGCCGTCGTGCGTGAGCGAGTCCGCCATGGTCACGTCGCCGAACGCGAAGCCCTTGCGCGACCCCAGCACGAGGTGCGGCGCGTTCGTCATGGACTCCTGGCCGCCCGCGACGACGACCGACGCCTCGCCCGTGCGGATCAGGCGCGCGGCGTCGATGATCGCGGTCAGGCCCGACAGGCACAGCTTGTTGATCGTGACGGTCGGGACGTCCCAGCCGATCCCGGCGGCGATCGCGGCCTGGCGGGCCGGGCCCTGCCCGCCGCCCGCCTGGATGACCTGGCCCATGATGACGGCGTCGACGTCGGTCGCCTCGATCCCGGCGGCGTCGAGCGCGCCGCGGATCGCGTGCGCGCCCAGCTCGTTCGCGGACAGCGCCGCGAGCGCGCCCTGGAAGCGCGTGAACGGCGTGCGTGCGCCGTGCAGGAGGACGGGGACGTGGGCGTCGTTGCTCATGAGGTGCTCCGTGGGAAGGGTGTGGCCCGGCGCCGCGTGTCAGGTGGTACGAGGAGGTGCCAAGGGGAAGTTGGCTGCGGCGCCGGGTGGTCTGTGGGCGGGCGGCCGTGGGGCTGCTCGCGAGAGGTGCGGCGCTCCCGGTACGGGGGAGCGCCGCCGGTGAGGGGCTACGCGAACGCGGAGACGCCCGTGATGTCGCGGCCCACGATGAGTGCCTGCACGCTCTCGGTGCCTTCGTAGGTGTGCAGGGCCTCGACGTCCGCGAAGTGCCGCGCGACGCGGTTCGCGAGCAGGATGCCGTTGCCGCCGAGCATGTCGCGCGCGCTCGCCGCGATCTCGCGGGCGCCGCGCGTGCACGTGTACTTGGCGATCGAGGCCTGCGGGCCGCTCAGCGTGCCCGCCTCGTCGAGGCGCGTCATCTGCGCTACGAGGAGCTGCATCTGGGTGAGGGTCGAGAGCATGCGGGTCAGGCGCTCCTGGACCATCTGGTTCGCGGCCAGCGGGCGCCCGAACTGGACGCGCTGCTTCGCGTAGGCGACGGCCGTCTCGTAGCACGCGGTCGCATGCCCGACGGCGGACCACGCGACCCCGAGGCGCGTCGCCTGGAGCACCCGGCCGGTGTCCTTGAACGACCGACCGCCCGGGAGCATGGCCGAGGCCGGGACGAACACGTCGGTCAGGACGATGTGAGCCTGCCAGATCGCGCGCAGCGAGACCTTGCCCTCGATGGTCGTGGCCGCGTATCCCGGGGTGTCCTGGGGGACGAGGAATCCGTGGACCTGGTTGTCGCCGTCGTCGCCGACGAGACGCGCCCAGAGGACGGTGATGTCGCCGCACGACCCGAAGCCGATCCACTTCTTCTCGCCGTCGATCACATAGCCTTCGACGCCGTCTCGGGTCTCGCGGCGGGCCGTGGTCTCGAGCGAGACCGAGTCGGAGCCGTGCGTGGGCTCGGTCAGGGCGAACGCGCCGAGCTTCTCGCCGCGGGCGAGGGGGCCGAGCCACTCGGCCTTCTGCTCGTCCGAGCCGAGGAGCTGGATCGAGCGGAGCGCGAGGCCGCCCTGGACGCCGCAGATCGTGGCGACCGAGCCGTCGCCGCGCGACATCTCCATCTCGGCGAGGCCCGCGCCCATGAGGCTGATCGAGGGGGAGCCGGGGACGTCGACGCCGTCGCGCAGGAAGTCGAGCTCACCCATGCGCTTGGCGAGGCCGAACGGGACCTCGGCGCGCTCCCAGTACCCGTCGATCACGGGCAGGACCTCGTCCTGGACGAACGTGCGGACCCGCTGCTGGAGGTCGCGGTCGGCGGGGGTCGCGTCCGAGAACGCGCCGGCGTAGTCGATGTCGAGGGGCTGCGACAGGTCGTAGTCCTGCTCGGTCACGTTGCGGCGGACGGGGTTCTCGATCGTCATGGGGGTGCTCCCGGGCTCGGGCCGGACGTCGGTGTCGGGCGATGCTCCCATGGTGCTTGATATTGCGTCTCAGGTCAAGAGACGGGGTATCAAAGAGGCGTCCTTGACCTGTCCGGCAGAGAGGTATAACGTCATCGTCACTTGTTATACAACCTCTCGTCGTCGGCTACGGTGCCGACGACCGGTCGCAGACGAAGGAGTTCTCGTGACTGAAGTACGAACGGCCGGCGCGCAACGCAGCGCCCAGGACCTGACCCCCTCCGGGGGAGTCCCGATCACCGGACGCAAGGCGGTGGCGCTCGTAGCGGTCCTGCTGCTGGGCGTCCTGGCCTTCCAGCTCAACGCGAGCATGGTGACCCCGGCGCTCCCGCACATGGCGGTCGAGCTCGGCGTCTCGGCGAGCCAGATCGCGCAGGTGTCCTCGCTCTTCTTCCTCGCCGGCTCGGTCGCCGGGATGGTCCTGGCACGATGGGCCGACTTCATCGGTCGGCGGCGCGTGCTCGTCATCGTCCTGTGCGTGCTGGCCGTGGGCACGCTGCTGTGCCTGTTCGCCCCGAGCCTTCCCGTCCTCCTCGTCGGGCGTGTCCTGCAGGGTGCCTCGGCAGCGACGTTCCAGCTCGCCTACGTGATCCTCAGCGAGGCGATGGCCGTGAAGGTCTTCGGCGTCACGCTCGGCATCATCACCGCGGTCAACGGGGGCGTCGGAGGCATCGACGGCTGGGTCGGCGGGCTGCTGACCGACGCCTACGGCTACCGGTCGATCTTCCTTGTGGTGCTCGTCGTGGGACTCGTGGGCCTGGTCGGTGTCCTGGCCGTGGTGCCCAAGGTCGACCCGCCGCGCGCCGAGAAGGGATCGATGGACTGGGCCGGCGCCGCCGCGCTGTCCGTCGGCCTGATCGGCATGACGTACTTCGTCTCGCAGGGGTCGGCGCTCGGTTGGCTGTCGCCCGTGGCGCTCACGTTCCTGGCGGTCACGGCGGTCGCGCTCGGTGTCTTCTGGCGCCTCGAGAAGCGCCACGCATCCCCGCTCATCGCGGTGCAGCACCTGCGCTCGCGTCAGGTCTGGCCGCTGATCGCGACGACGACGCTCGCGCTCGCCGGGATCTTCGCGGTGATCAACTTCAGCGTCGTCCTCCTGAGCCAGGGCGGGGCGCCCGGCTTCGAGATGACCGCTTCCCGCTCGGCCCTGGTCTACCTCATGCCGGCAGCGCTCATCGGGGTCGTGACCGCGCCCGTGGCGGGCTGGCTCGCGGGACGCTTCGGGTGGATCAAGGTGCTGCGCGTCGGGATGACCATCAGCCTCGTGGTGCTCGCGGTCGTCGCGACGCTGACCTTCAACCCGTGGGTCGTCGCCGCGATGGTCGCCGTCCTGGGCATCAGCTACAACGGCCTGGTCCTGACGACCGTCAACGGGTTGGGAGTCCTCCTCTCGCCGCGGGAGGCCCCGTCCGCGCTCCCCGGGCTGAACGGTGCCTCCTTCGGGCTCGGCGCGAGCATCGGCATCGGCGTCGTCGCCCCCTTCATCGCGCGCGGCACGAGCGCCGGGTACACGACCGGCCTGTGGATCTCGGTCGGCATCACGGCCCTCGCGCTGGTCGCGTCGTGGTTCATCGCCCCGCGCCCCGAGGCGGACGCGCCCGCATGAACGTCCGCACCGCGCCCCGCCACGCCCCCGACCCATCGATCCCCCGACCGGAGAACTCATGAACCCCTCTCGCCAACCCCTCTACCTGGACTGCGACACGGGCGTCGACGACACCCTCGCCCTGGCCTATCTGCTGGCCTCGCCCGAGATCGACCTCGTGGGCGTCGGCACCGTGAGCGGGAACGTCGCCGCGGCCCAGGCCGCCCGCAACACGCTCGACCTCCTGGACCTCGCCGGTCGTCAGGACGTCCCCGTCGCGCTCGGCGCCCACGACCGGCTGACGAGCACCTATGGCGGAGGGGTCCCGCACATCCACGGGCACAACGGGGTCGGCGACGTCGACCTCCCGCAGTCGCAGCGTCAGGTCGAGGGGCAGGACGCCGCCGCCTTCCTCGTGGACCTGGCCCGGGCGCACGAGGGACGTCTCCGGATCGTCGCCGTCGGCCCGCTGACCAACCTGGCGAAGGCTCTCGAGCTCGAGCCGGCGCTGCCCGGCATGGTGCGCGAGGTGACGATCATGGGTGGGGCCGCGCTGGTCCCCGGGAACGTCAGCGCGGTGGCCGAGGCGAACGTCGCGGGGGACCCCGAGGCCGCGGCCCTCGTGCTCGCGGCACCGTGGGACGTCACGCTCGTGCCGCTGGACGTCACCATGGAGAACACGTTCGAGGAGGAGCACCGGCAGGCGCTGCTCACGTCGGGCGACCCGTTCGTGGAGACCGTCGGGCGCATCCTCGACGTCTACTTCGACTTCCACGTCCCCGAGCTCGGTCGGCGCGCGTCCGCCCTGCACGACCCGCTCGCGGCGGCCGTCGCCGTCGGGGGCGTCCTTCCGTCGTCGGCCCCTCGCGTGCCGGTCGTGGTCGACGCGACCGGCGGGCCCGGCCGCGGGCAGACCCTCTGCGACCTGCGCGGACAACGGCTCGGCCAGGTCGACCACCCGGGAGCACGGGTCCGGGTCGTGCTCTCGACGAGCGAGCCGCTCGCCCCGCACCTCGTCGACCGGCTGCTCCAGCATGCGAGCGTGTCCGCCTGAGCGCACGGCATCACGTGCGTGCGTGGCCCTGCGGGGGTCGCGCACGCACGGACCGGTACCCGCGCACGGGCTCGGCACGTCCGCGCACCACTAACCTGGCGAGGACGCCGACTCCTGCCGCTGGAAGGACACCATGACCACGACCGACACCCCCGAGGCCTTCGCGCGACCGGTCACGGCGGCTCCCGGACAACCTCTTCGCGTCGCGGTCTACTCACGGCTCGCGGACGCCATCCGGTCCTCCGAGTTCACGCTCGGCTCGCTGCTCCCGAGCGAGACCGAGCTCGGGACGATGCTCGGCGTGAGCCGGACCGTCGTCCGGGAGGCCCTCATGCTGCTCGAGGAGGACGGCCTGATCGTGACGCGCCGAGGTGTCGGACGGACGGTCGTCAACAGGCTGCCGAGCGTCGGGCTGGAGCGTCTGCGGACGTTCGAGCAGGTCCTGTCGACGTTCGACGAGCCCGTGCGCATCGCGACCCACGAGTTCGGCCTCCAGCCCACGACCGACTTCACGTCGCGAAAGCTGGACGTGGACGCCGCCGCGAACATGTGGTTCCGGGAGTCGGTCGCCTATCGAGGAACCGACCCGGTCGCGATCATCCAGGAGCACCTCCCGGCCGGCCGCTACCTCTCCGACGTGTCCAGGGAGCTCGCGGCGCGCGTCGAGGGCTACGCCGAGCAGGAGGGCACGTTGCTGCGGCTCATGGTCGCGGACCTCGGCCCCGTCTTCGAGGCGGCCGAGTGCGACGTCGCCGTCGGGACGGTCGGGGCCACCCGAGGGCAGCTCCTCGGCCTCAAGGCCAAGGACCCCGTGCTCGTCCTGACCCAGACCGCCCAGCTCTCGGGCACCCCCGCCTACCTCGCCAAGGTCGTCGTGTCGCCCGCGGCGGGGCCGCTCGCGATCGTCCAGACGTCCTCTGCCTGACCCCCCACCCTTCGAAGGAGCCCTCGTGCCGACCGCAACCGCGTTGCCCCGGATCCTCGTCCTCGGCAGCATCAACCATGACGTCACGGCCCGTACCGACCGTCTCCCCGGGCCCGGGGAGACGGTCGGCGGTGGCGTGCTGTCCGCCCAGCCGGGAGGGAAGGGCGCGAACCAGGCCGTCGCGGCGTCCCGGCTCGGGGCGCCCACCCGCATGGTCGGGGCGGTCGGCACGGACGGCGCCGGCCAGGGCCTCGTCACGGCGCTCGCGGAGGCAGGGGTGGGGACGGACGACGTCGCGCGCGTCAGCGCCCCCACGGGGACGGCGCTCATCGTGGTCGACGCCGCTGGCGAGAACCAGATCGCGGTCTGCGCGGGAGCCAACGGCGACGTCCGCCTGCCGTCGTCGGGGTTCGGCGGTTCCGACGTCCTCCTCGCGCAGCTCGAGATCCCGCTCGACGTCGTCGTCGCAGCAGCGAGGACCTTCCCCGGCTACGTCGCGCTCAACGCCGCGCCGGCGCGCACCCTGCCCAGCGAGCTGATCGACCGTGCGGACCTCGTCATCGTCAACGAGACCGAGTACGCGGCGATGCCGGAGGTGGCGTCGGCGCGGCGCGTGGTGGTCACCTACGGCGGCGACGGGGCGGCCCTGGTCGAGCACGGGGTGGAGACGCTCCGTGTGCCGGCCTACCGCACCGAGGTCGTGAACAGCGTCGGGGCGGGGGACGCCTTCTGCGCCGCCCTGACGCTCTCCCTCGCGGCGGGCCTGCCCGCGGACCATGCGTTGCGCCTCGCGTCGGCCGTCGGGTCGGACGCCGTCTCGCACGAGGCGTCGCAGCCGCCCTTGCTGTCGTGGGACGACTACCGCCGCCGCACGTCCGCGGGGTGAGGCGTCCGGGCGGTGCAGGGCGCCGGAGCGGCCTCAGCCTCGCGCGGGGAGCGCGTCAGCCCTGCGCGGCCGCGATGTTGACGAGCCAGCTCACGCCGAACCGGTCGACGCACATGCCGAAAGCGTCACCCCACGGCGCGACCTCGAGCGGCACGGTCACGGTCCCGCTCGACGACAGCTTGTCCCAGTAGCCGCGCAGCTCGCCGTCGTCGGCCTGCTCCCCGCTGAGCGACACCGAGATGCTGGAGCCCGACGAGTACTCCATCGAGCTCGGGGTGTCGGCGGCCATGAGCACCAGGCCGTTCGGCGCCTCGAGCTGGGAGTGCATGACCTTGTCCGCGTCGGCCGGGTCGTCGGCCGCCTGGAAGTCGGCGAACGTGCTGATCGTCAGCTCGCCGCCGAACACGTCGCGGTAGAACTCGATCGCTGCGCGGGCCTCGTCCCGGAAGTTCAGGTACGGGTTGAGTCGAGTCATGGTGTCGCCTTCTCCGTCGCAATCCTCTGCGTTGCCGCGTCGTCCCCGGCTACGGCCTGCCATCGGGCCTGAGCCGGCCCGGACGTGGTGCGCCCCGCGCGAGCAGGGGCGCACCTTCGAGTATCCGCCCGGAGCACCGGGACGCAAGAGGTGGCGCGTCGGGCCTGATCAGGCCTGCCCGCCGGACGAGGCCGTGGGAGACGCGGCGGCGGAGGTGCCCGCGAGGAGCAGTGCCTTCGAGCGCCGGTCGATGCGCCACCACACGAAGAACCCCACGAGCGTGAACGCCCCGTAGAACACGTACATGAACGCCGACGCGTAGAACCCGGCGTCGATCAGCAGGGGCACGCCCACGATGTCGACCGCGACCCAGATCAGCCAGAACTCGACCCAGCCCTTGGCCATGCCGTACGTCGCGAGCAGCGAGCCCATGAAGATCCAGGCGTCGGCCCACACGGGCTCGTACGACTCCAGGGCGCGGAAGATCGGGGTCAGGAGCGCTGTCCCGGCCACGAGCGCGACGACCAGGAAGGCGCGCTGTCGCCACGAGGCCCAGCGCGGCTCGACCGCCACGCCGTGGCTGTCGGCGTCCGCGTCGCCGAGGCGGTCGCGCGTCCGGCGCCACTGCACCCACCCGTACACCGACACGACGACGAACATGACCTGCCGCCCGGCCTGACCGAGCAGGTTGACGGGGTTGGGCGTCGCGAACACGGCCCCGAGGAACACCGTGAGCAGCAGGAGGTTCCCGACGATCCCCACGGGCCACGCCCAGATCTTGCGACGCATGCCGCCGAGCGCGGACGCGAGCCCGAACCCGTTGCCCACGATCTCGCGCCACAGCAGGTGCTGGTCACCGATCGTGAGCTGCGCGTCGAAGAGCGCGTGGATCAGGTCCATGGGGTGTTTCCTCGTCGTCCCGGGCACGTCGGCTCCGGGGTGAGGGCGGGCGGCGGGTCGGGACCCTGTCCGGGCGGCCCGACGGCGTCGCTCACCACGACGAGACCGGTCCCGTCGGTCGCGATCGGGCTCGACGGATCGTCATGCCCGACCCGGCCGGGACGGCCGCGCCGCACGTGCTTCCTCCCATCCGGACTTTCACCGTCGGTCCTGGAGTTCCACCAGGTCAACCGCGCGTGGGCGCGGGTCGCGGACTGTCACCGCCGGCTCGGAATTGCACCGACCCCGGAGCACGTTCGTGCGTACTGCTTGCTGTGTGCTGCAACCTCTGATGCTACTCGCGCATTCCCGGGGCCCGTCAGTGCGGTGCTGAGTGCGTGATTCGGCAGCGACACGCCCGGCGAGTCGCGGCCGAATCACGCCCTCAACGCGTCGCGGACCGCTCGCGCGACCTCGTCGGGGTCGGCATCCGCGTCGAGCACGGTCACGACGACGCGCCGGGCCGGCGCGTCACCGGTCCGCGCGACGCCGTCCCCCGAGCCGCGCGCAGGCGACGGGGACGCCGTGGCGGGCTCCGCCGTCGGGCCGACGGGGTTGCGGGCCGCGCGGCGCAGGTCCGCGAACGCCTCCTCGAGCTCGGGGCGCAGGTCCTGGTCGGGGTCGCGCAGCCAGCGGCGCAGGATCGCGTTGTGCACCGCGACGACCGATGCCGCGAACGCGACCGACGCGGTCGAGTTGCGGGTGTCCGCGGGCAGCGAGTCGCGCAGGTAGGACGTGAACGCGCGCTCGTAGCGGTGCGTGGTCACGAGCTCGCGGTCGCGCAGCGCCGGCACGTCCTGCAGGAGGCGGTGCCGCGCGACCGACGTCTCGCGCTGGCCCACGTGGTGGTCGAACACGAGCCGCGCCGCCCGGCACACCTCGACGTACGGGTCGACGTTCGCGAGCTCCTCGGGGGTCACGCCCCGCGCCGCAGGACGGGTCTCGCCGAGCAGGACCACGACCGCGTCCAGGAGCAGCTCGTGGTCCGCGAAGACCACGTCCTCCTTGGAGCGGAAACGGCGGAAGAACGTGGCCCGGCTGATCTGCGCGGCGTCGGCGATGTCCTCGACGGTCGTCTGCTCGTAGCCCTTGCGGGTGAACAGCTCGATCGCCGCGTCCACCGCCTGCGCGTGCGTGTTGCTTCGTGCGGCACTCATGGACGGGACGCTACACGGCGTGCGCGGCGGGGGAGGAGCGGCGAGGGAGGGTGGGCGCGCTGCGTTCGTCAGGTGGTCGGCGGGAGGTCACCGCGCGGGAGGCCCGACGGCGTCGCTACAGTGACGAGAGAGGCGGCGGCAGGTGGGGACGACCGAGAGGCGACGCGGATGACGGACGGCGACGAGGCCGGGACGGGCGGTCCCGACGAGGAACGCGTCGAGGGCGGCGCGGCGCGCTCGTGGAAGAGCGTCGACCATCATGCCCAGAGGGACGCGTGGAGCGAGCGGTTCTCGCGCGGTGGCCCGGCGGACTTCCTCTACGGGGCCATCGTCGCGGGGTTCATGCTCGCGGTGTCGAGCACGCACGACGCATCGAGCGACTTCGTGGTCCTCGCGGTCGCGGGCGTCCTGATCATCTACTGGGCGGCGCACGTCTACGTGTCGGCGCTGGGGGGCCGGTTCCGCGACGCCGACCACTCGATCATCCAGCGTTTGAGGCTGGCGTCCTCGGAGGAGGTGTGGGTCCTGATCGGCGGGGTCCCGGCGCTCGTGGTCTTCCTCGTCGGGCGCGTGCTCCGGCTGGGGGTGGCTGACTCCGCCCTGGTCGCGCTGTGGTTCACGGTGCTGATGCTGGGGGTGGTCGGGCACCTCGCGTCGCACCGGGCCGGTGTGCGGGGGTGGGCGTTGACGCTCGAGACGGTGATCGCGGGTGCGTTCGGGCTGCTGATCATCGGGTTGAAGTCGCTGCTCCACTGAGTGCACTGAACTGCGGTCGCCGAGGTAGACCCGTGCGCGCGAGGTAGACCTCCCGGGGGTCTACCTCGGCCGCACGGGTCTACCTCGGCGGGTGGTACGCCGTCTGCTCCTCGACCGGTGCGCAGCGGAAGTCGCCCGCACCGTTGACGACCTGACCTCGGCGCAGCGTGATGCCCGCCGCACGACCGGCGCCCTTGAGCAGCGCGCCGCGCGAGGCGACGTCGGGGGAGTCGCCTGGCTCGCCGCCCTCGAGGGTGCAGGCGCGAGCCTCGACGGGTCCGAGGACCTGGCAGCCGTCGCCGAACGTGCCC
The DNA here is from genome assembly GCF_037145535.1 of Oerskovia sp. USHLN155. Classification (NCBI taxonomy): domain Bacteria; kingdom Bacillati; phylum Actinomycetota; class Actinomycetes; order Micrococcales; family Cellulomonadaceae; genus Oerskovia; species Oerskovia sp. USHLN155. The sequence goes on from NZ_JBBCXG010000017.1 coordinate 22,392, forward strand.
GGCCCGAGCAGCAGCGCCATGCGGTACCGGCCGTCGGCACCGAGGTGCAGGTCCTTGCCGTCGGCCACGAGGGTGCAGCCGCCCGGGCCCAGCGTCGTGCGGGCCCCGACCCGGACCGAGGCGCCGTTCGTCGCGCTGATCCGGGTGCCGGGGTGGAGCACGGCGCCCTCGCCGACGACCACGCTCGACGTACCGTCGCACTCCACGACGACGGTCGGGTGGAGCACGACCCCGGGAGCGAAGCGGGCTCGCCCCGAGACCCACACGGCATCAGGGGCGGGGACGACGACCCCGCTCACGGCGAGGGCCTCGACCCCCGCACGGTCGAGGAAGCGGGTTGGGGGCTCGGCGGTTGGTGGCATGGCGAGCACTCTCCCACAGCGGCCTCGTGGCCGAGGTAGACCCGTGGGGGGGGGGGGGGGGGGGCGGGGGGGGGAAAAGCCCCCCCCCGGCGGACAAGCGGGGGGGGGGGGGGGGGGGGGGGGGCCCCCCCCCCCCCCCCCCCCCCGCGCCGGGCCGCGCCCCAGGGGCGGGGCGGGGGGGGGCGGGGGCGGGCGGGCGGGGGGGGGGGGGCGGGGGGCGCCGGGGCGGCCGGCGGGCGCGCGGGCCG
>NZ_JBBCXG010000018.1:0-21747 GCF_037145535.1 Oerskovia sp. USHLN155
GGGGGGGGGGCGGCCCCCCGCCCCCCCGCCGCCCCCCCCCGGCCGCCCCGCCCCCCCCCCCGCCCGCCGCCCCCCCCCGCCCCCCCCGGCGCCCGGGCCCGCCCCCCCCCCCCCGGCCGGCCCCCCCCCCCCCCCCCCCCCCCCGTCCGTCATGTCGCGGGCCGGGTCCAGGGGCCGGTGCGCAGGATCTCCATGACCCGGCCGGGCAGGTCGTCGTGCCCCAGCTGCCCGACGGCGTCGCGCACCTCGTCCACGTGCGCGTCGCCGTGCAGGGTCCGCGCCCGGGCGACGTGCGCGGGCGTGCGGAGCGAGGGCACGTCCTGGCGCGCTCCCATGCGGCGCGCCAGCTCGAGGAGGGTGAGCCCGTCGTCGACCCGGTCGAGGCCCGGGGAGGCCCACAGGTACGCCCCGAGCGCGAGCGCGGCCGTGCCGAGGACGGGATAGTCGACCATGCCGGGCGCGGCGCGGTGACCGGCGACCATCCGCACCCGCAGCTCGCGGGCCAGGCGCTCGGCCTGGACCGAGGGCAACGCGTCCGGCCCCCACGGCCCGGACGTCCCGGGCGCGGGCAGCAGCATGGTCGACAGCCACCCGGCCGCGAACATCGTGTACCAGGGCGAGCGACGCGCGGACCCGCTCCCGACCGCTGCGTTGGCGGCCTCGAGCTCGGCCAGGGCGCGCGCGTGGTCGCCCCGCGCGACGGCGATCTCGGCGAGGCCGGCGTGCCCGATCGAGCGCAGCTCGTGCGCGGACCCCCCGATCCCGGAGGGCACGGGGTCGTCGTCGGTCTCGACGAGCGAGGTGAACAGCGGTTCGGCCTCCGCGACGCGCCCGACGAGCGCGAGGTTGGTCGCCTCGAGCCAGTCGAGCTGACGCAGGTCCTCGTCCGCGTGCAGCCGGCCGAGACCTTCGCGGGCCGTGACCACCCACTCGAGCGCCCGCGCGGCGTCGCCCTGCTCGCTCGCGAGCTGGGCGAGGAAGAGGGCCGAGGTCGCGGCTCCCCACGTGTCCTGGGTGCGCGTCGCGAACCCGTGGGCGACCGTGACCTGCGCGATCGCCTCGTCGAGGCGGCCGGCGTTCTCGGAGAGCTGCGCGCTGAGCAGGTGGGCCACGAGGGCGACGAACGGGTCGGCGGACGCGTGCAGCTCGGCCAGTCGCGGCCCCATGCCGAGCGGGTCGCCCGCGTCCGCCAGGAGGTCGGTGAGCGAGGCGGCGCGCGAGCCGATGTCGGCGTCGCGGTGCAGGCGCCGCAGCCTCGCCGCGGCCCGGACCCCGGTGGCGGGGTCCCCGTTGGGCGTCGAGGCCGTGAGCAGGAACAGCACGATGCCCGCCTCGCGCGTGAGCTGCTCGACGGGGACGTCCGGTGCGCCCCGCACGAGCCTGCCCTGCCAGCCCGCGACGACCCGCAGCACGTCGCGGCCGAGCCCGACCACCTCGGTGTGCGCCCCGCGCAGGGACCAGTGCAGGCCGAGCGCGTGGAAGACGGGCAGGACCACGTCGGCGCGGTCGGCCGCGAGCGCCGTGCGCAGCACGTGCAGGAGGTTCTCCTGCTCGACCCGCAGGGCGAGCATCGCGGGGACCTGCGTCGGCCCGTCGAGGCGTGCGACCTCGCGGCGTGCGAGGTCGACCGCCCACCGGTAGGTCGCCTCCTGGGCGGTCTCGCGCTCGCCGGCCTCGTCGAGCGCGAGCGCGCCGAACTCGCGCACGGTCTCGAGCATGCGGTAGCGCGCGGTGCGGCACAGGGGTTCGTCGGTCACGGTCAGCAGGGACTGGTTGACGAGCGCCTCGACGTCGTCGAGCCCGACGGCGGAGGCAGCCTGGGCGGTCTGCACGCCGAAGCCGTCGGGCAGCAGGGACAGGCGGCGCAGGAGCTCCTGCTGGGGTGCGGTGAGGAGGTTCCAGCTCCAGTCGATGACGGCGTGCAGGGTCCGGTGCCGGGCGGGGGCGCTCCGGTCTCCTGTGGTGAGGAGCGCGAAGCGGGCGTCGAGCCGGCGCTCGATCTCCTGGACGGAGAGCGTGCGCACGCGCGCCGCGGCCAGCTCGATCGCGAGCGGCAGACCGTCGAGGTGGGTGCAGAGCCGGTCGACGACGTCGTCGGGCAGGTCGGCGCCGGGGCGGGCCGCGAGCGCCCGGGCGCGGAAGAGCTCGACGGCGGGGCCTGCTCCCCCGCCCACGGCGCCGGTCGTCGCGAGCGGTTCGAGGGGGTGCACCTGCTCGCCGCCGACCTGGAGGGGCGACCGGCTGGTCGTGAGGATCGTGAGCCCGGGGGCCACGGCGAGGAGCTCGGCGGCCCACGCGGCGGCCTCGTCCACGACGTGCTCGCAGTTGTCGAGCACGAGCAGGGTCTCGGTCTCCCCGAGTCGGCCGGCGACGAGCTCGTGGACCTCAGCGCGCGCGACCTGGTCCCCGAGGCGCAGACCGCGGGTGTCCCGGATCTCCAGGGCCGACGTGAGGGCCAGGCCGATGTCCTCGCCCGTGCGCACGCTCGCGAGCTCGACGACGGCGACGAGCGGGGTCGTCGCGCTAGCACGGCGCGCGACCTCCTGGACGACCCGGGTCTTGCCCATACCGCCCGGCCCGAGCACCGTGACGAGCCGGGAGCGAGCGAGCAGGTCGAGGATCGTGACGACGTCGGCCTCGCGCCCGACCAGGGCGTTGGGCGCCGCACGCAGGCCGAGCGCCGTCCCCCGGCGGGGTGTGCTGCGCGACGGCATGGGGGCCGCGACGCCGTCTGTGCTGTTGCCGCCGTTGCCGTTGCCGTTGCCGTTGCCGTTGCCGGCGAGGCCGGTGACGGCAGGAGTGGCGGCGGTGGTCGTGGCGGTGCCCTGCAGGATGCGCGTGTTGAGCGCGACCAGGTCGGCGCGCGGGTCGGCGCCCAGCTCGTCGGCGAGCCGGGTGCGCAGGGCCCCGAAGGTGCGCAGCGCGTCGGCGGAGCGGCCGCTGCCCACGTAGGCGCGCAGGAGGGCGAGGTGCGCGTCCTCGTCGAGCGGCGCGCGCTCGACCGCCCGTTCGGCCCACCCGACGGCCCCCTGGTGGTCACCTGCCGCGAGGAGCGCCGCGACGAGGACCTGCTCGACCGTGGTGCGTCGACGTTCGGCCTGTGCGGTGAGCTCGTCCCGGACCGCGGAGCCCTCCGGCAGGTCCTCCCCCGGTGCTCCGAGCCAGCAGGCGAGGGCGGACCGTGCGGCGTCCACGGCTCCGGTCGCGTCGCCGACCACGAGCGCCTCGGTCGCTGCCTGTCCGAGCTCGTGCACCTCGTCGAGGTCGCTGCGGACGGCGAGCGAGTAGCCGCCCGGCCCCGAGACGAGGATCCCCTCGGCGAGCACCGCGCGGGTGCGCGACACGAGGCTCTGGAGGGCGGCCCGCGGGTCGGCCGGCCGATCGTCGGGCCACAGGTCGTCCACCAGGGCGGTGGCGCTCACCGACCTGCCGTGCGCGAGCACCAGGGCAGCCACGAGGGTGCGGGCGCGCGCGCTGGGCGGCGTGACCGGTGAGCCGTCCCGGCCGTCGACGAGCACCGGGCCGAGAACGCGGGCGCGGTGGCGTGGGACCGACGAGGACACCCGCCACACTCTAGTGCGCGCGGGCCGCGCGGCCGGGAGGTGAGGCGAGGGCCCCACGGCGAGCGACGCCGTCGGGCCCCCTCACAGGACTGGTCCGGACCGCTCAGGAGCCGGCGACCGGCGTCCCCGCGGCGAGCGCCGCCCGGTCCTGGTCGTCGACCGGGCGCAGCACCCGGCAGGGCGAACCGACCGCGAGCACGCGCGGCGGGACGTCGCGCGTCACGACGCTGCCCGCGCCGATGACCGAGCCCGCGCCGATGGTGACCCCGGGCAGGACGACGACGTTCGACCCGATCCAGACGTCGTCCTCGATGCGCACGGGCAGCGAGAACTGGGTCCCGCCGCGACGGGTCTCGGGCGAGAGGGGGTGACCGGCCGTGGCGATCGTGACGTGCGGCGCGAACAGGACGCGGTCGCCGACGTGGATGTCGGCGTCGTCGACGAGCACCAGGTCGAAGTTGGCGTAGACGTGGTCCCCGAGGTGCACGTGCGACCCGTAGGACACGCTCAGCGGCGGCTCGATCCACACGCCTTCGCCGATCGACCCGAACAGCTCGCCCAGGATGGCGGCTCGCTCGGCGACCTGGCCCGGTCGGGAGTGGTTGAAGTCGTACGCGAGCTCCTTGCCCGCGACCCGCTCGGCCTCGAGCTGCTCGAGGCCGTCCCCGAAGTCCACGTAGGGCTCGCCCGTGTTCATGCGTGCTCGGACGGAGCGGTACTGCTCGGTGGTCATCGTCGTCTCCTGGTCGGTCGGTGGTCGTCGCACGCTACCGGTCGGTAGCGCGCGTCCCGCATAGGATCGTCGGGTGGCGAGGGACGGGGTGTACGCGAAGGGGCGGCTCAAGCGCGAGGAGATCCTCGACGTCGCGCTCGAGGTCTTCGCCGACGAGGGGTACCGCGGCACGAGCCTGCGGACGATCGCGGCGCGCTGCGGTCTGACGGTCGCGGGGGTCATGCACTACTTCGACTCGCGCGAGGACCTGCTGACCCAGGTGATCTTCCGCCGCGACCAGACGGGGCGCCCGATCCATCACGACGCCCCTCGCACGCTCGCCGAGAACCTCCGGGGCAACGCCGAACGCCCCGGGCTGGTCGAGCTCTTCGTCTCCCTCACGGCGGCGGCCCGTGACCGGGAGCACCCGGCCCACGAGGTCCTGGCCCAGCGGTACGCGGGCCTGCGGGTCACGCTGCGCGAGGACGTCGTCGCGCGGCAGGAGGCCGGCGAGCTGCCCGCGCACCTCGACCCGGACGCGCTCGCGCGCCTGATCCTCGCGACCGCCGACGGCGCGCAGCTCCAGTGGATGGTCGACGACGAGGCCACCCTCGCCGGACCTCTCGACACGCTGCTGTACGACGTGCTGGGCCTGGCACGCCCCTAGGCCCGTCCTGGGCCACGGGCTGTCACGGCACACGCTCAACGTCTCGCTCCTTCGCGTCGAACCATTTACCTATCAGTGTATGGTTTTCTCGAACCGCCCGCGGACGGCCCCGGACCTCCGCGCTCCGCGCCACCGTCGTCGTCTCGAAGGGACACCCCATGTCCGACCGCCTCCCCTACCAGGACCCCACCCTCCCGGTGCCCGCACGCGTGGCCGACCTCGTCGGCCGCATGACGCTCGCGGAGAAGGTCGGCCAGATGATGCAGCTCAACGCGGCCGACGGCGTCGAACGGCTCGTCAACGAGGTGCACGTCGGCTCGATCCTGCACACGTCCCCCGAGAACGCGCTGCTCGCGCACGAGCTCACCGAGCGCAGCCGCCTGCAGATCCCGCTCCTCGTCGCCGAGGACTGCATCCACGGGCACTCGTTCTGGCACGGCGCGACGATCTACCCGACCCAGCTCGGCATGGCCGCGACCTGGAACCCCGGGCTCCTCGAGCGCGTGGCCCGGGCGACCGCGGTCGAGGTCGCCGCGACGGGCATCCACTGGACCTTCTCCCCCGTGCTGTGCATCACGCGCGACCTGCGCTGGGGCCGCGTGAGCGAGACGTTCGGCGAGGACCCGTTCCTCATCGGCGAGCTCGCGTCCGCCATGGTCCGGGGCTACCAGGGCGACGGGCTCGACGACCCCACGGCGATCCTCGCGACCGCCAAGCACTTCGCCGGCTACTCCGAGACCCAGGGCGGGCGGGACGCGAGCGAAGCCGACATCTCGCGCCGCAAGCTGCGCTCCTGGTTCCTCCCGCCGTTCGAGCGTGTCGCCCGCGAGGGCTGCCGGACCTTCATGCTGGGCTACCAGTCGATGGACGGCGTGCCGATCACGGTCAACGAGTGGCTCCTCAGCGACGTGCTGCGCGGCGAGTGGGGCTACACCGGCACCCTCGTCACGGACTGGGACAACGTGGGCCGCATGGTCTGGGAGCAGCACATCCAGCCCGACCACACCCACGCGGCCGCGGCCGCCGTGCGCGCCGGGAACGACATGGTCATGACCACGCCCCAGTTCTTCGAGGGCGCCCAGGAGGCCGTGCGCCACGGCCTGCTCGACGAGGCACGCCTGGACGCGGCGGTCGCCCGCATCCTCACGCTCAAGCTCGAGCTCGGCCTGTTCGAGAACCCTCGTCGCCCCGACCCCGAGCGTCAGGCCCAGGTCGTCGGCTCGTCCGAGCACGCCGACCTGAACCTCGAGGTCGCGCGGCGCTCGCTCGTGCTGCTCACGAACGACGGCACCCTACCCCTCGACGGCACGCTCGTCGCGGGACCGGACGGTCGGGCGGTCTCCCCGAGCGCCGCGACCCCGACCCGGCGGATCGCGGTCGTCGGCCCCAACGCCGACGACCCGCACACCCAGCAGGGCGACTGGGCCGGGGCGTCCGGCCAGGTCGACTGGCTGCCCGACGGCCACCCGCGCGAGATGACCCAGACCGTCCTCGACGGCTTCCGGGACCACGCCCCCGCCGGCTGGGAGGTCACGCACGCGCGCGGCGCCGACATCCTCACGCTCGTCCCGGACCCCGAGGGCGCCTTCTTCCCCGACGGGCAGCCGCGCCCCCAGGTCGTGCTGCCCGCCGAGCCCGACGCGGCCATGATCGCCGAGGCGGTCGCGGCCGCGCGTGACGCCGACTACGTCGTGGCCGTCGTCGGGGACCGGATCGAGCTCGTGGGCGAGGGCCGGTCCACCGCGACGCTCGACCTCGTGGGCGCCCAGGTCGCGCTCCTCGACGCCCTCGCGGAGACAGGCACGCCGCTGGTCGTCGTGGTCGTCGCCTCCAAGCCGCTCGTCCTGCCGCCCTCGGCACACGACGCGGCCGCGATCGTCTGGGCCGCCAACCCCGGCATGCGCGGGGGGCGCGCGGTCGCGGAGCTCGTGCTCGGCCTGGTCGAGCCCTCCGGCCGCCTGCCCCTGTCCTTCGCCGAGCACGTCGGACAGCTCCCCGTCTACTACAACCAGCTCCCCGGCCAGCACGGGACCCGCTACGCCGACCTCACGCAGCGCGCACCCTTCGCGTTCGGCGAGGGGCTGAGCTACACGAACGTGGAGTACTCGGCGCTGACGGTCCGCGACGACGTGCTGGGTCTCGACGACACCGTGCACGCGCAGGTCACGCTCACCAACACGGGCGCGCGACCGGCCCGGGAGACCGTCCAGGTGTACGTCCGGGACACGATCACGTCGGTCACGTGGGCCGAGAAGGAGCTCAAGGCGTACCGGCAGGTCGACCTCGCCCCGGGCGAGTCGGTCGTGGTCGACCTCGACGTCGCCGTCGCGGACTGCACGCTCGTCGACGCCCAGGGACGCCGTGTCGTCGAGCCCGGCGCGTTCGAGCTGCGCGTCGGCCCGTCCTCGCGTGACGAGGCGCTGCTCGTGGCCGGCTTCACGGTCACGGGCTGAGGCGAGCGCTCCGGGCGACCACGACCGGGACGTGACGAAGGGCCCGACGGCGCGTGACGCCGTCGGGCCCTTCGTGGCAGTGCTGCGCGCCTCAGGCGCGCGGGTCTCCCCCGCGCCGCTCGGGCCACGGGCTGTCGGCCGGGCGCAGGGCCGACCAGCCGGTCGCGCGCGCCGCGGCGGCCGCCAGGATCCCGACGACGGCCGAGGGGTTGTGCAGGTGCCCCGCGAGGACCGCGGACACGGCCTCGTCGAGGGGCACCCAGCGCAGCTCCATGCCCAGCTCCTCGGCCTCACGCTCGTGACGCTCGGCCTCGGGGACCTGCGACAGGTCACGGGCGAGGAAGACCCGCAGGGCCTCGTTGCTGCCGCCCGGCGTCGTGTAGTAGTCCGCGAGGACGTCCCAGCGCGCAGCGCGCAGGTCCGCCTCCTCGAGCAGCTCGCGGGCGGCCGCGGCCTGCGCGTCCTCCCCGTCGACGTCGAGCAGACCGGCCGGTGGCTCCCACAGCTCGCGGCGCACCGGGTGCCGGTACTGGTGCAGCAGCAGGACCCGTTCGTCCTCGTCGAGCACGACGATCGCGACCGCGCCGGGGTGGTCGACGAACTCGCGCGTCACGACGCCGCCCTCGCCCAGGTCCACGGACTCCGAGCGCAGGTCGAAGATGCGGCCCGCGTGCAGGACACGCGCCTCGTCGACGTCCCGGGAGACCGGGACGTCAACGAGCGGGCGGACGCTCACGTCAGGCCGTCCGGGCCTCGAGCGCCGCCGCGACCAGGCCCGCGAACAGCGGGTGGGCGCGCGTCGGACGGCTCTTGAACTCGGGGTGCGCCTGCGTGCTCACGTAGTACGGGTGCACGTCCGCCGGGAGCTCGACGAACTCCACGAGCGACGAGTCGGGCGACGTGCCCGAGATGACCAGGCCGGCCTCCTCGAGGCGAGCACGGTAGGCGTTGTTCACCTCGTAGCGGTGGCGGTGACGCTCCGTGACCGACTCGGAGCCGTAGGTCTTGGCGACCACGGAACCGGGACGCAGCGCGGCCTCGTACGAGCCCAGGCGCATCGTGCCACCCAGGTCGCCCGCACCGTCGACGATCGCGAGCTGCTCCTCCATGGTGGCGACCACGGGGTTCTTGCTCGCCGGGTCGAACTCGCTCGACGACGCGTCCTCGATGCCCAGCACGTTGCGCGCGTACTCGATGACCATCGACTGCAGGCCCAGGCAGATGCCGAGCGTCGGCACCTTGTTCTCGCGGGCCCAGCGCAGGGCGCCGAGCTTGCCCTCGATGCCGCGCACGCCGAAGCCGCCCGGGACCAGGATCGCGTCGGCCCCGCCGAGCGCGTCCTCGGCGCCCTCGGGCGTCTGGCAGTCGTCCGAGGGGACCCAGCGGATCGTGACCTTGGCGTCGTTGGCGAAACCGCCGGCGCGCAGCGCCTCGGTGACGGACAGGTACGCGTCCGGCAGGTCGATGTACTTGCCGACGAGCGCGACCTCGACCTGGTGCTCGGGCTGGTGCACGCGCTCGAGGAGCTGCGACCACCCGTCCCAGTCCACGTCGCGGAACGCCAGGCCCAGACGGCGCACGACGTACGCGTCGAGGCCCTCCGAGTGCAGCACGCGCGGGATGTCGTAGATGCTCGGCGCGTCGATCGCGTTGACCACGGCCTCGTTGTCCACGTCGCACATGAGCGCGATCTTGCGCTTCACGGGCTCGGGGACCACACGGTCCGCACGCAGGACGATCGCGTCCGGCTGGATACCGATCGAGCGCAGGGCAGCGACCGAGTGCTGGGTCGGCTTGGTCTTGAGCTCGCCCGACGGGCCGATGTACGGCACCAGGGAGACGTGCAGGAAGAAGACGTCGTCGCGGCCGAGCTCGTGCCGGACCTGACGGGCCGCCTCGAGGAAGGGCTGGGACTCGATGTCGCCGACCGTGCCGCCGATCTCCGTGATGATCACGTCGACGCCCTCGCCCGCCTGGGCGCGCATGCGCGACTTGATCTCGTCGGTGATGTGCGGGATGACCTGCACCGTGTCGCCGAGGTACTCGCCGCGACGCTCCTTGGCGATGACCTGCGAGTAGACCTGGCCCGTCGTCACGTTGGACGAGGCGGGGAGCTCCACGTCGAGGAATCGCTCGTAGTGCCCGATGTCGAGGTCGGTCTCAGCACCGTCCTCGGTCACGAAGACCTCGCCGTGCTGGAACGGGTTCATGGTGCCGGGGTCGACGTTGAGGTAGGGGTCGAGCTTCTGCATCGTGACGCTCAGGCCACGGGATCGGAGCAAGCGACCCAGGCTCGAAGCCGTCAGCCCCTTACCGAGAGAGGAGGCCACGCCGCCGGTCACGAAGATGTGCCGGGTGCTGTGGTCCGAGCGGCCGCCGGTGAGGGCGTGGGGTCTGTTCAGGTGATCTGCCACGGAACTCCATCCTAACAGTGACTCGTCGGGGCCGCTCCGGATCCGGGGGTCCGCGACCGTGGGATGACTCTCAGTCGGGCTGTTCGCCCTCCAGTCTGCGCCCGGCGGGCGGGTACCGCCCAGCGCCTCAGGCGTCCGGGCTCGCGTCGGCGGGCGCGCCCCGCCCACGGCGCACCAGCCCGACGACGGACGACCGGTCCGCGACGAACGCCAGCCCGACCACGACGAGGGCCCCCAGGACGGCGACCCCGACGCCCACGACGAGCGCCACCGCGACGTGCGCGTCGTCGGGCAGCACCTGTGCGCTGAGGACGCGCCCGGCGGAGCCTCCGAGCATCACGCCCAGGGCCACGACGACGACCGTGCGCGGCACGCCGGCCACCGCCGCTGGCCCCGCGTGGCGACGCACCGCGAGCAGGAGAAGGAGGCCCGCGACCGTCATGCCCACCGCCGTCGCGAGGCCGAGCAGGCCCAGCACACGCACCTGGTCCCCCTCGCCGAGCACGGCCGGGCCAACGACCGCCAGCAGGGCGACGACGCCCCACCCGGACGCCGTCGCGACGACCGCCGCGCGCTGCCGGTCCAGGACGTAGAGCGCGCGCGACAGGTGCAGGATCAGGGCGAAGCCCATGATGCCCGGTGCCATCGCGGCCGTGGCCACGCCCAGGCCCTCGACGGACCCGTCGGCGACGACGGCGAAGACCGACTCGACCGCGGCAGATGCCGCCACGAGCGCGGCCACGCCCACCCCCGACACCAGGAGCAGGGTCCGTGTCGTCGACGCCAGGAGCCTGTCGAAGAGCTCGTGGCTCCCCTGCGCCACGTGCTCCGCGAGCCGCGGGAACGCGCTCGTCGCGAGCGGGAATGCGAGCACCGCGTACGGCAGCAGGTAGACCTGCTGCGCGTAGAAGTAGGTCGGGAACGTCGCCTCGGGTCCGAAGGTGTTCGCGGCGTACATGGCCGCGAGCACGGAGACCTGCTGCGCGACGAGCGCCCCCACCCCGGCGAACGCGAGGTTGCGAGCCCGGACCCCCTCACCACCGGGGAAGCGCAGCGTCGGGCGCAGCCGGGTCCCCGTGCGGGCGACCGGGACGACCAGAGGCAGCGCCAGCGCCGCGACCCCGAGCGTCGTGCCCCATCCGAGCCACGCGATCGCGCTCGACGACAGCGCCGCCACGTCGTTCTGATCCCCGCCCGCCATGCCCGCGAACACCAGGTACACCCCGATGACCACGAGGCTCGACACGAGCGGCGCGAAGGCCTGCCAGAAGAAGCGCTTGTGCGCCTGGAGGATCCCGCCGAGGATCACCGCGAACCCGTACATCGGGATCTGCAGTGCGAAGACACGCACGAAGAGCGCCGTGACGTCGACCAGATCGGGGTGCTTGGCCATCAGCACGTAGGCGATGGGGTACGCCAGCGCGGCGAGGAGAGCGCCCAGCGGGACCAGGACCAGGAGGGTCCAGCCGAGCAGCGCCGAGGCGATCTTCGAGACGTCGACACGGGCCCCGCGCGCGATGGGACCCGCGAGCAGCGGGACGACCGCACCGGCCAGCGCGCCACCGGCCGCGACCTCGAACAGGACGTTGGGCAGGATGTTGGCCGACGTGTACGCCGTCCCGATGCCCTCGGTGCCGACCGCCGACGCCATGACGAGCGACCGGACGAAGCCCACCAGGCGGCTCGCGATCGTCACGACCGTGATCATGAGGGCCGCGCCCGCGAGCGTCTGCGTGCCCGCACGCAGCCGGGAGCCGCGTGCGGGTCGTGGCGCGGGCGCGGTCTCCGGGCCCGGCGTCACGTCCTCGTTCAAGCCGGTGCGCCCAGACCGGACGGCGACGGGTCGGTGGTCGTCGCGGTGCTCGCAGGTGCGTTAGCAGGCGCAGGACGGCGGCCCCACTGGTCCACGCGGCGCAGCACGTCGCTGCCGTCGATGATCTTCGAGAAGCTGACCTTCTCGCTCGCCACGTTGAGGCCCAGGACGCCGGCGAGCGCGAGCAGCCGGACCGCCCGCGGCGCACCGAACGCGATCTGCGTGCCGACCAGGGCGCCGAGCGCGTTCGCGCCCCCGTCGCCGAGCATGTCGCGTTCGCCCAGGTCGCCCGGAGCGGCTGCGGCCGCGGCACCGAGCACTGCGCCCGAGGTCGCCCCGACGGGCGTCGCCGCGAGCGGGACGGTCAGGGCCGCACCCGCCTTGAGCGCGCGCCCGGGACGCAGGTCCAGGAGGTTGAAGAGGTTGGCGCTGAGCGCGACGATCGACCCGTTGACCGCGACGTCCGTCAGGTACCCGAGGGCCGAGCCGGTCCGGCGCGTGCCGACGAAGGCCGCGGTGAGCGACGTCGTCCCGATACCGAGGACCTTGAGGCCCCCCGTGGTGACGCGGCCCTCGAGCAGCGCGCCGACGTGCCCCTTGATGCCCTTGGTGCGCGTGGACGTGTCCTCGGCGAGGTCGTCGACCAGCCCGAAGGCTCCGCCGCCCGCCGTCGCCAGCGCGGCTGCGGCCCGGGTACGGGCGTCCGGCCCCGCGACGAGAGCCCCGGCCACGAGACCCACGGCGACCGCGGGGCCCTCGAGCAGGCTGATGGGCTCCCCCCGGTGGTTGGTCCGGGTCCAGCGTTCCGGGCCGCCGGGCGGGGTCGAGTCGAGGAACGCGCGCGCGGTCGCGGTCGTCGCGGCCGACGTGATCGCGGTTCCCACCGCGCGCCAGAACGTGCCCATGAGCCTCAGCCCTCCGTCTGGGTGTCGGTGGTGCCCGCGGTCGCGTCGGTGCCCGAGGTCGACTCGGGAGCACCCGGAGGCGTGCGATCGACCGGGGGGAGCTGCACGGCGGGCGGGATGACCGCTGTCGCCCCCTCCTCGAAGCCGTACTGGCCGACCTTGTCACCGAGGCGCGCGGCGAGGGCGAGCGGCACGGAGATCTGACCAGGCGCCTCCTCGATGCCGCTGACGGTCGAGAGCACCGCGGCGAGGTCGCCGTCGGCCGTGATCGTCGAGATGAGGTCGCCGGTGACCGGCGTCGAACCCGCGACGAGCGCTCCCTCGGACCGCGCCTGCGCGGCCTGGGCGAGCAGGACCTCGATCGACACGGCGTACGCCTTCGCCTCGTCGACCGTCGCCTCCTGGGTCGCGTCGCTGGACGGTGCCGTCGACGCCTGGGGCTCGAGCAGGAGGACGACGTCGGCGGGCACGTCCTGCGGCTGCACGACCTCGATGAGCTTGGCGTCGGCCAGCTTCTGCTCGATCAGGACCGCCTCCGAGGTGCGGGCCTCGGGTGCTGCGAGCTGCTTCGCGGTGAGCGACGTCGCGAGCGCTGCGGCCAGCTTCTCGTCGGTCCCGGCCTCGTCGACACCGGGCACGAGGTTGGTCACCTCGGTCGCGGCGGTCTTGCGGGTGTCCTCCTGGTCCTCGGCGGTCCAGTCCACGCCCAGGCGCACGTGCCCGACGACGCTCGCGCCGGCGTTCTCGAGCTGCTCCTGCACGGCCTCGTAGCGGTCGCCGTCGACCTCGCCCAGGTCGACGACCGCGACCCGACGGTCCTGGAGGGAGCCGTCGACGAGCTGGGGACCCGCGGCGACGATGAACTCCTTGTTGTCGGCGGCCTGGAGGTTCGTCGCGTCGAGCTGGTCGCGCAGCTCGTTGCGCTCGAGCCGCAGCTGCTCGACCTGTCCCGTGAGCTGGTCGCCGATCGCGCCCTGCAGCGGACCGGCGCCCAGGATGATCCCGACCGCCAGCGCCAGGAAGACCGAGATCAACGAGACGATGTGGTACCTGAAGTCGATCACTGTGCTGTTGCGTCCTTCGTGTCCGTACGGGGCGACGTGCGGTCGGTGCGCGTCAAGGAGGTGGGGAGGTCGGTCGTGCGGGAGCTCATGCGCCCCCGAACAGGGCGCCGATCCACGAGACGAAGTCGTCGAAGCGGGCGCCGATGATGCCGAAGACCGTCTGCCCCGCGGCCGTGGACCACATCGCCATGATCACGGCGAAGAGTCCGGCGAGCGAGAGCAGCGTGAGCTGCAGGTTCGAGATCCGGTGCTGGTAGAGGCGCGAGACGCCCTTGGCGTCGACGAGCTTGCCGCCCACGCGCAGGCGCGTGAGGAACGTGCTCGCCATGCCCGAGCGGCCCTTGTCGAGGAACTCGACGAGCGTCGCGTGCGTGCCGACGGCGACGATGAGCTCAGCACCCTTGTCGTCGGCCATGAGCATCGCGATGTCCTCGCTCGTGCCGGTCGCGGGGAAGACCACCGGCTCGACACCGAGCGCCTGGACCCGCTCGAGCCCCGGCGCCTTGCCGTCACGGTAGGCGTGCACCACGATCTCGGCGCCGCACGAGAGCGCGCGGTCCGAGACCGAGTCCATGTCGCCCACGATCATGTCGGGCTTCCAGCCCGCGTCGAGGATCGCGTCGGCGCCGCCGTCGACCCCGATGAGCAGGGGGCGGTACTCCTTGATGTACGGGCGCAGCGTCGCGAGGTCCTCGCGGTAGTGGTAGCCGCGCACGACGATCAGGACCTGTCGGCCCTCGATGTCGGTGCGGATGTCCGGGACACCGACACCGTCGAGCAGGAGCTCTCGCTCGCGCCGCATGTAGTCCATGGTGTTCTCGGCGAATCGCTCGATCTCCTCGGACAGACCCGCGCGAGCCTCGTCGAGGCTCACGGCGATCGTCTCGGAGGTCTGCCGCACACCCTCGGCGAGCAGGTCCTCGCCGGCGTACACCTTGCCGTCCTCGAGCCGCAGGTCGCGGCCGTCGGAGACGCTCATGATGCCGCTGCCGAGGTCGTCGATCAGGATGATCCCGGCGTCGACCAGGATCTCCGGGCCGAGGTTCGGGTAGCGACCCGAGATCGACTTCGCGGCGTTGAGCACCGCGAGCGGCTTGGCGGTGACGAGGGCGTCGGCCGCGACGCGGTCGATGTCGAGGTGGTCGATGACCGCGACGTCACCGGGCTTGAGCCGCTTGGTGAGTGCCTTGGTGCGGGCATCGACGCGGGCGGGGCCGCTGGTTCCCGGCTCCGCCACGTCGGACGTAGTTCTGCGCAGAGTGATTCTCATCGCCGCTATCGTCCCACGACCGAGGACTCGAGCAGTTCGAGCGCGTGCTGGCGGGCGGCGTCGGACTCCTCCTGCCCGGAGAGCATGCGCGCCAGCTCACGGACACGGTCCTCGCCCGTGACCTCGTGCACGCCCGTGACCGTGACCGGGTCGACACCGTCGGCGCCACCGGGCGACTTGGTGACCACGAGCTGGGAGTCCGCGAAAGCGGCGACCTGCGCGAGGTGCGTCACGACGATCACCTGGGCCGTGCGGGCCAGGGACGCGAGGCGTCGGCCCACCTCGACGGCCGCGCGTCCGCCGACGCCCGCGTCGACCTCGTCGAAGACGAACGTGGGCAGCGGCGCGGCGTCGTCGGTGCCCGCGTCCGCGCCCGACGTGGCCAGCGCGACCTCGATCGCGAGCATCACGCGCGAGAGCTCGCCGCCCGAGGCGCCCTTGCCGAGCGGTCGCGGCGGCGAGCCGGGGTGGGGCACGAGCGAGAGCGTCACGACGTCCGCGCCCCACGGGCCGGGCTCGTCGGCGGGGGTCACGTCGACCACGAGGCTCGACCCGGTCATGGCGAGCCCCGCGAGCTCGTCCGTCACGGCGCGCGCGAGGCGCTCCCCCGTCGCGGTGCGTGCGGCCGTGATGCGGGCGCCGAGCTCGGAGAGCGTCGCGGTGAGCTCGTCGGCCCGCTCCGTCATCGAGCGCAGCCGCTCGCCGCCGTCGTCGAGGTCGAGCAGGCGCAGGCCGGCGTCGGAGGCCCAGGCCAGGACGTCGTCGATCGTCTCGCCGTAGGTGCGGGTGAGCCCGCCCAGGGCGGCCAGGCGCGTGTGCGCCTGCTCGAGACCACCCGGGTCGGCCTGGAGGTCCTCGACGTAGCCCGAGACCTCGGTCGCGATGTCGGCGAGCACGTAGCCGACGCCCGCGATGCGCTCGACGAGGCCGGCCAGGCTCGGGTCGAGGTGGCTCGCGGTCTCGAGCGCCCGCCGGGCGCGCTCGACGGCCGACGTCGCGTCCCCGGGGACGTCGCCCCCGTCGAGGGCGTCGTCGCCGACGATCGCGTCGTGCGCGGCCTGCGCCCCCAGGCGCAGCTCCTCGGCGTTCCCGAGGCGCGCGACGAGCGACGTCAGCTCGGTGTCCTCGCCGGGCTGCGGGTCGACGCGCTCGATCTCGGTGAGCCCGATGCGCAGCAGCTCCGCCTCGCGCGCACGTTCCTGGGCGCGCGCCGTGAGGTCGGCGATCTCCTCGAGCAGGCCGGTGCGCTCGGCCCACGCCGCCCGGTACTCGTCGAGGAGCTCGGCGTGCGCGCGCCCCGCGAACGCGTCGAGCGCGACGCGCTGGTGGCTCGGGGTGCGCAGGCGCAGCTGGTCCGCCTGGCCGTGCACCGTCACGAGGTCGTCGGCGATCTCCGCGAGCACGCCCTGGGGCACGCTGCGCCCGCCCAGGTGCGCGCGCGAGCGTCCCTCGGCAGCGACGGTGCGCAGGACGACGACCGTCCCGTCGTCGTCGACGCTCCCGCCGGCCTCGTCGATGCGCTGCCCGACGGCGTCGCGCCCGCTCACGCGCAGGCGCCCCTCGACCACGGCGCCGGTCGCGCCGGGGCGCACCGACGACGGGTCTGCCTTGCCGCCCATGAGCAGGCCCAGGCCGGTCAGGACCATGGTCTTGCCGGCGCCGGTCTCCCCCGTGATGACGGTCAGGCCGGGGTGGAGCGGGACGCGGGCGGAGCGGATGACGCCGAGGTTCTCGATCGAGATCTCTTCGAGCACGGTCAGTCCTCCTTCGGGTCGGGGGCGGTCGGGCGGGAGCCGCCCAGCCGTGCGGCGTCCACGGCGTCGGCCGCGGCCTTGCGCGCGACACGGACCGCGTCCGCGGCGTCCTCGGCGACGCGGCCGCGCCAGCCCACGACGGGCAGCGAGAACTTGGACACGAGCCGGTCCGTGAAGGGGGCCGTGGAGAGCCGTGCGAGGCGGATCGGCGAGTCGCCGCGCGAGACCTCGACGCGTGCCCCCGCGGGCAGGTCGATGCGTCGGCGCCCGTCGCACGTGAGCACCGCCGGGCCGGAGCGCTGGAGGAGCTCGAGCGCGAACGTCGACGTCGGCCCGACGACGAGCGGCCGCGCGAACAGGGCGTGCGCCGCGAGCGGCACGAGCAGCATCGCGTCGACGTCGGGCCACACGACCGGTCCCCCGGCCGAGAAGGCGTGCGCGGTGGATCCGGTCGCGGTCGACATGACCACGCCGTCGCAGCCGAACGACGACAACGGCCGCCCGTCGACCCCGATCGCGACCTCGATCATGCGCTCGCGCGAGGCCTTCTCGACCGTCGCCTCGTTGAGGGCCCAGCCCACCCGGGTCTCGTCCTCGCCGGGCAGCGTGACGCGGACCTCGAGCACCCCGCGCTCCTCGACCACGTAGTCGCGCGCTGCGAGGCGCTGGACGGCCGCGGGCAGCCCCTCGCGCTCGGCCTCCGCCAGGAAGCCCACGTGACCGAGGTTCACGCCGAGCAGCGGGACCCCCGTTCCGTGCGTGAGCTCGGCAGCACGCAGGATCGTGCCGTCGCCGCCCAGGACCATGACGACCTCGGACTCCGCGACGCCCTCGCGCGTGCGCAGCTGGGCCATGTGGTCACCGAACGTCTCGGCGAGGTCGTCGTCGTGCAGCCCGACCTCGAAGCCCGCGTCCTGGAGCTCCTTGACCGCCTCGTGCAGCGCGACGACCGCCTCGGGGCGTCCACCGTGCGTGACGATCAGCACTCTCCTGGTCACTGGGCTCCTCCGGTCGGTCGTCGGTCCGCGGCGGTGCCGTGGTCCTGGGGCGGCGCACCGTCGTCGGGCACCGTCTGCGAGTCTGTCAGGTCTGCGCCGCCCTGAGGGGGTAAAGGCGACGTGACTTGGGCGACGCCCGGGGGGTCGGCCGGCTCGTCGACCGCGGCCACGACCGGCACGGTCGACACGGGTGAAGACACGGCGCGCTCGACCGCCTGCACGAGGGCCTCGCGGTCGACGGGAACGGGCGCGTCGGACGCGCGCAGCCACACGAAGAACTCGCGGTTGCCGCTCGGGCCGGGCAGCGGGCTGGGGATCACGCCGAGCGGGCGCAGGCCGAGGGCGGCCGCGTCGAGGGCCACGTCGAGCACGGCGCGCCCGTGCAGCGCCGGGTCACGGACCACTCCCCCGGTGCCGAGCCGCTCGCGCCCCACCTCGAACTGCGGCTTGACCATGAGCAGCAGGTCCGTGCCGGGAGCGACGACCGCTGCGACAGGGGGCAGGACCAGGCGCAACGAGATGAAGGACAGGTCGGCCACGACCAGCTCGGGTGCCTCGTCGAGGTCTCCGGGAACGAGGTCGCGGACGTTGAAGCCTTCACGCACCACGACGCGCGGGTCCTCGCGCAGGGCGGGCACGAGCTGGTCGTGCCCGACGTCGACGGCCACCACCCGTCGCGCTCCACGGCGCAGCAGGACGTCGGTGAAACCACCGGTGGACGCTCCCAGGTCGAGGCACGAGGCGTCCTCGACCCGTGGGGCACGGACCGGCACCGTGGCGGTGATCGCGTCGAGCGCTCCCGCGAGCTTGAAGGCGGCCCGCGAGGCGTAGCCGGGGTCGGTGGGGTCCTGCTCGACCGCGACGCTCTGCCCGTCCGTCACCGGCAACGACGGCTTGGCGACGGTCCGGCCGTCGACCGTGACGCGTCCGGCGACCACGAGGTCGGCGGCCTGGCGCCGCGACCGGGCGAGGCCCCGGCGGACGAGCTCTGCGTCGACGCGTGCGCCCACGCTCAGTCCTCCGCGTCCGCGAGGCGCTCCTGGAGGGCCTCGTGGATCGCGTCGAACACCGCGACGTGGTGGGTCAGAGGGGCGTCGGCGAGCTCGTCGAGCCGACCGAGCGCCTCGGCGACCGCGTCGTCGGCAGGCTCGCTGCCCGACGGCGTCGCGCCGGTCCGCACGTCCCCGGGGGTGGGGACGGGGGTCTGGGTGGGGGCGCCGTCGTCGACGGTGTCCTGCGCCATGCGTGGACCTCCAGTCCGTTCCAGGGTGCGGTGCGCCGCACCGGTGGGCGAAGCGCGGCTCACGGCCGCACGTCACCGCACCGGTGCAACGCTACCGGTCAGGACACGATCTCAGGGGTTACCGACAGCCAGCTCGGGGACGGTGTCCGCATCCACCGCACCGCCAGCGTCGACCGTCGACCACGCCGCGCCGCACGCGGCGCGGATGAGGTCCACCCCTGCGGGGCCCGTCAGCTCGAGCGCACCGTCCGTGACGCGTGCCGCGGCCTCGCCGCACGTCCACCAGCCCTCGGCACCCTGGGTGGGTGCTGCATGGGGCTCGAGCAGGCTCAGGAGGTCCGCGCCGATGTAGTGCGGGCGCAGCCCGGGCTCGGCGAGGACCGCGTCCCGGCCCCCGTTGACGCCCGTCAGGACGTGCAGCCCTGGGTAGCCGCCCGAGCGGGCGCCCGCGAGGTCGGTGTCCAGGCGGTCACCGACGACGAGCGGCGAGGACGCCCCGGCCCGCTCGATCGCGAGCCGGTACATCGTCGGCGAGGGCTTGCCGGCGCTCGACGGCTCGACCCCCGTCGCGGCCTGGACGGCCCGCACGAGCGAGCCGTTGCCCGGCGCGAAGCCCCGGGCCGTGGGCAGCGACAGGTCGAGGTTGCTCGCGACGTGCCAGGCACCGCGCTGGACCGCGTAGGCGGCCTCGGCGAGCTGGGCCCAGCCGAGCTCGGGCGCGAAGCCCTGCGCGACCGCGACCGGCTCCTCGTCGGCGCTCTCGACGATCACGAAGCCCGCGTCGTGCACGGCCGTGAAGAGGCCCGCACCGCCGACGACGAGCACGCGGGCGCCTGGCTCCAGGCGCGTCCGCAGGAGGGCTGCCGCCGCCTGAGCGGCGGTCATGACCTCCTCGGGCGACGTCGGGATGTCGAGCTCGGTGAGCTGCGAAGCCACCGACTGCGGCTCGCGCGACGCGTTGTTCGTCACGAAGACGAGGCGCATGCCCGCGGCACGGGCTCCCCCGAGGCCGGTCGCGGCGTTCGGGATGGGCTCGTGGCCGCGGTAGGCGACACCGTCGAGGTCGACGAGGGCCAGGTCGTAGCGTTCCGCGAGCGGGGTGTCGCTCGAGATCAGCCCCAGGCTCACTTGGTCTCCTCGTCGTTCTCCGCGCCCGACGCCGCAGCATCCGTCTCGCCCGCGGGCTCGGCCGCCGACGTGGTCGTGTCGTCGGTCTCGTCGTCGCCGTCCGTCTCGTCGTCGATCTCGACGGCGTCCTCGGTCAGGTCGTAGACGACGACGTCCTCGTCGAGGGACGTGCCGAGGGCAGCGGCCAGCGCACGGGGGTCGACGTCCGCGAGGATCGCGGCCGCCTCCTCGGTGCGGCCCGCGGCCTCCAGGACGCTGGCCTTGGCCTGCAGCACACGGAGCGCCAGGTCACCCGTGGCGTCGGCCGCGGGGATCTGGTCGAGCACCGCGAGTGCGGCCTCGAACTCGCCGAGGTCGACGCGCGCGCCACTCACGACGAGTGCGAGCTCGGTGCGACCCGTGGCGTCGAGGGTGCTCGCCTCCTCCGAGGCGGCCAGGGCGATCGCGCGCTCAGGGCGCTCCAGGCCACGCTCGCAGTCCGCCATGATCGGCAGGTGCTCCGAGGAACCGTTGAGACGGCGCACCGTGCGCAGCTCACGCAGCGCCTCGGCGTATCGGCCGGTCTGGTAGGCCGTCAGCCCCGCGGCCTCACGGACGACGTCGACGCGGCCGGCACGACGCACCGCAGCCTGGGCGTGCTCGTAGGCCAGCTCAGGGTCGGTGTCGATCAGCTTGCCGGCCATGACGAGGTGGCGACCGACGACCGTCGCGTTCTCCTTGCTCAGCGTCCGCAGACGACCGCGCACGTCGCGATCGAGGTCGGAGAACTGCACCGCCTCGTCGATCTCAGGGCCGGCGTGACGCTGGTCCTGCGGCGGGCGCGACTGGCGCTCACCCTGGTCTGCCGAACGCTGCGGGCGGTCGCCGTGGCTCTTGCGCTCGCCGCCTCCGGACTGGGGGCGGTCACCGTAGGAACGGCGCTCACCTGAGCCGGAAGACTGGGGGCGGTCACCGTACGAGCGACGCTCACCGGAGCCGGAGGACTGGGGGCGGTCACCGTAGGAGCGACGCTCACCGGAGCCGGAGGACTGGGGGCGGTCACCGTAGGAGCGACGCTCGCCGCCACCGTAGGACCCGCCACCGGACTGCGGGCGGTCACCGTAGGAACGGCGCTCACCGGAGCCGGAGGACTGGGGGCGGTCACCGTAGGAGCGACGCTCGCCGCCACCGTAGGACCCGCCACCGGACTGCGGGCGGTCACCGTAGGAGCGACGCTCGCCGCCACCGTAGGACCCGCCACCGGACTGCGGGCGGTCACCATAGCTCTTGCGCTCGCCGGAGCCGGAGGACTGCGGGCGGTCACCGTAGGAACGGCGCTCACCGGAGCCGGAAGACTGCGGACGGTCACCGTACGAGCGACGCTCGCCGCCACCGTAGGACCCGCCACCGGACAGCGGACGGTCACCATAGCTCTTGCGCTCGCCGCCGCCGGCGCGCGGGGGCTTGCCCGCAGCTCCATCACGACGGGGAGCTCCCTGGGAGCCTGAGGAACGACCGGTGTTGCCGGACCGCCCTGCCCCGGAAGACCTACGGTCGCGGTCGTCGGCGTGACGTTCTGGGCTGTCGTTCACAGCGGTGTCCCTTCGATATGCACTGACGTTCATCATCCCACGAGCAGGGTCGTAGGGGCTTGCCCGGTAGGTCACAGGCACGCCAAAGGCCCACCCCTGTTGGGGTGGGCCTTTGGTGAATGGTTGTCCGGCGGCGACCTACTCTCCCACCCCGTCTCCAGGGCAGTACCATCGGCGCTGAGAGGCTTAGCT
>NZ_JBBCXG010000019.1:0-18034 GCF_037145535.1 Oerskovia sp. USHLN155
CCCCGGGCGCTCGGTGAGCACCCGGGGTCGTCGACGTCGGTCACCAGGACCTCAGCCTGTCGGCGAGGCGCCGGTGACACGGGCTCAGCGGGGCCCGGGGGCTCCCGCAGCGGTCTTGCCGGCGTCGCGCTCGACGACGTCGCCGAGGATCTCGTCGATCTTCGCCATGAGCTCGGCGGGGATGACCACGCCGGACGCCTTGACGTTCTCGGCGACCTGCTCGGGGCGCGAGGCGCCGATGAGGGCGGCAGCGACGTTGTCGTTCTGCAGGACCCACGCGACAGCGAGCTGCGCCTGCGTCAGGCCCAGCTCGTCGGCGACGGCCTTCAGCTGCTGGACGCGCGTGAGCACGTCCTCGGTCATGAACTGCTGGATGAAGCGCGAGCCGTTGGCGTCGGTGGCGCGCGACCCGGCGGGGGCGGGCTGGCCGGGCAGGTACTTGCCGCTCAGCACGCCCTGCGCGACGGGGGACCAGACGATCTGGGACAGGCCCAGCTCGCGCGAGGTCGGGACGACCTCGTCCTCGATGACGCGCCACAGCATCGAGTACTGGGGCTGGGAGGAGATGAGCTGGAAGCCGAGCTCCTTCGAGAGGGCGTGGCCCGCGCGGATCTGGTCCGCGGTCCACTCGCTCACGCCGATGTAGAGGGCCTTGCCCTGGCGGACGATGTCGGCGAACGCCTGCATCGTCTCCTCGAGCGGGGTCGACTGGTCGAAGCGGTGCGCCTGGTAGAGGTCGACGTAGTCGGTGCCGAGGCGCTGGAGCGAGCCGTTGATCGACTCCATGACGTGCTTGCGGGACAGGCCCGAGTCGTTGGCCCCGCCAGGGCCCGTGGGCCAGTAGACCTTGGTGAAGATCTCGAGGGACTCGCGGCGCTGTCCCTTGAGGGCGTCGCCGAGGACCTGCTCGGCCTTGGTGTTGGCGTAGACGTCCGCGGTGTCGAACGTGGTGATGCCGGCGTCGAGCGCGGCGTGGACGCACTGGGTGGCGACGTCGTTCTCTACCTGCGAGCCGTGGGTGAGCCAGTTGCCGTAGGTGATCTCGGAGATCTTGAGGCCGGAGTTGCCGAGGAAGCGGTAGTTGACCATGCGTCCACCCTACGGCGTGATTGTGGGTGAAAAGACCCTCTAGCCATGCATCCGCTTAGCGTCTGTGCGCGAACACCACTAGCGTGCAACAAGCGATGTTGCGCCAGAGGAGCAGGGAGTTGGTATGGACGAGGATCCGGAACTCGAAGCGATGCGGATGATCGCGACGGCGTTGGAACCGCTCGACGGGCAGGCGAGGCAGCGGACGCTCGCGTGGGCATACGGACGATTCGCAGATGGCATGACCATCGCGAGCTCGTTCCAGGGACGGGGAGAACCGCCTGTTCAGGTCGACGCCGCTGTCGGGGAGCAGGTGCCAGTGTCGCAGGCCTCCGCTAAGCCACTTCCTGACGAGAGTAATGACGGTCCCTGGGACCACTTCGCAGAGCTTTACGATGCCGCCGGGCCCTCGACTGACGGCGAGCGGCTTCTCGTTGCTGCCTACTGGGTTCAGGTGGTCCAAGGAGGCGACAACTTCTCATCGTTTGCCCTCAACAGCGTGCTTAAGGATCTAGGGCATGCCGTCGGACACATTTCCGAGCGAACTGCCCAACTTGTCAAGCAGAAGCCCGCCCTAATTCTGCAGCTGAGGAAGTCGGGTAGTACGCGACAGGCCCGCAAGACCTTTAAGCTCTCGCGTGCTGGTTCGGACCGGGTAAGGTCGATGATTGGTGGCAGTTGAGCCGAAAGATGCCTTTGCGCTGCTACCCCCCAGTTTAGCGGCCGACCTAACGGACGCTTTTAGCGAGGTGTTGCGCAATTTCTCGGAGCAACGTTGGGAGCCCTCTGAACTGAATGGCGGCAAGTTGTGCGAAGCGGCTTACACAATTATTCGTGGACTTCTGGACGGCGGGAATTACCCAAGCCGAGCTAGCAAGCCGCGCAACATGGTCCAGGCGTGCGAGCGTCTTGCTGACGAGTTCCCGCAAGCGCCTAGATCGCCACGAATCCAGTTGCCGCGGATGCTAGTTGCGCTCTATGAAATCCGAAACAACCGCGGTGTCGGCCACGCGGGCGGCGACGTGAACCCAAACCACATGGATGCCACCGCTGTTCTCTACATAAGCAAGTGGATTATGGCTGAACTCGTTCGGATCCTCCACGGGCTGCCTGTCACCGAAGCTACGGAGATCGTCGAGTCGCTTGTCGAGCGTGATGTAGCGCTTGTCTGGTCCCGTGCCAGAACAAGGCGCGTCTTGGTGCTGGGCCTGCCCCGTCGTGAACAGACACTCCTCTTGCTCGTCGGAACGGGAATGGCGACCGAATCAGAGCTTGCTGGTTGGCTCGAAGTCGTGCATATTGCGGCGTTTCGTCGAGACGTCCTTCGGGCAATGCATAGGCAGCGGCACGTCGAGTACTCAGAGGTTGATCGCACGGTTCGCCTGCTGCCGCCAGGCGTCGAGGCAGCGGAGGGTTTGGTCAAGCGGCTACAGGATCAAGCCGCGAGCGAGTAGCCGGAGGCAGACACTTCGGTGAAGATCTCGAGGGACTCGCGGCGCTGTCCCTTGAGGGCGTCGCCGAGGACCTGCTCGGCCTTGGTGTTGGCGTAGACGTCGGCGGTGTCGAACGTGGTGATGCCGGCGTCGAGCGCGGCGTGGACGCACTGGGTCGCGACGTCGTTCTCGACCTGCGAGCCGTGGGTGAGCCAGTTGCCGTAGGTGATCTCGGAGATCTTGAGGCCGGAGTTGCCGAGGAAGCGGTAGTTGGGCATGGGGACAACACTAAGTTGCCCGGGGCACCTCGGGGAACTGCGGTCCGTCCGGCGGACCGGACGCGAGACGCTACGCGGGGAAGCTGCCGTGCTTCTTGTGCATGGGCTTGGGCAGGCGTGCGCGGCGCAGCTGGAAGGCGCGCATCACGGCGTACATCGCGTTGCCCTTGGGGGAGTCCGGCCCGAACTTCGCGACCAGGCGCTTCTTGAGCGAGCGCCACATGATGAACGCGTCGATGATCGTGATGAGCACGATCCCGTAGAGCACGAAGATGATGATCGTCGCCATGTTCAGGTTCTGGGAGAACACGAACGTCAGGACGATGAACACCAGGGCGACGGGCAGGAAGAACTCGCCCAGGTTCCAGCGGGCGTCCACGTAGTCGCGCACGTAGCGCTTGACCGGACCCTTGTCGCGGGCGGGCATGTAGCGCTCGTCGCCCGTCTGCATGGCCTGGAACTGGCGGTCGCGTGCGTCACGCTGCTGCTGGCGCGCGGTCTTGGCCGCGGACTTGCGGTCCGAGGGCACGAGCGGGCGCTTGTTGGCGGCCTCGGCGACCTTGCGCTTGGGCGTCGGCCTGCCCTTGCCGGCCTTCTCGATCTCGGCTGCGGCGGCAACGGGATCGGGGGCGTCGTTCGACGAGGGCGCGGAGGACTTGTTGCGTGAGAACACAGGTCCAGCGTAGTCGAGGACGGGGGCTGCCTCGTCACGTGCGGCGGGCAGGAGCGGAGGCGTACCGGCGGGTAGCGTTGCCCGGGTGAACAGCACACCTGGAACCAGCACCCTTCCCGAGCCCGACGACGTCGCTCACCTGCGCGCCCGGGTCGCCGAGCTCTTCCCCGCCCTGCGCGGCGACCTCGAGGCGCTCGTGCGCATCCCGTCCGTGTCCAACTCCGCGTTCGACCAGGCACACGTCGCGGCGAGCGCCGAGGCCGTGGCCGAGCTCCTGCGCGGTGCGGGGCTGCCCGAGGTGCAGATCCTGCACGCGACGGGCGTCGCGGGTCCGCTCGGCGCCCCCGCGGTCGTCGCGCGCCGCCCGGCCCCGGAGGGCGCCCCGACGGTCCTGCTCTACGCGCACCACGACGTGCAGCCCCCGGGCGACGCGGCCACGTGGGACACGGACCCGTTCGTCCCGACCGAGGTCGACGGTCGGCTGTTCGGTCGTGGTGCGGCCGACGACAAGGCCGGGATCGTTGCTCACGTGGGTGCGCTGCGGGCGCTGTCCGCGCTGGGTGACCTGCCGATCGGCGTGACGGTCTTCGTCGAGGGCGAGGAGGAGGTCGGGTCGCCGAGCTTCCTGCCGTTCCTGAACCAGCACAAGGACCTCCTCGCGGCGGACGTGATCGTCGTCGCGGACTCCGCGAACTGGAAGGTCGGGGTCCCGGGGCTCACCACGAGCCTGCGTGGGCTGGTCGACTGCGACGTCGAGGTCGCGGTGCTGGGCCACGCGGTGCACTCGGGCATGTTCGGTGGCCCGGTGCTCGACGCGCTCACGCTGCTCTCGCGCCTGATCGCCACGCTCCACGACGAGCAGGGGAACGTCGCGGTCGAGGGCCTGGTCTCCGCGCCGGACCCGACCGTGGACTATGAGGAGGCGGACTTCCGCGCGGACTCCTCGGTGCTCGACGGGGTCCGCCTCGCGGGCGAAGGGACGCTGACGGGTCGCCTGTGGACCAAGCCGGCGCTGTCCGTCATCGGGATCGACGCGCCGAGCGTCGCGCACGCGTCCAACACGCTGACCCCGCGCGCGACGGCCAAGATCTCGCTGCGCATCGCGCCCGGCCAGGACCCGGCGGCCGCGCTCGCGGCGCTGCGTGCGCACCTCGAGTCGAACGCGCCGTTCGGCGCGCAGGTCACGGTGCACGACGGCGAGACGGGCAAGCCGTTCCAGGCGCCCACCGACTCGTCGGCGATGCAGGCCGCGCGCTGGGCGTTCGAGACGTCGTGGGGCACGGCGCCGGTCGACATCGGCATCGGCGGCTCGATCCCGTTCATCGCTGACCTGCTCGACGTCTTCCCCGACGCGGCCATCCTCGTGACGGGCGTCGAGGACCCCGACTCGCGCGCGCACGGCGCGAACGAGTCGGTGCACCTCGGTGAGCTCGAGAAGGTCGTGCTGGCCGAGGCACTCCTGCTGACGCGCCTCGCGCAGGGTTGAGTCGTCGCCGAGAACGGGTGTGCGGTCGACATCGGCTCGACGACGACCGCGCACCCGTTCTCGGCGGGCGACCCCGGGCGACCCCGGGCGACCCCGGTGCTACGTTCGGAGGATGACCCCGCAGGAGATCGAGGAGCTCGTGCTGCTGCGCCGCGCCCGGGACCTCATGGACCGGGAGTACGCGGCGCCGCTCGACGTCCCGACCATGGCGCGTAAGGCCCTCATGTCTCCCGCGCACTTCTCGCGCCGCTTCCGGGCGACGTACGGCGAGACGCCCTACTGCTACCTCATGACGCGACGGATCGAGCGGGCGATGGCCCTGCTGCGGGGCGGCGCGAGCGTCACGGACGCGTGCATGGCGGTCGGGTGTACGTCGCTCGGCTCGTTCAGCTCGAAGTTCACCGAGGTCGTGGGCGAGACGCCCTCGGCGTACCGGAGCCGGGAGCACGCCGCGGTCAAGGCCATGCCACCGTGCGTGGCCCAGGTCCTGACGCGCCCGGCGCGCAGCGCCGCGGCGACCGCGGGCACCACCGCGCGCTGAGCACAGCGGGGCTGCGAGGGGGACCGCCGCATCGAGCAGGATCGGAGAAGCGGGCGCGCGAGCCCCGTCCTAGAGTCGCCGTCATGACCATCTCACTGAAGTTCTGCAACATCACCGTCAACGACGTCGACGAGTCGATCGCGTTCTACAGCGACGCGCTCGGGCTCAAGGTGCACAACGACGTGGGTTCCGAGGGGTTCCGCTGGGTCACGCTCGGGTCGGACGCGCAGCCCGGTCTGGGCATCGTGCTCTCGGCACCGCACGCGGGTCGCTCGCAGGCCGACGGCGACGCGCTCCAGGAGCTCATGATCAAGGGCGTCCTGCCGATCCTCGTGTTCGCGACCGACGACGTCGACGCTCTCTTCGAGACCGTCCGGGCGTCGGGCGCCGAGGTCCTGCAGGAGCCCATGGACCAGGACTGGGGTCCGCGCGACTGCGCGTTCCGGGACCCGTCGGGCAACATGGTCCGGGTCGCCCAGGCCGCCTGAGCAGGGTCGAGCGGCCGGGGCAGGGCACGAGCGGTCGGCGCCCGAGCCCACGTCGCCCCTGCCGGAGACGTGGTCCCCGCCGGGGTGGTGGGATAGGGACATGGCGAACGAGACGATGGTCCCCCTGCTGCCGTGCGCGTCGATCGACGAGATCCACGACTTCGCCGTGGCCCTCGGGTTCGAGGTGACCTACCGGCAGACCCGGCCCAACCCGTACCTCGCGCTGCGCCGTGGCGGCATCGACCTGCACTACTTCGCGATGGACGGCTTTCGTCCCGAGGACTCGTACGGCTCGTGCCTGGTCGTGGTCGACGACACCGAGCCCCTGTACGAGGCGTGGGCGGCCGGGCTGCGCGCGGTCTACGGGAAGCTGCCGCTGAGCGGTTTCCCGCGCATCACGCGGCCCCGTCGTCGGGCGAATGCGGGCGGGCTCAGCGGGTTCAGCCTCGTGGACCCCGCCGGAAACTGGTTGCGGGTCGTGCGGCGCCCCGAGGACCCCGAGCCGGGGACGGCGGATCTCGCGGACCCCGGCACCGGCACCCCGGCGGACCGGTCGCGCGCGGCACGCTCGGGCTCGGGCGAGGACACCGGCAGCCCGGACGGCCCGCCGGGGGAGTCGCGCCTGCTGCTCGCCGTGGCCAACGCGGTGGTCCAGGCGGACTCGCGCGGCGACGTCGGGCAGGCCGTGAAGATCCTCGACGGCGCGCTGCGCCGCGACGCCGACGCGGGGGACCTGGGCGCCTCGGCCCGTGACCGGGTCGAGGCCCAGGCCTTCCGTGCCGAGCTGGCCGTCCGGCTCGACGACGCCGCGACCGCCCGGCGCATGCTCGACGAGGTGGACCGGTGCGTGGCCTCGGCCCGGGGGCAGCACCTCACGCAGGACCTGACGACGGTCCTCGCCCAGCTCGAGGACGTCAGGGCGTGGTTGTCGGCCCAGGGATGACGGACACCTCGCGGTAGTGCTCGACGACCGGGAACGGGTCGTAGAAGTGGTGGAGCAGCGCCTTCCACCGCAGGTACTCGGGCGAGCCGCGGAAGCCCTCGGTGTGTGCCTCGAGGCGGTCCCAGCGCACGAGCAGGAGGTACGTCGAGGGGCGCTCGACGCACCGCGACACCGAGAGCCCACCGAAGCCGGGCATCGCGGAGACGATCGCCCGAGCGTGCGCGAAGGCCTCCTCGAAGGCGGTCTCCTGGCCGGGAACCACGTGCAGCAGGGCGTGCTCGAGCACCTCGTGCGTCATGGCCCGCAGCGTAGGGCGGCGCGGGCTCAGCGGGCTGCGACGTCCACGGCCTGGGCCCAGTCGCGCACGTCGGCCGGCAGCTCGGGGCTCACGGTCGAGGTGCCCAGGAGGGCGACGACCTCGGGCCCCGGGATGCGGTCGCCCGCCTTCGACAGGAACCGGCCCGCGATCAGGCCGCGCGCGCACAGGTCTCCGCCGCGCGTGAAGACCTGCTCGAGGTAGACGACGCGCTCGTCCCACCCGAGCACGCGCGTCGTGATCTCGAAGCGGTCCCAGAGCTGGAGCGAGCGGCGGTACTTCATGGTCGACGACGCGACGACGGGGTACCAGCCCTGGTCGCGCAGGAGCCCGAAGGCGCCGAGGTCGGCGAGGAAGTTGCTGCGCGCCACGTCCATCATCTGCAGGTAGACGCCGTTGTTCACGTGCAGGTAGAAGTCGAGGTCGCCGGGGCGCACGCGCATGCGGGTCACGGAGGGGTCGAGGACCCCGCGCCCGGGGACGGCCTTGCGGGGCAGGGTGCTGGCGATCGTGAGCTGGATCTGTCGGGTCACCGTCGCAGGCTACTACCGAGCACGGGCGGTATCAGGTATCGCGGGTCGAGCTTCGTCCCTGGGGCCCGCCGTGCGGGACTCGCCGGTCGTTCGGCCCGTCCGCCGAGGCGTGTGAGGATGGCCCCCGTGACTTCCCGAACCGCCGCCCCCGTTCCCGACGCCGCCCCGACGCCCGCAGCCGTCGAGCCCTCGTCCGTGCCCGAGGTGCCCACCACCTCCCACCACTGGACCGTCCGCGCGTTCCGCGTCGTCGCGATCGCCGAGGCCTTCTCCTGGGCCGGCCTGCTCGTGGGGATGTACGTCAAGTGGATCGCCGAGGCCTCCGAGATCGGCGTCAAGATCTTCGGTCCCGTCCACGGGGGCCTGGTCGTCGCCTACGTCGCGCTCGCGCTCGTCGTGGCCGTCCGTCAGCGCTGGTCGCTCCTGACGGTCTTCTTCGCGCTCGCCGCGACGCTGCCGCCGTTCCTCACGGTCTTCTTCGACCGGTGGGCGCACCGCTCGGGCCGCTACGAGGAGCGTGCGGGCGCCTGACCCCGGACGGTCGTGGCGCGGGGCAGGTCCTCAGCCCTCGTACTGCAGGGCGCGCCGGACCTCCTCGGCAACCTCGGCGCTCTCGAGCCGTTCGACGAGGTGCAGCGCCATGTCGATCCCGGCCGACACCCCGGCCGAGGTGACCACGTCGCCGTCGTCGACGAAGCGTGTCTCGGTGTCGACGAGGATGCTGGGGTCGAGGCGGGCGAGCTCGTCGACGTGGTCCCAGTGGGTCGTCGCCGGACGCCCGGCCAGCAGACCGGCCGCCGCGAACGCGAGCGAGCCCGTGCACACGCTCGCCAGGAGCGGTGTCCGGGCTCGCATCGCGTGGAGCCAGGCGAGGTGCGTCGGGTCCCCGACCAGCCGCTGGATGCCGGGCCCTCCGGGGTGCACGAGCACCTGGACCGGGTCGACGTCGTCGGCGGACCCGTCGGGGACCATGTGCAGGCCTTGTGCGAGTCGCACCCCGCGCCCGTCCCACGAGAACGTCGAGACCCGCGGCTTGAGGGCAGAGCGCTCGCGCCACGTCGTGAATACCTCGTAGGGGCCCGCGACGTTGAGCTCCTCGGCGCCGTCGAACACGAAGATCCCGACGCTCAGACCGTTCCCGGTCGTCATCCGTCACCCCCGAGGGTCGATGCGATGGTGCGACCGTCGGGTCCGCCGGCGGGTGCCGACGGGCCCGACGGGTGGTTTCTAGAGTCCGGGCAGGGCGAGCATCTGGTCGAGCGCGACGCGTGCCCAGTGGGCGTCGTCGGCGTCGACGACGATGCGGTTGACCGTGCGCCCGGCGACGAGGGACTCCATGGCCCACACGAGGTGCGGCAGGTCGATGCGGTTCATCGTCGAGCAGAAGCAGACGGTCGAGTCGAGGTAGTGCACCTGCTTGTCCGGGTGCGCGCGGGCGACGCGTCGCACCAGGTTGAGCTCTGTGCCGATCGCCCAGGACGAGCCGGGCTCGGCGGCATCCAGCATCTTGATGATGTACTCGGTCGAGCCGACGTAGTCCGCGGCCTCCACGACCTCGTTCTTGCACTCGGGGTGCACGAGCACGTTGATGCCCGGCACCGCGGCACGGATGTCTGTCACGTTGCGCTCGGAGAAGCGTCCGTGGACCGAGCAGTGCCCGCGCCACAGGATCATGCGTGCGTCGCGCAGCTCGGCGTCCGTCAGACCGCCGTTCGGCTTGCGGGGGTCGAAGACCACGCAGTCCGCGGGGGACATGCCGAGCTTGAGAAGTGCGGTGTTGCGTCCGAGGTGCTGGTCGGGCATGAACAGGACCTTGCTGGGGAGGGAGCCGCCCGCAGCGTCCAGCTTGTCGAATGCCCAGCGCAGCGCGACCTCCGCGTTCGAGGACGTGCAGATGGTCCCGCCGTGCCGACCCGTGAAGGCCTTGATCGCGGCGGTCGAGTTCATGTACGTGACGGGGAGCGTGACGTCGGCGATCCCGACGTCCTGGAGGACCTCCCACGCGTCCTCGACCTGGTTGATCGCGGCCATGTCGGCCATCGAGCAGCCCGCCGCGAGGTCCGGCAGGACGACCTGCTGGGCGTCCGAGGTGAGGATGTCCGCGCTCTCGGCCATGAAGTGCACGCCGCAGAAGAGGATGAACTCGGCCTCGGGGCGTGCCGCGGCCTCGCGCGCGAGCTTGAACGAGTCGCCCGTGACGTCCGCGAAGTCGATGACCTCGTCGCGCTGGTAGTGGTGGCCCAGGACGAAGGCCCGCGAGCCGAGTGCGGCGCGGGCCGCACGGGCACGTTCGACGAGGTCGGGGTCGCTGGCGGCCGGCAGCTCGCCGGTGCACTCGACTCCTCGCTCGGAGGCCAGGTCCCGGCCCTGTCCGAGGAGCAGGAGGGGGGAGGGGGCAGGTTCCGCGAAGGCGCTGTCCAACAGGGTGCTCACGGGACCATCGTCGCACAACGGTCGGTCGGTCGAGCAGCCCTGCCGGGGTCGACGGCCTGGCACAATCGCGGCATGCACCTCCTCCTCGCCGCCGCGGACCCGCTCGCCCTGTCGGACGGGAACCTGCCGGCCGAGGACGTGTGCGCCCTGGTCGCCGAGACCTGGGCGGCCACGGTGCGCGGCGACGTGGACCCGTGCGTCCTCAACCCCGGTGCGGCCGGATTCCTGCGCGCCCTCGCGGCCCACGCCCCCGAGCAGGTGGCGGTCGTCGCGCGCGGCGCGGCCGGTGACGACGTGCCCGTGACGTTCCGGCTCGGCCACCCCTCGGCGACCGGGGCGCGCACGGCCTACGTCGAGGCCGCGTTCCTGCGTCCCGCGCCGACGGACGGCAGCACCGCCGGCGGTGGGCTGGGCACGGCGACGAGCTACGGCGTCGGGCAGGTCGTCGCGCTCGCTGCCCGACGGGCCTCGCGCGTCGTCGTGGCGACGGGGGACAGCGGTGCGCACGACGCCGGGGCCGGGATGCTCGCGGCGCTCGCAGGGACCGGGACGGGGCCGCTGACCCGCGGCGGGGCCGCGCTCGGCGCGACCACCGCCGACGACGCCGCGGCCGCGCGCCGCGCCCGGGACGCGCTGCGGTCCGTCGAGCTCGTCGGCGCGGTCGAGTCCGACCTGCCGCTGCTGGGTCTGCACGGGGCCAGCGGGGCGCTCGCGGTCGCGCGGCCCGCGCTGGCGACGCTCGCCCAGGAGCTCGAGCGGGCGCACGGCCACTACGCGCACGAGGTCACGCGCGCGCTGGAGGGCACGGCACGCCGCGACCTGCTGTCCGGCGCTTCCGGCCGCCCGGGTGTCTCCGGCCCGACGGCGGCGCCCGCCCCGGGCGGTGGGGGGGGCGCGTCGCGCGCGGCAGCCGACCGGGCGCTGACCGGGCTGCCCGGCGCAGGCGCGGGCGGGGGACTGGGCTTCGGGATCGCCGCCGCCGGCGGTCGCCTGCTGCCCGGGACGTCGCTGGTCGCGGACGTCGTCGGGCTGGGCGCGCGGGTCGAGGCCGCCGACGTCGCGGTCGTGGTCGTCGACCGGCTCGACGCGTCGACGACGCACGACGGCCCCCTGCCCGAGGTCGCGCGCCGGGCCGGTGCGCTCGGGGTCCCGGTCGTCGTCCTGGCGCGCGAGATCCTCGCCGGTCGGCGCGAGCAGGCCGCGGCGGGGATCAGCGGTGCCTACGAGCTCGGGCCGGACAGCGACGCGGCGCGGGCTCGGGTCGCTCGCGTGGCCCGCACCTGGGCCGGCAGCGAGAGGTGAGCGCGGGCGTCGTACACTCGGGAACAGAACCATCTCCCGTCGTGTTGACGGGTATGCGACAAGCCTGAGGACCGATCGGCCAGCCCGGGAGCGGGAGCCGCAGACCGACGGCACACCACGGGGCGAGAGCCCACCGAAGACTGTGCGGAGAACACGATGAGCGAGACCACCGAGACCGCCACCCACGGCGTCCTGCTGACGGACTTCGCGGCCGGCAAGATCCGCAGCCTCCTCGAGCAGGAGGGCCGCGACGACCTGCGTCTGCGCGTCGCCGTCCAGCCCGGTGGCTGCTCGGGCCTGATCTACCAGCTCTACTTCGACGAGCGTGTCCTGGACGGCGACGCCCTCAAGGACTACGACGGCGTCGAGGTCGTCGTCGACAAGATGAGCGTCCCCTACCTGGACGGCGCGACCATCGACTTCGCCGACACGATCGAGAAGCAGGGCTTCACGATCGACAACCCCAACGCGGGCAGCGCCTGCGCGTGCGGCGGCTCGTTCGGCTGATCCACGCGCGTCGGCAGCCCGTCTGCCGAGGAGCCACGACGGCCCGGTCACCTCACGGTGGCCGGGCCGTCCGCGTCCGTGGGGGCGGTGCCTGGGCGGTCACCCACCCAGGCGGACGGTGATCGCCCAGGTCGTGCCGCCGTCGGGCGTGCTCCCGGAGTCCGTCGCGTCGGCGTCCTGTCCCTCGGCTCCCTCCACGACCGTGCCCTCCACGACGGTGCTCTCCACGATCGCGTGGCCGCGCATGCGGGCCCAGGCCGGGACGTCGTGACGGGCTGCGGGGTCGGTCGACCAGACCGTCAGGACGTCGCCCGGCGCACGGTCGCGCGCGGCGGCCGCGAGCCGGATGACGGGCAGCGGGCAGCGCAGGCCGCGCGCGTCCACGAGCGTGACCGGCTCGTCGCTCACAGCCCGCTCACCCCGAGCGAGGCGCGCACCCGCGCGACGGCCCCGGGCAGGACCGCGAGGAAGCGGTCGACGTCGTCCTGCGTGGTGGCCCGGTCGAGCGCGATGCGCACGTTGCCGTGCGTCAGGACGCCCATGGCGGCCAGGACGTGGCTGGGCTCGAGCGTGCTCGACGTGCACGCCGACCCCGACCCGACCGCGAACCCCGCCCGGTCCAGCTCGGTCACCAGGGCCTCGCCGTCGACGAACAGGAACGAGAAGGTCACGACGTGGGGGAGCCGGTCGTCGGGGTCGCCCACGACCTCGACGTCGGGGATCCGCCCGACGACGGCGCGCACCTTGTCGACGATCGCCCGGCGCCGCGTGTCCTGCGCCGCGCGGTCGGCCAGGACCGACTGGAGCGCGACGGCGGCCGCGAACGCGGCGGGCACGCTCACCCCGCCGGGGAACCACGGCTCGGCGTCCTCGGGCCAGGTGCGCCGCCAGCGGACCCGGTTGCGGACCGCCAGCACCCCGACGCCCGCGGGGCCGCCCCAGTCGGCAGGGTCGGCGGCGAGCAGGTCCCAGGCGTCGGGAACCTCCCCGTGCCCGACGACGGCGCCCGCGTCCACGACGAGCGGCACCCCCGCGCGGCGCGCGGCCGCGTGGACCGCGGCGACGGGCTGGACCGTGCCGACCTCGCCGTTGGCGACCTGGAGCGCGGCGAGCGCGGTCCCAGGGCTCGTGACCGCCTCGGTCATCGCGGCCTCGTCGACCCGGCCGAGCGTGTCGACCGGGACCTTCACGAGGGCGTCGGGGCTGCCCGCGGTCGCGACCGCGAGCTCGGCCGCGTGCAGGACTGCGGCGCGCTCGACCGCCGAGACGACGATCCCCGGTCCCGTGCGACGGCGCCCGAGCGCGACCGCGCCCACCGCGGCGTGCAGGGCGGCCACGTGCGAGGGCGCGAGGTGGACCTCCTCGGTCCGGGCGCCGAGGCCGGCGGCGATCGCCTCGCGGGCCCCGTCGAGGAGCACGGCGGCCCGGCGTGCCTCGGCGTACAGGCGCCGGGGGTCGGCCCACCCGTCGTCGATCGCCTGGGCGAGGGCGGTGCGTGCGAGGGGGTGCAGGGCCGCCCGGCCGCCGTTGTCGAGGTAGACCCGACGCGGGGGCGTCGTGGTGTCGGTCACATGAGCTCCAGAGGGCGTGCGAGGCGGCCCGGGGAGGGCTCCCGAACCGCCGATCGGCGAACTTTCATTGCAGACGCGCCGAATGTGCCACGGACGCGACGTACACCGTGCACCGTAGCGCGGGCCGCGCGGGAAGCGACGATCTGACAGATGCGCCGAGGGTGTGCCGAACCCCGGGATCTCGCGGGAAGTTGGCGGATTCGTCACGCTCAGAAGCTGCGTTGACGGCGCGAGAGAGGGCATTTGCGCGCTAGGCTCTGTGGGTCGAGGACGAAGGTTCTGCGGGGAACTCGTGGAGAAGATCGAGCCCCCCTGTCGAACGTTGAAGTGAAAGGCCCCCCTTGCACTCGCAATCCCCTAGCCGCACACGGCGAACCATCCTGCGAGCGACGGCTTCCGCCGTCGCGGTCGCAGCCTTGGCGTCCGGTTGTGCCAGTGAGACCGTTCAGCGCGGATTTCTCCCCGGATACTCCGACGGTGAGGTGACCGACCAGACCGCCCGCATCACGTCGCTGTGGAACGGGTCCTGGATCGCGGCACTCATCGTCGGTGTCATCACGTGGGGACTGATCCTGTGGTGCGTGGCCGCCTACCGCAAGCGCAAGGACGACCACGTCCTGCCCGTGCAGACGCGCTACCACCTGCCCCTCGAGATCATGTACACGGCAGTGCCGATCGTCATGGTGCTCGTGCTCTTCTACTACACCGACCGTGACATGACGGCGATCAAGGACCTCTCCGCAGAGCCTGACGTCGAGATCCAGGTCATCGGCAAGCAGTGGAGCTGGGACTTCAACTACCTCACGGACGACGTCTACGAGTCCGGCCAGCACGAGGCCAACGTCGGCGACCTCCGCTCCGAGGACGAGATCGAGGGTGCCCCCGGCACCGCGACGTCGCTGCCGACGCTGTACCTGCCGGTCAACGAGGTCGTCCGGTTCAAGCTGGACTCCCGCGACGTCATCCACTCCTTCTGGATCCCCGCGTTCCTCTTCAAGATGGACATGATCCCGGAGCGCACCAACGAGTGGCAGGTCACCCCCACACGCGAGGGTGTCTACGCCGGCAAGTGCGCCGAGCTCTGCGGCGAGCACCACTCGGGCATGCTCTTCAACGTCGCCGTGGTCTCCCGCGAGGAGTACGACGCGCAGATGCAGAAGCTCGAGGACAAGGGTCAGACCGGCGAGCTCGGGCTGGACCTGAACCGCCTCCAGGACCCGAACCCCCCCGTCGTCACGGAAGGTGAGAACTGATGGTCGCGCAGGCCGAAGTCATTCCCGGTCTCGCCCCGAAGCGCCAGACGCTCGGACGAACCGTCATCAAGTGGGTCACCTCGACCGACCACAAGACCATCGGGTACATGTACCTGATCACGTCGTTCATCTTCTTCTGCATCGGCGGGCTCATGGCCCTCGTGATCCGTGCCGAGCTCTTCGAGCCCGGCATCCAGATCGTGCAGAGCAAGGAGCAGTACAACCAGCTCTTCACGATGCACGGCACGATCATGCTGCTGCTGTTCGCCACCCCGCTCTTCGCGGGCTTCGCGAACGTCATCATGCCGCTGCAGATCGGCGCACCTGACGTCGCCTTCCCGCGACTGAACATGTTCGCCTACTGGCTCTACCTCTTCGGTGGCCTCATCGCCTCGGCCGGGTTCTTCACGCCGCAGGGTGCCGCGTCGTTCGGATGGTTCGCGTACGCGCCGCTGTCGAACACGACGTTCAGTCCAGGGGCCGGAGGAGATCTCTGGGTCTTCGGCCTGGCCCTCGCCGGGTTCGGAACCATCCTCGGTGCCGTCAACTTCATCACGACGATCATCACGATGCGCGCTCCGGGCATGACGATGTTCCGCATGCCGATCTTCACCTGGAACACGCTCGTCACGAGCCTCCTGGTCCTGATGGCGTTCCCCCCGCTGGCCGCGGCGCTGTTCGCGCTCGGAGCGGACCGCCGCCTCGGTGCGCAGATCTTCAACCCGGAGAACGGCGGTGCCATCCTCTGGCAGCACCTGTTCTGGTTCTTCGGTCACCCCGAGGTCTACATCATCGCGCTGCCGTTCTTCGGCATCGTCTCGGAGATCCTGCCGGTCTTCAGCCGCAAGCCGATCTTCGGCTACAAGGGTCTGGTCTACGCGACGATCGCGATCGCGGCGCTGTCCGTGACCGTCTGGGCCCACCACATGTACGTGACCGGCGCGGTCCTGCTGCCGTTCTTCGCGTTCATGACGATGCTCATCGCGGTCCCGACCGGTGTGAAGTTCTTCAACTGGATCGGCACGATGTGGCGCGGCAAGCTCACGTTCGAGACGCCCATGCTCTGGTCGATCGGCTTCCTCGTGACCTTCCTCTTCGGCGGTCTCACGGGCGTCATCCTCTCGAGCCCGGCGCTGGACTTCAGCCTCTCCGACTCGTACTTCGTCGTGGCGCACTTCCACTACGTGGTCTTCGGCACCGTCGTGTTCGCGATGTTCGCCGGGTTCTACTTCTGGTGGCCCAAGTTCACCGGGCGCATGCTCAACGAGAAGCTCGGCAAGATCCACTTCTGGCTGCTCTTCATCGGCTTCCACGCCACCTTCCTCGTCCAGCACTGGCTGGGTGTCGCCGGCATGCCGCGTCGCTACGCGGACTACATGCCGGAGGAGGGGTTCACGTGGATGAACCAGGTCTCGACGGTCGGCGCGTTCATCCTCGCCGCCTCGACCCTGCCGTTCCTCTGGAACGTCTACACGACCTGGCGCAACGCGCCCAAGGTCACCGTGGACGACCCGTGGGGCTACGGGGCCTCGCTCGAGTGGGCGACCTCCTGCCCGCCGCCGCGGCACAACTTCACGTCGCTGCCCCGGATCCGCTCGGAACGCCCCGCGTTCGACCTGCACCACCCCGAGGTCGCGGCCATGGACCACGCCGAGCCCAACCCGAACGTCCTGCAGCAGATCTACGGCGACGCTGACCGCCGTGGCGAGCAGCAGGTCGCCGCGGACCGCGTCGAGGGCAAGGATCACCCCAGCGCCAAGTCCTCGACGATGATCATCGACGAGCCGCGCGACGGCGAGAAGGAGGACGGCAAGTGAAGGTCGAATCGAGGCTCCACCTCTTCCTCGCACCGTTCTTCCTCCTGATGGCACTCGTCTACGGGTTCTGGAGCCACTGGGAGCCGGTCGGTTCCGCAGCGCTGTTCCTGACCTTCGGCCTCGCTGCCATGATCGGTGGCTACCTGGCCCTCACGGCCAAGCGCATCGACTCGCGCCCCGAGGACGACCCGGACGGTCTCATCGAGCAGGGCGCAGGCGACCAGGGCGTCTACGCGCCGTGGAGCTGGTGGCCGCTGGCCATCGCAGGCGCCGCGGCGATCGCCTTCCTGGGCCTCGCGCTCGGCTGGTGGATCCTCGGTATCGGCGTCGTCCTCGGTGCCGTCGCCCTCGTGGGCTGGGTCTTCGAGTTCTCTCGCGGACAGCACGCGCACTGATCGACCGCACGACACGACGGGCCCCGTCTCCCTCTGGGAGGCGGGGCCCGTTCGCGTTCTCGGGGCACGGGTGCGCGTGAGGTGCGGGCTGCGGGGGAGTGCGTGGTCCGCGGGGCCGCGGACGTCGGAGGCCGCCATACGCCTGCCTGCGGACTCACACCTGGCGCGCAGCCGAGGACCGCTCGTGCACGAGGGCGGTGACGTCGACGATCCCGACGGGAAGCCGTGAGACCAGACCCTCGAGCGCGGGCGTCACGGACGTGACCGTGAGCTGGACCTGGAGCTGGTCGTCCTCCGTCACCGACTCCCCGAAGGCGACGAGCAGGGCCTCCGGCCCGGACGTGGGCTCCGGTCCGGACCCCGACGATCTCAACGACGGCACCGAGAGCTCCGGGCGCCGGCCGGGACCCCGTGAGCGCCACCACCCACGGCGCGTCCAGCGCGGGCGGCACCTGGTCGAGGCCACGCGTCTCGTGCTCCAGGAGCAGCCCGTGGCGCCCCTTCGCCGCGACGAGGAGCCCTGTGGCCCAGACGTTCGTTCCCTCGACCACCGCCATGGCTTGTCGTCCCCTCGCCGGCCCGTGGCCATCCTCCCGGGACGGGGCCGGCTGCGCCTCCCGGTGGTGCTGGAACCACCGGTGGTGCTGAAAGCGGTGCAGGACCGCGATCGTGGCGGTCATCCGGTGGAGAAGGGCGCTCCGGTGCGGTCGTCGGTGTCCGTGGCCGATGCTGACCGCCGAGGTCGCGCGTCGAGGTCCGTCGAGGCGCGCAACGTGGCGAGACCGGGCGGCCCACGTCACGCCCAGCACGAACGGGCCGCACAGACACCCCGGGAAGGGGTCTGTGCGGCCCGTAGGGCGACGCAGAGGGTCAGGCGGGGATGATGAGGCCTTCGCCCTGGGTGCGGGCGCGGGCGAGGCGTGCGTCGGCGTCGGCCCAGTTGACGAGGTTCCACCAGGCGGTGACGTAGTCGGCG
>NZ_JBBCXG010000020.1:0-9820 GCF_037145535.1 Oerskovia sp. USHLN155
GGTGAACGCGGGATCGCAGCAGGTCGCCGACGGCGCAGCCGCTGCGGCAACCGGTGCCACCACCCTCAGCACCAAGCTCGGCGAGCTCGCCCCCGGCGCGGCGAAGATCTCCGACGGCGCAGCCGCTGCGGCAACCGGTGCCACCACCCTCAGCACCAAGCTCGGCGAGCTCGCCCCCGGCGCGGCGAAGATCTCGGTCGGCGCGCTGGCGGCGGCAGACGGTTCGGGAACCCTCTCGACGGGCGCCAAGGGCCTCGCCGCAGGCAACGCCAGGCTTGCCACGGGCGCTCGGGACCTGTTCGCGGGCACCACGAAGCTCGAGGACGGGTCGCTCAACCTCCACACGGGTATCAACGCCCTGTCGAGTGGTGCGGCGACGCTCGCAGCGGGCAACACCGCGCTCGCCGAGGGGGCGGGCACCCTGCACGCCGGCACGACGACCCTCGCGGACGGCGCGGGCGTGCTCGCGAAGGGCAGCTCGACGCTGGCCGACGGTGCGGGCACGCTCGCCGACGGCACGGTCGAGATCTCGGACGGTACGACCAAGATGAAGTCGGACGTCGAGAACAGCCCGGCCGGAAAGCTCTCGCTCGGCATGTCGGCGATCGCGGGCGGGAGCCTGCTCGCCGGTGTCGTCGGGATCGGACTGGGTTTGCGCCGCCGGCTCACCATCTGACCGGCTGACCTGCGCGATCCCGCGCGGCGCCTCACAGTCGACGGTGACGCCGCGCTTCTCGAGGGTGGCGGGGCCGCGTCCATGACCTGGACGCGGCTCCCGCCGCCCTCGCTCTGCGTCCACCCCCGGGCTCGGCTCCGCGAGGATGCCCATCTGGTATCTACTTGCCAAGTAGGAAAGTAGGTGCTTCGATGGACACCATGAGCAACGACGCACTCTCCCCCACCGCCCCGACTCCCCGTGAGGCCGCCGCCGCACTGGACCTCGCGACCCGCAGCACTGCAGCGACCGCGGGCATCGGGCACCGCTGGGTCCAGAGCCTCCTCCTCGCCTGGGCCGCCATGACGATCGCCGTCGTGCTGCTCGTCGGCCTCGGGGGTGTGCCGGGGATCATCGTCGGCTCGCTGATCGGCCCGCTCTTCGCGGGCACGGTCGCGATCTGGGCCGCTCGCCAGGGCATCCGGGCCCGCAGTCTGAACGGTCGCTACCTGCTCGCCGTCCTCCTCTGGGCCGTCCTCTACGGCGCGGCGCTCACACTCGGCCTGCCCGGGCAGGCCGGCAACCTGGGCTACTGGCTCCCTGCCGCCCTCGCCACCGCCCTCCCGATGCTCGCTGCCGCCCTGTGGCCCCGCCGCGAGGAGCAGGTGCGATGACCGAGACCCACCCCCGCCACCGGCTCGACGACGTCATCCACTCCCCCGTCCGGCTCTCGGTCGTCGCGGCGCTCGCCGGGGTCGAGAAGGCCGACTTCAGGTCGTTGCGCGACGCGATCGAGGTGTCCGACTCGGCGCTCTCCAAGCAGCTCACGGTGCTCGAGGACGCCGGCTACGTCGAGATCACCAAGGACCGCGTGGGCCGCCGCCCACGGACGTGGGCAGCCCTCACACCGGCTGGCCGGACCGCTCTCACCGCGCACCTCCAGGCGTTGCGCGCGATCGCCGAGCAGCAGCTCCCGGCGGTCACCGACGCCTGATCCACAGGGGCTGTGGACATCCCCCAGGGCCTGGGGACGCGAGCTGTGCACAGGCGCATGGGCGGGCCCCCGTCCCCACAGGGGGACCGCGCACACGCCGCACGTTGGTGCCGTGCGGAAGAGTGGGAGCCATGACCACGACCGAGGCCACCGGCCAGCACGCCCCCGAGCCCGCGACGCCGCTCGCCGCACCGGCCGACTCACCCGTCTCGCCGCCCGCGGGTGCCCGCTGCTTCGGCGACGGCGACCCGCTCTACGAGGCGTACCACGACACCGAGTGGGGGGTCCCCGTCCACGGGGACGAGGCGCTGTTCGAGCGGCTGGCGCTCGAGGCCTTCCAGTCCGGCCTCGCGTGGATCACGGTGCTGCGCAAGCGCCCCGCGTTCCGCGAGGCGTTCGCGGGCTTCGACCCGGAGGTCGTCGCGCAGTTCTCCGAGGAGGACGTCGAGCGCCTGCTCCAGGACGCCTCGATCATCCGCAACCGGATGAAGATCGAGGCCACCGTCTCCAACGCGCGCGCCCTGCTCGCGCTGCACGAGCAGGGCAGGACGCTCGACGAGCTCGTCTGGTCGTTCGCCCCGGGCGGTTCACGCGCGCCCGACGGCGGCACTCCCCTCGATCGCCCACGTCCCGCGACCTTCGCGGACCTCGCGGCCAGCACCCCCGAGTCGGTCGCCCTGGCCAAGGCGCTCAAGAAGGAGGGCTTCCGCTTCATCGGCCCGACGACGGCCTACGCGGCGATGCAGGCGTGCGGGCTCGTGGACGACCACCTGGCGACGTGCCCCGTCGCGACCGGAGACGTTTTGCTATAGCAGAACGGTTCCATCTTTTGAGACAGGATGCGATCATGAGGACCATGTCCTCGTACGTCAGCGTCCTCGACCTCTTCTCGGTCGGCATCGGACCCTCGAGCTCGCACACCGTCGGCCCCATGCGAGCGGGCACCACGTTCGCACGCGCCCTCGACGAACGGGGAGCGCTCGACCGGGTCGCCGCGGTCAAGGTCGTGCTGTGCGGCTCGCTCGGCGCGACGGGGATCGGCCACGGGACACCGGACGCGGTCGTCGCGGGCCTGCGCGGGCTCGACCCCGAGACCTGCGACCCCGACGACGTCCCGGGGAGCTGGGAGCGCCTGGGCGACGGCCACGAGGTCCGGCTGCTCGGCCGCCGGGTCGTGACCATGGCGACCGCCGACGTCCGCCTCGCACCGCTCACCCGGTTGCCCGGCCACCCCAACGGGATGCGCTTCACGGCCTTCGACGCTGCCGGCGACGTCGTCGCGGAGCAGGTGTACTACTCGGTCGGCGGTGGATTCGTCCTCACGGAGCAGGAGCTCGAGGCCGCCGCCGCGAACGAGGAGGCTCAGCACGCGGCCGAGCTCGCGGGCGCACCGATCGACCCCGCGACCGAGCCCTCGGACGTCCCGCACCCGTTCGCCAACGCGGCCGAGCTCCTCGCGTCCTGCACGCTCGAAGGACGCAGCATCGCCGAGACCGCGTGGGAGAACGAGGTGTCGCTGCGCCCCGCCGCGGAGGTCGGGGCGGGGCTCGACCGGATCTGGCGCACCATGAGCGAGTGCGTGGACGCGGGCCTCGACCGCCACGGCATGCTCCCGGGGAGGCTCAAGGTCCGCCGTCGGGCGCGCGCCCAGCGCGAGAAGCTCGAGGCCGCGGAGGCCGAGGGCTCCTCCGACCTGTCGATCGAGTGGCTCCAGGCGTACGCCATGGCGGTCAACGAGGAGAACGCGGACGCGCGCCGCGTCGTCACGGCCCCCACCAACGGTGCGGCCGGGATCATCCCGGCTGTCGGACGCCACTTCCTGCGCATCCACCCGGACCTCTCGGCCGACGAGGAGGCCACGCGCCAGGCCATGCGCACCTACCTGCTCACCGCAGGCGCGATCGGCGCGCTGTACAAGCGCAACGCCTCGATCTCCGGCGCGGAGGCCGGGTGCCAGGGCGAGGTCGGCTCGGCGTGCTCCATGGCCGCGGGGGCCATCTGCGCGGTGCTCGGCGGTACCCCGGCGCAGGTCGAGAACGCCGCGGAGATCGCGATGGAGCACAACCTCGGCCTCACGTGCGACCCGGTCGGCGGCCTGGTCC
This sequence comes from Oerskovia sp. USHLN155, assembly GCF_037145535.1. Taxonomy (NCBI): domain Bacteria; kingdom Bacillati; phylum Actinomycetota; class Actinomycetes; order Micrococcales; family Cellulomonadaceae; genus Oerskovia; species Oerskovia sp. USHLN155. The sequence goes on from NZ_JBBCXG010000020.1 coordinate 3,752, forward strand.
AGGTCCCCTGCATCGAGCGCAACGCGATCGCGGCGTGCACCGCGGTCTCGGCCGCCAAGCTCGCCCTCCAGGGCGACGGCGCGCACGTCGTCTCGCTCGACACCGTGATCGAGACCATGCGCCAGACGGGCCTCGACATGTCGACCAAGTACAAGGAGACGTCGACGGGCGGCCTCGCGGTCAACGTCATCGAGTGCTGACGAGCGGCCCTGGTCCCCAGGAGCGGCGCCGACCGACGACTGACATGATGTCGAGATGTCCGGCTCGTCCCCCGAGGCAGCTCGTGCCGCATCGAGACCACGCGTCTCGCTGCGCGCTCTCGTCGCGCCCCTGACGTCCGGGGCCACAGTGAGGGCGGGGGTGTTCCTGGTCGTGGGTGGGCTCGTCGCCGGAGCGTACGGGCTGCTGATCGAGGGCTTCGCGCAGATGTTCGCGGACCCGCGGACCGCGACTCCCACGACCGCGGCACTCGCCGTCGTGGCGACGACGCTCGCCGTGGCGCCGCCTTTCCTCGCCCCGGTCCGGACCGTCGAGGTGCTCGCGGCACGCACGCTCCTCGACGTCGACGTCCCGACCCCGTCGGGCCGACCCCGCCCCGCCGCTCGGTGGCGGGGTGCGGCATGGTTCGCTCTCCACCTCGTGCTCGGCCTGGTCGTGGTCGTCTCGCTGCTGGTCGTCGTCCCGCTCGTGCTCGACCTCCTGCTCTCGGTGCTCGGCACGCGGTCCGTCGTCGGACCTGGTTGGCTGCCGGCCTGGCTGGCACACCCGCCCGTGCGTCTCCTGCTCGCGTTCCTCGTCGTCGTCGCCCTGCCCTACGTCGTGGTCGGGGCACGGGCGGTGCTGCGCTCGGCGGCTCCGGTGCTGCTGGGCCCCGACCAGAGCGAGCGGATCGCCGAGCTCGAGGCGCAGACTGCACGTCTGGTCGCACGCAACCGCCTCGCGCAGGACGTGCACGACGGGGTGGGCCACGCCCTGACGATCACCGTGCTGCAGGCCGCGGCCGCGGCGCGGACCGTGGAGTCCGACCCTGTGGCCACCCGCCGATCGCTCGCAGCCATCGAGGAGACGGGACGCCACGCCATGGCAGAGCTGGACGACCTGCTGCGGCGCTTGCGCAGCCCCGGGTCGGCACCGCTGCCGGGGCGCGACCCGTCGCCCGGGGACGACGACCTCACGACCCTCGTACGACGCGCCCGGGAGACGGGCGCGGACGTCACGCTGGACCTCGTGGGGGACGTGGGGCGGGCACCGGACGAGGTGGTCCACGAGGTCTACCGGGTCGCCCAGGAGTCCCTCACCAACGCGTTGCGGCACGCTCCGGGGGCTCCGGTCGCGGTTCGGGTCGTGCGCACCGCCGACCTCGGCGTCGAGGTCCGGAACCCGTTGCCTCCCGGACCGCGGGTGGCGGAGGAACGGCGTGGTCACGGCCTGGCCGGCATGCGCGAGCGCGTGACGGCTCTCGGCGGCACGCTCGTCGCAGGGCCCGACGGCGGAGCGTGGGTCGTGCGCGCGTCGTTGCCCGTCGTGGAGGACGAGCAGGAGACGCGGGAGGCGAGCACGTGAGCCCGGACAGACGGCCCATGGCCACGGGACCCGACGTGGTGCGCGTCCTGGTCGTCGACGACGAGCCGCTCGTGCGGGCAGGGCTGCGCGTGATCCTCGGCGCCGAGCCTGACATCGAGGTGGTCGGAGAGGCCTCGGACGGTGCCGAGGTGCCGGGAGCCGTCGCGGCGACCCGACCCGACGTCGTGCTCCTCGACGTCCGCATGCCGCGGGTCGACGGGATCGCTGCGACCAGGGCGATCGTCGCCCGCGACCCCGCTCCTCGGGTCCTCGTCATGACGACCTTCGAGCACGACGACCACGTCCTCGACGCGCTGCGTGCCGGCGCTCACGGCTTCCTCCTCAAACGGGCGCGCCCGCAGGACCTGGCCCAGGCGGTGCGCGTCGTGGCGCTCGGGGAGTCGCTGCTCTTCCCCGACGCGGTACGCCGGCTGGCGACCGCTCACCCCGCTCGCGGGGACGCCCTGCGCTCGGCCCGGCTCTCCGAGCGCGAGGGTGAGGTCCTGCGGCTCATGGCCACCGGGAGGTCCAACCAGGAGATCGCGAACGAGCTGTTCCTCGGGGTCGAGACGGTCCGCACCCACGTGGGGAACCTGCTGGGCAAGCTCGGGGTCCGCGACCGGACGCAAGCCGTGGTCGCGGCCTACGAGTCGGGCTTCGTCCGCCCTGCCCTCTAGCCGGTGGCGCTCCCCCGCCCGGGGGACCCCGCTCACCGTCGCGGGTGATCCGTGCCCGGCCACGGACGGCGAACCTGGAGGGACAGCTCGCCGGAGACAGCCGGCGACCCTCCCCGAGGAGCGACCGTGAAAGACATTGACATGACGGGCGGCGCCACGACCACCGCCCGACCGGGTACCCAGGGCCTGCAGCCGGACCGTCCGTCCGAGGGCACCGGGGCCCCGCCCGCGCCGCACGACGGGCGCCGGCCGACGGCCCCGCGGTGGCCGCGCCGGGTCCCTCCGATGACGATCGCGTGGTGGACCGCCGGGGCCCTCACCGCCCTCGTCGCCGTCCTCACCGGGCGGAACCTGCCCGTCGGGGCGGGGACGCCGGACGCGGCGGGGACGATCGTCGATTCCGTCCCGAGCAGCAGCCTGACCGCGGTCCTCGCGACCCTCGGTCTGGTCGGGGCAGCGCACGCGACCTGGATGACGACTCGCGCCGACCACCCGGCGACGCGCAGGGTGCGCGCTGCGGCGGTCGCGGTCTCCGGGCTCGTCGCATCCGCCGGCGTCGTGTTCGCCGACACCAGCCTCCTCGCCCGCATGGGGTACCTCCCGGTGGTCCTCGTCCGGGCCCCGTTCGATCCGGCGCTCGCGGGGGCCGTCGACCAGTACGTCGCGCCGGCGTTCCTGCTCCAGCTCGGCGTGCTCGTCGCCCTGGTGCTCCTCGCGGTCACGACCGTCCTCTTCGTCCGGCGCAGCAGCGGGGCGTGCGAGGTCTGCGGACGCCTGGACCCTCCGGCTGACCACCACGCACCGGCACCGGCCGGGCAGGTCTCCGCGCGACCGTCGGGCATCGTGGCCTGGGGTCGGCCCGCCGCGATCGTCGCAGCGATCATCCCGTGCGTGTATGCCGCCACCCGGCTGATCTGGGTCCTGGGCTATCCGCTCGGGCTCGATCCCGAGATGTACGAGCAGGACGCGGGCAGGCTGGTCGCCCCCGCAGTGGGGCTCTCGCTCTTCGCCCTGGTCGGTGCCGTGCTGACGCTCGGCCTCGTGCAACGGTGGGGCGAGGTCTTCCCTCGCTGGATCCCGGGCCTCGCCGGACGACGCGTCCCGGTCGCGCTCGCGGTCGTTCCCGCCTCGGTCGTCACGGTCGCGATCCTTCCGGCCGGCCTCTCGATGATCAAGGGTCTGCTGGAGATGTCCCCGTCAGAGGTGCTCGGCAACTGGGCTGCGTTCGGTCCTGGCGTGCTCTGGCCCCTGTGGAGCGTGGCCCTCGGGGTCGCGACGGCCGCGTACGCGACCCGGCGCCGCGGCACGTGCCCCACCTGCGGCCGCACCTCCTGACCAGCGGGTTCTTCCTGGTTCAGCCGATGAACCTCGCGTCCGTGTGCCAAGGTGGGAGACCAGCACCTTCGACGAGCGGATCCCATGCACCAGACGCACCTCCCGTCCCCGACCCCTCCCGTACAGCGGCTGCACCTCTCGGCCCGCCTCGAGGACCGCATCCGTGCGGCTGCGGTCAAGTTCCTGCGGTCGCGGGGCTGGACGCCGCGCATCGAGGCGTACGTCGGGTACGGCAACGAGGGGTCGGTGCGCGTGCTGGCGCGCGTGCTGCTGAGCCGCCCGCACCGCCGGACGGACCTGGTCTGGAACCGGCGCGGGTGGCGCAACTACCTCACGGTCTCCGCGCCGGGCGAGGTGGTCCGTGCATCGGTCACGCGGACCGACGGGTCGGGCCAGGAGGAGCGCCTGGTGACGGACCTGCCCGCCGACCGCGACGGGTACGTGGACGGGATGCTGGACGTCGCGCTCGCCCCGGGGTGGCACGACGTCCAGCTCGCCACGGCGAGCGGCGCGGTCGCGACGGCACGTGTCTTCGTGGTCGGGGCGGGGCGGCGCCTCGGTGTCATCAGCGACATCGACGACACCGTCATGATCACCATGGTCCCCAGCCTGCTGCGCGCGGTGTGGAACACGTTCGGTCTCCATGCGAGCGAGCGGCGCCCGGTGCCCGGCATGGCCGACCTCTACCAGGGCATCGCCTCTGTACATCCGGACGCTCCCTTCGTGTACCTGTCCAACGGCGCGTGGAACTCCGCGGGGAACCTGGAACGCTTTCTCGACCGCAACGGCTTCCCGCCCGGGGCACTCCTGCTGACCGACTGGGGTCCTACCGCGACGGGATGGTTCCGCAGCGGGCAGGAGCACAAGGGCAACGCGATCGACCGGCTCGTGCGCGAGCTGCCCGACGTCGGCTGGCTGCTGCTCGGCGACGACGGCCAGCACGACCCCGAGATCTACGACGCGGCAGCGACGCGGCACCCGACGCACGTCGCCGCCATCGGCATCCGCCAGCTCAGCCCCGCGCAGAAGATCCTCGCCCACGAACCTCCCGCGCCGTCGTCGGGCAGGACCGGAACCTTCCTCGGGACCGTGGCGGCGCCCGGACAGCGCCGCACCCGGCGCCCGGCGCACGGCGTCCCCACGGCAGGCGGGCCCGACGGCGGGGCGCTCGCTCGCGCACTCGGGCGCGCCCTGCGCTGAGCCAGCCCGGGACCGGGCTCGGGACGTCCGGGATGCCCCGTCCGTCACGAGATGTTTCGCTGGAGGCATGACCGACGACAAGGAGCGACCAGGCCCAGCAGGCGACCAGGACCCCACGGAACCGATCAGGCCCGCCTTCCCGGCGCCGGGCGGCATCACCGGAGGAAGCGTCCCACCCGCCGAACCCATCCCGAACGCGCCGGACCCGTTCTCCGCCACGGGAGCCTCGACGCCGCCCGGCGGACCCGGCGAGCCACCGCCCGGAGGTCCGGCAGAGCCCCCGGGCAACCGCGCCTGGTGGTGGGCGCTGGGTGGGCTGGTGCTCCTCGCGATCGTGGCGGTCGGCATCTGGCTCGCGACCCGTGGCGACGCGGACGCCGACGCCGCCGCCTCGCCCGCCCCGACGCCGTCGGCCACCGTGAGCTCGCCGAGCCCCTCCGAGGAACCGACCCCCGAGTCCACGGCCACCACGGCCGCGCCCACCCCGGGCTGTGCCGCGACCGAGGCGGTTACGCCTGCGGGCGCGAGCACGCACCAGATCCTCGACGTCGACGGCGACGGGCGCCCCGACACCGCCTGGCTGACCGGCGGCGCGGACCGGACGTTCGGCATCACCACGGCGTCCGGGGCGACGTTCTCCGCTCCCGTGACCTCGGCGAGCCCGGTCCCGGCGAGCGCGATCGTCAACCTCGTCGCGGCGGGCGACGGCGAGGCGCCGATCGCGCTGGTCGACGTGGGACGCGAGGTCCTGCTGTTCTCCGTCGCGGACTGCGCCGTGACCGTGACGCAGAACGCCCAGGGCCAGCCGTACACGTTCGACAAGGGGTTCACCGGCTTCGGGACGGGGGTCGGCTGCACGGCCGTGGACGGCGTGCTGCACCTGGCCGGACTGAACGCGACCTCGGCGGACGGCGCGACGTACACCGTCGAGAGGACGTTCGTCGCCCTCGACGCACAAGCGCGGAACGCCACGAACGGTCAGGCGGAGACCGTCGCCGAAGGCGCTGCGGCGACCGACCCCGTCGTCGTCACCGCGCAGGAGACGAGCTGCGGCGACCTCGTCGCGGGCGGCTCGGACCCGGGCGGGCCGGTCGAGCCGCAGGCCTGAGAACGGCCGAGAACGACGTGGGGGCCGTCATCCGGTGGATGACGGCCCCCAGCACGTTCTCGACGGCTCGCGTTCCTCAGGCCTGCGGGGCCAGGGCCGCGATCATCGGGTCGTCCTTCTCGATCATGCCCATCTTCGCCGCACCACCCGGCGACCCCAGATCGTCGAAGAACTCCACGTTCGCCC
>NZ_JBBCXG010000021.1:0-3687 GCF_037145535.1 Oerskovia sp. USHLN155
GCCAAAGGCCCACCCCTGTTGGGGTGGGCCTTTGGTGAATGGTTGTCCGGCGGCGACCTACTCTCCCACCCCGTCTCCAGGGCAGTACCATCGGCGCTGAGAGGCTTAGCTTCCGGGTTCGGAATGGGACCGGGCGTTTCCCTCTCGCTATGACCGCCGTAACTCTATGGAGATGTTCGGGTCCCCCGGTTACGTGGGGGTGTGCCCGTATCTCGGGAACCGCACAGTGGACGCGTAGCAAAAGTTTGTGTGTTATCAAGTTGTCGGCTTATTAGTACCGGTCAGCTTCAGCAGTCTTTAGTCCTGCCTTACACATCCGGCCTATCTACCCAGTGGTCTAGCTGGGAGCCTCTCCCCCTTGCGGGGATGGAAACCTCATCTTGAAGCAGGCTTCCCGCTTAGATGCTTTCAGCGGTTATCCCTTCCGAACGTAGCTAACCAGCCGTGCTCCTGGCGGAACAACTGGCACACCAGAGGTTCGTCCGTCCCGGTCCTCTCGTACTAGGGACAGCCCTTCTCAAGTTTCCTGCGCGCGCAGCGGATAGGGACCGAACTGTCTCACGACGTTCTAAACCCAGCTCGCGTACCGCTTTAATGGGCGAACAGCCCAACCCTTGGGACCTACTCCAGCCCCAGGATGCGACGAGCCGACATCGAGGTGCCAAACCATGCCGTCGATATGGACTCTTGGGCAAGATCAGCCTGTTATCCCCGGGGTACCTTTTATCCGTTGAGCGACGGCGCTTCCACAAGCCACCGCCGGATCACTAGTTCCGACTTTCGTCCCTGCTCGACCTGTCAGTCTCACAGTCAAGCTCCCTTGTGCACTTGCACTCGACACCTGATTGCCAACCAGGCTGAGGGAACCTTTGAGCGCCTCCGTTACATTTTAGGAGGCAACCGCCCCAGTTAAACTACCCACCAGGCACTGTCCCTGATCCGGATTACGGACCGAGGTTAGATATCCAGAGCGACCAGAGTGGTATTTCAACGTTGACTCCACACACACTGGCGTGCATGCTTCACAGTCTCCCACCTATCCTACACAAGCCGCACCGAACACCAATACCAAGCTATAGTAAAGGTCCCGGGGTCTTTCCGTCCTGCTGCGCGTAACGAGCATCTTTACTCGTAGTGCAATTTCGCCGAGTTCGCGGTTGAGACAGCGGAGAAGTCGTTACGCCATTCGTGCAGGTCGGAACTTACCCGACAAGGAATTTCGCTACCTTAGGATGGTTATAGTTACCACCGCCGTTTACTGGGGCTTAAATTCTGAGCTTCGCTCCGAAGAGCTGACCCGTCCTCTTAACCTTCCAGCACCGGGCAGGCGTCAGTCCGTATACATCGTCTTGCGACTTCGCACGGACCTGTGTTTTTAGTAAACAGTCGCTTCTCCCTGGTCTCTGCGGCCGTCAACGCTCGGGAAGCTAGTTCCGTCACGCATCGGGCCCCCCTTCTCCCGAAGTTACGGGGGCATTTTGCCGAGTTCCTTAACCACGATTCTCTCGATCGCCTTAGTATTCTCTACCTGACCACCTGAGTCGGTTTAGGGTACGGGCGGCTAGAACCTCGCGCCGAGGCTTTTCTTGGCAGCATAGGATCACCCAATTCGCGCATACGCGCTATCTATCAGTTCTCAGGCTATGTGAACAGCGGATTTGCCTACTGTTCGCCCTACAACCTTGGACACGGTCAACCATCGCCGTGCTGGGCTACCTTCCTGCGTCACCCCTGTTAATACGCTTACCTAGTACCGGTTCGGGTCGCGCGCCGCTCCCGCGATGTCTCCCGAAGGAGACGGTGCGGGTTAAGGGCGCTTAGCATCACCGGGTTCGGTATGGGCGGTTCTTCGCCGGTAGGAGAATATCAACTCCTTGTCCATCGACTACGCCTGTCGGCCTCGCCTTAGGTCCCGACTTACCCAGGGCGGATTAGCCTGGCCCTGGAACCCTTGGTCATTCGGCGGACGGGTTTCTCACCCGTCTTTCGCTACTCATGCCTGCATTCTCACTCGTGTAGGCTCCACCGCTGGGTTACCCCGCGACTTCACTGCCCACACGACGCTCCCCTACCCATCCACACGCCTGGACCACGAAGGCCTAGCGTTTGTGTGAATGCCACAGCTTCGGCGGTGTACTTGAGCCCCGCTACATTGTCGGCGCGGAATCACTTGACCAGTGAGCTATTACGCACTCTTTCAAGGGTGGCTGCTTCTAAGCCAACCTCCTGGTTGTCTGTGCAACTCCACATCCTTTCCCACTTAGCACACGCTTAGGGGCCTTAGCTGGTGGTCTGGGCTGTTTCCCTCTCGACTACGGAGCTTATCCCCCGCAGTCTCACTCCCGCGCTCTCACTTACCGGCATTCGGAGTTTGGCTGACGTCAGTAACCTTGTAGGGCCCATCGGCCATCCAGTAGCTCTACCTCCGGCAAGAAACACGCGAGGCTGCACCTAAATGCATTTCGGGGAGAACCAGCTATCACGAAGTTTGATTGGCCTTTCACCCCTAACCACAGGTCATCCCCCAGGTTTTCAACCCTGGTGGGTTCGGTCCTCCACGTAGTCTTACCCACGCTTCAACCTGCCCATGGCTAGATCACTTCGCTTCGGGTCTAGACCCAGCGACTCATTCGCCCTATTCAGACTCGCTTTCGCTACGGCTTCCCCACACGGGTTAACCTTGCCACTGAGCACTAACTCGCAGGCTCATTCTTCAAAAGGCACGCTGTCACCCCTGCTAGGGAGGCTCCAACGGATTGTAGGCACACGGTTTCAGGTACTATTTCACTCCCCTCCCGGGGTACTTTTCACCTTTCCCTCACGGTACTGGTCCGCTATCGGTCACTAGGTAGTATTTAGGCTTAGCAAGTGGTCTTGCCGGATTCACACGGGATTTCTCGGGCCCCGTGCTACTTGGGATCCCCTTCGGGAGGCCACGTCATTTCGTCTACGGGGGTCGCACCCTCTGTGCCGGGCCTTTCAATGCCCTTCGACTATAACGCGACTTTCTGACTCCCTGACCGGGTACCAGCCCGGTCTGAAAGGTCCCACAACCCCGCCCATGCAACGCCTGGTAGCTATCACACATGAACGGTTTGGCCTGTTCCGCTTTCGCTCGCCACTACTCACGGAATATCTCTTCCTGTCGGTACTGAGATGTTTCACTTCCCGACGTTCCCTCCACACACCCTATATATTCAGGTGCGGGTCACTGGACATGACTCCAGCGGGGTTTCCCCATTCGGAGATCCTCGGATCACGGTTCGTTTGCCAACTCCCCGAGGCTTATCGCAGGCTACAACGTCCTTCATCGGCTCCTAGTGCCAAGGCATCCACCCTGTGCCCTTAAAAACTTGACAACAAAAAATTGCAGAGAACAAAGATAAATCTTTGATCTTACAAAGATGCTCGCGTCCACTGTGCAGTTCTCAAGCTACGGACGATCCCACCCGCTCCCACGGCCTACCAACACAACCGGTTGGCGGTTCACCCAGGAGACGCGATGGCCCGTTCAGAGCGACCCCACCCATGCGGGCGGTTCCCTCAGGACCCAACAGTGTGCTTGGCAAACCCCTCCCCCGTACCCGTGATGTTCCACCACCCACCCGAAGATGGACAGGTACTGACACGAACCGTCATGGACGAGCTCTTCGTTAATGTTCCACCCTTGAGCAACCATCCACCCAC
>NZ_JBBCXG010000022.1:0-2845 GCF_037145535.1 Oerskovia sp. USHLN155
CACACGCCCACGCAGGACAATTGGCATTAACTATCAAGCACACTGTTGAGTTCTCAAGCAACCGACACGCACCGACTCCAACCCACCAGGGGCCTTCACTCGGGGCAACTTGTTAATCTTATCAGACTTTCCGGGGCTTTCCTACCTCGCGATTTCTCGTGAAGTGAGCCGCACAAGCCGACCACATTCCCTACTCCTCAAGGAAACAAGAATCCCCAGGAGTCTTCAGAAAGTGTGGTTCACCCGGGGGATCCAGCCACTTCGCGGCGGCTCCGAGGAGCTTCGCAGTGGTGTCTGTTCCTCCCTGCCGGGCTGACTCAGAGAACATTACGGTGGTCGGGGCCCAACGGTCAAACCCGTGCCCCGTGACCCCGGTCACCGCGCTACGGCAGGTCTTCAGAGGTACTTCTACGGCCCGGCGCAACCGGCGGACCTCCCCGGCCGCCCCGGTACCGTCGGGTCATGAGCCTCTCCAGCGACACCGTTCGTCCGTCCCTCGCCCACCGCCCGGGTGATGGTGTTCCCTTGCGTGTGCTCGTTCCCTGCACGGTCGACGAACGGCACCAGGCTCGTGCGCTCGAGGTCTATCGCGAGCTGGTCGACGCGACCAGGCGGGAGGCCGGCTGCCTGTCGTACGAGCTCCTCCAGCGCGTGGGCGACTCGACCCGCTTCGTCCTCGTCGAGGAGTGGGAGTCGCAGGACCATCTCGACGCACACACCCGGACGGAACACTTCGTGCGGCTCGTCGCGGAGCTCGAGCAGCTCGAGACGGCCGCGCCCGCCGAGCTCTACCGACGTGTTCTCTAGGACGCGTCCGCTCAGACGGGCAACGCGGGGCGCACTGGTCTACGACGCTCGCCCCTCGTCAACGGGCGACGGACCCCCGCAACCAGGTGACGATCCTGTCGACGTCCGTGACGGTCATCCCCACCGTCGGGTCGACCCTGTGCAACAGCGCCCCGGCAAGGTGCACGCTCTCGATCCACCTCTGATCGGCATCCCCGAGGACGTCGTCGACCCAGACGAACGGGCGCCCGTTCGCGACGCGAACCAGCACCTTCGTCTTCCACTGCAGGTCGTCCACCCCGTGGTCACCGTCGTAGGCAGGAAGGTCAGCCACCCGTAGGTGCGGCAGATCGAGCAACGGCGCGATCACCTCGTTGGCACCGTGCATCCACACGGTCGCCCACATCAGCTCGCACCCCAGACCGGACAACAGCGGGCAGAGTGCACGATCGACACGCGCAAGGTGAGGATTCGACGCCGCCGTCCAGGACTCAGGAGGCCCCGGAACACGTGGCATCTCCGGGCCGCCGAACGGGAGCAGCGTCCCGTCGACGTCGAGGAACCGGATCGGACGCGATGCGGCGGTCACCTGCGCACCGTCGAGGAACCGGTGTGTCGGACGCCGTCCCGAGACGGACACGGCCCCCGCGCAGGTGGTGACTGCTATCTCGCCGAACGTTGGCGGCGTGCCTCGTAGAGCACGATCGAGGCGGCGTTCGCCGCGTTGAGCGAGCTGGCCGAGCCGGCCATCGGGATGCTGAGCGTGACGTCCGCAGCGTCACGCCATGCGCGGGACAGCCCCGCGGTCTCGTTGCCGACGAGGAGCAGCACAGGCTGAGTCAGGTCGAACGCCGAGATCTCGGCGTCGCCGTCCTCGTCCGTCGCCGCTACCACGATCGGCACGCCGGCCGAACGCTGGTCCTCGACCCACTCCATGACGTCGTGGGGGGACGCGGCCCGCACCGTCGGCACGGCGAAGAAGGAACCCGTCGAGGCACGGACGGACTTCGGGTCGTACGCGTCTGCGGCGTGCCCGGTGGTGATCATGCCGTGCGCGCCGAGGGCGTCCGCTGAGCGGATGATCGACCCGATGTTGCCAGGCTGCGTGGGGCGGTCGAACACCAGGCCCAGGAAGTCCTGAGGCACCGGAATCCGCGTGAGGTCGTCGGGAGCCATGCCGACGACGGCCAGCAGCTCAGCCCCGCCCTCGGTCTTCTCGCTGAGCTCGGCCAGCAGGTCGGCCGACATCGCGATCTTCTCGGCGTTCGGCTGCGACGCGAGCAGGTCCCGTGCCCAGGGCGAGAGGGACCGGTCGGCGTCGTACAGCAGCGAACGGAGCTCCCACCCGTGCTCGATCGCCAGGTTGACCGGCCGGACACCCTGCACGATGAACTCTCCTGCACGGTGACGCTTGGAGCGGTTGGACAGGAGCGTCTGCAGCACCTGGAATCGAGCATTGCGGGCGCTGATGCGGGTGACCACGTGTTCCTCCGGAGACCTGGCAGCATCTGGGTCCGCCGCCTGACTCGAAGGCTACCGGCTCGTCGCACGGCGCACGGCGAGCACCTTGCCTGCGGGGCCTGCAACGGCATGAGCTCTCGGGGCAGCAGCAGTCCGGGAACATCCCGCGCCGCCGGAACGGACTGGACCGGGCGTGCGTCGTGCCAGCACACAACAGCCAGTCGTGACATCAGCACGGCCCGACGGCGAGGCCCACCAGCCAGCGCGAGCGCACCTCACCCGTCACGCCACGACGGTGGGTCCCCTCACGCCCGACGACTCCGCACACGTGCCCGTCCACGACGCCCCCCGAAGGACATGCCGCCGACAGCGTTCCACCATGACGGTGACAGCGCACGAGGCGAGAGCCGGAAATCAGACGAGCCCCGCGACACCTGATGGCGTCCGGGGCTGAGGTACCGGGGATTCCGGTCGTGGGCGTCGCGGTGGGGTGATGGGGTCCGGGTATGCCAAAGGCCCACCCCTGTTGGGGTGGGCCTTTGGTGAATGGTTGTCCGGCGGCGACCTACTCTCCCACCCCGTCTCCAGGGCAGTACCA
>NZ_JBBCXG010000023.1:0-1769 GCF_037145535.1 Oerskovia sp. USHLN155
CGTTCGGCGAGTGCCATGGCCTCTGCACAACCAGCACCCAGGGGCGCCGGCTGTGAGTGATGCTCCTTAGAAAGGAGGTGATCCAGCCGCACCTTCCGGTACGGCTACCTTGTTACGACTTAGTCCCAATCGCCAGTCCCACCTTCGACAGCTCCCTCCACAAGGGTTGGGCCACCGGCTTCGGGTGTTACCGACTTTCGTGACTTGACGGGCGGTGTGTACAAGGCCCGGGAACGTATTCACCGCAGCGTTGCTGATCTGCGATTACTAGCGACTCCGACTTCATGGGGTCGAGTTGCAGACCCCAATCCGAACTGAGACCGGCTTTTTGGGATTCGCTCCACCTCGCGGTATCGCAGCCCTTTGTACCGGCCATTGTAGCATGCGTGAAGCCCAAGACATAAGGGGCATGATGATTTGACGTCATCCCCACCTTCCTCCGAGTTGACCCCGGCAGTCTCTTATGAGTCCCCACCATGACGTGCTGGCAACATAAGACGAGGGTTGCGCTCGTTGCGGGACTTAACCCAACATCTCACGACACGAGCTGACGACAACCATGCACCACCTGTACACCGACCTTGCGGGGCAACCATCTCTGGAAGTTTCCGGTGTATGTCAAGCCTTGGTAAGGTTCTTCGCGTTGCATCGAATTAATCCGCATGCTCCGCCGCTTGTGCGGGCCCCCGTCAATTCCTTTGAGTTTTAGCCTTGCGGCCGTACTCCCCAGGCGGGGCACTTAATGCGTTTGCTGCGGCACGGAACTCGTGGAATGAGCCCCACACCTAGTGCCCAACGTTTACGGCATGGACTACCAGGGTATCTAATCCTGTTCGCTCCCCATGCTTTCGCTCCTCAGCGTCAGTTGCGGCCCAGTGACCTGCCTTCGCCATCGGTGTTCCTCCTGATATCTGCGCATTCCACCGCTACACCAGGAATTCCAGTCACCCCTACCGCACTCTAGTCTGCCCGTACCCGATGCAAGCTCAAGGTTGAGCCTTGAGTTTTCACACCAGACGCGACAAACCGCCTACGAGCTCTTTACGCCCAATAATTCCGGACAACGCTTGCGCCCTACGTATTACCGCGGCTGCTGGCACGTAGTTAGCCGGCGCTTCTTCTGCAGGTACCGTCACTTGCGCTTCTTCCCTGCTGAAAGAGGTTTACAACCCGAAGGCCTTCATCCCTCACGCGGCGTCGCTGCATCAGGCTTTCGCCCATTGTGCAATATTCCCCACTGCTGCCTCCCGTAGGAGTCTGGGCCGTGTCTCAGTCCCAGTGTGGCCGGTCGCCCTCTCAGGCCGGCTACCCGTCGTCGCCTTGGTAGGCCATTACCCCACCAACAAGCTGATAGGCCGCGAGTCCATCCCAGACCGATAAATCTTTCCAGACACTCCCCATGCAGGGGCATCTCGTATCCAGTATTAGACCTCGTTTCCAAGGCTTATCCCGGAGTCTGGGGCAGGTTACTCACGTGTTACTCACCCGTTCGCCACTGATCCGCCCAGCAAGCTGGGCATCACCGTTCGACTTGCATGTGTTAAGCACGCCGCCAGCGTTCGTCCTGAGCCAGGATCAAACTCTCCGTAAATGTTTGCTATCAACCCCGAAGGGCTAACAACCATACGAAGCGGACCCGAAGGTCCATAATCATGGCTACAAACCGAAAACATGACGTTTTCAATTCATACCAAATAAGCAGTCTCCACACGAACACACAACACACACCAAACGATGCGCGCCACACGCCCACGCAGGACAATTGGCAT
>NZ_JBBCXG010000024.1:0-1557 GCF_037145535.1 Oerskovia sp. USHLN155
AGTTGAAGCCGATGACGCGTTGTGCGGCTTTGTAGGCCAGGACGGAGAGTTGGCGTCCGGGTCTGCCGGGGAGGTTGGAGATCTGGTGCAGGGTGGTGCGGCGTAGTCGGCGGTACAGGGCGGGGTCGTAGGCGCGGGCGTGGGCCCAGAACTCGTCCTTCTTCCGCAGGGACTCGCGGGTGCCGGCGCGGACCAGGAGCATCGAGGAGACCAGGGACACGATGTCGAGGTAGTGCAGCATGTAGCGCTTGAGGGCGCGGGGGGTGTGCGGGTTGGCGCGGGCCGCGGACAGGTGTTCCATCATGGTGCGGTTGATGCGCAGCTGTTGGTCCACGCGGGAGATCATCACGGTCTCGTTGACGGACTGGTCGGCGCGTCCGATGTAGTACCGGTAGAGGTCGACGTTCAGGTAGTACAGGCGCCGGACCGCGGGCAGGGGTGCGTAGGCGTAGAGGTTGTCGACGTAGAAGGTGTGCTCGGGCAGGACCAGGCCGACCTCGCGCAGCAGGTCGGTGCGGTAGATCAGGGAGTGCATGAGGATGTACTGGTTCTTGCGCAGGCGCCCGACCTGGTCCCAGCCCAGGACCCTGTCCTGGGGCAGGGCGTTGGTGTAGCGCACGGCGGTCTTGTTGCGCTTGTCGACCTTCTCGTACACGAAGTTGCTGATCAGCATGTCGATCCCGGTGTCCTGGGCGACGAAGGAGTCCAGCAGGTCCAGCACCTTGGCGTAGGCGTCGGCCTCGAGCCAGTCGTCGGAGTCCACGATCTTGATGTACCGCCCGCGCGCGTTGGCCAGGCCCGTGTTGATCGCGGCCCCGTGGCCCCCGTTGGGCTGATGGATCGCGCGCACCACCCCCGGGTGGGCGGCCGCGTACCGGTCCGCGACCTGGGCCGTGGCGTCCCAGGACCCGTCGTCCACGATCAAGATCTCCACCCGCTGGCCCCCGGCCAACAGCGAGTCGATGCTGCGGTGCATGTACGCCGCGGAGTTATAGCACGGCACGACGATCGTCAACAGCTTGGACATCAGCGCACTCTTCAGACTTCCTGGCCCGCACGGGCCGACGACGAGGACTCCCCCGCGCCCCCGGACACCGGCACACCCGCCGGTGCCGCTGCGGCCGGCTCGGGCGCCTGGACCTCGGGGTCACGCTTGAAGATGATCTTGAAGATCGGGAAGAACACCCAGAACGATAGAGCACTGTTGATGATCATCGTGACCATGTCGGCCATCGTCTCCCCGGTCTTGCCCAGGCCCCACGTGTCGATCAACAGCTCGTAGATCGGCGCCTTGTACAGGCCCTGCAACGCCGCCGCCGCGAACGTGATCACCACGTACGCCACCACGTACCAGAACGCCGCCCGCCAGATCGAGGTGTTCGACTTGAACGTCACGTTGCGCTGGGCGAAGAAGTTGATCACCTGCGCGATCAACAACGTGACCTGCACCGCCAAGAAGTACGCCAACCCGCCCCCACCCTCAGGCAGGCCCCCCGCCGCGTAGTCGAACACGAAGAACGGCGAACCATCAGGATTCGACCCCACCGGCAACACCTG
>NZ_JBBCXG010000025.1:0-1414 GCF_037145535.1 Oerskovia sp. USHLN155
TCTGCTCAGCACCCGCAGCCACCGTCCGCACGTTCTGCGACACCTGCTCCGCAGCCGCAGCCACCACCCCCGACTGCGCCGCCGTCTCCTCCGACGACGCCGAGAACTGCGACGACACCCCCGCCAACGACTCCGCACTCGACGCGATCGTCACCGACGACTCGAGGACGCCCGAGAGCGTGGCGCGCAAGGACGCCTGGGCCGAGGACAGGGCACGTGCCATGTCTCCCAGCTCGTCCCGTCCGTGGACGTCGGGCTCGTGGGTCAGGTCTCCGTCCGCGATCGCCTCGACCGTGCGCTGCACGCCGACGATCGCGGTCTTGATCCGGCCCGACGTCACCCAGCCCAGCGTCAGCCCGCCGAGAGCGCCGACCGCGATGACGACGACGAGGGTGACGATCGCCGTCGACGCCTCGCTCGCTGCTCCGGCCGTCTCGTCCGCGAGGATGTCGTCGATGTAGGACTGGAGCCGGTCGAGCGCGCCCCCCATCTGCTGCCCGACCTTGTCGAGGTCCGTGTCCGCCGACCGGAAGGCCGCGCGGTCCTCCGCCTCGAAGGCCGGCAGCTTGCGCTCCTCGACGATCGAGATGTACTCGTTCACGGACAGGGCGAACGACCCGTACTGGTCGGGCACCGCCTCGCCGATCCCTGCGTAGATGTCCTCGAACGCACGCATCTCGGCCGTCACCGCACCGTGGGCCCCGTCGATCGCGACGAACTGCGGGCCCGCCTCGTCGGCCTCCCCCATGTAGTCACCCAGCCCGCCGGTCGCCAGACGGTACGACCACACCGAGCTCTGCAGAGCCATGACGCGCGCGTTGAGCGTGCTCTGGATCATCGCGATCCGCTCCGTGCGGTCCCGGAGCGAGACCGTGGTCGAGACGGCCACCGCGCCCAGCACGATCATGGCGACCACGAGGAGCGCGACGAGCCCGAGGATCCGGGTGCGGACCGAACGCAGGAAGCTGCCGCCTGCGGCACGCGTCGTCGGCTCCGTGCCCGGGGTCCGGGAAGGGGCCGCGTCTGGCCCGTCGCCCGACACCGTGCCGGTGGTCGGCAGAGGGTCGGGGGAGGACTCGACGAACGCCTCGGGCGCGATCTCGAGCGTGACTGCGAGGTCGTCGGGTGCTTCGCTCTGCCGGTTCACGTGCTGTTCCTTCCTCAGATGCTGGCTCGTGCGGGATCGTGGGGCGTGCGTCAGTACACGAACTTCGAGGCGTCGGACTGGAGGTCGGCACTCATCCGGGCGAGCTCGGCGATCGAGTCGTTCATCTGCTGGATCGCCTCCGCGGTCGACGAGGCGGCGGTCGCGATGCCGGTGATGTTGCCCGCGATCTCCGAAGCACCCGTCGCGGACTCCTGCACCCCACGAGACATCTCCGTCGTCGTCGCGGTCTGCTCCTCCACCGCCGAC
>NZ_JBBCXG010000026.1:0-1183 GCF_037145535.1 Oerskovia sp. USHLN155
CCGCAGCCACCACCCCCGACTGCGCCGCCGTCTCCTCCGACGACGCCGAGAACTGCGACGACACCCCCGCCAACGACTCCGCACTCGACGCGATCGTCACCGACGACTCGACCACTCCCGTGATGAGAGCACGCAGGTTCGCCTGCGTGCGTTCGAGGTCGACGGCCAGGGTGCCGATCTCGTCACGCCCGGTCACGCCGGAGGAGACCGTCAGGTCGCCGTCGCCCACCGCTGCCAGGGCCGAGGACACCGCGCCGATCCGGCGGGCGATGTTGCGAGCCACGACGTAGGCCAGGGCGGACGCCGCGACCGCACCGAGCGCCGCGACCAGGATCGTGAGGAGGATCGACCGTGCCGCCACGGCATCCGTCTCGTCGGCAAGAGCGGCCGCCTCCTCGCCCTGCGAGACGGTCTCCACCTGCATGGCGTCGAGGACACCCGTCGTCAACGGACGGATGGTCTCGTCGAAGTACGTCGCGAACCCTTCGGCGTCGCCCTCGTCCGCGAACGGGAACAGCGTCCCCTCGGCCGCCGCGTAGTACGTGTCGAGCGCGGCGACCAGAGCGTCGACGTCGGCCTCGTTCACCGCGTTGGGGCGATAGGCCTCGATCTGCGAGTGGAGGTCGACCTTGCGCTCGGCCAGCTCGTCCACGAGCGTCCCGCGGGTCTCCTCGTCGGCGATGCCGTACTGGACGACCCGGGCCCGGTCGCCCTGGTAGGCGCGCTGGATCTCCGTGAGCTGCTGGAGCGGGACGACGTTGCCGCTGTACATCAGCGCGGCGTCTGCCCGCAGCGTACGCATCGAGCTGAGCGCGAACGCGGTGACGACCGCGGTCACCACCACCATGAGAAGGACGGACATGACGATCTTGACCAGCACCGGGCGGTCGGCCCACAGCCGGCGCGGTGCGTTCTGCTGCTCGCTCATCGCTCGCCTCTCGATCTGGGGGGACCTGTGTCCCCTGCTGTCGGCCACGCCCCGCGTGGCCGAGTCGACTGCCCGGGACTGGTGCTCCCGGGGTGGTGCTGCCCGGTGCGGCGGGTGCCGTACCGGCTCGTGCTGACGTTCTTCGCTCAGATCCGGAACTGGGCGACGCGGGTGCGCAGCTCGACCGAGACCTGGGCAAGCTCGTCGACCGCCACGCTCATCCGCTGCATCGTCGCCGCGCTCTCCTGCGCAGCG
>NZ_JBBCXG010000027.1:0-1140 GCF_037145535.1 Oerskovia sp. USHLN155
GGGGCCGGGCGTTTGCTCGGCGGGGGCGCGGCGGCCCTCGCCTTTCCGTCCCCCCCCTCCAACCCCCCCCGCGGGGGCCCCCCCCCCACTTCTCGTCACGGCCCGGGACTGCGCGTGACCTGAGCAGGGCGGCAACGCGCGCCACGAGACGCGATGGGTGGCGATAGACGTCGTCGGCCGTTACCACCACGGTCCGCCACCCGAGGTCCTCGAGCCACTGCCTCTTCGCGACGTCCCGGCGCCAGGTCCGTGCGTCGGTGCGGTGCACGTCGCCGTCGTACTCGATCGCGACTCTCTCGGCGACGTAGACCATGTCCGACAGGGCGACAAAACGGCCGTCCTCGTCGAGGACCGGGACGTTGACCTGCGGGCACGGCAGGCCCGCGCGGACGAGCACGAGCCTGGTTCGCGTCTCCATGGGCGAGTCGGTCCCGGTGCGGAGGTCGTCAAGGGCGGTCCGCATCCGTGCGACTCCGCGTGCACCAGCCGGCGTGCCCCGCACGGTCTCCCGCAGCTGCCCGAGCGTCGAGGCAGGGGACTTGCGACGCAGCAGCGAGTCCCCGAGCACGATCAGCTCGTCGCGAGGCAGGGTTCCGGCGAGCTGTCGCCACGCGTGCTCGGGGGTGACGACCAGCAGCCCGTTCAGGAGCCGCACCGGCAGCTGGTCGGCGCCGTACGTGTGGGCCACGTATCCGGTGCGACGTGGGACGACGGCGCTGCCGGGGACGCTCAGGTGCACGCGATCATCGCGTGTGACCTGCCAGGGGAGGTCGACGCCGTGGAGACGAAGCGCACTGCCGTGACTGATCGCGGAGCCTGTGGGCGCGCATCGCAAGATGGCGGCGGCCCGGACCGGGAGAGCGTCGGCCTGCTCTGCCGCGACGCGCAGGCCGCGGGTCGGGATCGCGAGGCGCCGGTGCCGCAGCGCCTTCGGGGAGAGCCCGGAGGCTTGGCCCTCGGCCAGGGTGAAGGGCTCGTCGGTGCGCATGCGGGCACTGTGCCGCGACGGGAGTGGGTGCGGGGGCTGAAGCGCGCGAGCTGTGGACACGGGCGCCTGCGGCGCACCTGTGGACACTCGCCGTGTCCCGCCGAGAAGTGAGTTCACGCCCCTGAATCGCACGAATCAGGGGCGTGAACTCA
>NZ_JBBCXG010000028.1:0-842 GCF_037145535.1 Oerskovia sp. USHLN155
GCGCCCGGTGCGGCCAAGGTCGCCGACGGCGCAGCCCAGCTCCACGCCGGTTCCGGCGAGCTCAGCGGCAAGCTCGCCACCGAGCTCGCACCCGGTGCAGCAGACCTCGCACAGGGCGCGTCGAACCTCTCTTCCGGTGCGGCCTCCGCGTCGACGAAGAGCACCGCACTCGCCGTAGGAGCGCGTGACGTCTCCGACGGCGCCACCGCCCTCGCGACCGGGTCGGCCTCGGTCGCTGCCGGGGCATCACAGGTTCAGGCCGGTGCCGGCGCGCTGTCGGCGGGGATCGACAAGGCTGCAGGTGCCGCAGAGTCCCTGCGAGCCGGGGCCGCTGGTGTCTCCGCGGGGGCCGACGGCGTCCAGGCCGGGGCCGCGTCGCTCGCAGAGAACCTCACGGCTCTCGCCGCATCGGTGCCCGCCGACTCGCCCCTCAAGGCTCAGCTCGACCGGCTCGCCGGCGCCGCAGGAGACCTCTCCGCGGGGGCGTCGTCGGTGAAGGGCGGGGCGGCGGCACTGGCCCAGGGAACCACGGACCTCCACGGCGGTTTCACGGCCGAGAAGGGGCTCGTGAACAGCGCGCGCGCACTGAGCACGGGTGCTGCCGGGCTGCAGTCGGGGAGCGCGGGCCTGGACAAGGGCGCCCAGTCGCTCCAGGTCGGAGCCCAGAAGGTCGCGGACGGGTCCGCTCTGCTGTCCGCCGGGTTGAGCGATCTCTCGAGCGGGGCAGCGCGGGTGAACGCGGGATCGCAGCAGGTCGCCGACGGCGCAGCCGCTGCGGCAACCGGTGCCACCACCCTCAGCACCAAGCTCGGCGAGCTCGCCCCCGGCGCGGCGAAGATCTC
>NZ_JBBCXG010000029.1:0-633 GCF_037145535.1 Oerskovia sp. USHLN155
GAGGGTCAGGCGGGGATGATGAGGCCTTCGCCCTGGGTGCGGGCGCGGGCGAGGCGTGCGTCGGCGTCGGCCCAGTTGACGAGGTTCCACCAGGCGGTGACGTAGTCGGCGCGCACGTTCTGGTAGTCCAGGTAGTAGGCGTGCTCCCAGACGTCGAGCAGGACGATCGGGACCAGGCCCAGGGCGATGTTGCCCTGCTGGTCGTAGAGCTGGACGATGATGAGCTTCTTGCCGAGGGTGTCCCAGGCGAGGATGGCCCAGCCCGAGCCCTGGACGCCTGCGGCGACGGCGGCGAAGTGCTTCTTGAACTTCTCGAAGGAGCCGAAGTCCTCGGCGATGGCTGCGGCGATGTCGCCGGTGGGCTCGCCGCCGCCCTCGGGGGAGAGGTTGGTCCAGAACGCGGAGTGGTTGACGTGTCCGCCGAGGTTGAACGCGAGGTTCTTCTCGTGGAGGTTGACCGCGGCGAGGTCGCCGGAGTCGCGGGCCTCGGCGAGCTTCTCGAGTGCCGTGTTGGCGCCGGTCACGTAGGCCTGGTGGTGCTTGGAGTGGTGCAGCTCCATGATGCGGCCGGAGATGTGGGGCTCGAGTGCGCCGTAGTCGTACGACAGCTCGGGAAGGGTGTAGACAGCCATG
>NZ_JBBCXG010000030.1:0-625 GCF_037145535.1 Oerskovia sp. USHLN155
GCGGTCGCGATGCCGGTGATGTTGCCCGCGATCTCCGAAGCACCCGTCGCGGACTCCTGCACCCCACGAGACATCTCCGTCGTCGTCGCGGTCTGCTCCTCCACCGCCGACGCGATCGTCAGCTGATAGTCGTTGATCCGCCCGATGATGTCCGCGATCTCACCGATCGCCCCCACCGCACTCGACGTGTCGTCCTGGATCGCCTCCACCCGACGAGCGATGTCCTCCGTCGCCTTCGCCGTCTCCTGCGCCAGCTCCTTGACCTCAGAAGCCACCACCGCGAACCCCTTGCCCGCCTCACCCGCACGAGCCGCCTCGATCGTCGCGTTCAACGCCAACAGATTCGTCTGCTCAGCGATCGAGGTGATCACCTTCACCACATCACCGATCTCCTGCGAGCTCGTCCCCAGCTTCTGCACCGTCACATTCGTCGACGCCGCACGATCCGTCGCACGATTGGCCACCTTCGCCGCCTCGTTCGAGTTCTGCGCGATCTCCCGAATCGACGCCCCCATCTGCTCAGCACCCGCAGCCACCGTCCGCACGTTCTGCGACACCTGCTCCGCAGCCGCAGCCACCACCCCCGACTGCGCCGCCGTCTCCTCCGACGACGCCGAGAACTGCG
>NZ_JBBCXG010000031.1:0-379 GCF_037145535.1 Oerskovia sp. USHLN155
CGCCGACTACGTCACCGCCTGGTGGAACCTCGTCAACTGGGCCGACGCCGACGCACGCCTCGCCCGCGCCCGCACCCAGGGCGAAGGCCTCATCATCCCCGCCTGACCCTCGTGACCAGTGCCGGGCGCCGCGCGCCCGGTACGACGAGACCCGCGTGAACGGGAAAGGCCCCGGCACCGCGGCGCGCACCACGCGCGACGCTGCCGGGGCCTTCCTGCGGGCAGCCAGAACCCTCCAGAAAGGTGGTCCGCCGTGACCTATGTGATCGCTCAGCCTTGTGTGGACGTGAAGGACAAGGCGTGCATCGAGGAGTGTCCGGTGGACTGCATCTATGAGGGCAAGCGGTCGTTGTACATCCATCCGGACGAGTGCGTGGAC
>NZ_JBBCXG010000032.1:0-223 GCF_037145535.1 Oerskovia sp. USHLN155
AAGGTAGCCGTACCGGAAGGTGCGGCTGGATCACCTCCTTTCTAAGGAGCATCACTCACAGCCGGCGCCCCTGGGTGCTGGTTGTGCAGAGGCCATGGCACTCGCCGAACGCGTGGGTGGATGGTTGCTCAAGGGTGGAACATTAACGAAGAGCTCGTCCATGACGGTTCGTGTCAGTACCTGTCCATCTTCGGGTGGGTGGTGGAACATCACGGGTACGGGG
>NZ_JBBCXG010000033.1:0-223 GCF_037145535.1 Oerskovia sp. USHLN155
AAGGTAGCCGTACCGGAAGGTGCGGCTGGATCACCTCCTTTCTAAGGAGCATCACTCACAGCCGGCGCCCCTGGGTGCTGGTTGTGCAGAGGCCATGGCACTCGCCGAACGTGTGGGTGGATGGTTGCTCAAGGGTGGAACATTAACGAAGAGCTCGTCCATGACGGTTCGTGTCAGTACCTGTCCATCTTCGGGTGGGTGGTGGAACATCACGGGTACGGGG
>NZ_JBBCXG010000034.1:0-223 GCF_037145535.1 Oerskovia sp. USHLN155
CACCGCCAAGAAGTACGCCAACCCGCCCCCACCCTCAGGCAGGCCCCCCGCCGCGTAGTCGAACACGAAGAACGGCGAACCATCAGGATTCGACCCCACCGGCAACACCTGGAAACTCGTGTCCACCAACCCCGTCATCCCGAACGCCGCCTTGAACGCCGGCATCAACGCCAGCTGCAGCACCGTCACACCATTGCTCAACAAGAAGAACAACAAGAACTGC
>NZ_JBBCXG010000035.1:0-223 GCF_037145535.1 Oerskovia sp. USHLN155
CCCCCCCCCCCCCCCCCCCCCCCCCCCCCCCCCCCCCCCCCCCCCCCCCCCCCCCCCCCCCCCCCCCCCCCCCCCCCCCCCCCCCCCCCCCCCCCCCCCCCCCCCCCCCCCGCCCCCCCCCCCCCCCCCCCCCCCCCCCCCCCCCCCCCCCCCCCCCCCCCCCCCCCCCCCCCCCCCCCCCCCCCCCCCCCCCCCCCCCCCCCCCCCCCCCCCCCCCCCCCCC
>NZ_JBBCXG010000036.1:0-211 GCF_037145535.1 Oerskovia sp. USHLN155
GCGACGCTCGCCGCCACCGTAGGACCCGCCACCGGACTGCGGGCGGTCACCGTAGGAACGGCGCTCACCGGAGCCGGAGGACTGGGGGCGGTCACCGTAGGAGCGACGCTCACCGGAGCCGGAGGACTGGGGGCGGTCACCGTAGGAGCGACGCTCACCGGAGCCGGAGGACTGGGGGCGGTCACCGTAGGAGCGACGCTCGCCGCCACCG